>NZ_JBVHFK010000016.1:110605-160137 GCF_055562375.1 Actinoplanes sp. NPDC019969 | reverse complement strand
TCGGCGGTGTGGTTGTAGACCACGTCCAGGATCACCTCGATCCCGGCCTGATGCAGGGCCTTCACCATGGCCTTGAACTCCTGCACCTGCCCGCCGCCCTCGGGGAACGACGCGTAGTCGTTGTGCGGGGCGAAGAACCCGATCGTGTTGTAACCCCAGTAGTTGGTCAGCCCGCGCTCGATCAGCCCGCTGTCGTGGACGAACTGGTGCACCGGCATCAGCTCGACGGCGGTCACCCCGAGGCTCTTCAGGTACTTGATCATCGCGGGGTGGGCGAGGCCGGAGTAGGTGCCGCGGACGTCCTCGGGAATGTCCGGGTGCTGGATGGTCATGCCCTTGACGTGGGCCTCGTAGATGACCGTCTCCCACATCGGGATCTTCAGCGGGCGGTCGTTGCCCCAGTCGAAATACGGGTTGATGACGACGGAACGGGGCGAGAACGGCGCGGAGTCGAGATCGTTGTAGGACTCCGGGTCACCGAAATTGTACGAGAAAAGTGCTTGGTCCCATTTGTAGTGGCCGTCGATCGCCTTCGCGTACGGGTCCAGCAGCAGCTTGCTCGGATTGCAGCGCTGCCCCCACTGCGGCTCGTACGGCCCGTGCACCCGGTAGCCGTACCGCTGCCCGGGAACCACCCGCGGCAGGTACCCGTGCCATACCAGCGCCTCACGTTCCGGCAGGTCGATCCGGGTCTCGTTGCCGTCGTCGTCGAACAGGCACAGTTCGACACGGGTCGCGGCCTCGGAGAACAGGGCGAAATTCGTGCCACCGCCGTCGTAGGTGGCCCCCAGCGGGTACGGATTTCCCGGCCAGATATGCATGCGCCCACCTTGCCCAATCCGCGCCCGCGGGAAAACTGTGATCAGCGTCCCCCGGTCTCCCTACGGCGACAACGGGTAGAAACGGCAGGTGCCCCGCCGCTATCTCGTCCTCGCGATCTGCTGCATGAGCCTGCTGATCATCAGCCTGGACGTCACCATCGTGAACATCGCGCTGCCGGCGATCCGCGACGACCTGGACGCGCCGGTCTCCGGTCTGCAGTGGACCCTGGACGCGTACACCCTGGTCCTGGCCAGCCTCCTGGTGCTGGCCGGCTCCATCGGTGACCGGATCGGCCGGCGCCGGGTCTTCCAGGCCGGGCTCGCCCTGTTCACCGCCGGTTCGCTGCTGTGCAGCATGGCGCCCACACTGAACTGGCTGATCGTCTTCCGGATGGTGCAGGCCGTCGGTGGCTCGATGCTCAACCCGGTCGCCATGTCGATCATCACGAACACGTTCACCGACGCCCGGGAACGGGCCCGCGCGATCGGCGTGTGGGGCGCCGTCACCGGGTTCAGCATGGCGCTCGGCCCGCTCGCCGGCGGTTTCCTGGTGCACTCGTTCGGCTGGCGGTCCATCTTCTGGATCAACGTGCCGGTCGGTGTCGCCGCGTTCCTGCTGGCCTGGCGGTTCATCCCGGAGTCCCGGGCCGAG
This sequence comes from Actinoplanes sp. NPDC019969, assembly GCF_055562375.1. Classification (NCBI taxonomy): domain Bacteria; kingdom Bacillati; phylum Actinomycetota; class Actinomycetes; order Micromonosporales; family Micromonosporaceae; genus Actinoplanes; species Actinoplanes sp. NPDC019969. The sequence continues at coordinate 158,664 of NZ_JBVHFK010000016.1, read as the reverse complement.
CACGCCCGCCGCCTCGACCCGGTCGGCCAGATCCTGGTCCTGACGATCCTCACCTCGGTCACCTACGGCATCATCGAAGGCCCCGCCGCCGCCTGCTTCGCCCTCGCCGCCGTCGCCCTGCTGGCCCTGCTCTGGTGGGAGCCGCGCCGCGAGGAGCCCCTGATCGAGCTCCGCTTCTTCCGCAACCCGGCGTTCAGCGGCGCCACACTCATCGCCGTCTGCGCGTTCGGCGCGCTCGGCGGGTTCCTCTTCCTCAACACCCTCTACCTGCAGGAGACCCGCGGCCTGTCGCCCCTGCACGCCGGCCTCTACACCCTGCCGATGGCGGCCATGACGATCATCGCGTCACCGCTCTCCGGCCGCCTCGTCGCCGGCCGCGGCACCCGCCTCCCGCTCGCTGTCGCCGGCACGTCGATGGCGCTCGGCCTGCTCCCGCTCACCCAGGCCGGCGCGACCACGTCACCATGGCTGCTGTTCGCCGGCTACCTGCTGTTCGGTTTCGGCTTCGGCATGGTCAACACCCCGATCACGAACACGGCGGTCTCCGGCATGCCCCGCGCCCAGGCCGGCGTCGCCGCCGCCATCGCCTCCACCAGCCGCCAGGTCGGCACGGCCCTCGGCGTCGCGGTCATCGGCGCGGTCTCCATCGAGAGCCCGCACGCCGGCTGGTGGATCATGTTCGCCCTGGCCCTCGCGGTCCTGATCATCGGCCACCTGACAACCCATCCAACCCTTGCGGCGGTACGGGCCTGACCGCAACGTCACACCCCGTTCGCCCACCACCAGCAGCGCAGGTAGCCGTACCGGCGTTCGCCCCAGAACCAGGACCACACCGGGACCGGCTGCACGTGCGTGCCGAGGGCGTCGAACTGGGCTTTCGCCTCCGGACGCGAACCCAGCAGCGTGTAGTAGACGGCCAGCCACTGCCGGCAGGTCCCCAGCCGGGCCGGACCCGGCGAGCCGGCGTGCCACTTGCCGGCCCACTCGTCCACCTCCTGCCGTACCTCCGGCTCCCGGAAGTAGCGTTTCACCAGCTTGCGGGTACGGTCCCGGTCGGTGCCCCAGGCGAACTCCCGCAACGCGTACTGGAAGTGCGCCGACAGCGGGAGCAGCACCGCGGCGGCGCCGGGCGGCGCGGCGTCGGCCACCTGGCGGGCCGCGGCGAACATCTGGTCGTGCGAGCCGTACCACTTCGCGCAGCGCAGGCCGATCGCCACGCGATGCAGGTCGAAGTTGACCGGGTCCCGCCGCCGCCCCTCGGCGAACAGCTCGCCGAACGAGGCCTCGTAGGCGTCGCGGCTCACGTACAGGGTGCGCAGCGTCTCCGTCCACGGCACCGGATCGCCCGGCCGGGCCAGCGTCATCGCCTGCCGTCCCGCCGCGCCGGCCGCCGCGGACAGCCGGGCGAATTCGCGGAACTGCTCCGGTGACGTGTTCGCCGCCGCCTGGCCGCCCCGGGCCGTCCAGGCCCGCTGGTTCAGCTTCGCCGCCTCGAGCAGCGCCGCGTCCGGATCCTCCGGCGTCTCCCGCAGCCACGCGGCGAGCCACCCGTCGTCCTCGGCCGCGGCGTCGCTGAGCACGTCGATCCGCCGGCCGCGCAGCTCCGCGTCGGCGCCGGCGTCCACGAGCGCGTCGCGGGCGGCCCGCCAGTCGCCCTGGCGTGCCCGGTCGCGGGCCTGCTGCAGCAGGTCGTCACCGGCGATGCGGCCGGACTCGAACTCCGGGCCGTCCGGCAACGGGCCCCCGAACACGGTCCGGATCATGACGCGCGCACCGAGGAACATCGATCGATCGTAAATGACCTCTCTCGATGCTCAGCCGACGGCCGCCCGGCGGGTGCGGTGACGGCGTACGGCGTCGCGGTTGCCGCACGCCACCGAGCAGTAGCGTTGCCGGCCGGTGCGGCTGAAGTCCGCGTACGGCCGATGGCAGCCGGCGGCCGCGCACCGGCCCAGCCGGTGCATGCCACGACCCGCCAGATGCAGGGCCGTCCCGACGCTGACCAGGGCACACAGCGCGGCGGCGAGCGGCAGATCCGGGTCCCGGTAGTGCACGTGCCAGCCGTCGCCGGCGTGATCGGTCAGGCGCGGATGCGCCGACGCCCCAGCGAGCAGCGTGTTGAGCCGGGCCGCGCGGGTGGCGTGGTCGCTCGCGTCGACCACACCGAGCCAGCCGGTCAGGAACGCCTCGGTCCGGGCGAGGTCCTCGTCGCGGACCGGCACGTCGATGACGAACCCGGCGGCCGCACACCGCTCCGCCAGCAGCACGGCGGTCGGGGGCGGGTCGTTGACCAGGTCGAGCGCCAGGCGTACCGGCTCCTCCTCGACGCCTTCACATCGGTCCCGCTCGTTGCGGGTCAGTGACGCCACCCGTCCCGAACTCCCCCCGAAACGCCGGCCAGGGCAGCAGACCGGCCGCCCGAGATTCTGTGCGGTGCACACCGGCCTCGCCCGACCAAGATCGGCCAGGCCCGCGATCTTGGGCTCGGAACACCGGCCTCGAGTCTTCTTCTGGGGGTGTTCAACGGCGAGAGGTCAAGCCCTGGCCCGGGCGATGCGGTCACGGCCACGGCCGGGCCCGGGCCAGCACCCGATCTTGTGGACCCGACGCCGGAACCGATCGCACAAGATCGAATTCCTGCCCCTAATCGTGCGCTGAGCTGCGGAAATCCGGCACCGCCTGCCCAAGATCGCGACCTTTGTCGATCTCGGGCAGGCGGTGCCGGGCCGCATCGCACAAGAACGCCGGCCGCAGGTCGATCGTGCGTACGGACTCACCCCGTTCAAGGGCTGGTGGACGCGGACATGAGCGACCGGGAAGAAGGCTTTCCCGGAGCGGGACGCACAAGAAAGTGCACGATATCGATCTTGCGCGCCCCGCTCCGATACCGGATCAACAAGATCGGGCACGGGCCCACTGCGGACCAAAGGCCGTCTCGCGTGGGTACAGGGAATGCGGCGACTTCTGAAAGAGCGGGACCCGGGGCGGTCAGAGTTCGAAGAGTTCGCGGATGGCGTCGCTCAGGCGGGCCATGCTGGCGCCGGTGACCATGCCGATGCGTTCGGCGCCGGTGGAGGCGGGCAGGCGGCGCATCCGGTTGATCACGACGACGCCGGTGATCGGGTCCTGTTCGGTGAGGGCGACGGCGTACGGCGGCAGCTCGGTGACGCCACGCTGCCGGACGATCGGGGCGCAGAACGGGGCCGCGTTGTTGCGCTCGTTGTAGCTGTCGCCGGAGAGCACCAGAACCCGGTACCGCAGGTCGGCCCGGTCGCCGATGGTCCAGATCTCGCCGCGTCTCATCTCAGCACGGCCCGGCGGTCGGCACGGTCCGGATCGGCATGGCAGGAAGCGTACCGCCGCACCGATCTCCCCCGCGCCCGCCCCGCCAGCGACACGTCACCGAACCCGACGGGCCGGGACCCGGGGTGTGTGCCGGAGGGCCGGGTGAGGTGCGCCGAACGGGTACGGAATTCGGTGCGCCCGGCAGGCCGCGGCACCCGTTCGGGCGGACGGGACGGCAGTGGCCACGGCGGGAGCACAGCGCCGCGGTCACCCGTACGCCGCAATCCTGATGGGACCACCCGGAGCACCGCATGCCGTCGCCCGTGCGGAGGCCGTGTCCGAACGGCGGACGCCCGTCCGGGTGACCTGTGCGACGTGCCGGGTTCCGCGGGCACCCGGCCGGATGATCGGGGGATGCCAGGGTGCGGTGCCCTGGCGTAAGCAGGAACCCGAAGCGGGCGGGGAGGTCACGGTGGCTGGTCGGGCGTACGTGCGAACCGGGAGCGTCCCGCGCTCCGGCGCTATTCCGAAACCGGCGGGTGGTGAGGACGTGGACAGCGGGCGGATCGCCCTGGAGCGGGCGGTGGGCCTGCTGGCGGGACGGGCCCGGTGCCGGATGGCGGAGGCGCACCGGCACCTGCTGCGGATGGCGGCGGAGCAGCGGTGTGACGTCGCCGAGCTGGCGCGCCGGGTGATCCGGCTGCTGGACAGTGTCGAGGCGGTCACCGACCGGCTGCCGCCGGAGACGGTTCCGCAGCTGGTGGCGGCGGCGATGGTGAATCCGGCGGTGGTGAGCCCGGCGCCGGCGCTGACGACGGCGGAGCCGGCGGGCCGGCGGTTCACGCCGTGGCTGGCGACGGTGCAGGGGGTTCTGGACGCGCTGCCGGGCATGGCCGGCTATCTGACCGGTGAACGCGACGCGGCGGGCCGGCTGATCGACCTGGTGTGGGCGGCGGCCACCCCGGAGGCGGCGACCCCGGACGGACGGCGCGGCTCGCAGCTGATCGGCCTGCGGGTGAGCCGGCACTACCCGGAGGTGATCGCCGAGGACCGGTGGCAGGTGTACGAGCGGGTGCTGGACACCGGGGAGCCCGCGGATCTGGCGCCGGTGCGGGCCCGGGACGCGGAGTTCTCCATCCAGGTGCGGCGGCTGGGCCCGGGGCTGCTGATCAGCTGGGCGCGGCTGGCGGAGGCGGCCCGGGAGGCGGACCGGCTGGACGGCATGGAGCAGCTCGCCAATCTCGGCTGGGGCGAGCTGGACCTGACCAGCGGCAGGATGTACTGGTCGCCCCAGCTGTACCGGATCTACGAGCGGGATCCGGAGCTGGGGCCGCTCGGGCAGGACGAGACGGATCTGCTGGCGGTGCCGGAGGACCAGCCGCTGCGGGCCGCCGCGATCGAGGCGTTCCAGCGGGCCGAGCGGGTGGACATCGTCACCCGCGTCAAGATCGGTGACCGGGTCAAGCATCTGCGCACCATCGCCGACGCGGTCCGGGACGCGTCCGGGCGGCCGCTGCGGATCTACGGGGTGGTGCAGGACGTCACCGAGCAGCAGGCCGGCGCGGAACGGCTGGCCGAGGTGGAACGGACCCTGGAGGCGGAGCACGAGCTGGCCGGGCGCCTGCAGCGGATCATCCTGCCGATCCCGGCGGAGCCGATCGACCTGCCGGGGCTGCGGGTGGCGCTGCGCTATCTGCCGGCCACGCAGGAGGCGATGGTCGGCGGGGACTGGTTCCACGCGGCGGCCCTCGGTGACGGGTCGGTGCTGCTGGCGGTCGGTGACGTGGCCGGGCACGGCACCCAGGCGGCGACGACGATGGCGCAGCTGCGGCACGCGCTGCGGGCCCTCGCGGTGATCACCAGCGATCCGGGCACCCTGCTCACCTACCTGAACCGCCTGACCTGCGAGCTGGGCGCGGACACCCCGGAGCTGGCGGCGACAGCGGTGATCGCCCGGTTCGACCCGGAGCGGCACGAGCTGGTGTGGGCGCAGGCCGGGCATCCGCCGCCGCTGCTGAGCCGGGACGGGCGGACCGTGCCGCTGCCCCGCCCGTCCGGCACGATGCTGGGGGTGGTCCCGGACGCCCGGTACGGCGAGGAGCGCACCGGTTTCCTTCCCGGCGACGTGCTGCTGCTCTACACCGACGGGCTGGTCGAGCAGCGGCGGCGCAGCCTGGACGCCGGGCTGCGGGAGGTGATCGCGACGGTCGACGAGGCGGTCCGGGCGGCGCCGCGGCAGCCCCTCGCCGAGCTGCTGGCCCGCCTGCAGCGCGCCAACCCGGACGACGACACCTGCATCCTGGCCGCGCGCCCTTTGGGATGATCACCCCATGACGTCTCCCGTGGTGCTCGACGGCGGCGACCGGCGGTGCGTGCTGCTCCTGATCGAGCTGCGGAAACTCACCACGACGCTGCCGCCGGGCACCGAGATCCACCTGATCGCCACCGACCCGGCGGCGCCGCTGGACCTGCCGGCCTGGTGCCATCTGACCGGTCACGTCTATCTCGGCCCGGTCGAGGATCAGGAGCGGCCCACTTACGGGGTACGGGTCTCCGCCGGCGCCTCCCCCACCGACGCCGGCCGCCCCTGGCATCCGTCCGGGGAGGTCAAGGTCTGACGTATGTGCCTGTCCCGTGCGGGTAAGCGGCGGGGATGATCCGGTACGGGGACGAGGTGGCGTCGATCGCCCGGCCGTTGCGCGATGCGGGGGATCTGGAGGTCCTCCTCGATCGGGCGGCGCACGCGCGGGTCGTGATGATCGGCGAGGCCACCCACGGCACGCACGAGTTCTACCACTGGCGTGCCGAGCTGACGAAACGCCTGATCGCCGAGCGTGGGTTCGCCTTCGTCGCGGTGGAGGGCGACTGGCCGGACTGCGAGCGGGTGAACGCCGCGGTCCGGGGCGCGGTGGCCGATCCGCGGGAGGCGCTGGTCCGCTACGACAGGTGGCCGACGTGGATGTGGGCGAACGAGGAGACCGTCGACTTCACCCGCTGGCTGCGCGCGTTCAACGAGTTCCGGCCGCCGGACGACCGGGTGGGTTTCCACGGCCTCGACGTGTACTCGCTGTGGCAGTCGATGCGGGAGATCCTGACGTGGTTGCGCGAGCACGACCCGGAGCGGGTCCCGGACGCGCTGGCGGCCTACAAGTGCTTCGAGCCCTTCAACGAGGACCCGCAGGCGTACGGCTGGGCCACCCAGTTCGTGCGGGCGTCCTGCGAGGATCCGGTGGTGCGGATGCTCGCGGCGGTCCGCGGCACCGACTTCGGGGTGTGGCAGAACGCCGAGGTGGTGGCCGGCGCCGAGAGCTACTACCGGAGCATGGTGCGGGGCGGCCCGGACGCGTGGAACGTCCGCGACCGGCACATGGATCAGACCCTGGACCGGCTGCTGACCCGGTACGGGCCGTCGTCGCGGGCGGTGGTCTGGGCGCACAACACGCACGTCGGCGACAGCCGGTTCACCGACCAGCGGCAGTACGGCGAGGTCACCATCGGTGAGCTGGCCCGCGAGCGGTTCGGCGAGGAGCACGTGGTGCTGGTGGGTTTCGGCACCCACCGCGGCACGGTGGTGGCGGGCGCCGGCTGGGGCGAGCCGATGGAGGCGATGGGGGTGCCCGAGGCCAAGCCGGGCTCCCTGGAGGAAGTGTTGCACCACAACGCCCCGGAATGCGCGCTGTTCGTCTTCCCGACGTCGGATCCGCGGCCGGCTCTGCTCACCGAGGCGTTGCCGCACCGGGCGATCGGCGTGGTGTACCGCCCGGAGCGGGAGCGCTGGGGCAACTACGTGCCGACGATTCTGGGCGACCGTTACGACGCTTTTCTGTGGATCGACGAGACGCGGGCACTGCGGCCGCTGCACACTCTCCGAGTGGACGCGCACGAGCCGGAGACGTACCCCAGCGGTGTCTGATCACGATAATGAACCGCTGATTAAATAGATCTTCTGAATCCCCTGAAAGGGCATCTTCGACTGCCCGTGAATATAGATCCGTCACGGGAACATCGGAATTAGGCTGTGGCATCCATCGATCATCCACTTCGGAATTCGCAGGGGAAACGTGGTGCCATGAAAATGATCTCCCGCCTCGTCCTCGCCACGCTGATCGCCGTGTGCGGGGTGACTGTCGCGCCGACCGGACCGGCCTACGCGACAGTCCCGGGCTACGTGCTGAGCTCGACGACCGCGAGCCTGCCGCCGGCCCTGTCCGCGGTCGCCACCGGGAAACGGATCCACTACCTCACCACCAACATCAACGGCGGGCTGATCACCGCGACCGGTCTCGTGATCACCCCGCGGAAGAACAAGAAGAACCGCGTCGTGGCCTGGGGGCACGGCACCACCGGGCTGGCCGACATCTGCGCGCCCTCGACGAACCAGGCGGTGTTCTGGGAGGAGGCCCGGATCGCCGTCGCCGAGCTGCTCAGCCGCGGCTGGACGGTGGCCGCGCCGGACTATCCCGGGCTCGGCACGTCGCAGCCGCACCCGTACCTGGTCGGCGCCAGCGCCGCCCGCTCGATCATCGACAACGTCCGGGCCGCCCGCCAGCTCGACCCCGCCCTGTCCACCCAGTACGCCGTCGACGGCCACTCCCAGGGCGGCTCGGCGGCGCTGTGGGCCAGCCAGATCGCCCCGTCCTACGACGGCAACCTGGTGCTGCGCGGCACCGCCAGCATCGCCCCGCTCTCCAACGCCGACCTGCTCGCCCCGGCGATCCCCGGCACGCCCGCGCAGGGCTACTTCGTCATGGCGCTGTACGGGATCGCCGCCGTCGACCCGTCGTTCCAGCCGTTCTCGGTGCTCGCCCCGCCCGCCGAGGCGAAGGTCGGGGTGCTGCAGACCGGCTGCCTCTACGAGATTCTCGCCGCGTACGAGCCGCTGACCGCCGAACAGCTCGTCAACGGGGGTGTGGTGCCGGCCTCGGTGACCAACCGGTTCCGCACCTACATCAACCCCGGCCAGACGTCGCCGAGCGCGCCGGTGCTGATCGTGCACGGCACCGCCGACGAGGCGGTTCCCTACTTCCTCTCCGCCGACCTGCTCGTCCCGCAACTGGAGGCGGACTACGACATCCCGGTCCAGTTCGAGACGATCGAGGGCGGCACCCACGACAGCGCCGTCATCGACTCGGCCGACCTGGTCGCCGACTGGATCGCCGCCCGCTTCACCTGATCCGCGCCGGCCCGCCCGGTCCCGGCCGGGCGGGCCGTCAGAACGCGTACCGGACGCGCAGGTAGGGGGTGCGCTCGGCGATCAGATCGGTCAGGGCGCGGACGTACCCGCCCTTCGCCCCGGTGCGGTAGCGGACGTTCAGGTCACCGTTCTGTGACCGCTTCGTCTGCTGCAGGTCCGGGCGCCAGATCAGGTCCTCGGCGCGGGGATGCCAGCCCAGGTTGACCTCGTGCAGGCCGCGGTTGTGGGTCAGGAAGATGATCTCCGCGGCGAGCTGCCGTTTCGCGGCCGGCCCGAGCCCCGCGTCGAGGCGGTCCAGCAGATCCCGCCAATCGTCGAGCCAGCCGTCACGGACCACCACCGGGCTGAAATTGACGTGCACCTCGTACCCCGCCGCCACGAAATCGTCGATCGCCGCGATCCGCTCGTCGATTCCACTGGTCCGGATGTCGAGCACTTTCGCATCCGCCGGCGGCATCAGCGAGAACCGGATCCGGGTCCGCCCGCGCGGATCCCACGTCAGCAGATCCCGATTCACGTGTTTGGTGGCGAAACTGGCCTTCGCGTTCGGCAGATCCCGGAAGAGCGTCACCAGATCGAGGACGTTGTCGCTGATCCGGGCGTCCACCGAACAGTCCGAGTTCTCACCGATGTCATAAACCCAGTCCACCGGGTCGCATTCGTTGGCTTCCGGTTTGCGGCCCTGACGGCCCGCATGCCTGCGGAGGTACGCCGTGATCCGCTCGATGTTGGCGAAAACGGTGACCGGATTGCTGTACCCCTTGTGCCGCGGCACGTAGCAGTACGCACACGCCATCGCGCATCCGTTCGCCGTCGACGGGGCGATGAAGTCCGCCGACCGCCCGTTCGGCCGCGCCGTCAGCGTCTTCTTCACCCCGACGACGAGCGCCTCCCGCTTGATCCGCACCCAGCGCCGCACGTTGGTCTCGTCCCCGTACAGCTCCGGGATCCGCTGATGACTCTCCACCTCGACGATCGTCGCCTCCGGCCACCGGGCGAGAACCTCCCGCCCGCGCGGCAGCTCGGCCGCCGCCGGCTCCAGATAGATGCGCCGAATGTCCAGTAACTCCGTCACACCCCGATTATCCCCCGCCCCAAGATCCGCCATCCCCGCCGCCTTCCGGATCGCCAGCCGTCGCCCAGACAGGTCACGGCACTCCCGATACCCGCGCGAACGACGGCTCGCGAACGCGGGCCGGCGCCGACCGCTGGACGGCCCGGTTGTCAGGCGGTGTGGCGCAGGGACTTCTCGTGGTACATGGCCTGGTCGGCGAGGCGGATCAGGTCGTCGGCGTCGTGGCGGGTGTCGGAGAGGACGGCGCCGACGCTGGCGCCCACGGTGACCTGTTCACCGGAGACGGCGATCGGGTGGGACAGGGCCGCGCGGACATGCGCCGTCAGCCGTGCCACCGCCGCCTCCTGGGCCGGGTCCTCGGCGAGGAGCACGAACTCGTCACCCCCGTACCGGGCGACCAGCGCCCCCGGCGCCCGCAGCCGCCCCGCCACCTCGGTGAGCAGCTGATCCCCGGCCAGATGGCCGAGGCGGTCGTTGACCTGCTTGAAGCCGTTCAGGTCGCAGAACAGCAGGACCACCGCCGGTTCGCCGGAGCGCTGCTCCCGGGTGAGCGCGGCGTCGAGGCGGTGCCAGAGTTCGGCCCGGTTCGGCAGGCCGGTGAGCAGGTCGTGGCTGGCCTGGTGGCGCAGCAGTTTCTCGGCGGCCTGCCGCTGCCGGCCGAGGCGGGCGACGCGGAAGGCGACGAGCGCGACGATCAGCACGTTGCCGACGGTGAGCAGGGCGGCGTCGCCCTGAATGCCGAGGATCTCGCGGATGCCGGAGACGGCGGGGACGACGGTGACGGCGATGGTGAGCAGGACGGTACGGAAGGTGTACAGGTGGTCCGGCGGGACCGGGCCGGGGCGGGCGAGCCGGGCGGCGCCGGGGTGCAGCACTGCCGTGCCGAGCAGTGAGAACGCGATCAGGAACGGGAGTTCGCGCAGCGCCGTGGTCTGTGCGGTGACCGATCCGTGCTCGGTGATCACCACGACGTAGCCGATCAGGTCGCAGAGGACCGCGGCGGCGAACAGCAGCAGCGGCGCGGGGCGGGGCCGGGCGATGCGGAGCAGCCGGACCAGGGTGCCGAGCACGCCGGAGAGCAGCAGGATGCTGGCCAGCAGGTTCGCCTGCGACGGCAGGGTCACGCCGGCCCGGTTCAGGTGGGGTTGCAGCAGCAGGGTCCACGTGAGCGCGGCGATGACGGTGGCGATCACGGCGGCGTCGATGAGCCCGCCGACGTCGTTGCGCCCGCGCCGCAGGACGAGGGCGACCGCGGCGGCGAGCAGATGCAGGTTGCTGATCGCCAGGACCACGTCGGCGACGGTGATCAGCCGGTCGTCGCCGCTGAGCGCGAGCACCGAGTTGATCAGCAGCCAGGCGGCGCCGAGGGCGAGATGGGCGAACGGCAGCCGTTCCCCGGCCACCACGATGCGGACCAGGCGGATCGCCGCGCCCAGGGTGATCACGGCGATCAGCACGAAGATCAGGTGCCGGACGGGGTCGGGGGCTACCGGCATGGCCGCGGTGCAGGCTGCCGCGACGGCGAGGAAGGCCATCATGCCGAGGTAGCGGGTCACGGCCCTGCGATCGGTCGCGCCGCCGGTCACCTGAGGCATGTTCACAACGTGGACGTGATCGAACCTCTGGCCGCCGGATCCCGTAAGAATGTCCGCGGGGCCCGTAACGGGCAGGTAACGAGGAAGGACGTAGCACGATGTCGCAGAAGGCGCAGATCGGTGTCACCGGCCTGGCGGTGATGGGCCGCAACCTGGCTCGTAACTTCGCCCGGCACGGGCACACCGTGGCGTTGCACAACCGGTCCTACGGCCGCACCAAGGAGCTCGTCGAGGAGTTCGGCCACGAGGGCACGTTCCTGCCCGCGGAGACGGCCGAGCAGTTCGTGGCCAGCCTGGAGCGCCCGCGCCGGGTGGTCATCATGGTGAAGGCCGGCCCGGCCACCGACGCGGTGATCGACGAGTTCGCCCCGCTGCTGGAGGAGGGCGACATGCTGATCGACGCGGGGAACGCGCACTACGCGGACACCCGGCGGCGGGAGGCGGCGCTGAAGGCGAAGGGCCTGCACTTCGTGGGCGCCGGCGTCTCCGGTGGCGAGGAGGGCGCGCTGCACGGCCCGAGCATCATGCCCGGTGGCCCGAAGGAGTCGTACGAGGCGCTCGGCCCGCTGCTGGAGGACATCGCGGCGAAGGTGGACGGCGAGCCGTGCTGCGTGCACGTCGGCCCGGACGGCGCCGGCCACTTCGTGAAGATGGTGCACAACGGCATCGAGTACGCGGACATGCAGCTCATCGCCGAGGCGTACGACCTGCTGCGCCAGGTCGGCGGCCACTCCCCGGAGGAGATCGCCGGCATCTTCACCGGCTGGAACGAGGGGCGGCTCGGGTCGTACCTGATCGAGATCACCGCCGAGGTGCTCAAGCAGGTGGACGCGTCGAGCGGCAAGCCGTTCGTGGACGTGGTGCTGGACCGCGCGGAGCAGAAGGGCACCGGCCGGTGGACCGTACAGGCAGCTCTGGATCTGGGTGTTCCGGTGTCCGGGATCGCCGAGTCGGTGTTCGCCCGCGCCATCTCCGGCGGCGTGACCGAGCGTGAGGCGGCGGTGAGCGCGGGCCTGCCCGGCCCGTCGGCGTCGGCCGGTGCGCACGGCGGCGACCTGGTGGCGGATGTCGAGCAGGCGCTGTTCGCTTCCAAGATCGTGGCGTACGCCCAGGGCTTCCAGCAGATCCAGGCCGCCAGCAAGGAGTACGGCTGGGAGATCGACCCCGGCGCGATGGCGAAGATCTGGCGGGCCGGCTGCATCATCCGCGCCAAGTTCCTGGACTTCATCAAGCAGGCGTACGACAAGAACCCGGCCCTGCCGACCCTGCTCGTCGACCAGTACTTCCAGGACGCGGTGGCCGGCGCGCAGGACGCGTGGCGCCGGGTCGTGGTGACCGCCGCCCAGCAGGGCATTCCGGCGCCGGGCTTCTCGTCGGCGCTGGCCTACTACGACAGCCTGCGAGCGACGCGCCTGCCGGCCGCGCTGATCCAGGGCCAGCGGGACTTCTTCGGCGCGCACACCTACCACCGGGTGGACAAGCCGGGCTCGTTCCACACCCTGTGGGCCGCCGAGGGCCGTCCCGAGGTCGACGCCTGACGTTCCGCGTTCAGACGGGCCCGGCCAGCGACACCGGCCGGGCCCTGGCGTCCTTGTCCGCCTTGGCCACGTACATCGCGGCGTCGGCCTGCCCGATCAGTTCGTCCCGGTCGATGCCGGAGCCGGGCCAGGCCCGGGCGATCCCGATCGAGGCGCCGATCCGTACTGACGTGCCCGCCACCTCGATCGGCTCGCGCAGCGCCTCGGCGATCCGCGTGGCGAGGCCGGCCGGGTGCTCGCCACGGAGCAGGACCACGAACTCGTCGCCGCCGAGCCGCCCGACCAGGTCGTCCTCCCGGACGGCCGCGGTCAGCCGCGCGGCGACCGTCTGCAGGACCTGGTCGCCGGCCTGATGGCCGTACCGGTCGTTGACCGGTTTGAAGCCGTTGAGGTCGCACAGCAGCAGGGTGACCTCGTCGAGCCGCTCGTCCGCCAGGTCGCCGATCGCCTGGTCGATCCGGGTGACGATGTGCCGCCGGTTGTAGAGGCCGGTCAGCTCGTCGTGGTGCGCCTGGTGGGCGAGGGTGCGTTCGGCCCGGTCCCGTTCCACGGACAGCAGGTGCAGGCGCAGCAGCACCACCGGGATGACGATCATCGTGCTGACCGGCAGCACCAGGCTGGCCGGGCGGTCGCCGTGCATCGCCTGCACCGCGGCGATGAGCGGGTTGGCGCACAGGGCCGCGCCGAGCCAGCCGAGCGGCGGGTGCTCGGCCACCGTCTTCCCGGCCGCCGCCAGGGTGATCAGCGGCGCGGTCGGCAGGAGCGGGGCGGCCGCGATGGTCAGGTAGGCCAGCATCATCATCTCGGCGGTCCACACCGGGTCGCCGTGCACGGTGCGCACCGAGACCACGTCGCAGGCGAGGGTGAGCGCACCGGAGATCATCAGGTAGACGAGCGGGCCGCGGGCCTTCGGGGCGGTGGTGCTGATCCGGATGACGCAGCCGAGCACTGCCGAGAGCACCAGGACGTCGGCGAGCACCAGGGCGCTGCCCAGCGCTGTCGCGTCCGGGCCCAGGTACGGCCCGACCAGCCATTCCCAGAGCGGACCGGCCGCGCACAGGCCGCACAGGCCCGCGTCGATGAGCCCGCCGGGGTCCCGGCGCCCGTGCCGGCGCAGCGCGATGGACGTGCCCATCAGGAACAGCAGGTGCGCGGACGCCATCACCCAGTCGGTCAGCGACCCCTCGGCCCGGCCGAGATGGTGCCCGGGGATCCAGTCCGGCCACAGCACCTGGCCGAGGCAGAGGAAGCCCAGCCCGGCGGTGGCGGCGAGCCACGGCAGCCGGTCGGTGAGGTGCCCGGCGCCGAGCGCGATCAGGAAGGTGACGATCGGGACGGCCGTCGCCACGGTGAAGACGACGACCCGTATCTCCGGCCCGGCCAGGGCGTACGCCGTGACCGCCGTCGCCGACAGGCCGGCCAGTCCCGCGTGCACGGGCCATGCGGGCGCCGTGGCGCGCGGCCATCCCATGCTGGTCCCCCTTACGACGCTGACGGGGGCAGATCGGCCGGGAGAGCTCAGGTCTGAGAGAAAGCGGTCTCCCGGCCGACGGTCCGGCTCAAGTTCCGGTACGGGCGGCTGATCAGCGCGAACCCGGTGGCGACGATCCCGAGGAACCCGGTGAGCACGAAGACCAGGGCCATCCCGCGGTCGGGCCCGGTGCCGAACCAGGAGCCGATCGCGTGGGCGCCAGCGCCGCCGTCGCTCATCAGCGGGATGAACACGAACTGGGTGATCGGCGAGATCAGGAAGGCGGTCAGCGGGGACGCGGCCTGCTCGACGCTCTGCGCCAGGCCGAAGACGCGGCCCTGCCGTTCGTACGGCACGACCTTCTGCAGGATGGTCTGCTCGGCGGCCTCCGCGTACGGCATGAGCAGCAGGTACAGGAACATGCCGATGCCCATCGGGATGATCGACGCCCAGAGCGGGAAGATCAGGATGATCGCCCACAGCACCATGTTGATCACCAGCAGCAGGCGCAGCGGCCGGGACCCGAGTCCGGTCCGCGACACCGCGATCCCGCCGATGATCATGGCGGTGCTGACCACGCCCCAGAGCAGCCCCCACGCCTGCACCGACACCAGCGACAGCCCGTACGCGTCGGCGAGGGCCATGAACACCCCGCCGAGGAAGTTGTTGAACGTGCTGAACAGGATCAGCGCGATCAGGCCCGGCACCCCGGCGACGATCCGGATCGTGCCGCGCAGGTCGATGCCGGGCGCTGACGCCGCGCTGTCGCCGTCCGCCGGCGCCCGCTCCGGGATGGTCACGAACAGCAGGTGGACCAGCGAGGCCGCGAGCACCACCAGCGCCAGGATCAGCACCGAGCGCATCCCGTCGAAGGCGACCAGCACGCCGCTGATCACCGAGGTGACCAGGAAGGTGGTGCCGGAGACGGTGCCGACCAGGCCGTTGGCGCGGTCCCGCCGGTCGGCGTCGATCAGCAGGGTGACCAGCGTCGGCAGGGCGATGGTGCGGATGTTGCCGGCGATCACCCCGAACATCAGCAGCAGCACGAACGCCCAGAGCCGGGCGTCGGCCGGATCGTGGAACGCCTCCGCCGGCACGGCCAGGTAGACCCCGAGCGCGGCGGCGTAGAGCAGCAGGGACGCGAGCGCGGAACCCTGCAGGGCGGTCTTCTTGCGGTGCCCGTCGACGAGGCTGCCGAACCAGATGCCGGTGAGGGCGGTCAGCACCAGGAAGATGCCGGAGATGACGCCGGTCGCGAAGACCGACTTGGTCTGGAGGTACGTCCAGAAGGTGACGGCGAACCAGACGGTGAAGTTGATGACCGACACCAGGCCGGTGTTGAGGAGAAGCTGGTAGAAGGTGCGGACATGCCCCGTGACGACGGTCATGACAGCACGGTAGTACCTGGACCCCGGTTGAGGTCCACGCGAATTCGCCTCAGGCCGCGCGCACGGCGTCGGGGGCCATCAGCGGGCCGCAGTCGGCCGGTGGCAGCGGCTTGGCCATGTAGAAGCCCTGGCCGTACCGGTATCCCATGTCCCGCAGCCGCTCCAGCTGCTCCCGGCTCTCGATGCCCTCGGCGACCGCTTTCAGCTGCAGGTGCTCGGCGAGCTGGGCGACGGCGGCGGCGACCGCGAGGCGGCCCCGGTCGGCGCCGTCAGCGATCCCGTCGACGAACGACTTGTCGAGTTTGAGCACGTCCACCGGGAAGGCGCGCAGCAGGCTCAGCGACGACTGACCGGTGCCGAAGTCGTCCAGGGCCAGGCGTACGCCCATCTCGTGCAGGGCCTGCAGGGTCTCGCTGACCTGCCAGCCGTCGACCACCGACGACTCGGTGACCTCGAGGATCAGGTTCCGCGGGGTGAGGCCGGTCTCGCTGAGCACGGCGGCGACCTCGTCGACGAACCCGGTCTCGCGCAACTGCCGGACCGCCACGTTCACGTTGATCGCCTCGACCGCGCCCTCCTTGAAGTGCGCGCGCCACGCGGCCAGTTGCAGGCACGCCTCGCGCAGCACCCACGCGCCGAGCGGCACGATCAGCCCGGACCGTTCGGCGACCGGGACGAACTCGCCCGGCGACACGAACCCGCGCACCGGGTGCTGCCACCGGACCAGCGCCTCGAAGCCGTGCAGGCCGCCGGTGACGAGGTCGTACACCGGCTGGTAGTGCAGCCGTAGCTCACCGCGGGCGATGCCGGTGCGCAGCTCCCCGGCGAGCGTGGCGTGGCTGACCATGTCGTGGCGCATCCGCGGCTCGAACCGGGCCAGCGACGCCTTCCCGGCCTCCTTGGCCGCGTACATCGCGATGTCGGCGTTGCGCAGCACCTCGTCGGCGTTCTCGCCGGTCTCGGCGATGGCGATGCCGGCGCTGGCGTGCAGCAACAGTTGCTGCTCGGCGACCAGGAAGGGCTCCGCGAGCGCCTGCAGCAACCGGCCGGCGGCGGCCTCGGCCGCGACCGGGTCCTCGACCGGCAGCAGAACCGCGAACTCGTCGCCGCCGAGCCGGGCCGGCATCTCCCCGGGCGCGCACTGCTCCCGCAGCCGCTGCGCCACCGCGTGCAGCAGCTGGTCACCGGCCGCCGGCCCGATCGTGTCGTTGATCATCTTGAAGTCGTCGACGTCGATCAGCAGCGCCGAGGCCGGGTCCCGGTCCTCCAGGCGCTCGGCGAGCGCGACGATGAACCGGGCCCGGTTCGGCAGCCCGGTCAGGTTGTCGCTGAGCGCCAGCCGTTCCAGTTCGGCCTGCTGGCGGCGGATGCCGCGGAGCGCGAGCGTGTTCTCCCGCAGGCTGAGCAGCTGCCGGGCGACGACGCAGCCGGCGATCACCACCGCGCCGATGATCACGGCCCGCTGGCGGTTCGTCATGTCCTGCGAGCTGACGCTGATCACCAGGCCGGCCGTGGCGGTGACGGCGGCGAACGGCAGCAGGTTGAACAGCGACCGGGCCGGGAACGTCACCGGGTGCCCGTCGGGCCGGCTCAGCGCCCGGCGCTGCAGCTGCGCGCCGACGCAGAGGGCGAGCCCGACCAGCGGCAGGGCCAGCACGGACAGCGCCATCCGGGACCAGTCGGCGCCGGCGATCAGCAGGAACGTGCCGGTGACGGCGGCGACCGGGGCGGTCATCAGCACCCGCAGCGCGGCGCCGTCGACGACGGTCTCCGGGGCGGCCGCCGCCTTGCCGATCACCACGAGCAGCAGCACCCCGCCGACGCCGACGACCGCGGCGACGATCCGGGCGCCCAGCGAGGTGCCTGACGGGGCCAGGTCGAGGACCACGTACCAGAAGATCAGGGCGCTGGCGACGGCGACGGTCACCGTGTCGAGCGCGGCCCGCAGCAGGCCGGCGGCGTTACGGCGCGGGCCGGGCAGCCCGAGGAACGCGACCATCAGCAGGAGCAGGCCGGACATCATCGGCACGGCCACCCACAGCGACATGCCGGTGTTGTTGTTGGCCCGGGCCAGCGCGATCACCGAGGACAGGAACAGGCAGAGCGAGGAGAGGTGCACGCGGCGCCAGAAGGTGCGGACCGGGCGGGGCAGCCGGACCGTACGGGTGATCCGCCGGGTGGCGGCGATCGCCACGGCCAGGGCGATCGGGCCGCCGATGTAGCCGTACGTGACGTCCTCGGCGTCCCGGACCAGCAGCCAGATCAGCACGCCGAGGTTCGCCACGGCCGCCACCAGCACGTCCGTGTGTCCCCCGCCCCGGAAGCGGGGGACGCCGGCGTCGGTATCGCTCATGGGTTGGGTACGGCTCCCGCCCGATCGGCACGTCTGGTACAGACTGCCTGTCGGCGCGGAAGCCGTGGAACTGAGCGGAACCGCCTCAGGCGGACAGTGCGGCGGACACCACGGCCCGCGCCTCCTCCTGGATCCGCGACAAATGCTCCGGGCCCTGGAACGACTCGGCGTAGATCTTGTAGACGTCCTCGGTGCCGGACGGCCGGGCCGCGAACCAGCCGGACTCCGTCGCCACCTTCAGGCCGCCGATCGCGGCGCCGTTGGCCGGCGCCTCGGTCAGGACCGCCGTGATCGGCTCGCCGGCCAGCGACGACGCGGTCACCTGCGACGGCGACAGCTTCGCGAGCACCGCCTTCTGCTCCCGGGTGGCGGGGGCGTCGATCCGGGCGTACGCCGGCTCGCCGAAGCGCGCGGTCAGCTCCCGGTAGTGCTCGCTCGGCGTCTTCCCGGTGACCGCCAGGATCTCCGACGCCAGCAGGTCGAGGATCAGGCCGTCCTTGTCGGTGCTCCACGCCCCGCCGTCGCGGCGCAGGAACGACGCGCCGGCGCTCTCCTCGCCACCGAACCCGATCGAGCCGTCGAGCAGGCCCGGCACGAACCACTTGAAGCCGACCGGCACCTCGTCGAGGCGGCGGCCCAGGTCACCGGCGACCCGGTCGATCATCGACGACGACACCAGGGTCTTGCCGATGCCGGCCTCCGACGGCCAGCCGTCCCGCGACCGGTAGAGGTAGCCGATGGCGACGGCCAGGTAGTGGTTGGGGTTCATCAGGCCGCCGTCGGGGGTGACGATGCCGTGCCGGTCGGCGTCGGCGTCGTTGCCGGTGGCGATCTGGAACCGGTCCTTCTGGGCGATCAGGGAGGCCATCGCGTACGGCGACGAGCAGTCCATCCGGATCTTGCCGTCCCAGTCCAGGGTCATGAACCCGAAGGTCGGGTCGACGTTCGGGTTGACCACGGTCAGGTCGAGACGGTGCCGAGCGGCGATCTCACCCCAGTAGGCGACGCTGGCGCCGCCGAGCGGGTCGGCGCCGATCCGCACCCCGGCCCGGCGGATCGCGTCCACGTCGATGACGTTGGGCAGGTCGTCGACGTAGATGCCCAGGTAGTCGTACACCTGCGGGGTCTGGGGCCGCGCGGAGCGCCGGACCTCCTTGAGCCCGGCGGCGATCAGCGCGTTCGCCCGGTCCTGGATCCACTTGGTGGCGTCGGTGTCGGCCGGGCCGCCGTTCGGCGGGTTGTACTTGAAACCGCCGTCGTCCGGCGGGTTGTGCGACGGGGTCACCACGACACCGTCCGCCTGGGCGGTGTTGCTCCGGTTCCACCGCAGGATCGCGTGCGACAGCGCGGGCGTCGGCGTGTAACCGTCCCGGTCGTCGATCAGCACCGTGACGTCGTTCGCCGCGAACACCTCGAGAGCGGTGATCATCGCCGGCTCGCTGAGCGCGTGCGTGTCCCGGCCCAGGAAGAGCGGGCCGGTGGTGCCCTGCTCCCGGCGGTACTCCACGATCGCCTGGCTGGTCGCCGCGATGTGATCCTCGTTGAAGGCGGTGCGCAGGCTGGAGCCGCGGTGCCCGGACGTGCCGAACGCGACCCGCTGCCCCGCGTCGGCCGGGTCCGGGTGCTCCGTGTAGTAACGCGAGATGACCCTGGGAACGTCGATCAGGTCGGACGGCTCGGCGGGCTGCCCGGCGCGGGCGTGGACGGACATGTGCGTCTCCTCGGGGAGGGGCTTGGGAGCTGTCACGGATCGTATCGAGACGCTCGCCTTGAACCATTCCCCGCGCCGATCCGAACTACCCCATGTGATGCGCGTCCTGCTCTTCCTGCTCCTCATGACCACCGCTCTCACCGTTCCCGCCTCCCCCGCGTCCGCCCACGCCGCCCCGGTCGGCTCCAGCCCGGCTCCGGGCAGCGTGATCGGCTCGTCGCCGGCCGAGGTGACGGTGACGTTCAGCGAGCCGGTGGCGCCGGTGACCGGGCAGGTGCAGGTGATCGCCCCGGACGGCGAACGGATCTCCGGCACGGCCACGGTCAGCGGGAACGTGGTGCGCATCCCGGTCCGGAAGGCGGAACGGCCGCTCGGCACCTACCTGATCAGCTTCCGGGTGATCTCGGCGGACAGTCACCCGGTCGGCGGCGCGATCACCTTCTCGGTCGGCGCGCCGTCGGCCCGCCCCGAGGCCCCGGCGGCTTCGACCGGGCCGCATGCCTCGGTTGCGGTCGCCGTTCCCTTTTTCAAGACCCTGGGGTACGCCGGGATCACGCTGATCGCCGGCCCCGCCCTGTTCCTGGCGTTCCTGTGGCCGCGGCGGCGCTCCCGGTCCGGAGCACTGCTCACGATCCGGATCGGCCTGATCCTGACCGCCGTGGCGACCGCCGGCGCGCTCGGCACGCAGGCCCAGCAGGGTTCCGGGGCACCCCTGTGGAAGGTGTCCACCGCCGAGCTGGCCGAGGTCGCCACCAGCCAGTTCGGCCTGCTCCTCCTGGCCCGCCTGACGATCCTGGCCGCCCTCGCCGTCCTCCTGCCACCCCTGCTCCGCACCCGTACCGCCGCACGGTCCTCCGCCGCGCCGGCTCGCCAGCTCGCCTTCGCCGGCGCCGCCCCACCCCCCGCGGCCCCGGCCGGCTCCGGGTCCGCGCCGTCCGGGCCGGTGGCCACGCGCCCGGGTACCCGCCGGGCCCACGGCGCGGCCGTGCTCCTGCTGGCGGTCGCCGGGCTGGCGACGTGGCCGCTGACCGGGCACGCCGTCGCGGTTCCGCTGCCGGCCGTGACCGTGGCGGCCGGGGTGGTGCACATGGCGGCGATGGCCGTCTGGATCGGCGGGCTCGTCACGCTCACCGTCTTCCTGCTGCGCGGCACGCACCCGCGGGCCCTCGGCCTGATCCTGCCGGTCTGGTCCCGCTGGGCGGCCCTGTCCGTGCTCTGGCTGGTGGTCGCCGGCCTGGTGCACGCGGTGGTGCAGCTGGGCCGGGTGAGCGCGCTGTGGGAGACCGACTACGGCAGGCTGCTGACCGGCAAGGTCGTGATCCTGGCCGGCGTGCTGGCGATCGCGGCGGCCGCCCGGCGGCGGGTGATCCGGCGGGCGAACGGCAGCGGCCTGCGGCGTCTGGTCGGCGTCGAGGTGGCAGCGGCCGCGATCATCCTGGCGCTGAGCTCCGTGCTGGTCCAGGTCGACCCGGGCCGGGTGCAGGCGGCCAAGGACAAGGCGCTCACCGGCGTCGGGGCGTCGGAGACGCTGACCACCGACCTGTACACCGTCCAGTTCAACATCTATCCCGTCGAACTCGGCGAGTACAACACCGTGCACGCGTTCCTCTACAGCCCGTCAGGCGCGCCACTGCGGGCCGAGGAGTGGCAGCTCACCGCCCGGCTGACCGATCCGGCCCTGGAGGCGTTGCCGCAGCCGATCGCCGGGCTGGAGACCGGGAACCAGGCGCTCGGCTCGGTGTCGTTCCCGCTGCCCGGCACCTACGAGCTGACCTTCACCATCCGTACCTCCCCCATCGACCGCGCCACCACCAGGACCACCGTGACCGTCCCCGGCTGACGCGGCCGTCGTCACCTCCGCGTGGTGGCGCGGCCGGACGGCAGGTGGCAGGGGCTAAGGTCGCGGCGTGCTGATCCTGTTGCCGCCCTCCGAAGGTAAGACCCCGGCCGTTTCCGGCGAGCCCGTCGACCCCGCGTCACTGTGGCTGCCGAAGCTGGCCGGCGCCCGGGAGCGGGTGCTGAAGAAGCTGGTCACCATGTGCGGGCGCAGCAGTGAACGGTCGATCGCGGACAGCCTGGCGGTGCTCGGGCTCAGCGCCGGGCAGCGGGGCGAGATCGCCCGGAACGCCGCTCTCCGCGAGGCGCCGGCGGGTCCGGCCGCGCAGATCTACACCGGGGTGCTGTACGAGGCCCTCGGCCCCGCCACTCTCGACGGCCCGGCACGGGACTGGCTGGACCGCAGCGTGGTGGTGTTCTCCGGGCTGTGGGGGGTGGTGCGGCTCGGTGACCGGATCCCGGCGTACCGGTGCTCGGTGGGTGTCACGCTGCCGTCACCGGTCGGTGGGCTCACGGCGTACTGGAAGAAGGTCTTGAACGAAACTCTGGACGAGGCCACCGCGGGGACGCCGGTCCTGGATCTGCGGTCCGGCGCCTACGCCGCGATGTGGGCGCCCGGCGGGAACGCCGCCGCCCTGCGTGTCCTGCACGAGCGGATCGCCGGCGGCGAGGCCAGGCGGTCCGTGGTGAGCCATTTCAACAAGGCCACCAAGGGCCGCCTGGTCCGCGCGCTCGCCACCGAGAGCGCTGCTCCGGCTTCGGTGGACGACCTGGTCACCGCCCTGCGCGACCTGAAGTTCACGGTCGAGGAGCGGCCCGCCCCCGCCGGGAGGCCCCGACAGCTCGACGTGGTCGTGACCGAGCTGTAGGACTACTCGGCGGAGAGGATGTCCACCACGAAGCGCAGGTCACCCTTGCTCGGGCCGTACGCCAGGTCCTGCGGCACGTCCAGCTGGATCCGGCTGCCCACCTTCTGACCCGGGATGCCCTTGTCCCAGCCCTGGATGAGCTGGCCGGTGCCGATCTGAGTGGGGTACGGAGTCGACTTACCGTCCCTCCACGTCGAGTCGATCACCTCGCCGGAGGTGTAACCGGTCAGCTTGTAGTTGACGCTGATGGTCTGCCCGGCCTTGACGACCTCGCCGGTGCCGGGCACCAGCTCCTTGATCACCAGTTCCTTCAGGGTGCCGGTGCCCTTGACCACCTCCGGCTCCTGCGACAGGCCGGTCGAGGCGGCGGCCGAACTGCCCGCCGGGGACGCCTGCGCGGTCGCGGCGGCCGCGGCCTGCGCCGCCGGGGAGGCTTGCGAGGCGGCGGGAGTGTCGTCGTTGTCGCGCACCACGAAGAACACGATCGTCAGCACCACGAAGACGAGCGCGCCGCTGAGCACCCCCGCGATGGCCTGGCCTCGCTTGCCGGTGGACTTGGTCTTGTCGCTCATGCGTCGCACTCCTGGTCAGCCGAGTCGGAAACTTCGGACACGCTACTCGCAGCCGGTAGCAATCCGGCACGGAACCTCCCCCGAATCGCCGAGGCGGATGATCAGCCGTACGTCCCCCAGCGGCCTCCCCCTCTTCACCCCCGCCCGCCAGGATGAGATCGTTTACCGCTCCCGGGCCCGTCGCTGTTGATCTGGAGGAATCCTTGCCGTTGCGTCGCTGGCGAGAATTCCGGGAACCGGCCGTGGTGATCCTCGCCGGGGTGATCGCCGTCGTCATGTTCGGCGTCGTCCTGTACTCGCGGGGCAGGGACTCCGAACCCGCGCCGCACGCGCCGCTCGCCGCCGCCCCGCCGAGCCCGCCCGCGCAGATCCCGATCCCCCTGCCCAGCATCACCCCGTCGCCGTCGTTCGCGCCGATCGACTCGATCACGATCGAACGGGTGCCGGTCCCGGGCACCGTCGACCTGGCCGCCGAGGGCATCGTCGACTGGGTGCACTGGGGCGAGGGCGGCAGGTTCGCCATGGACCGCGACGCCGGCGGCGGGTTCGCGATCCTCGAGGACACCCCGTCGCTGCCGCGCAACCGGCACACCGCCGGCCCGGAACGGTTCCGCTGGACCGGCGGGGAGCCCCTGGCGAAGACGTCCGGTGTCACCAGCGGGGTGAGCACCTGCGGCGCCGGCAACGGCTTCACCCTGTCGGCGCCCGCCGGGACCGCCTCGAGCACCCTCACGCTGTACGTCGGCGCCACCGCCGCCCGCGGCGACCTGCGCATCAAGCTCTCCACCGGCAAGGAATTCGACAGCTCGTGGGAGGTACGGGACACGTCGATGGCGACATCGGCCTATGTCATCTCGTATCAGGCTTCGCGAACTGGCAAGATCTCCGTCGAGTGGATCACCGGCGCATCCTTCGACGCGAAGTGCGGCGGCGTCGCCCTGCAGGCCGCCACCTTGCGCTGACCTGCTCGAACTTCTCGAACCGGAAGGGGAACCCTGTGTTCGCGGGCTGGGGATCGCGGGTCGCCCGCCTCAGATGGCCGGTGCTCATCATCGCTCTCGTCGCGGTGATCGGGTCCGGGATCTGGGGCCTCGGCGTTTTCGGGCAGCTCACCGAGGGCGGGTTCACCGACCCCGGCAGCGAGTCGGCCCGGGCCGCCGACGTGGTCGCCACGGCCACCGGCGGGCAGGGCGGCGACGTCATCGCGATCTACACCCCGGAGAAGGGGAACATCGACGACGCCGAACTCGGCAAGCGGATCGCCGAACGGCTGACGGCGCTGCCGAAGACGGCGGTCACGGCGCAGACCTCGTACTGGGACGCCTCCGACACCGCGTTCGCCGCCGCCGACAAGAGCAGCGGCGTCGCGGTGATCACCCTGGCCGGCGCCGACGACGCGGCCAAGATGGAGGCGTACGCCGAGATCGAGGACGCGTTCACCGTCGCCGGGGCCCGGGTCGAGCTGGCCGGCGGCATCCCGCTCGGCCACGCCTCGTCGCAGCGCTCCACCGACGACCTGGCGTTCGCCGAGATGGTGTCGCTGCCGATCGTGCTGATCCTGCTGCTGATCATCTTCGGGTCGCTGGTGGCCGCGTCGCTGCCGGTGCTGATCGGCGGCTGCGCGGTGCTCGGCTCGCTCGGCGTGCTGCACGTGGTCGCGCTCAACCACGAGGTCAACTCGTTCGCGGTCAACGTCGCCAGCCTGCTCGGGCTCGGCATGGCGATCGACTACGGGCTGTTCATGGTCGGGCGGTTCCGGGAGGAGCAGGCGGTCCACGACACGTCCGACGCGGTCCGGCGCACCGTCGCCACGGCCGGCCGGACCGTCGTGTTCTCCGCGACGCTGCTGATGACGGCGCTCGCCGGGTTGCTGCTGTTCCCGCAGGGCTTTCTCAAATCTCTGGCGTACGGCGGACTCGCGGCCGTCTTCCTCGCCATGCTGCTGTCGCTGACCCTGCTGCCGGCGCTGCTGGCGGTGCTCGGGCCGCGGGTCGACCTGGTCCCGGTGCGGCTGCCGTTCTCCCGGGCCGGCGGCACCGGCGGCTGGGAACGGCTCGCGGGATGGGTGCTGCGCAGGCCGGTGCTGGTGGCCGTACCCATCCTCGCCGCACTCCTGGTCCTCGCCCTGCCGATCCTGGACGCGCGGTTCGGCGAGAACGACGAGCGGCAGCTGCCCGCCGGTGACCCGTCGCGCGTGGCGGTGGAGACCCTCAAGTCGGACTATCCGCAGTTCGCGTCGGACGGCGTCCAGCTCGTGGTCCGCCCCGCCACCTCGGCGGACACCGTCGTCGCCGCCGCGGAGGCGGCGCCCGGCGTCGAGACCGTCACCCGGACCGGCGGCAACGAGGACGTCGCCGTCCTCACCGCCGACCTCACCAGCGGCGACCCGTTCAGCGACGAGGCCCGCGACGCCGTCGAGGCGCTCCGTGCCCTGCCCGGCGACGTGCTCGTCGGCGGCGTCACCGCCCGCAACATCGACAGCCTGGAGGCGATCGGCGCCGAACTGCCCCTCATGATCGGGCTGCTCATCGGGGCGACGCTGATCCTGATGTTCCTGGCGTTCGGATCCATCCTGCTGCCGGTCAAGGCCGTGGTGATGAGCGCGCTCAGCCTGTGCGCCACCTTCGGCATCCTGGTGTGGATCTTCCAGGAGGGCAACGGCGCGTCACTGCTGAACGTGACACCGACCCCCCTCGAAGCCGGCATCGTCGTGCTGATGGCCGCCGTCGTGTTCGGCCTGTCCACCGACTACGAGGTGTTCCTGCTGTCCCGGATGGTCGAGGCCCGGCTGCGCGGCGCGGCGACCACCGAGGCGGTGACCATCGGCCTGACCCGTACCGGCCGCGTCATCAGCGCCGCCGCCCTCCTGCTCATCGTCGTGACCGGCGCGTTCTCCCTGTCCTCGGTCACCACCATGCGCTTCATCGGCATCGGCATGATCATCGCGCTGGTGCTGGACGCGACGGTCGTCCGGGTGCTGCTCGTGCCCGCCGTGCTGCGCCTGCTCGGCGACGCGTCCTGGTGGGCGCCGGGCCCGCTGCGCCGCCTGCAGGAGAGGGCCGGCCTGGCCGAATACGCGGGTGAGGAACCGACCGGGCGGCACGCGTGGCGCCCGTCCCCCGACGAGACCGCCGTCCTCGACGGAACACTGCTCTCCCGGGCGATGCCGCTGCCTGCCGCTCCCGCGAAACACGCCCTGCCCGCGGGCAGCGACAACGTGGGCGGGGTCGTCCTGGACTATGAGGAGTTCATCGCCTACCTCGCCGACCGGGAGTCCGAGGGGGCTCATGCGGGCGGTCTGCTGACGGGCCGATCAACGGCCTTCAGCGGTACGCCGGACCTCGCCCCCGCGTCTTCGGCATCGGACTCGTCCGCTCCACCGTCGGGCTCCGAGTCCGGCGCGGCCGTTACCGCGCCGCGGGACACTGCCGCACCCTCCACGGACTTCTCCGCCGATGGTGAGCCGTCCGCTGCCACATCGCCGGCCCCTGCCGACCTCAGCCCGTCTGACCTGCCGCAGCGTGCGGCCTCCGACCTCAGAGCGTCTGACTTCGCCCGGGGCACGGACTCCTCCGCGGACACCGCGTCCTCGCCTTCCCCGGCCTCCGCGTCCTCTCCCGCCTCCGACCCTGCACCGGGTTCGGACGCCACTCCGACCTCGGAGCCCTCTTCTGCTTCAGGGTCGGCACCGGGTCCGGGATCCGCACTGACCCCGGGCTTCGCACCTGGCGCGGAGTCCGCACTTCCTTCAGGCTCCGGCCTTCCTTCAGGCTCCGGGCCCGCCTCGGACTCCGGGCTTCCTTCAAGCTCCGGGCCCGCCTCGGACTCCGGGCTTCCTTCAGGCTCCGGGCCCGCCTCGGACTCCGGGCTTCCTTCAAGCTCCGGGCCCGCCTCGGACTCCGGACTTCCTTCAGGCTCCGGGCCCGCCTCGGACTCCGGGATTGGTTCGGGCTCTGGACTCGCTCCGGGGTCTGGGCCTGTTTCGGACGCCGCGCTCGCCTCGGAATCCACGTCGCCCTCGCCGCTCTCGAGCGAGAGCGACAGTCACGCGGCTGCCACCGTGCCCACCACGTTCCCCACCACCACCTCATCCGACATTTCGGTCAAAAACGACACCGCTCCGAACGCCGAACCCAAGCCCGAGACCGGCACTTTCCCCAAGATCGTCGTCTCCCCGGAGATCGTCGTAGGCCCGGAAGCAACCGCATATCCGCGTACCGCCGCCGATCCGACCATCACCACAGACGAAGACGCGGCCGACGATCCGGAGATCGCCACCGATCCGGTAGCCACGGCAGACCTGGAACCCCCCGCGGATCCCCTGGCCGGAACCCCCCTCGGCACCACACCCATCCCCGGAACGTCTACGGAGACGGACCTCACCCCCGACGCCGATCCCACCGACGCCGAGGTGATCTGGGCCGAGGTAGAAGCCCGGGCAAACGCCCCGGAACCGACCGAACCCGAAGCCATCTGGGCCGAAATCGAGGCCAGCCTGGCCGCCGGTTCAGCACCCGCCGGTAGCGCCATCCCCACCGAAACCCCGTCCGCCGACGTTGTCTCCACCGAGGCTGTCTTCGGCGAGGCTGTCTTCGGCGAGGCTGTCTTCGGTGAGGCCCCCTCCCCCGCCGGCCAGGACCCCGCCGTCACCCAGACCCTGCACCTCCCCGGCAGCAACGCCGATCTGTCCGACCCAGCCGCCACCCAGCGCCTGTACCTGCCCAGCGACGACACCGACCCCTCCGACCCCGCCGCCACCCAGGTCCTTCATCTGCCGGACGGTACGACGGACGAGCAGAACGCGACGACCGCAGAGCAGTCCGATCCGGCAACTACACGGGTACTCCACCTGCCGACGGGAACCGCAGCCGCCACCCAGGCACTCCCCCTGGTGGGCATCAAGACACTCGCCGACACGGACGAGAGCACCGATCCCACTGCTGCTCAGGGTCCGCAGCTCCCGCCCTCGGACTTCTCTCCGGCGCCCACCGATCCGGCGACCAGCAACAACCCGGTAGCCCGTGAAAGCGGCTTCCCGCAGACAGCCGTTCCCCACGCAAACGATCCGGAACTCTCTCCCGCCGACATCGAGTCGGCGTTCCTCTCCACCGACGGCGACCCGGCCGCCTTCACGGCGGGTGACCCGGCACCCTTCGCTGTCAGCACCGAGTCGACGGCTTTCACCGGCAGTGGCCTGGCGGCCGGCCCCGCAGACGCTGCGGCGGTGATCGCTCCAGAAACCGAATCGACCACGTCGTCGGCGGTCCTTCAGCCGCCTGCTTTCACCGAGCCGGCCCCGCCCCTGCCCGCAGAGGTGTTCGCCTGGCGATCCGACCCCCGGCTCGCCGACCTCACCGCCCCGGCCCCCGGCTCGTTCCATTGGCTCGACCGCGCCACCCCCGAACAGTCCACCCCCGACTCCGCCACGCGCCGCCCGCAAACCCTCGGCGACCTGCTGGCCGGCGACCCTGCCGCCTCCCGGCACTCCGGAAACCCCGGCGAGCCGCATCCGCTGGCCTTCGGCGACCAGCCCACCGAACCGGCGAGCCCGCCATCCTCCCCGGAGCACCCACAGACCCTCGACGCACCCGCACCATCCGAGAGCACCGCTCTCGCCGGAACCCCCACCACGGAACCGGCCGCGTTCTCCGAGCCCTCCCGCCCGGACGCGCCAGCGATCGCCCACATCAGCGAGCCCGACACCACCGAGCCGAACCTGACGCCGATCCCGGCCCCCGCCACCGAGGTTTCCACTCCCCTCACCGATCCGGTGCACACGGAAGCCCTTTCCCCCACCACCGAAGCGGACGCGGACCACACCGCCAAGGAAAGTGCTCCCACCGCCGAACCGGACTACACGGAAGAGTCCGCCTCGCCGGCCCAGCACAACGGCGCGGCGGACCACATCGAGCCGGCTTCCCTGGAGTCCTCCACGGAGCCGTCATCGGTGGAGCCGGCCTCCACCACGGAACCGGAATCGGGTTCACCGGCGCCTTCGGCCGAGGTGGCTTCCGCCGATGTCACCCCCGGTGCGCCGACTCCGGTTGACGACCCCACTCCGGCACGGTCCGAAGCCAGCACGGAAACATCGCGGGAACCCGTCGTTCAGCAGGGCCGCGACGTCGCCGCCGCAACCGGTTCGGTAAGCGCCGTACCCGCGGACACCACTGACCACCCGTACTCAGAGAGCACTGCTCACCGGTCTGAGGACGGGACCCACGCGTTCCCGGAGCCGGCGGCGGGCCCGAGCCTCGACCCCGCCAACAGCGACGATGCGCCGCTTGCCGCGGCAGCCGCATCTGAGGAGGCTTCCGCCAACCTCGGCACACCCGTCGTCGAGGATGCAGCGCCGGAGAGTCTTCCGGAGCCGACCGAGGCCACCGCGCCCCCCGGCGTCGACATCTCGCCGCCCGCCGAGTACGGCGAGGTGATCACAGCCACGGCCTCCAGCGAACTCGAGGAAACCGCTCACCCCATTGAGGCTGAGGAAGACCCCGCAACCACGAGCACCGCTGCAATCGAGGACAACACCGCAACCACCACACTCGTTGCGGTCGAGGGAAGCAGCACGCCGACCACACCCGCTGAGGTTGAGGAAAGCAGCACGCCGACCACACCCGCTGAGGTTGAGGAAAGCAGCACGCCGACCACAGCGGCTGCCGAAGTCGAAGAAGCGACGCCCGCTGAAGCCGAGGAGACCGGCGCAGTGGAAATGCCCACTGCGGTTGACGGCGTGACCACGACGCCCTCTCCGGACGACGCGGAGGATGCCGGCACGTCGGCTGCCGTGACCGAGGCGGCCACGGACGCCGCGGCAGAAGACCAGGCCGGCGCCTCAGCGGCCGACGAGGCCGGTGAGATGCCCCGGTCCGCTGCGGATGGGGGCCCGGAGCAGGCCGGCACCGAGCCGACGCAGACCATGCCGGGCTCGACCGAGGCCCCGGTACGGGCCCGCCGCCCGCAGACCCTCGACGAATGGCTGCGCACCGGCCCCGACCACCGGCCACTCGACGACGCCACCAGCGCACCGGCCGTTGTCGCTGCCCGGCCCACCTCCCTGGGCGACCTGCCCAGCGCGCCGGTGAGCGCCGCTCCACCGAACGAGCCGCACATCCCGGCCTACGGAGGTACGGAAACCCCCGCCGGGCAGCCCACCGACGCGGAGGATCGGCCCCGCCGGCCGCAGACCCTCGGTGACGTGTTCGGAATCCCGCCCCGGCGTCCCCCGGTGCTGAGCGAGCAGGCCACGAACGAGCCTGAGCAGCACCCCGGCAGCGCGGAACACGAGCGCAACGAGGTGGGGTTCCAGCGCGGCCGCCGCCCGGAGACGCTCGACGACCGGCTGCGCGGCACGGCCCGCCCGGCCACGCTCGCCGATCATCTGCCGGAGCACGGGCGCGGCAACCGCCGGGCCGCGAACGGTGGGCCGGCGTGGACCGGCGGGTCGGGTGAGCACCCGTACGACAGGCAAGCTCGTCGCCCCGCCTCGCTGGCGGACCATCCCGGACCGGTCCGGGCAGACCGTGAGGAACCGGAAGATCCGGCCGCCAGGCCGTAGCACTGATCCGGACGAGGGGCCGCTGAGCGGAAATGCTCAGCGGCCCCTCTCGTATTCGAGGCCCGGCGGCCGATGGGGACCGCCGGTAAGTACAGTGCGTGCGGGTAAGCAGCAGAGGGAGAGTACGAATGACCGGCAGTGTCGACCCGGACGCCGTGAGTGTGGATCCGGACCGTCTCGCGGTCTGTCTCGCGGTTCTGGCCGAGGTGGAGGGCCTGCCGCCGGAGCATCCGGACGCGGTGGCGGTGCGGCGGGCGACCGCGAGCCTGTTCAAGACGGTGAAGTTGGAGCGGCGCCGGGAGCGCCGGCAGGCCGTGGTGGCGCACGATCGGGCGGTGACGGAGGCGACGGCGACGGGCGCGCCGGGCCGGATCGACGACGAGACCGCCGGGATTCCGTTGAAGAGCACGGTGGCGGGCGCGACGGCGGGGGTCCTCAAGCAGGCCCGCGGGTGTTACACCTGCAAGAAGCGGTACACCGTGGTCGACGCGTGGTACCACCAGCTCTGCCCGGAATGCGCCGAGCTGAACCGTTCGCGGCGTGACGCGCGCACCGATCTGACCGGCCGGACCGCGCTGCTCACCGGCGGTCGCGCCAAGATCGGCATGTACATCGCGCTGCGGCTGCTGCGCGACGGCGCGGATCTGACGATCACGACGCGGTTCCCGCACGACGCGGTCCGCCGGTTCACGGCGATGCCGGACAGTGCGGACTGGCTGCACCGGTTGCGGGTGGTCGGCATCGATCTTCGTGACCCCGCGCAGGTGGTGGGGCTTGCGGAGAGCGTCGCGGCGCGCGGTCCGCTGGACATTCTGATCAACAACGCGGCGCAGACCGTACGCCGTACGGCGGGCGCGTACTCGGAGCTCGCGGCGGCCGAGTCGGCGCCCCTGCCCGACGGCCCGCTCCCGGAGCTGGAGTTCTTCGGCGGCGCCGCGGCGATCGGTTCGTCCCCGGCGGCGGCGCTGACGGCCGCGCACCCGCCGACGCTGTCGCCCAAGGAGATCACCGAGATGGCGCTGACGGCGCGGTCGGTGGCGATCGACGCGGGTGGCCTGGTCCCGGACGTGACGACGACGAACAGCTGGAGCGACCGGGTGCACGAGGTGGCTCCGCTGGAGCTGCTGGAGGTGCAGCTCTGCAACGTGACCGCGCCGTTCATCCTGGTCAGCCGTCTGCGTGCGGCGATGGCGGCGTCGACTTTCCCTCGGCGGTACGTGGTGAACGTGTCGGCGATGGAAGGAATCTTCGCGCGCGGCTACAAGGGCGCCGGGCACCCGCACACGAACATGGCGAA
The DNA here is from genome assembly GCF_055562375.1 of Actinoplanes sp. NPDC019969. Taxonomy (NCBI): domain Bacteria; kingdom Bacillati; phylum Actinomycetota; class Actinomycetes; order Micromonosporales; family Micromonosporaceae; genus Actinoplanes; species Actinoplanes sp. NPDC019969. The sequence goes on along the minus strand of NZ_JBVHFK010000016.1, from coordinate 126,922 downwards.
GGCCGCCCTGAACATGCTGACCCGCACCAGCGCGGAGGACATGTTCGCCGACGGCATCCTGATGACCAGCGTGGACACCGGCTGGATCACCGACGAACGGCCGCACTTCACCAAGATGCGGCTGCACGAGGAGGGCTTCCACGCCCCGCTCGACCTGGTCGACGGCGCCGCCCGGGTGTACGACCCGATCGTGCGCGGCGAGCAGGGCGAGGACGTGTACGGCTGCTTCCTGAAGGACTACGCCCCCGTCGCCTGGTGAACGAAAGGGCCGTCCCTCCGGTGGAGGGGCGGCCCTTTCCGTTCCTGTCGGATCAGCCGGCGGCGCCGGTCAGCGCCCGCGGCCCTGCTCGCCGTCGGTCTTCTGGCCGCCGAGCGGGAAGCCCGGCAGGTCCGGAAGGCCGGGGAAGTTCGGCTTCTTGAAGTCCTGCTGGTCCTGCTGCTGCCCCTGCGGCTTCTTGAAATTCTGCTGGCCGAGCGGGAAGTTCGGCTTCTGCTGCGGCTTCTGGAAGTCCGGCTGGCCGAGCGGGAAGTTCGGCTTGGTCTGCGGCTTCTTGAAGTCGGGCTGCCCCAGCGGGAAGTTGGGGTGGTTCTGCGGCTTCTTGAAGTCCGGCTGCCCCAGCGGGAAGTTGGACGGCAGCTTCGGCGGCACGAAATCGTCCGGCGCCTCGAAGATGTCCTTCGGGCCATTGAACTTCTTGTACGGGTTGATCTTGTACCCGTTGAGGTCGCCGTACTGGACGCCCTTCAGATTCTTCAGCGGGTGGCTGTAGGGCCCGCCGACGTGGAACGGCTTGCCGATGTGCATCGGCTTGTACGGCCACTTCTGCGGCCAGTAGCCGTTCCAGCTGTTCCAGTACCAGTTGTCCTCCTCGACCTGCAGCACCCAGACGTGCCCCCAGCCCGGAATCCATGCCGGGTAGCAGTACGGGTCCTCCCAGGCGCCGACCTTCTCACCCCACCAGCCGGCCTTGTAGCAGTCCCACTTGTTGGAGTAGTAACCGACCACATAGTCGTCGTTCCAGTCCCAGTAGGGGCCGCTCTTGGCGGTCTCACTGCCGGGCGCCGCAACGGCGGCGGGGCTCGCCTGGGCCGGGCTGATCCCGAGCATGGCACCGGCCGCCAGAGTCATACCGGCCAGTGCCAGCATCCGCTTCGCGTTCTTCATGTCACACCTTTTCAGTACAAATCGCCATGACTTGCGTAGCTCATCACGCCCCGCAAAGCCGAACGCCGCGTTTACCGGAACGATGACCGTTCGGCCGACCCACACGCGGTCCTTAAAGTCAATACGTCATTGGATATCAGAGGATTCTCAGCACTTCTCGGCACTGGCCTGCGCGCTCAGGCCACCCAGTCGACTCCAGCGGCGGTGAGCAGGTGGACGACACCGCCCGGAGACCTCGTTCGCCCCCACACCGGGCCGCCATGACCGGCCGGTCCATAGTCCGCACTCCCCGCGACGGGCAGAGAATCGACGGGAGCGGACGCTCGCGCAATCAATCCGGCCAGGGCGAATGCGCCACGGCGCCGATTTCCACGCCGAACGGCAGGGACCCGGAATCCACACGGGAAAGGCGGGCACGGGTTCCGGTCAGCCGGGGGATTCGTCCGGCAGTGCCTGATAGGCCGGCCTCAGCACTTCGACGAGGGGCCGCCCGTCATGGGTCAGGGCGGGCGGGTCGAGCTGATCCAGCAGCGTGTCCGGCCGCACCCCGGCGGGCTCGGGATCCGGCTCGACCAGCCGGATCGCGCCCCAGAACGTGGCGGGATCCGCGAAGGCCGTGCCGGGTCCGGCACTGTCGCCGTCACCCGCCGGGCGCGGCGGTTCGTCGCTCTTTCCGGGCAGGCCCTCGTCAGTGCCCGCGGCGTGGGCCGCCGACGCCTCACGCAGGCGGCGCAAGCGCATCAGCAGCTCGTCGCGGGAGCGGCCACGCCAGGTGAACACCTCGAACGGGTCCGTCTCGAAGGCCCGGGCCAGGGCGTAGCAGGTCGCCGCGAGGTGCGCGCACGGCATCGGCCAGCGTTCGCAGGAGCAGTCCATCGCCACCTCGTCGAAGGACAGCGGCAGCAGGCTCAGCCCGGCCCCGGCGAAGATCGCCTCGATGCCGGCCGGCATCCGCCCGTCGAGCAGTTCGGCGGTGAAACGGGCCTGCCCGACCAGCGCGGACTCGACCCGGGCCCATTCCGAGGCGCCGAACGCCCGCACCGCGATCCGGGCCCGGAAGGCGGCCGGGTCGTCGGGACCACGGACGAGCGCGACGGCCAGGCTGCCGGAGACGGTGAGGCTGCGGACGTGCCCGGCCCGCTCGTCGCGCCGGCCACGGGCGAACGTCGGGCCCATCCGCAACGACTCGAACATGCCCAGGAACGCCACCGAGAAGTCAGTCAACGATGGCCTCCGGGGCGAGAGCGAACAGGTCACGCAGCTCCTGCGCGGAGAGGGAACTGAGCCAGCCCTCGCCGGCGCCGACCACGCGTTCGGCGAGGACGCCCTTGTCGGCGAGGACGCGATCGATCCGCTCCTCGAGGGTGCCGAGGCAGACCAGGGTGTGTACGTGCACGTCACGGCGCTGCCCGATGCGGAACGCCCGATCGGAGGCCTGGGATTCGGTCGCCGGGTTCCACCAGCGGTCGACGTGCACGACGTGGTTGGCGGCGGTCAGGTTGAGACCGGTCCCGCCGGCTTTCAGCGACAGCACGAAGATCCCGGGCTGCTTCGCCTCCTGGAACTCGGTGACCATGGTGTCACGGGCGCCGCGCGGGGTGCCGCCGTGCAGGAATTTCACCGGCACCCCGAACCGGGCCGTCAGGTGGGGTGTGAGCATCGCCCCGAACGCGGCGAACTGGGTGAAGCACAGCACGCTCTCCCCCGCCCCGAGCGCATGGTCGACGATCTCCTCCAGCCGGTCCACCTTGCCGGACCGGCCGGGCAGCGGAGAACCGTCCTTGAGCAGCAGCGCCGGATGCACGCAGGCCTGTTTCAGCTTGGTCATCGCGGCGAGCACCAGACCCTTGCGCCATTTCTCGCCGGGCTCGGCGAGCCGGTCGGTCAGGTCGTCGAGGACCGCCCGGTACAGGCTGACCTGCTCCGTCGTCATCCCGCACAGGTGCCGGACGTGCCGTTTGGCGGGCAGTTCGGCGGCGATGCCGTGGTCGGCCTTGGTGCGCCGCAGCAGGAACGGCCGGGTCGCCTGGCGCAGCCGGGCGGCGGCGTCCTCGTCGGCGTAACGCTCGACGGGCACCGCGAACCGGGCCCGGAACGTGTGCGCCGACGCCAGCACCCCGGGGTTGAGGAAGTCGAGGATCGACCAGAGCTCGGCCAGCCTGTTCTCCACCGGGGTGCCGGTGAGCGCGACCCGGTTGCGGGCCGGGAACCGGCGCACCGCCTTGGCGGTGAGGCCACCGCTGTTCTTGATGTGCTGCGCCTCGTCGAGCACCACCCGGTCCCACGAGATCGCGGCGAGCGCGTCCGCGTCCCGGACCGCGGTGGCGTACGTGGTGAGCACCACGTCGGCCCCGGCGGCGAGCGCGGCCGGATCGTCCCGGCCGGCGCCGTGCAGCACCCGCACCCGCAACGACGGTGCGAACCGGGCCGCCTCCCGCTGCCAGTTGCCGAGCACCGACAGCGGGCAGACCAGCAGCGCCGGCCCCGCCCGGTGGTGCAGCAGCAACGCCAGGAGCTGCAGCGTCTTGCCGAGACCCATGTCGTCGGCGAGACACGCGCCGAGCCCGAGCGAGTCGAGGAACGCGAGCCAGGAGAAACCCCTGATCTGGTACGGCCGGAGCGACCCCTCGAAACCCGCCGGCTGCGGCAGGACCTCCAGCCGCTCGTCGAGGCGGCCGCTCAGCAGGTCGGCCAGCCAGCCCTCGCCGCGCGCGTCGGTCACCGGGAGCGGCAGGTCCTCCGGGGGCAGCAGCCGCATCATCCGCAGCGCGTCGCCGGCCGTCATCCGCCCGCCGCCGCGCCGCAGGAACGCCAGGCCGGCGGCGAGCCGCTCCGGATCCAGGAACACCCACCGCCCGCGCAGCCGGACCAGCGGAACCTTGGCCCTGGCCAGGTCGGTCAGATCGTCCTCGGTGAGGGTGCGTCCGCCGAGCGCCAGGCCCCACTGGTAGTCGACGAGCTCCCGCAACCCCACCGCCCGGTCGCGCAGCACGTGCGACACCGGGTCGCGGCCGCGCACCTCGAGGGACAGCCCGAGGCTCGGCCGGCGCCGCCACCACGCCGGCAGGAGCACGCCGTAGCCCGCCTCCTCCAGCAGCGCGGCGTGACTGAGGAACCGGTGCGCGCCCTCGGTGTCGAGCAGCATCTCCCCCGGGTGGATGCCGTGCAGCGCCTCGTCGAGGTCGGGGTAGAGCCGGGCGGCCCGGCCCAGCCCGGCGAGCAGCCGCTCCTGCGGATGCGAGGTCCAGCGGCGCAGCGGGGCGGACCGGTCCCGCCAGACGTCGGCGGCCGGCACCAGCACGCTCGGCTCGTCGGTGGCCTGCAGCAGGAACTCGAGCCGCCACGCGTCCTCCGGCAGCGGCACCTCGTCGGGCATGACGGGCTCGTGCTCGCGGGGGTCGCTGAGCCGGAAACACACCCGAACCTCGGCCCCGCCCGCCGCCTGCGCGAACCACCCGTCCAACCGGCGGACCAGCTCGTCGAGCAGCATCGGCGCCGCCTCGAACTCCGGCTCCCCGGTGAGCGCGGCCAGCCACCCGTAGTCGGCGAGACTCACCCCGGCCTCCGCCAGCCGCGTCCGCACCAGCCCGTCGACCAGCCGCTCGATCGCCACCGCCGTCACCTGCGCCGCTGGGGAGGGCACGCCGTCAGACGAACGCGCGGAGGAGGACGGCCCGCCGTCGGACGAACGCGGGGAAGAGGACGGCCCGCCGTCGGACGAACGCGGGGAAGAGGACGGCCCGCCGTCGGACGAACGCGGGGAAGAGGAGAAGGACGAGGAAGGCGAAGAGGAAGAGGCTGCGGCAGACGAGGAGGACATGGACGAGGCTGCGAAGGAATCGAACGGCGTGGAGGAGCGAGAGGTGGTGGCCGAAGGAGTGGAGGCGGCCCGGGAGGGAGGAGGGGAGGAAGCGAGGCAGGCCGGTGGCATCCGGTCGGCCAGGGCGGCCAGCCGGACCGCGTCGGCGCCGGTCACGACCGGGCGCCACCAGGCCACCGGGCGGGCCCCGTCGATCCGCACGCCGGGCAGCAGCCGGCCGCGCCGCACCAGGCTCGCCGCGAAACCGCACAACTCCACCATCCAGGCCGCCGACGGCGCGACCCGGCCCTCGAACTCGGCCACCACATCCGGGTCGACGAACGGCACCCGGACCACCGGCACCCGCCACGCCCGCGCCCGTGGCGCCCCGCGCCGCTCCGGCAGCCCCAGATGCGGTGACGGCAGCGGCCCGGCACTGGTCGACGGCAGCGTCAGCGTCACCTCGGCCGGCGCCTCACCCATCGGCAGCCCGGTCGCCGGAACCGCGAACGGATGCGGCCGTGCCGCCCCCCGGCCCGCGGTGAACCCGGCGGCCGCCGCCACCGCGTCCTCGCCCCAGAGGCCCAACTCACCGTCACGGCCGACGAGCCCGTGCAGGACCCGCACCCCACCGTCGCCACCGCGCACGACGTCACTCATGCCGGCCCCGCTGCATAAGGCGGGACGAAGGACCGGTCGAGGAACATGCGCCGACTCTAGGCCGACCCCCCGACACTTTCGGCCGCGCAACGACGCGGAACCCCGCCTCCGCCCGCAGATGTAACCACCGTCACGCCGGCGACAGCGTCCAGGTGATGTCCGGCGGGCGGACGCGAGCGCAACGCGGCCCCCCGTCCGGCCCGGTCAGCCCGAGGCGACCGACCAGCACCCCGGAGCCGGCGCTCAGCAGCTCCCTGGGGATGTCACCGAACATCAGCTTGGCCCGGCGGAACCCCGCGAACACCCCGGTGCTCGTCGAGCCCCAGCTCAGATAGAGGAACCGCGCGCCCGGCCGCCCGTGCACCCACGGCCCGCGCACGTCGATCCGCCCGTCCACCTCGCGGGTCTCGATCTCCAGCTCCCACACGGCCCGGTCGGCGTGGACCGGCACCCGGTCCACCACTTCCGCACGCCGCTGCACCCCCACCTCGACCCCGGCCAGCCGCAACGTCTCCGCCTGCGGCGCGCCCGAGCGCCCCGGCAGGTCGTGCCCTTCGATCCGGATCCACATGGCGCCGAGTGTAGGAAGGAAGTCCGGCGGGACCGGCCGGGTGCGGTTAATGTTCGTTCATGGTGGCTGCGATCGGGTCGTGGTGTGAGGGCGCCGTGCTCCGCTTCCGCTATGCCGATCCGGCCCGCCGGCTGGCCGGGGTGCGGGTGCTCTCGTCGGCGTTCCGGGCCGACCTGACCTACCGTGACACCGGCTGGGAGCTGCGCCGCCAGCGCCCGCCGGCACAGCGCCTGGAGTTCTGTTTCGAGCTGCTCCACTCCGACGGGCGGCGGCAGATCGTCGATCAGCCCGAGCTGCGGTTCCCCGGTTATCAGGAGCCGGACTGGCTGTCGCTGCCGGTGGCGGCCGGTGTCTGGCGGCGGCTGGACGGCATGCGGGTCTGGTCCCCGGCGGCGGCGACTCGCCGGGTGCTGGTCGCCCACGACGGCCCGGAGTACGCCCGCCGGGGTGGTCTGGGCCGCTTCACCGCCGCCTCGATCGAGAGTGGGCGTGTTCGCCCGTACCACCTGGTGTTGCTGGAAAGCGCAAACCGGGAGAAAAGCTACTCCGCCGACCCCGGCTATGCCCGCTTCCTGGCGCTGGAAGCGCTTCCACGGATCCGGGCGCGTCTGGGTGGCGGTCCGGTGGTCGGCGCCGGGGTGAGCCTGGGCGCGCTGGCCATGCTGCACGCGCAACGGCGGCATCCGGAGGCGTTCGCGGGCGTGTTCCTGCAGTCCGGGAGCTACTTCCAGGCGCGGTACGACCGCCAGGAATCAGGTTTCCGGCATTTCCGGCGGATCGTGCGGTTCACCGGCCTGGTCCGGCACGCGACCGCGGGCCCGGCGGTTCCCGCGACGCTGACCTGCGGCGCCGCCGAGGAGAACCTGGCGAACAACCGAGATATGGCGGATGCGCTGCGCAAACAGGGGTATCCGATGGCGTTCGCGGAGAACCCGGACGCCCACACCTGGACCGGTTGGCGGGATGCGCTGCATCCGCATCTGACAGATCTCCTGCGACGGGTGTGGCCGGATTGATCCAAGAGTGAAGGAGGAGGCGACGTGGCCGACGTCGAGCACACCATCGGAATGTTGCTGGGCACCGAGGACGACTGGCCGCGCGCCTACGAGGCGCTGCTGCGCCGGCTGGGTGTGGTGACCGCGGCGGACGGGCGGACCCATCGGGCCCGGCCGGTACGGGTCACCATCGAGCCGTTCAACCTGCGCGACCAGCCGCGTCACGACCTGGTCATCGACCGGCTCGCCTACTGGTACTACCACCCGCGGGAGTGGCTCAAGAAGATCGCGCTGATGGACGACGTCTACCTGCTGAACAGCCCGTTCACCTTCCAGTCGATGGAGAAGCACGCCGCGTACTGCGCGATGATGCGGCTCGGCCTGAAGGTGCCGGAGACGGTGCTGGTCCCGTTCAAGAACCCCCTGGAGAACTCCCGGTGGGCGTACACGGCCGAGCGTTACAACCGGCCGTTCGACCTGGACGCGACGGCGGCGGCGATCGGCTACCCGCTGTGGATGAAGCCGTACGACGGCGGCGCCTGGGTGGGGGTGTCGAAGATCCGGAACCCGGCCGAGCTGCACGCCGCCTACGACGCGTCCGGCGAGCGGCTGATGCACCTGCAGGCCTCGATCGAGGATTACGACGTGTTCGCCCGGAGCCTCAGCATCGGCCCGGAGACGATGGTGATGAAATTCCGCCCCGAGCAGCCGATGCATTCCCGGTACGAGGTCGACCACCATTTCCTGTCGGCGTCCGCGGGCGACGAGGTGGTGACGATCTCCCGTTTGGTGAACGCATTCTTCCGGTGGGAGTTCAACAGCTGCGAATCACTGGTACGCGGTGACGAGGTGCACCCGATCGACTACGCCAACGCCTGCCCCGACGTGTCGCTGACCTCGCTGCACTACTACTTCCCGTGGGCGATGACGGCGCTGCTGCGGTGGACGGTGTTCTGCGTGGTGACCGATCGCCGGCCGAACATCGACACGAACACGTCGGAGTATTTCGCGATCGCCGCCTCCGACCGCACGTACGCCGAGAAACTGCAGGCGTACCGGAAATTGGCCGACGACTACTTCGAGATCGAGAAGTACCAGGAGTTCTGCGAGAAGAGCCTGACCAACGTCAATGACATCGTGTACGACTGGGTCGTCTCGGAGGAGTTCCGGTCGTTGCTGCGCGAGACGGTCCGCGCCACGTACCCCGTGCACGAGCACGAGAAGTTCCACGCCCACTTCGGTGGGCTGGTCGATGCCTGGATCCGCGACCAGGACCGTTGACGCGTAACACGCGCGCAACCAATATATGTCCATGCATCTCTGGGAGCGCTCCCGCAAGATAGCGGTCATATCAGTCCTTCTCGTCGCCGGGGCCGCCGCCCCGGCCACCGCCGCAGAGGTCGAACAGGTCGTCAACGGCGGTTTCGACAACGGCGCCGATCCCTTCTGGACCAACGCCGACATGACCATCGGCCTGACCGACGGCCGGGCCTGCGTCGATGTGCCCGGCGGCACCACCAACCGCTGGGACGCCGCGGTGGGTCAGAACGACATCGAACTGGTCGCCGGCGAGACGTACCGGTTCAGCTTCGACGCGGCCTCGGAAGGCGGGCCCGGTCATGTCGCGCGCGCCATCACCGGCCTGTCGGTCAGCCCGTACGACACCTACTTCGAACAGTCGCCCGTCCTGAGCGAGGGGGCCCTGCAGCACTACGAGTACACCTTCACCGCGAACGCGAGCACCACCCAGGGCCAGGTCGCCTTCCAGATCGGCGGCAGCCCGGACCCGTGGCGGTTCTGCGTCGACAACGTCTCGCTGGTCGGGGGCGTGCCGCCGGAGGTCTACGAGCCGGACACCGGGCCGCGGGTCCGGGTCAACCAGGTCGCGTACCTGGCCGACGGCCCGAAGGGCGCCACGCTGGTCACGGCGTCCACCACCGCCCTGCCGTGGGAGCTGCGCGACAGATCGGGCAAATCTCTCGCCAAGGGCCGGACTGTGCCGCGCGGCATCGACGCCTCGTCCGGGCAGAACGTCCACACCATCGACTTCGGAAAATCCCGGAAGAAGGCCACCGGCCTGACGCTGGTCGCGGACGGTGAGACCTCACGGCCCTTCGACATCGGCTCCGCGGCGTACGACAAGCTGCGCACCGACGCCCTGAAGTTCTACTACACCCAGCGCAGCGGCATCGAGATCCGCGACGACCTGCGTCCCGGGTACGCCCGCCCGGCCGGGCACGTCGACGTCGCCCCCAACCAGGGCGACGGCAACGTCCCGTGCCAGCCCGGCGTCTGCGACTACACCCTGGACGTGCGCGGCGGCTGGTACGACGCCGGCGACCACGGCAAGTACGTCGTCAACGGCGGCATCTCGGTGTGGGAGCTGCTCGCCGAGTACGAGCACAACCGCGGCTCCCGCAAGCTGGACCTGACCATCCCGGAGAGCGGGAACCGCACCCCCGACCTGCTCGACGAGGCGCGCTGGGAGCTGGAGTTCCTGCTCAGCATGCAGGTCCCGGCCGGGAAGCCGAACGCCGGACTGGTCCACCACAAGATCCACGACCAGGCCTGGACCGGCCTGCCGCTGCTGCCGCACCTCGACCCGCAGCCCCGTGAGCTGCACCCGGTCTCCACCGCGGCGACCCTGAACGTGGCGGCCACCGCGGCCCAGGCGTCCCGGCTCTACCGGAAGTACGACGCGGCGTTCGCGGCCCGGGCGCTGTCCGCCGCGCGCACCGCTTACGCGGCCGCCAAGGCCAACCCGGCGTTGTACGCCCCGGAGTCCGACGGTGTCGGCGGCGGCGCGTACAACGACAGCAAGGTGACCGACGACTTCTACTGGGCGGCGGCCGAGCTGTACCTGACGACCGGTGACAAGAAGTACGCGGCCGACCTGTTGGCCTCGCCGGAGCACACCGCCGACGTGTTCGGCCCGGTCGCCTTCGACTGGGCGTCCACCGCCGCGGCCGCCAAGATCGACCTGGCGCTGGTGCCGAACAAGCTGCCCGGCCTGTCCACCGTCAAGAGCCAGGTGGTCAAGGGCGCCGACAAGTACCTGGCGATCCAGCGGCAGCACCCGTACGGCGTCGCCTACGCCCCGACCGGCAACGTCTGGGACTGGGGCTCCAGCAGCGTCATCGCCAACAACCTGGTGGTCGTCGCGGCCGCGCACCGGATCACCGGTAGGGACACGTACCGGAACGGCCTGCTGACCGGCCTGGACTTCCTGTTCGGCCGGAACGCGCTGAACATCTCCTACGTGACCGGGTACGGCGAGGTGGCCTCGCAGAACCAGCACAGCCGCTGGTACGCCGCCCAGCTCGACCCGTCCCTGCCGCACCCGCCGGCCGGCACCCTCGCCGGTGGCCCGAACTCGTCCATCCAGGACCCGGTCGCGCAGGCCAAGCTGAAGGGCTGCGTCGGCCAGTTCTGCTACATCGACGACATCGGCTCGTGGGCGACCAACGAGCTGACCATCAACTGGAACGCCGCCCTGGCCCACCTGATCGGGTACGTGGCGGAGATCGACTGAGTGCGATGGCCGGCCCTCCTCCCCTAGGCTGCCGTCAGAGGCATCCTTGCGGGAGGAGGGCCCGTCCATGGGGGCTCTGGGTTTCGCCGCCGATCTGTACCGGCACCGGCTGCTGGTCGCCTACCACGGGTACGTCACCCGGGATCCGATGTGCCGGCTGCACCTGTCGCCGGGGCGCGCCGACCCGTACCGGATCTATGCCGACATCCGCGCCCAGGGCGACCTGGTCGGCACCCGGCTCGGCAACTACGTCACCACCAGCCACGCCGTCTGCAACACCGTGCTGCGCGACCGCCGGTTCGGGGTGCGCACCACGGCGACGACCGGGCCGCCGCTGCCCGGCGCCGAACAGGTCGACATGTCGTTCCTGGACCGCAACCCGCCCGACCACACCCGGCTGCGCCGGATCGCCCAGCCGTCGTTCACGCCCCGGCAGATCGCCGGGTTCCGCCCGCAGGTCGAGAAGACCGTCGGCAAGCTGCTCGCCGACGCCGCCGAGACCGGCACGTTCGACCTGGTCAGCGCGTTCTCCGCGCCGCTGCCGATCGCGGTGATCAGCGACCTGCTGGCCATCCCGGACGCCGACGCCGACGGGTTCGCCCGGCACGGCGCGACCATCGGCAGCGCCCTCGACGGCATCCGCGGGCTCCGGCACGCCGCCCGGTTGCAGGAGGCCAAGAACGCCCTCGACGACGTGTTCGTGCGGCTCCTCGCCGCCCGGCGCGCGGAGTTCGGGCGGCCCGGGGCCGCCGCGCGCGACGACGTGATCGGGCGGATCCTCGCCGCCGAGGGCGACCAGATCCAGGACCACGAGATCCTGCCGATGCTGCGGCTGCTGCTGGTCGCCGGCTTCGAGACCACCGTCAACCTGATCGGCAACGCGGTCAACGCGCTGCTCGACCACCCCCGGCAGTGGGCTGATCTGTGCGCCGACCCGGCCGGGCTCGCCGAGAAGGCGATCGAGGAGACGTTGCGGTGGGATCCGCCGGTGCAGCGGACCGCGCGGTGCGCGACCGAGAAGATCGAGATCGGTGGGCGTACGGTGCTCCCCGGCCAGTTCGTCATGACGCTGATCGGCGGCGCCAACCGTGATCCCGCGGTCTACACGAACGCCGGCCGCTTCGACATCCACCGCGTCCCGGAAGCCGACCACCTGGCCTTCTCCAGCGGCATCCACTACTGCGTGGGCGCGCCCCTGGCCCGCCTCGAGGCCGCCGTCGCCCTGCAGCGCCTCGCCGAACGGATGCCCGGCCTGACCCGGGCCGGCGCCGTCCGCCGCCGCAGCTCCGGCCTGATCCGCGGCCCGATCCACTTCCCCGTCAGAGCGGCCTGACCCGCGTGTTGAGTTAGGGCGCACATGACGGCCGAACTCAACACGCGGTCCGCGACCCGACAGCGTGTGGATTTAGGGCGCACATAACGGCCGAACTCAACACGCAGTCCGCGACCCGACAGCGTGTGGATTTGGGGCGCACATAACGGCCGAACTCAACACGCGGTCCGTGACCCGACAGCGTGTGGATTCGGGGCGCGCATAACGGCCGAACTCAACACGTGGTGGTGAAGCGGGTGAGCAGCGCGGCGCGGGTCTGGTTCTCGTGGACGCCGGTGGCGGGGAGCCAGGGGCACGCCACGTGCACCGCGGCGACCCGGCCGGTGGCGAGCAGGCGGTCGCAGGCGGCCAGCACGTCGTCGGCGGACGGGCCGCCCGGGACCGGGAACCGCAGGCCCGGCACCTCGCCGGCGTCGATCACGTCCAGGTCCACGTGCAGCAGGAACGGGCCGGGCGGCGCCGTCACCCCGGTCACCTCCGCGACCGGCAGGCGCCGGATCGCGCCGGTGGCCAGGTACTCCGCCTCGGCCGGGTCGGTGTCGCGGGCGTCCGCGAGCACGGCCCGTTCCGGAGCGATGCCACGCAGGCCGAACCGGTCGCCGTACTCCGCCGGGTGCGCCCCGGTGACCAGGCGCAACGACAGCCCGCCCAGGTAACCGGACGTGCTGGAGCCGAGGGTGTGCAGGTCGGCGTGCGCGTCGAACCAGACGATCCCCGGGTCGGCGCCGGCCCGTTGCAGGCCCGCGACCACCGCCCCGGCGATCAGGCAGTCACCGGAGAAGACCAGCGGCCGTGGCCCGGCTGCGGCGACCGCCGACGCGACCGCCTCGTACGACGCGGCCAGCCGCTCCCAGCGGCCCGACGCCGGGAACACCGGATCGACGGTGACGTCGGCGGGGACCGGGATGTCGTCGTACGGAAGCCGTTCGTCCTGGTGGTACGGAACCAGAATGGTCGTCACGCTCAGATTCTGAAGGTCTGCGCGCCCGCCGTCGAGGGCAGGCCGAACAGGTCGGTGAGCCCGGTGATCCGCAACTGCCGGTGCACGAACTCGCTCGGGTTGCGCAGCGTGAACCGGGCGCCCACGTCCCGGGCCGCCTCGTAGCCGGCGACCAGCATGCCGATGCCCATCGAATCCATGAACGTGACGAACGTCAGGTCCACGATCATCAGACGTGGACGCTCCCGCTGCAGGACGTCCAGAAGCGCCGAGCGGACCACGTCCACCGTGGCCGCGTCCAGGCTGCCGCGCACGTCGACGACGATCGCGCCGTCGGCCTGCCGCCGTGTCGTCATCACGGCCTCGCCCATTCCGCGCCCTCCGAGCCGGCGAACTGCCCGTCCGCCTCACCGTACAACCCACGCAGTGTCCCCCGCAGGCTCTCTTGCCGCACGCCCGGGGGAGCGCACAACCCGTACGCCGCAGGGGTTTTCGGAGAGGAACATCGGCAAACCGCAACCGGAGAGGCGGGTTTCGGCGCATCGCGCCGATCACCTTGCGGCGTGCGCAGTGGCGGGGTGACGGTGGCTGTCGAGGTGACGGGGAGGAGACGCGTGATGGCCAGGCAGGGAATATTCGCGGTTCGCGATGTCCGGTCGCTGATCACCGAGACGTCCGAGGAGGGTTCGCAGCTCAAGAAGGCGGTCAGCGCCACCCAGCTCACCGCGATGGGTGTCGGCGCGATCATCGGCACCGGCATCTTCGTGGTGATCGGGAAGGGGTCGGCGCTCGCCGGTCCGGCGGTCATCCTGTCGTTCGTGCTCGCCGCGGTGGCCTGCGCGTTCTCGGCGCTGTCCTATGCCGAGCTGGCGTCGTCCATCCCGGTGTCCGGCAGCGCCTACACCTACGCCTACGCGACCCTCGGCGAACTCGTCGCGTGGATCATCGGCTGGGACCTGATCCTCGAGTACGGGGTGTCGGTCGCGGCCATCGCCGTCGGCTGGGGCGGGAACCTCAACGCGTTCCTGGACGCGGCGTTCGGATTCGCGCTGCCGGACGCCATCGCGGCCGCCCCCGAGGAGGGTGGCGTCGTCAACCTGCCTGCCGTGTTCATCGTCCTGGCGATCACGTTGCTGCTGGTCCGGGGCGTGACCGAGAGCGTACGCGTCAACCTCGTGATGGTCGTGATCAAGCTTCTCGTGCTGGTCTTCTTCATCGCCGTCGCGTTCGTCAACTTCAGCACCGACAACTTCACGCCGTTCGCGCCGCAGGGAGTCGACGGGATAACGTCCGCGGCGGCGATCATCTTCTTCGCGTACATCGGGTTCGACGCCGTCTCCACCGGCAGCGAGGAGGCCCGCAACCCGGCCCGCGACCTGCCGCTCGCCATCCTCGGGTCGCTCGCCATCTGCACCCTCTTCTACGTGCTGACGGTGACCGGCGCCATCGGCATCGCCACCCCGGAGCAGATGTCCGGCAGTGACGCGCCGCTCGCCGCCGCCCTCGACCAGGGGGCCGGCATGACGTGGGCGGCGGCGATCCTGGCACTCGGCGCCGTCGTCGCGATCACCAGCGTGGTTCTGGTGATCTTCTACGGCCAGACCCGGATCTTCTTCGCGATGTGCCGCGACGGCCTGCTGCCGCGCCGCTTGGCGACGGTCAATCAGCGGTACGGGACCCCGGCGCGCCTCACCATCGGACTCGGCATCCTGATCGCCATCCTGGCCGCGCTGGTCCCCCTCGGCACCATCGTCGAACTCGTCAACATCGGCACCCTGTTCGCCTTCGTCCTGGTCAACATCGGCGTGATCGTGCTCCGGCGAACCCGGCCGGACATGCCCCGCCCGTACCGGGTCCCCTGGTCACCGGTGCTGCCGCTGATCGGGGTCGCGTTCGCCGTCTACCTGATGTCCGACCTGCCGCTCGACACGTGGATCCGTTTCGCCGCGTGGCTCGCGGCCGGCCTCCTCATCTACTTCCTGTACGGCTACCGCCACTCCCGCCTCCGCACCGCCACCCCCTCCCCCGACTCCTCCGCACCCACCGGCCCGTCGTCCTCCTCTTCGCCGGCTCCTTCCACACCCGGTTCCCCTGCGCCCGGTTCGTCCGCGGCCGGTTCTCCTGCGGCCGCTGAGCCGGATGGCGTGCCGCCGCGTGAGGACAGGCCGGATCCTGGCGACGGGTCCCGGTCGTGAACGCCCCGGCCGAAGGCCCGGTGCTCGTCGGCGTCGACGGGGGCGCGGCCGCCTCGGACGCGCTCACCCTGGCGAGCTGGGCCGCCCGTACCCTCCAGACGCCCTTGATCGTCGCCGCCGTCCACGCCGCACCGTCGGCGATCGGCTCCGGCCGGGTCGACGCCGAATGGATCAGCGACCGCCGCGACGCCGCCGAACGCGTCCTCGGCCAGGCCCGCGACGTCCTCGGCGACGCCGGGCCCGAAGCCGACTACCGGGTGGTGGCGTCCAGCTCCGCCGCCCACGGGTTGCACGACCTCGCCGAACGTACCGGCGCCGCCCTGATCGTCGTCGGCTCCGGATCCGCCGCGCCCGACGCCCGGATCCTCCCCGGAAGCACCGCCGAACGCCTGCTCGCCGGAAGCGTCTGCCCCGTCGCCGTCGCCCCCGCCGGCATGCCCGCGCCACCCGGAACGCTCGGCCGGATCGGCGTCGCCTACGTCGACACCCCCGACGGCCGGGCGGCCCTCGACACCGCGGCCCGCCTGGCCCGCCGTACCGCCACCCCGCTGCTGCTGATCACCGTGGTCGCCCGGGGAGACGCCGCCCGGCCGTTCCTGCTGGGCGCCGACGCCGAACGGGCCTTCCTGGACACGGCCCGGGAGACGTACGAGGATGCGCTGCGCCGAGCCGCCGGGACCGTCCCCGACGTACCCGTGACCTGGGAGATCCGCTCCGGTGACGTGGTCGAGACGCTGGCCGCCCTGAACGACGTCGACGTGCTGTTCTGCGGCTCCCGCGGGTACGGCCCGGCGCGGCGCGTCCTGCTCGGTGGCGTCTCTGCCCGCCTGCTGCGCCGGGCCTGCCGCCCGGTCGTCGTGGTCCCCCGCGCCTGACCGGCGGTCCCGTCCCGGTTCGCCTGCCGTCGCTCAGACCGGTCAGGACCGCTCGCTGACCGGCCTGAGGTACGGCAGGCGCGATCCAGCCGTACACCAGACCGGTCTCGCGGCCGCCACAACAGGCGTGAACGACGGCTGACGAACCCGCGGAACGCCTCGGCTGGTTCTCATGGCTGTCTCAGCAGCCGCGAGACAGCCATGAGAACCAGCCACCCGAGATCCACCGTCACCCGGGCGGACCGTCGGCGG
>NZ_JBVHFK010000016.1:0-110506 GCF_055562375.1 Actinoplanes sp. NPDC019969 | reverse complement strand
GGCCGAGACGCGGCGGGCCGAGACGCGGCGGGCCGAGACGCGGCGGGCCGAGACGCGGCGGGCCGAGACGCGGCGGGCCGAGACGCGGCGGGCCGAGACGCGGCGGGCCGGCGGGTCTCGCCCCAGGGCGAGACCCGGCCGTGAACGGCCTCTAGCGGCCGGAACGCCTGCGACGCGAGGAAGCCGGCCTGGCGCCGGAACGCGGAGCGGACGACCCGGCGGGTTTGCCTCCGGCGCGCGGGGTGGACGACGTGGACGGCCTGGCGCCGGTGCCCGGGCTCGGCGTTCCGGCCGGCTTCGCAGCGGTGCCGGGGACCGGCGTCGCGGACGGCTTGGCGCCGGGGCGTGGGGTGGACGATGCGGCCGGTTTGGCGCCGGGACGTGGAGTGGAGGACGGGGCCACGGCAGGAGGGCCGGCCGGGGTGGGGTAGCGGCGGTGGATGTAGATCTGCTGGGCGAGGGCGACGAGGTTCTGGGTGGTCCAGTAGAGGAGGACGCCGATCGGGAAGATCAGGCCGGAGACCAGCAGCGAGAGCGGGATGACGTACAGGATGACGCGCTGGACGGTGCGCTGCTGGGGGTTCTCCGACCAGCCGGTCTTCAGGATGGACATCCGGCTGGTCAGGAACGTGGTGGTGACCATGGCGGCGATCAGGACCGCCGCGACGATCTTGACGGTGGCGCCGTGGGCGGCGAGGGAGCCGAGGTCGGTGACGGCGGTCTGGAAGCCGGCGGCGATCGGGGCGCCGAACAGCTTGGCGTGCGAGGCGTCCTCGAACTGGGCGGCGGTCCAGCCGTAGAGGGTCCGGGCGGCGGGGTCGGTGATGGACGGCTGCAGGTGGCGCAGCACGTGCAGCAGGCCGATGAAGATCGGGAACTGCAGCAGCATCGGCAGGAAGCCGCCGAACGGGCTGGCCTTCTCGGTGCGGTACAGGTCGGCGAGGGCGGCCTGCAACGCCTGCGGGTCGCCCTGGTGCTTGTCCTTGAGCTCGCGGAATCTCGGCTGGAGCCGCTGCATCGCCCGCTGCGACCGGACCTGGCGCAGGAACAGCGGGAACAACACGGCACGGACGGTCAGCACCAGGAAGACGATGCCGAGGACCCACGCCCAGTCGGTGGCCAGGGCGTGCGGGTCGCCGAGCAGGCGGTCCCAGGCGCTGTGCCAGAACAGCAGGACGGCGGAGATGACGTGATAGACGACGGACATGAGTGCGCTGAACATGGTGGAGGTACCCCCAGGGGCGGCTAGCAACCAGTCAATGACGGACAGTCACCGGCGGCCGCCGGGAGCGGGCGGCAGACATCAACGGAAGAAGTGCGCAGGGCCCGCTCAGGCGACCGCTGCGCCGCCGGTCGGCCCCCTGGGGCGGGTGCGCCCGGACGCGTCGGGATCTCGGTGGCGGGGCACGCCGGTCCGCTGCGAACGGTCACGCAGCGCGAAGCCGGCGGAGCGGTGCACGCCGCCGGTCGCGGGGAGGACCAGGACCGAGCGGGCGAGGACGGCGATCAGGATCAGGCCGACGAGGGCGCCGGCGCCACCGGCCAGGTCGGACGACCCGGCCTCGGCCAGCAAGCCGGCCAGGCGACTGAGGGCGTCCCACCACTTCACGGCGCCACCGTAACACCGGCCCGCCACTCCCGCCGACCCCTGACAGGGGAGGGCGGCCGGTTCTCAGAGCGCGCGGTGGCGGCCCACGTGGTGGTCGGCGGGGACGGCGGCGGAGGTCGGGGCGGAGGCGGCGCGTTCGTCCCAGGGGGAGATGGCCGGGGTCCGTTCCGGGGTGAGTTCGCGCAGCGGGACGTAGACCCGCGCGTCGACGGCCTCGGCCAGCAGCAGGGCGGCGACCAGCGCGGTGGGGCGGTCCGCCGGGTCGCGGGCGAGGCAGCGCGACACCAGGTCGAGGACTTCCGGGGGCAGGTCGGGGAAGTGCGGCAGCGGTTCCGGGTCGGCGAAGCGCTGGGCGGTGACGAGTTCGGTGTGGGTACGCGCGGTCCACGGCAGACGGCCGGAGAGGCAGTGGTAGAGCAGGGTGCCGAGGGCGAACATGTCGGCGGCGGGGGTGGCCGGCAGGCCCTCGAAGCGTTCCGGGGCGATGTAGGCGGGGGTGCCCATGACCGGGCCGTCGGGGTCGGGTTCCGGGGAGCCGATCACGGCGGCGATGCCGAAGTCGAGGACCTTGGCGCCGGCCGGGGTGAGCATGATGTTGGCCGGTTTGATGTCGCGGTGCACCACGTCCTCGGCGTGCGCGGCGGCCAGGGCGGCGGCGACCTCGGCGCAGATCCGCACGCCGATGTGCCAGTCCAGGCGGCCGGCGGCGAGATGGTCGCTGAGGGTCTGGCCCTCGACGAGTTCCATGACGATGTACGGGACGTCGCGATCCGCCCCGGGCGAGGTGCCGAAGTCGTGGACGCTGGCGACGTTGGGGTGGGCGAGCCGGGCGGCGGAGCGGGCCTCGGCACGGACCAGCGCGACGCCGGTCTCGCCGAGGGTCCCCTCCACCGCCGGGGTCATGATCTTGACGGCGACCGGGCGGTCGAGGACGCGGTCGTGCCCGCGCCACACCTCCGACATGCCGCCGAGACCGATACGGTTCACCAACCGGTACCGTCCGCCCAGTGTCCGCACCCGCACCCCCCAGCCCGCGCCGACTTCCGGCGTCAACGGGTGCCGTTACCCCGGCCGCCGGGGGACAAACGCCGCACCGGCCCCGAGGGGTGACGAGGAGTCACCGAAAGTGATGGCGGGGCCGGTCCTTGTGAGACCGGCCCCGCCATCGGCAGTGGCCCGGTTTTCCGTACGCACTTGACGCCGCCGACGACGTTAGGGCATGTGGATCAAGGGGTCCACACCCGCCCCCGGCCGAGGTGATCACGCTCTCACTGTCATCCCGCCCGACCGGGTTCGATCACCCTGCGCAACAGCGGATCAGAACAGCTCGGTACGCAGATCGTGCGCCCCGTCCGCGCGGGTGGCCTCGTAGTACAGCCGCTGCCCGCCGTCCGGCAGCGCGACCACGCTGAGGTAGCGCAGGCCGTGCGGCTCGTGCGGGCTGCCCAGCGGTTCCCGCTCCACCGCGGTGAGCGGGCCGAACGTGCCGTCCGGCAGTCGCACGCCGTGGGCCAGGCCGGTCCGCTCCTCCCAGTTCTCCCCGGCGGTGGCGCGGCCGTCGTAGGAGGCGGTGATCCGGTCGCCCTCGACCACCACGGAGGAGATCCGTACGCCGCGGGCGTCCCACTCCCCCGGCCGGCCGGCGAGGGCGGTCCGCACCCAGGTCCAGTGCACGCCGTCGGGGCTGGTCGCGTACTCGGTGGTCATCCGGTCGGCGTCGTCCCACGACTCCAGGGGATGCACCGACGCCCACAGGTGCCAGCCGTGCCCGTCGTGGTGCAGCACCGGGTCCTTGACGCCGATCGTGTCGTCACCGGCCAGGACGGTCCGGGGCGCGGCCGTCTCCAGGCCCTCCGGGGTGCCGGCCTCGATCAGGTCGACCCGCCAGTGCTTGGTCCCGGGGGTGGCGGCGCTGACATACAGCCGCCACCGGCCTTCGGGGGTACGGACCAGCGCCGGCCGTTCCAGGCTCTCGGCGCCGAAGCGGTCCTTGCCGATCTCGGCGACCACCGTGAAGTCGAGGCCGTCCGCC
This sequence comes from Actinoplanes sp. NPDC019969, assembly GCF_055562375.1. Classification (NCBI taxonomy): domain Bacteria; kingdom Bacillati; phylum Actinomycetota; class Actinomycetes; order Micromonosporales; family Micromonosporaceae; genus Actinoplanes; species Actinoplanes sp. NPDC019969. The sequence continues at coordinate 106,865 of NZ_JBVHFK010000016.1, read as the reverse complement.
GAGCGGGCCACCACGTTGGCGATGCCGCGGCCGGCGCCGATCGGCAGCCGCAGCCGGTACGCCAGGTAGATGTGGCCGTCGGCGTGGACCGAGCTGGGGGCGCCGGACCAGGCTCCCGGCTCGGTGCCCGGCGGCTCCACCACCACGGTGGACTCCTCCCAGCCGGGAAGTGGCAGGGTGGTGGTTCCGGTGCTCAAAACGGCTCCCTTCGGTAGAACGGTCATCGGGCCGAGGCGTGCCTGTCCAGGCTCAGCCAGTCGTCGTACCGCTCACCGGTGACGTCCTGGAGCAGGGCGATGTCCTCGGTGAAGTACGGCAGCAGGGCGGCCCGCTCCTCCGGCGTGGTCACCGGGCGGTTGCCCTTCTTGCGGTGCAGCAGGGTGAGCAGCGGGCCCCGGGCGGCCAGCCGCAACGGGACCGGGAAGTGGTGCCCGGCGTTCCCGCCGGCGCGGAGCAGGCCGCGCAGCACCCGGTTGAGCCCGTTGTCCTCGACGTAGTGCCGGTTCACGTTCTCCTTCGGGATCGCGGTGAGCACGCCGGTCCGCACCCCCAGGAAGGAGCACACCCGGTCCAGCGTCTCGGCCGGGGAGTCCTTGAGGTCGCGGTAGCGCAGCAGGAGCACCTGCTCGCGGGAGAAACGCTGGAACAGGTGCTGAAGTTGCCGTCCGTAGAGCCCCAGTCCGATGTAGTGCCAGAAGCCGGCCCACTGCCGCGCCTTGCGGGACTCCTCGGCCCGGCAGGCAGCGAGGAAGTCGGCCTCCTCCTCGAGACCGGCCACCCACAGGTGGGTCCAGTTGGAGTGGGCGCGGTCGACCGGGTCACGCAGCAGGATGATCAGCTTGACGTCCGGGATCAGATTCCTGATCCGGTCGTGGGACTTCAGGTCGTACAGGTAGAACGGGGTGGCCTCGCCGGTGAGGGCGCCGGGCGGGGCCGGCGCGAAGAGCTTCTCGTACTCCGGCTGCCGCCAGACGTGCTCCTGGTACGTCTGCACGTCCCCGGGGCCGCCCACGGTGGGCGGCGGGCCGCCGGAGAGGAAGAACTTCGGCTCCTTGACCGACGGCAGGAACAGCTCGGGGTGCCTGGCGAGCGCGGCGTGCAACGCGGTGGTACCGGCTTTGGGCACGCCCGCGATCAGGAAGTCGGGAAGTGACATCGGGATCTCCCTCGGCTCAAAGTGAGCTTAGCCTACAGATCCACTAGGATTTCGCAGCCTTCCGCTCACCTGACGGACGCCCTGTTGCCGACCCGATGCCCGTTCCGGGCCGTCCGGCTCGCGGGAAAGAGGTGACCGCTCCCGGCCACCGGCCGGTTCAGCCGACCACCGATCCGCCGATGCGGCAGGGCGCCGGGGGAATCGGCGTCATCCGTTCGGCCGAGGCCTGATCAGGCGCCGCCACCAGGCCGTGGCCGGCCGGAACCGAGGACAGCGGCCCGCCTCGCAAAGGGCGCATTCCGTCCCGGAGCGGTAGTGCTCGTGTGCCTCGAACGGATGCCCACAACGGCATTGTCCGTTTCTCTCCGTCATCGCCGCACCGGGGACCAGGTCACCGTGGGCCGCATCCGCGATCTCACAGGTCGATGGTATCGCCCACGCATCGTTATCACGGATTGACACTGCGGCGATCCGCCATTAACTGCAGGTAAATGGCCTGACTACGCGCCGCGATAACCGCACTTGTCCGTATTTGTCATGATCGACTGCCGCCTTTTGCATTTGCCGGAGAGCCGGTCGGGTAGCCCGATTCTGCCTGCTTGACCGTTACGCAACGTAACTAATGTGGCCTTGATCGCGCCGTACCACACGCAACACGCGTCTCACGACATACTGCGAGCTGCAGCTTTAGCCCGGCTGTGATCTGAACCGTCCTCTTGAACTGTTGACGCTACGTAATCCGTTGCTAGGTTGATTGCCTGAAGCGAGCGGCTCTGCGATCCCGCTCGGATATCGCGCAACAGAGTCGTATTGCCGCCCCCGGAAGGGACCGACATGGAGCTTTCGCACGTGCACTCGAACACTGACAGTAATCGTCCTCAGTCACCCACAGTGAGCGTGGTGATTCCGACCCTGAACGAGGAGCGGAACCTGCCGCACGTGTTCGCGAAGCTCCCCGCGATGATCACGGAGGTCATCGTGGTCGACGGCGGCTCCAAGGACCGGACCGTCGAGGTGGCACGCCAGCTCCGGCCGGACGCGGTGATCGTGCAGCAGACCCGTAAGGGCAAGGGCAACGCGCTGGCCTGCGGGTTCGCCGCGTGCACCGGCGACATCATCGTGATGATCGACGCCGACGGCTCGACCGACCCGGCCGAGATCCCGCTGTTCGTGGACAAGCTGATCAACGGCGACCACTTCGTGAAGGGCTCCCGGTTCAGCCACGGCGGCCACAGCCACGACATCACCCGGCTGCGCAAGCTCGGCAACGACGGCCTCAACCTGGTGGTGAACGTCCTGTTCCGGACGCATTTCACCGACCTCTGCTACGGCTACAACGCCTTCTGGCGCGCGGTCGTGCCGGCGCTGGACCTGCCGGACGTGAAGCTGCCCCGCCCGTCGGACGGCAGCAAGCTGTGGGGCGACGGCTTCGAGATCGAGACGATGATCAACATTCGGGCGGTCGCGGAGAAGCTGAAGGTCGGCGAGGTCGGCAGCACCGAGCACGAGCGGATCCACGGCGAGAGCAACCTCAACACCTTCCGTGACGGCTTCCGGGTGCTCCGCACCATCTTCAGCGAGTACGGCAGGATGCGCCGCCGCCGGAGCGCCGGCCTGCGCCCGTTCGTCGACGGCCTCCAGGTGAACACCGCCCCGGCCCGCGGCCTCAACCCGGTCCCGCCCCGGCACCCGGCCGACCCCCGCCGCGAGGCCGGCCACGTGAGCCGCGCCCGGCGCACCGACGACATCAACAAGATCCGCGCCCGGGAGCTGGACGACCTCGGCGGCCGGCCGACCCAGGACATCAACAAGCTTCGCAGCGGCCCCTCCGCCGACTGAGCGCCCCTTCCGCCCACAGGAGCACTCCCCTCGTGAACCACACCCCCCTCGCCACGACGATCGTCATCCCGACCTACTCCGAGGTCCGGTGGGACTACCTCACCCGGACCCTGGAGTCGGCCCGCGCGCAGACACACACCCCTGAAGAGATCGTCGTGGTGGTCGACCACAACCCGGCGATGTACGAGCGCATCCAGCGTGAGCTGCCCGGCGTCACGGTGCTGCGGAACGCGTACGCCCAGGGCGTCTCCGGCAACCGCAACACCGGCGCCTTCCACGCCCGGACGCCGCTGATCGCGTTCCTCGACGACGACATCATCGCCGACCGGCACTGGCTGGCCCGGCAGATCGAGCCGTTCAGCGACCCGTCGGTGGTCGGCACCGGCGGCGCGATCGAGCCGGCCTGGGAAGGCCCGGCTCCGCGATGGATGCCCGCGGAGTTCCTCTGGGCGGTCGGTGGCTCGTACGCCGGGATGCCCACCCGGACCGCGCCGATCCGCAACGTGTGGTCGGCCAACATGATCGTCCGTAAGGACGTGTTCGAGGCGGCCGAGGGCTTCCGGGTCGGCTTCGGCAAGCTCGGCTCCCGCAACCGGCCCGAGGACACCGACCTCTGCCTGCGGATGAGCCAGGTCAGCGGCGGCCGGTGGATGTACGTGCCGAGCGCCGTCATCCAGCACGAGGTCCCCAGCGAGCGGGCGAGCTTCGCGTTCTTCGTGCGGCGCTGCTACGCCGAGGGCCGCGGCAAGGTCCAGATGGCCGGCCTGCACGAGAACGACGCGCTGGGCGCCGAGCGGAACTACCTGTGGTCGCTGCCCAGGGCGATGTTCCGCTACCTCGGCGCCGGCCTGACCGGCCGGGGCGCCGACAACTTCCTGCGGTCCGGCGGCGTGGTCGCCGGAGTCGCCGCCGCCGGTCTCGGTGGCGTCGTCGAGACCGTCAGCTCCCGGCGGCCCGGCCGCCGTACCCCCGTAGAGGTTGCCCCGTGACCGCGACAGTCCCCCCGCAGCTCGACGCGGAGAACGACGTCCTGCCCGCCGTCGTCCTCGACCTGGAGATGTCCGGGCCCCTGCCCGCGGTCGGCGCGATCGCCCCGGACGGGCGCCGGGTCCAGCAGGCGTGGGCGCTGGTCCGGGTGTTCACCGAACCGCTCGGCACCATCCTCGTCGACGTGCCGGAGCCGGGTCTCACCCCGGACGACCTGGCCGCGGCGGTCGACCGCGAGCTGGGCGACCTGGTCCGCCCGCGGCTCGCGGCGGCCGCCGGCGGGTCCGAGCCGGCCTTCCTCGCCGGCCGGCGGGCGGCCCTCGCCTCCGCCCCCGATATCACCGTGGTGATCTGCACCCGGGAGCGGCCGGGCGCGCTGGCCCGCTGCCTGGACAGCCTGCTCACCCAGGTGTACCCGCCGGCCCGGATCCTGGTGGTGGACAACGCCCCGGTGACCGGCGCGACGGCCGAGGTGGCCCGGTCGGCGGCCCGCCGGGGCCCGGTCGACTACCTCACGGAGCCGAAGGCGGGGCTGTCGTTCGCCCGCAACACGGCCGAGGCGGCGACCCGTGGCGAGATCGTCGCGTGGATCGACGACGACGAGCTGGCCGACCGGTACTGGCTGGCCGAGGTGGCCCGGGCGCTGGTGGAGAACCCGGACGCCGACGTGATCTCCGGTGTCATCGTCCCGGCCGAGCTGGAGACCCGGGCGCAGATCTGGTTCGAGCAGTTCGGCGGGCACAGCAAGGGGCGCGGGTTCACGCCCGACACGTTCGGCCCGCACACCGCGCACCGGCAGAGCCCGCTCTACCCGCTGCCGCCGTTCGGCACCGGCGCGAACATGACGTTCCGGCCCGGTGTGATCGGCCGGATCGGCGGCTGGGACAACGCGCTCGGCGCCGGCACCCCGGCGATGGGCTCCGAGGACACCCTCGCGTTCACGAAGGTGCTGCTGGCCGGCGGGACGATCGTCTACCAGCCGACGGCAGTGACCCACCACTACCACCGGCGCGACTTCGAGGGCCTGCACAAACAGATGGTGGGGTACGGGACCGGGCTGACCGCCGCGTACACCAGCCTGCTGCTCGGCCGCCCCGGGCTGCTCTGGCCGCTGATCAGGCTGGCCCCGGCCGCGCTGCGGGACCTGACCGGATCGGACAGCCTGCGGGTGTCGACCCTGCGGGACGATTTCCCACGTGACCTGCTCACGGCCAACCGGCGGGGGATGATTGCCGGACCGGGCGCGTACCTGCGGGGGCGGCGCGCCGCCCGGGCGAAGCTGCGCGACTCCCGCTGACGACGTACCGCCCTCGACCAGCTGTGGAGGCACTTTCTCATGGGGGACCAGCCGACGTCCGGCCGGAAACGGGCGCCGGAGGACACGGTCGTGATCAGGAAGGCCACGGCCGACGACACCGTCGTGATCAAGAAGGCCACGGCCGACGACACGGTGGTGATCAGGAAGCCCGCCGGCGACGACACGGTGATCATCCGGATCCCCGGCGGGCCCTCGTCGAAGCGGAGGAAGACGGCGGGTGACGACACCGTCATCATCCGGCTGCCCAGCGGGCCGAGGAGTGGCGGCGGCGCCAGCGTCACCAGCACCCAGGCGCTGACCACGGCGCGCAAGCGGGCCGCCGAGGACACGGTCGTCATCCGGCTGCCGCAGGCGCCCGCCAAGAAGGCCGAGGAGACCGTCGTCATCCGGCTCCCGGCCGCCGCGCCGGAGCCCGAACCGCGAGAACGTCTCGCGCTCGGCTGGGCCCCGTGGGTGCTGGCGCTGTCCAGCCTGGGCGTGGTGCTCGTGGCGCTCGCCTACGCGGGCGGCCGGCACGAGGCGTCCTGGGCGATGGCCGCGTACTGGATCGGCCAGGTCATCGTCTTCTCCCCCGTGGTGTTCCGGCTGCTCAGCCGGCTGGCCGGGGTCGCCGAGTCGTTCGTGCTGGTGATGGGCCTGGCCACCAACCAGTACATGCTCAAGTGGATGTACAGCCCGGACCAGTTCCGGTTCCCCGACGAGCTGCAGCACTGGCTGGCCACCACCCTGATCACCGAGTCCGGCGAGCTGTTCCGGCAGAACAACGCGCTGCCACCTGCCGTGCACTTCCCCGGCCTGGCCGAGATGGGCGCCGGGTTGTCGCTGCTCACCGGGCTGCCGGTGACCGCGGCCGGGATCATCGTGGCCGGCATCGCGCACCTGATCTTCGTGGGCTGGCTGTTCGCCGCCGTGCTGCGGGCCAGCGACTCCCCGGCGATGGCCGGGGTGGCCTGCGTGACCTACGCGACGGCCATGCACTACCTGTTCTTCAATTCGATGTTCCTGTACGCGACCGCGGCCCTGCCGTTCTTCATGCTGACCGTCTGGGCACACCGGCGGTGGCGTACCGGCGGCGGCAACCGGTTCCTGGCGCTCGCCGTCGCCGGCATCGCGATGACCACGGTCAGCCACCACGTCACCGCGTTCGCCCTGGTCGCGACCCTGCTGCTGTTGTCGCTCACCGAACTGGCCCTGGACCGGCCGGTGCCGTGGGCGACGCTGTTCACGCCCGCCCTGGCGCTGGCCGTGGTGTGCTGCTGGATCGGGTTCGTGGCGCAGGACGTCATCTCCTACCTGGAGGCGCCGGTCGAACGGCTGGCCGCGGCCCTCAGCCAGATGTTCGGCGGGGCCACCGCCGGCGCCGAGGAGGCCGGCGCCACCAAACCGGTCCCGCTGGTGCAGCTCGCCGTGCAGGGCCTGGGGATCCTCGGCCTGCTGGTGCTGTTCACGGCGGTGGCCCGGGACATGATCCTGCGGAGGGACCGGGACACCTGGCGCTGGGCGGCGCTGGTCGGCGGTGCGGTGTTCTTCGCCGGCAACGGCGCCCGGTTCCTCGGCTCCGGCGGCCCGGAGATCGCCGGCCGGCTCTCCACGTTCACCTACGTCCCGATGTCGATCATCGCGGCGATCGCGATCGTGCACGCCGTGCCGGTCGTCCCGCCGAAGGACTCGCACGGCAGGCGCTGGCTGTCCCCGCCGCCGCCGGGCGTCGCGGTCACCACCGGGCGGCGGCTGGCCGGGCAGGTGTACATCGGCACCACGCTGATCACGCTGCTGATGGTCGGCGCGCGGACCGGCGGGTGGCCGCCGGTGTCGGCGCTGCTGCCGGGGCCGTACATGCCGGCCGCGTACGAGCGGTCGGTGGACGCGTACGGCGTGGACGCCGCCCACTGGCAGGACCGGCACCTGCCGCACGAGTCCCGGGTCGGCGGCGACATCACGGCGGTGGCCCTGTCGTCGACGTACGGGCGGATCGACCCGGTCCGGGAGGTCGGCGACCTGTACTGGGCGCCGTCGTGGGGCGACGCCGAGTGGGCGGCGGCCCGGCAGCTGGCGATCGACTACCTGGTGGTGGACCGGCGGCTCGGCGAGCTGCTGCCGATGGACAACGCGTACTTCCAGGGCGACCCGATGGCCGGGCGGATCACCGCGCCGCTCGGCGCCGAACAGCTCGGCAAGTTCGACACCACGGGCGGCATCTCGCGGCTCTACGACAACGGCAACGTGCGGATCTACCGGCTGGAGGCGCCGTGAACCCGGTACGCGCGGGCGTCCTGGCCGCCCTGACCATCGCGTCGTCGGTCGCGGCCGGCCTCGGGCCGCTCGCCCTCGCCGTGCCGGCCGGCCTGCTGCTGGTGTTCGTGCTGCCGGGGTACGCGATCACCGCGGCCCTGTTCCGCCGGGAGATCGGGATGGTGGAGCGGTCGGTGCTCGTGCCCTCGCTCAGTCTCGCCGTCCTGGTGCTGGGCGGGCTGGGGCTGTGGGCGTCGGGCGGGCACCTGAACCGGGCGAGCTGGACGCTGCTCTGCGCGGTGGCCACGCTGCTCGCCGCCGGGGTGGCGTACTACCGGCACACGCAGTCGCCGGTGGAGCCCGAGCGGACCGGGTTCCGGATCACCCAGGAGCGGCTGATCCGGGACGTGCTGCCGCTGACCCTCGCGGTGCTGCTGCTGGCCGGGGCCGGGGTGTGGTCGTACGCGGACTCGGTGAACACCTACGACATCCGGGTCAGCACCCTGTCGGCGGATCCGCCCGGCCCGGCCGGCACCGACGGCAACCGGACCGTGCAGGTCAGCGCGACCGGGCTGGCGTCGTCGGCGGGGCCGTGGTCGATGGTGCTCACCGGCGCCGAGGGAGCCGAGATCAGCCGGCAGGACATCACGCCGGGCACCGGCGGGGACTGGACCGGGCGGCTCACCGTTCCGGGCGACGAGCGGGTCACCGTGAACCTTTTCCGCGGCGGGGAGACGGGCGCGTTCCGTACCCTGATCATCGCTGCCGCCGCCCAGTAAGTCGCACGGAGAACCTTGATGTCGGATATTTCCGGTGCGCCGTTGCGGCGCCGCCTCTGGCTGGCCGTCGCCGGGGTGGCCGCGCTCGCCCTCGGCATCTCCATCGCCATCACGGTCAACCCGGCAGACGACGATCACTCCCCGGCTCCCCCGGTCACGAACCCGCCGAGCGCCAAGACCGGCTGGCTCTCCGGCGTCAACGGGTTCCCGCTGCTCAACACCGCTGCCGTCACGGAGTTCTGCGCGGCCCGGGGCCGTCCCTGCGACGTCGCGCAGACCTACACCGACCGCACCACCTACGACTCGATGACCCGCGGCTCCGGGTGGGTGTTCGAGTACTTCGCCGACTTCGACGGCCTGCTCGTCATCTCCCAGGCGCTGGTGCCGGACAAGGGCGAGAACCTGATGGCGGCGTGCGCGAAGGGCGACTACGACCAGCACTGGCGGGACTTCGGCGCGCTGATGGTCGCGAACGGGCGCGGCGACTCGATCGTGCGGCTCGGCTGGGAGATGAACGAGGGGTCGATGGCGTGGCGCGGGCTGAACACCGCCGACTACATCGCCTGCTACCGGTCCGCGGCCACGGCGATCCGGGCGGTCAACCCACAGGTGGTGCTGGACTGGACGATCAACGCGCACAACACGCCGGCCGACCTGTGCGGCGGGCTGAGCACCAACTGCTACCCCGGTGACGAGTACGTCGACATCATCGGCATCGACAACTACGACCACCATCCGTGGTCGCCGACGAAGGCGGACTTCGACCGGACGGCGGACGCCCCGGAGGGCCTGAACTGGCTGTACGGGTTCGCCCGTACCCATGGCAAGAAGTTCTCCGTCGGCGAATGGGGCATCATGCCGACCGGGGACGCCGGCAAGGACAACCCCGAGTTCATCCGCTGGATGCACGAGTGGTTCACCGAGCACGCCGAGCATCTCGTCTACGAGGCGTACTTCCAGCGGTGCGACGGAACGTTCTCCCAGTCGGCGATCCTGCGCCCGAACGACCCGAAGTGCCTTCCGAACACCGGGTCGTCGGACGTCTACCGGGAGCTGTTCAGCCGCTGAAGCGGGCGCTGCGGGCCATCGCCGTGTACGCGGCGGTGGTCTCCGCCGAGGTGTCGAAGCGCCACTTCTCCGGATAGTGCGGGTGCGTGTCGGTGTCGAACCACACCACCGCGCCGATCGCCGGGCGCTGCTCCACGTACCCCTGGAACTCGGTGATCCAGTCGGCCTTGGTGCTGCCGCCGTGATCCTTCGAGCCCACCTCGCTGATCATGATGGGCTTACGGGACGCGTACTTGCTGTAGATCGGGTCGAACAGCCGGGCGACCCGCTCCTTGCCGACGTTGTAGCCGGAGACGCCCACCCAGTCGACGTACTCGTCGCCGGGGTAGTAGTCGACGAGGCGGTTCCAGGACTCGTTGGGCTGGTTGTTCCAGTTCGGGCTCCACACCCAGCAGACGTTGGCGGCGCCCTCCGCGTCGAAGATCTTCCGCAGGTGACGGAAGCACCGGATGTAGCCGTCCGGGTTCTTGTCGTTGCGGGAGCCGCCCCAGTCGTACCAGAATCCGTTCATCTCCCAGCCCCAGCGCAGGAACACCGGGCGCTTCCAGGCCTTGAGGCGCCGGGCGGCGCGGGCGATCAGCTCGTCGGAGCCGCCGTCGAGGATCCTGCGGTACTTCGGGCCGCGCCACGACACCATCGGGATCGAGTCGTCCGGCATGCCCTTGATGGACGAGGGCAGGGTGTCCGGCCAGGCGTAGAAGACGTGGGTGATCCGCTGGTCGCGGCCGAGTTGCCGGCGGCGGAGCTTGACGGCGTCCCCGTACGACATTTCGGACAAATCGAGATATGAGCCGAGCATTGCCTTGCCCGCGATGAACGGCACAGTGCCGCCGCGCCCTTCCGGCAGGACAGCGGAAGGGGTTGCGGCAGGCGTCGGGGTGAGGGCGGGCGGCAGCGACTCGACCAGGGCGGCGGCGGGCCCGGGCTCCTTCGCCGCCGCCTTCCAGATGCCGAACGCGCCCGCTGCGGACGCCCCGCCGAGACCGGCCAGCCCGATCAGGCCGCGGCGGCTGATCTTCCCGTCGCTCACGTCAGGTTCCGGCCGGCCGTGCGGGCGAGCCGGCGGACCATCCGCCAGCCCGGCTGGGCGTACTGCTTGAGCTTCGCCGGCAACGGCGACCCGGCGCCCTCGACCAGGCGCACCAGGTCGGCGCCGGTGTGATCCGGGGTCGGCTGGAACCGGGGCACCGCGAACCGCTTCTCCCGCGGGGTGTGCGGGCGGCGGCCGACCTCGGTGGCGTTGTCGTGACCGGACGCCTCGACCACCCGGCGCACCCGGGCGCTGTTGTAGCCGTGCGGGTACGCGAACGACCGCACCTTCCGCTGCAACCGCTGCTCGAGCTGGTCGTGGCTGCTGACCACCTCCGCGCGCAACTGCGCCGCGGTGAGCACGTCGAGCGGGTGGTGGATCAGGCTGTGGTTGCCGATCTCGATGCCGGCGGCGGCCACCTCGTCCAGCTCGGACCAGGTCAGCATCGGGCCGAAGTCGGGTGACCAGCGGCCGAGCCAGCCGGCGTGGCCGCCGAGGTGACCGACCGAGGCGTACAGGGTGGCGCCCGCGCCGGCCTCCCGGAGCACCGGAACACCCTGGGTGAGGAAGTCGCGGTATCCGTCGTCGAACGTGACCGCGACCATCTTCTCCCGCGACCCGGCGGCCAGGAGATCGAGCGCCTCGGTGAGGCCGACCAGGCGGTACCCCGCACCGGACAGGGCGGCGAGCTGCTCGGCCAGGCGCTCCGGCGGGACCGCCAGATCACGGAGCGGACCACCGACCACGGAGACCGAGTGATACATCAGCGCCGGCAGCGTAGTCCAGGTCACCGCGCGTTCTCCCCCACTCTTGCTGTCCTTGTACCGGCCCGGAACGCTACCCGCCGAGGCGATCATGGCGGCTCCGACGTTCGGACCGTACCTCTGGCCATTTCGCACTACAGCGAGTAACGTCCGAGGCCCTCCGGGCTTCCAGCCTGCACAAATACGGTCACTGCTACATCACTCAAAGTGACTTGTGAACCGAAGTCGTGCCGCGGACGTATCCGGGGGAGACACCGAGAACCGCTCTAACCCCGGGAGCGCGCACCATGTTCCGCCTCATCCAGCTGCACACCGAAGCCGGTGTTCCACGCATCGGCGTCGACCCCGACGGATACGTCAGCGCCCGTGCCGCGCTGGCCCACTACCGCACCGCCCCGGCGACCTACTTCGCCGTCGGGCGCTTCGACCACGAGGGCACCCTCACCGAGGTGATCCTCGACCCGATCTGCGGTCTCGACGGCGCCTGCCAGCGCCCCGCGTCCGTGATCCACGCCCAGACCTACGAGCGGCTCTGCGAACGGTGCGCCTCCGGGCTCGACGTGCTCACCGTCCCGCAGCTGGCCCGCCGCCTCGGCATCGCCTGCCGTCTCGCCCCGTCCGTCGCCCGGTTCCGCCAGACCACCCTCGGTGGCCTGCGCGCGCCCGCCGGCAACCGGATCGCCCGCGAGTTCCCCGACCACGTCCACGACCCGGTCTGGCGCCAGGAGCTGTGCATCAGCCTCGCGCAGAGCCCCACCGCGCTGAACGGCCTGCTCATCGGCGTGGGCGCGCTCAGCCACCGGCAGGTCCTCGACCTCTACCCGGTGCTGTGCGCGCTCGGCGACGAGCTGCCGGAGGAGATCCGTGCCGATCTCTCCCGGGCCACGGCACGCGCCCTCTCCCCCGCCGGCGTCGCCGGCCTCCGCCTGGGCCTCCGCGTCCTGCCCTGAGGTCGAGGCCGGGCGGACACGGACGATGCCGGTAGGTTCGGCGCATGACGCACACGTTCGCCGAGCTGGTGGCCCGGGCCCGGGATCTGGGCGTGTACCGGCGGGCCGTGCTCGGCATCGCCGGACCGCCGGCGGCGGGCAAGACCACCCTCGCCGGCGATCTCGTCGCGGCACTCGCCGCGGCGCCCCCGGCCGGTCACGGCGCGGACTGGGTGGCGCACGTGCCGATGGACGGGTTCCACCTGGCGGACGTGGAGCTGGACCGGCTCGGGCTGCGCGACCGCAAGGGCGCGCCGGAGACGTTCGACGCCGGGGGCTACGCGGCCCTGCTGCGGCGGCTGCACGAGGACCGGGACGAGATCGTGTACGCGCCGGGCTTCGAGCGGGACCTCGAACAGCCGATCGCCGGCAGCATCCCGGTGCCACCTGCCGCCCGGCTGATCGTCACCGAGGGCAACTACCTGCTGCTGGACGATCCGCGCTGGACGCCGGTGCGGGAGCTGCTCGCCGAGGTCTGGTACACCGACCTGGAGCCGGCCGAACGGCTGCGGCGGCTGGTCGACCGGCACGTCCGCTTCGGCAAGGAGCGGGCGGCGGCGGAGGCCTGGGCGAACGGCACCGACGAGCGGAACGCGCGCCTGGTCGAGGCCGGCCGCTCCCGCGCCGACCTGATCCTCGGGAGCCCGCCCGGCTGAGAGTGGGCTGAGTCGTGACGGAGGGCACAGGCGGCGGTTTTGCCGTGGGCGAGTGGCATGCTTGCCCTCATGTCGGTGGGTGAGACGGTCGAGGCGGAGCCGCGCCGGCGCGGGCCGCGGTTCGCGCCGTTCGGGGTCATTCTGGTCGCGGTGATCGGGCTGCTGTTCGGCGTGCCGTGGGCGACGCTGGTGTGGTCGGGCAACGACTGGCCACCGGCGGTCTTCGCCGCCGGGACGCTGCTGTTCGCCGTCCTGGCGGCCGGGTTCCCGTGGCTGATGTTCCGCGGTCACGGCGGCCACCGGGACCGCGAGTCCCGGATCGCCGACACCCTGCTCGGCGTGGTCTGGGTGCTGTTCGTCTGGTCGGTGATCGGGCAGGCCGCCGGTCTGGCGCTGCTGGCGCTGGGCGTGGACGACCCGGTCCGTTCCCGGCTGGTCTCGGCGTTCGCCGTGGTGGTCTCCGCCGGGCTGCTGGCCTGGGGCCACCACGAGGCGATGCGCGTCTCCCGGGTGCGCGAGGTCGAGGTCACCATCCCCCGGCTCGGTCCCGGGCTGGACGGGCTGCGGGTGGCGCTGATCACCGACACCCACTACGGCCCGATCGACCGGGCCCGCTGGTCGCGCGGCGTCACCGAGGTGGTCAACTCGCTCGACGCCGACATCGTGGCGCACACCGGCGACATCGCCGACGGCCTGGTGGAGCAGCGGCTCGAGATGGCCGCGCCGCTGGCCGACATCCGGGCCCGGTTCGCCCGGGTCTACGTGACCGGCAACCACGAGTACCACAGCGGCGCCCAGGGCTGGGTCGAGCACATGGAGCGCCTCGGCTGGGAGACCCTGCACAACCGGCACGTGCTGGTGACCCGCGGCGGCGACTCGCTGGTGGTGGCCGGCGTCGACGACCGGACCGCGGGCGGCTCCGGGCTCCCCGGGCACCGCACCGACCACGAGGCCGCGCTGGCCGGCGCCGACCCCGACCTGCCGGTCCTGCTGCTGGCGCACCAGCCGCAGCAGATCAAGGACGCCGTGGCGCACGGCATCGACCTGCAGTTGTCCGGGCACACGCACGGCGGCCAGATGTGGCCGTTCCACTACCTGGTGCTCACCGACCAGCCGAGCCTGCAGGGCCTGTCCCGGCATTCCGAGCGCACCCAGCTCTACACCAGCCGCGGCACCGGTTTCTGGGGCCCGCCGTTCCGGATCTTCGCACCCAGCGAGATCACCCTGCTGACGCTGCGCACTCCCCGGACCTCCTGAGCCGACCGGGCGTTTCGCCGGGAATAAACCGGTTGAGCAGGGCTCGCCGGGCGCAGCAGGATGGGAGAACCGCCGCTTCCCTATCCTGCCGAGGACTCCTCCATGCGTCTGCTCAGCGACCTGTGGGCCACAAGCCGAAGTCGCACCGCGCTCGTCGCGATCCTGATCGTCATCGGCGCGTCAGGTTCGGCGGGCGCGCTGGCCCTGGCCGGCCCGGTGCTGGTCGACCGCTCCTACCCGCTGTTCCTGCTGCTCGCCGGGGCCCTGGTCGCCTCCGTCCTCTCCGACGTGACAGTCGGCCTGGTGATCGCCCGGCTGACCGCCGACTGGGCCGCGCGGGCCCGCCGCCGGCTCAACCGGGTCGCGTTCGGCCAGGACATCCCCACCCTGGAGAACACCCCGGTCGGCGAGATGCTGGACCGGATCGACTCGGACGTCTACCAGGTCGGCTCGGAGCTGCGCGGCAGCGGCATCCGGCTGGCCCAGTCGGTGGCGCTGGCCACCCTCTCGATCGGTACCACGTTCTTCGTCTGGTGGCCCGCCGCGATCGCGATGATCGCGGTCAGCGTGCTGCTGTTCGTGGTGATGAACAAACCGATCCAGCGGATCGGCCCGATCCGCATCGCCGAGGAGGAGGCCTGGTCCGACCTGGCCGCGGTGATGGAGGAGGCCATCCACGGGCAGGACGACGTGCGGACCAGCCTCGCCGCGCCGTACGTCCGCCGCCTCTACGCCCTGCGGTCGGCCGAGGTGCTGCGCCGCGGCCGCCTGGTGTGGCGGACCTCCGCCCGGGTGACCACGGCGGCGGGCGCGATCACCCGGTCGCTGATCGCCGCCCTGGTGGTCGGCGGCGCGTGGGCGCTGTTCACCGGCCATATCACCGGGGCCCGGCTGACCGCGGTGTGGCTGCTGGCGCTCGGGTTCGGCGGCACCCTGGAGCACCTGACCCGGATGGTCCCGGAGATGCAGAACGCGCTCGGCGCCTGGGGCCGGGTGCAGCTGCTGAGCCAGGTGCCGCAGGAGCCGACCGACGGTGTGCCGCCGTCCGGCGGTGACCTGGAGGTGCGCGGCCTGACCTTCCGGTACGGCGAGGCCGACAGCGGCCGCCCGCCGGCGTTGCGGGACGTGACCGTGACGTTCGAGCGCGGCCGCTCCTACGCGCTGATCGGCCGGACCGGCTCCGGCAAGTCCACGCTGGCCAAGGTGCTGACCCGGGCGGTGGACGTGCCGCGCGGCACGGTGTTCCTGGGTGGCGCCGACATCAACGACATCGGGGTGGAGGCGCTGCGCCGGTGGACGGCGATCGTCCCGCAGCGCACCGAGATCCTGGCCGGCACCCTCGCCGAGAACATCGCGCTGTTCGACGCGGAACTGCTGCCGCGGGCCGGCGCGGCTCTCGACGAGCTGGGCCTGACCGCGTGGGTGGCGGGGCTGCCGGACGGTCTGGACACCAAGCTGGGCGAGAGCGGCTACAAGTTGTCCGCCGGCCAGGAGCAGCTGGTGGCGTTCGCCCGGATCCTGGTCCGCGACCCGCAGGTGGTGATCCTGGACGAGGCGACCGCCCGGATGGATCCGGTCACCGAGTCGTGGGTGCAACGGGCCACCGACCGGCTGCTCGAGGGCCGGATCGGGGTGATCGTGGCGCACCGGCTGTCCTCGGTGCAGCGCTGCGACGAGGTGGTCGTGCTCGCCGACGGCGCGGTGCTGGAGTCCGGGCCGCTGCGCGAGTCGCGGCGCTTCGCTGAGCTGATGGCCAGCAGCAATCTGGCGGTTCCGGCGGCCGGGCCGTCCGGTGGCGGGGTGCTGCTCGCCGAACGGGACTGGGACGCCGGCCTGCGTGAGGAGCTGGGCCCGGACGCGCTGTCCAATCCGCTGCCCACGGTGGAGCCGCCGGAGCTGCCGGAGCCGCCGCGGGCCCGCACCATGCGGGAGATCGCCCGGCTGGCCACCAACGACGCCCGGTACGGCCTGGGCGCCTGCGTGTTCTTCGTGTTCCTGGTGCTGCTCGGTTTCGACGGCGCGATCCTGCCGCTGCTGTGGACGAACGTGGTCGACGGCATCGGCAACCCGATGTACCCGGCGCTCGGCATCGCGGCCGCGCTGCTCGTGCTGATCCCGACGCTGTACTACACCGGCGCCTGGTTCCCGGAGTGGTGGGTGCGGCAGATGCTGCGGATCAGCCTGCGGCTGCTGCACGGGCAGATCGGCCCGCGCCGGGTCAGCAAGCACACCCCGGCCGAGGTGGTCGCGCAGGGCGGTGACACCGAGCGGGTGGTGATGCTCGCCGACAACCTGATCGACAACACGGTGGCGCTGTTCGCCCTGGTGTCGATGACGGTGTTCGCCCAGTCGCTGGTGCCGGGCATGTTCTTCCTCGGCACGATGCTGCTGTCCGGGCTGGCGGCGACCCTGTTCGGGCCGCGGCTGGAGCAGGCGGCCCGGCGGACCGTGGCGGCCCGGGCGGCGTTCGCCACGTCGCTGGTGTCGTCGCTGTCGGCGGCGCGCACGGTGAAGCTGGCCGGCGCGACCGAGCCGGTGCTGGCGCATCTGGCCGAGCTGGACACGACCCGCAGTGAGCTGCAGCGCCGGGAGATCGCGATCCAGGTGTGGGCCCGGTCCACGCCGTCGATCGTGAGCGGGCTGCTGCCGATCGCGGCGTGGTGGCTGTACCTGGGCGGGCACCTGACCGCGGCGGCGACGCTGATCGCGGTGTCGGTGCTGGGCGCGGCCCGCTGGTTCGCGTGGACGACGGCGTCGCTGGTGTCGCACTTCCCGTCGGCGAGGGTGTGGACCCGCCGGACCGCCGCGATGACCGGCACCGCGGAGTACTCCGCCGAGGTCACCGGGGTGGACATCGCGGCCGGCACGGCGCCGGCGCCGCCGACCGCGCCGCGCAACCCGCTGCGCACGCTGGAGCTGTCCGGCTTCAGCGCGGTCCACGAGAACGGCGCCCTGGGGGTACGCGACATCGACCTCACCGTCGAACGCGGTCAGCTGGTGCTGGTGCTGGGCCCGGTCGGGGCCGGCAAGTCGTCGCTGCTGCGGGCCCTCGCCGGGATCGTGCACCACACCGGTGAGCTGCGCTGGAACGGCGATCCGGTGACCGAGCCGGAGATGTTCCTGCGGCCCAACCAGGTCGGGTACGTGGCCCAGCTGCCGCGCGTGCTGTCCGGGACGGTCGCCGACAACATCCAGCTCGGGCACGAGGTGGACGCGGCCGACGCGGTGTCGGTGGCGCAGCTGGAACACGACCTGGCCGCGGCCGGTGGCGGGCTGTCGCTGCTGATCGGGCACAAGGGCACCCGGCTGTCGGGCGGCCAGTTGCAGCGGCTGGCGCTGGCCCGGGCGCTCGCCCCGCGGACCGAGCTGCTCATCGCCGACGACGTCTCGTCCGCGCTGGACGTGACGACCGAGCTGGCGCTGTGGCAGGCGCTGCGCGCGCACGGGGTGACGGTGGTCGGTTCGACGTCGAAACGGGCCGCGCTGGCCCAGGCCGACAAGGTGGTGGTGCTGATCGGCGGCCGGGCCGAGGACCAGGGCACCTGGGACGAGCTGGCCGACCGCTGGGGCCACCTGGCCGGCTGACCTCGGGCGTGTTGAGTTGCGGCGTAATGCACGTCGCAACTCAACACGCTCGCCGTGGCCCGACCCGGCGTGTTGACTTACGGTGCGATATCCGTCGTAAGTCAACACGCTGCCGTGGGAGCTGTCATCGCCGAGCGCGCCTTTCTCCTGCTCAAGCCGGACTGTCTGCGGCTGGGGCACACCGCTGCGGTGGACCGGGCCGTCGCCGCGGAGGGGCTGGGCATCGAAGGGCGGCGGGAGCTGACGCTGTCCCCCGCCGACGTGCGGCATCTGTGGGCGGAGTACGACGAGCGGGGCAACGCGCTGACCCTCGCCTTCCTGGACCGCTACCTCACCACGGGCCCCTCGGAGTTGCTGCTGCTGCGCGGGCCGGACGCGTTCGAGGCCGCGCGCCGGATCAAACGCACGATCCGGTCGGGGTACGCCGAGGGGCCGTTCGCCAACGTCATCCACGCGGCCGAGCGGCGCGACGAACTGGACCGGCAGCAACGGCGCCTGCTCGGCGCCCGGACGGAGGCCGGCCTGTCGGCTGTCCCGCCCCGGCCGCGCGGCCTCGACTTCGGGGCGCTGTTCGACGTGCCGGCGCTGGTGGACCAGGTGTGGCCGCTGATCCAGGGGACGCCCGCCGACCCGGGGCCGGCCGATCTCGGCGGCACGCCCGGGCCGGCGGCGGTCCGTCTCGGCCCCGACCCGGGACACACCCTGGACTCGACGGTCACCGCGCTGTGGCACGCGATTCCGGGGATCGAACCGCGGCGGGCCGTGCTGCTGGTCCTGCATGCGGGCTGGTCCGGCAGCACGGCGATCGCGGTCGGCGACGGCACGGCGCTCCGCCGCTGTCTCCGGACGCTGCGCGAACACGGCATCCGGAACTGCGGAACGGGTCCGGTCAGTCCCGCTTGAGCCGTGCGGCGAGCCACTCCACGGCGAGCGGATAGCGGTAGTCGATGCCACCGTGCGCGGCCGGGAACAACTCGAACGCGATCCTCTCGTCCGGGACGCCGATCCGCCGCAGCCCGTCCCGGAACGCCTCGGCGCCCAGATCCAGGAACCATTCGTCACGGGTGCCGGCGTCGATCCACACCGCGCGGAGGTTCCGCAGCGCGGCGGCGTACCGGTCGATCATGCGGATCGGGTCCCACGCGAGCCAGCGCTCCCACAGCTCCGGCTTGATCTGCCCGGACCTCGCGTCGAACGGCAGCCGCGGGGTGCCGTCCGGGTCGGCGGAGAACGCGGCGGTGCACCCGAGGAGGAGCGTGAGCGGCATGTCCTCCTCCTTGGTGAACGCGACCCGCGACTGGAAGTCCTTCCACCACGCCTGGATGTCGTGGTCGTAGGCGCGCAGCGCCCGCACCGACTTGGCGAAGTCGGGAAGGTAGCAGTACTCGTAGAGGGCGTCGCCGGCGTGGGTGGCGAGCGCGCCGAACAGGTCGGGCCGCAGCATCGGCGTGATCATCGCGCCGAACCCGCCGGACGACTTGCCGGAGATGGCACGCGACTGCGGGTCCGGGATCGTCCGGTAGTGGGCGTCGACGTACGGCACCACCTCGTCGCAGAGATAGGTGTGGTAGTTCCCGGTGCCGGGCGAGTCGACGAACTGCGAGCCGCCGTACGCGGTCCACGCGTCGACGTAGACGAGCACACAGCCCAGCGCCTCGTCGCGGGCGAACACCTGGTCGGCGGTCTCCGGGAACGGCTGCCGGAACGGTGTCCGGTTGCTCCACATGGTGACCTGCCCGGAGTACCCCTGGATCACGTAGATCGCCGGGTACCGCCGGTCGCCGCGGTCGTAGCCGGGCGGGGTGTACACCCACAGCGGCCGCACGTGCGGATCGCCGAGCGGGTTGCCGCGCAGCGCCTGCGAGTCGATCGTGTCGTGATGCAGGACGCCGGCGAGTTCAGTGCTCCAAATCGACATGCCGTCGAGTCAACTCCTCTCCGGCGATCACCGCAGCACGCATCGCCGGTAGGGCCCGCGGATCCCCTCGGCCGTACGCCAGACGCCCTACCGGGCCCCCGAAGCAGTCCTGACGTACGGCTGGCGAACTGCCGGGCCGTGACCCCGACCGCCGGCCGTCGCTCAGTCTCGCCACCGCGGCCCGGTGACCGGCCTGAGCGACGGCCGCCAACCCGAGCCGTCGCTCAGGCCGGTCACCGGGGAACCGTGGCGTGTCCGGGCGACGGCAGGCGATCGGGGTGGGGCGCACGACGGCTCCGGGGGGAGCAGGGGCGGTGCTGGTGCGGTTGGGGACGTCTCCGTGCGTACCGCCGCAGGGTTTAGAGGGTTTGATCGAGCCAGCGGAAGGCGTCGTCCTGCATGTCCGCGGTGAAGATGTGGCCGAGGCCGGGCCAGGTTCTCGTGCGCAGGCGTGACGCGGCGTGATGGGCGGACCAGACGCGGGCCATCTTGGTGTGGGCGACGGCGACGCCCTCGGCGGTGAAGAGCGGGTCGTCGGCGCCGTTGACCAGGAGCATCGGGCGTGGGGCGGCGAGGGCGGCGACGTCGGGGATGTCGAGGTGGCGGTACAGGCCGGGGTGCAGCATGAAGAACGCCGACTGGCCACGGAGCGTGTTGTTGCCGGGGACCATCATCTCCTTCAGGCCGGTCATCCAGCAGGCGGAGACCGTCGCGGCGATGTGGCCGGAGAGCGCCGCGACCTGCCACGCGCGGTAGCCGCCCATGGAGAAACCGACAGCGGCGATCCGGCGCGGATCGACCTCGGGGAGGGTGGCGAGCAGGGCGGCGGCGCGGGTGTCCTCGCGTGCCATCAGACCGGCCGGTGACGAGCCGAGGTGGAAGAGGTTACCGGCCAGGGCCTGCTGCCCCTCGTAGGTGAGGCCACCGCGATCTCCCCAGCCGAGGGCGTCGACGGCGAGGACGGCGTAGCCGCGGGCGGCGAGGTGGTCGCCGAGGAACCGGCCGCTGAAATACTTCGCGGACCAGGCGCGGGCCGAGGCCAGGCGGGTGTCGTCGTACCAGGGTTCGATCAGCTTCTCCTTGCCGATGTCGAACCTGGCGCCGTGGTCGTGCAGCAGCAGCGCCGCCGGGAACGGTCCCCGGCCGCCGGGGATCAGCATGGTGGCGCGGACCCGGCTGTTGCGGCTGAGGGTGAAGACCATCTGACGGCGGCGGTACCCGGGTCCGGGCTGCTCGTCGATGATCTCCGGCCGGAACGGGGTACGGTCGGCGGGCTCGATCAGATGGCTCTCGAACCGTTCCCGGGCGCGGCGGCGCCACGCGCGGACGTCACCGCCGTCGTAGGCCGCCGGGAACGTCAGCTCGGCCTTGAGCCGCTCGTGGAAGACCGGCAGGTTGCCCTCGATCACCGACGGCCCTTCGAACCCGGCCGCGGCCAGGGCGTCGGACAGGTGCGGGGCGGCGAGGGCCGCCGCGGGGAGGGACAGCACGGAACGACGTTTCATCGGATTCCTCACCATCGATGGGAACCTCGACGCTAGAAAGCCCTTTCCCGCATGTCAATGATCGTGACCCCGACTCTCGCCAGGGTCACGGTCCGGTGCGGGTCAGCGGCCCTGGAGGGCCTTGACGTTGTCGGCGAAGGTCCAGTTCTTCGAGCCGTCCCAGTTGATCGACCAGGTCATCAGGCCCTTGATGCCGGGAACGCTCTGATAGGCCTGGGCGACCAGCGCGGGCGTCATGTGGCCGCCGCCGGCGCCGGGCTGGGCGGGCAGGCCCGGGACCTGCTTGTCGTACGGGATCCGGATCGTCGTGCCCTGGATGGTGAGGCCGTCGGCGAGGCACTTCGTCTGCGCGGTGAAGCCCTGGACCGTGCCGGCGGCGTAGGAGTCGCCGGAGCAGCCGTACATCGAGCCGTTGTAGTACTGCATGTTCAGCCACCAGAGACGGTTGTTGTCCAGGTACTTCTTGATGATCGGCAGGTACGAGCCCCAGATCGAGCCGTAGACCACCGAGCCACCGGTCACGTACGCCGTCTCGGGCGCCATGGTGAGCCCGAAGTTCGACGGCATCGCCGCCAGCACGCCGTCGATGACCCGGATCAGGTTGGCCTGCGAGGTGGACAGCGTGCCGATGCTGCCGCTGCCGGACAGTCCGGTCTCGATGTCGATGTCGATGCCGTCGAAGTGGTACTGCTTGAGGATCGGCACGATCGTCGCCACGAACCGGTCGGCGACGGCGCTGGAGCTGAGGTCGATGCCGGCGGCCGCACCGCCGATCGACATCAGGACGGTCGCGCCCTGGGCCTTCGCGGCGCAGATCTCGGCGGCGGTCGGCACCTTCACCCCGGCGTCCATGCCGTTCTCCCAGAGGACGGTGCCGTCGGAGCGGATCACCGGGAAGGCTGCCATCAGGACGTTGTAGCCGTGCTGGGTGATCCGGCCGTCGCTGATCGGGATCCAGCCCAGGCCGGGGTGAACGCCGTTGGAGGCGCCGTCCCAGTTCTCCCAGTAACCCTGAAGGACCTTGCCGGCGGGGCGGCCCTTGACGCCGCATCCGGTGGGGGTGCTGGTCGACGGGCTCGGGCTGGCGCTGGCGCTCGGGCTGGTGCTGGCCGATGGGCTCGTGGACGGTGACGGGCCAGGGCCGCCGGTGCAGGCGCCCAGCGGTGACCACAGCGTCGGGGTCGCGGCCGGGTTCCAGCCCGTGCCGGCCCAGGCGGTGTGGTCGACCCGCGCCTGGTACAGCGCCGACTGGTAGGTGACCTGCCGGCCCGCGGTGTAGGCGACGCCCTCGGCCCAGACGGTCGAGGAGCAGGCCACCGCGGCGTTTCCGGTGGCGGTGAAGACGACGGCCGAGCCCAGCACCACCCCCGCTCCGGCGACCAGGGCCAGCATCCTGCGGCGAACGCTCATGACGAACTCCTCGACTACGTGTGCGACCTGTGCCACACATCCTGGAGTTCACCTGCGTAAATATCAAGGGTTCTTAACAGTTAAAGGCAGACCCACGAAGGCGGCGTACGGCTCCAGAGCCGGCACCGCCTCGCCGAGGTCGAAGTCGGCCAGTGGCAGCACCGTGACCGTCACGGCCTTCTTGCCGAGGGTGCGTCTCCAGGTCGCCATCACCCGGCCGTCACGGACCAGCGTCGACTGGAACACCCCGTTGCCACCGGGAATGATCTTGGCGACCTGCTCGGTGGTGGCCATCATCGACCGGTCCTTGTAACCCAGCATGTACTCGTCGAAGCCGGGCAGCGCCCGCCAGCCGGTCACCGGGCCCGCGTCGAGCACCTCCGGGTCGGCCCACATCTCCACACCCTCGACGTCCACGGATCGCAGGCCGGCCGCGGCGACGCCTTTCCGGCAGTCGCCCATGGTCAGGGCGGTCCAGCCGGCGAAGTCCTTGATCGTGGTCGGGCCGTGCGACCGGAAATAGCGCCGGGCCAGGATCGCCAGCCCCTCCTCGCGGGACGGGCTGTTCCGGCGCGGGGCCCACTCGTCCAGCAGCACGAACGTCTGCTCGGCGCCCTCGTTCGGCGCGATGGCCGTCACGCCGCGCTGGCTCACGTACCACAACAGGTGGTAGCCGCGCTGACCGTCGACCGCGATGCCGCCCTCGGTGAGCGCGGCCAGGCACGCCGATCGCGTCAGGCGGCCGCCGCCCGCCGTGATCGCGGCGGCCAGGATCTCCATCGCCCGGTGCGCGGTCTTCTCGTCGAGGCCCAGGTATTCCCAGCGCTTGGCCACGCCGGTCAGCGAGCGCACGCCGGCCAGCTCCAGCATCCAGTGCGCGTCGGCGGACGGGATCAGGTGGACGGTGCCGCGCATCGGCCAGGTGCGCACCACGTCACGCCGCTCGGTCGCAGCGACCACCTCGGGCAGGGTGCTCCCCGGCAGGCGCGTGCCGAGCGACCACAACACGCTGTTGAGATCCTGCGCCTGCAGGGCGCCGAACCACTCGGCGATGCCCAGCACGTCGGGCTGGGACCGCTCGCCGAGCAGCAGGCTGGTCATCCGGAGGCTCAGGGCCGTGTTCACGTCCACGCCCCTGAACCTACCGAAGGGGTACGACAGGAATCAGCGGCCGCGCTGCGCCCGGTACCGCTTGATCAGCGTGTTCGTCGACGAGTCCGCGTCGTCGGCCGGGCTCTCCCCCGCCGTCAGTTTCGGCGCGAGCTGGTTGGCCATCACCTTGCCCAGCTCCACACCCCACTGGTCGAACGAGTTGATCTCCCAGATCACGCCCTGGGTGAACGTGATGTGCTCATACAGCGCGACGAGCTGGCCGAACGTCTGCGGGGTCAGCGAGTGCGCCAGGATCGTGGTGGTCGGGTGGTTGCCCTGCATCACCCGGTGCGGCGCCACCTTCGCGTCGGTGCCCTCGGCCTGCACCTGCTCCAGCGTGCGGCCGAAGGCGAGCGCGCCGGTCTGGGCCAGGAAGTTCGACATGAAGAGGTCGTGCATCTCGCCGATGTCGTGGTTCGGCACGCTGAAACCGATGAAGTCCGCCGGGATCAGCTTCGTGCCCTGGTGGATCAGCTGGTAGAAGGCGTGCTGGCCGTTGGTGCCGGGCTCGCCCCAGAACACCTCGCCGGTCTGGAAGGTGACCGGCTCACCGGACAGCCGGACCGACTTGCCGTTGCTCTCCATGGTGAGCTGCTGCAGGTAGGCGGCGAAGCGGTGCAGGTACTGCGCGTACGGCAGGACGGCGTGCGACTGGGCGCCGAGGAACGTGTCGTACCAGACGTTGATCAGGCCGAGCAGGACTGGGACGTTGCGCTCCACCGGCGTGCTGCGGAAGTGCTCGTCGACGGCGTGGTAGCCGGCGAGCATCTCGGCGAACCGCTCCTTGCCGATCGCGATCATGACGGCGAGGCCGACCGCGGACGGCAGCGAGTAACGCCCGCCGACCCAGTCCCAGAAGCCGAACATGTTCGACGTGTCGATGCCGAAGTCGGCGACCTTCGCGGCGTTCGTGCTGACCGCGACGAAGTGCTTGGCGACCGCGGACGCGTCCCCGCCGAGGCCCTGGAGCAGCCAGGCGCGGGCCTCCTTGGCGTTGGTCAGCGTCTCCTGCGTGGTGAACGTCTTCGACACCACGATGAAGAGGGTGGTCGCCGGATCGAGATCCCGCGTCTTCTCGAACAGGTCGGTGGGGTCGATGTTGGAGACGAAACGGCACTCGATGTCGCGCTGGGAGAAGTCCTTCAGAGCCTCGTACGCCATCACGGGGCCCAGGTCGGAGCCGCCGATGCCGATGTTGACGACGGTCCGGATGCGCTCGCCGGTGTGGCCGCGCCACTCCCCCGAGCGGACCTTGTCGGCGAACGCGCCCATCCGGTCCAGGACCTCGTGCACGTCGGCGACCACGTCCTGCCCGTCCACGACGAGCTGCGCGTCGCGCGGCAGCCGCAGCGCGGTGTGCAGGACGGCGCGGTCCTCGGTGACGTTGATGTGCTCGCCGGCGAACATCGCCGTGATCTTCTCGCTCAGCCGCGCGCGCTGGGCGAGCGCGAACAGGGCGCTCAGCACCTCGTCGTCGATCAGGTTCTTGCTGTAGTCGACATACAGCCCGGCGACCTCGGCGGCGTAGCGCTCACCGCGCTGTGGGTCGCTGCCGAACAGGTCGCGCAGGTGCACGGCGGAGAACTTCTCCGCGAGGCCCTGGAGGGACTGCCATTCGGCGCTCTCGGAAACGTGCTCGCTCATCTCTCCCACTCCGAACCTGGACGACGCGTAAATCGTGGCACGACCCGCGGCCTGCGCACCCGCGAACCGGCCGGGTCGCAGCCCTGCCCGCGAGGTTAGTCCCCCCGAAGCCCCGGTGTACCCGCCGTCCCGAAGTGTCCTTCTTCTCACTCGCTTACGATGCGCCGATGATTCTCAGGTTGTCGGCGGCCCTCGCCGGGCACCGCCGGGCCGTGCTGCTGACCACGGTGGGGCTGGTCGCGGCAGCCCTCGCCGCGCGCGTCGCGGGCGTCGCCCCGGACCGGCTCGCGCCGCTGCTGATGGCCGGGTTCCTGACCGCGGCGCCGGCGGCGGTGCTGCTCAGCCTCGTGCAGTCCGGGCCGCGGCTGGCCCGGGCGTTCGTGGTCGACGAGGCGGGGCGCGCGTTCCGTACGCCGCTGATCGGTTTCCGTCATGTCGCCGGGACGGCTCACCTGCTGCTGATCGGCACGGCCCTGCTCTACCTGGACAAGATCGTGGCCGACGGACTGCGGTCGATGGTCCCGTTCGGACTCGTGGCGGGCTCCTTCGTGACATACCTGTGGGGACAGTGGCACGGGGTCGGCGTCGTCCTCACCCCGGACGGGCTGCGGGCGGACAAGGGCGCGGGCGCGTTCTCCGTACCGTGGGAGGCCCTTGATCCGCGCCAGCCGCACCACGACGGGATCGGGGAGGTCGAACTGGCCGTCACCCGGCGGGATCTGATCTCGGTACGGGGCGTGGTGATCCGCCGGAGCCTGCCGTTCGAGGGAGCCGGCATGACCCCGGAACTCCTCGCCGCGACGGTCCGGCACTACGCCGCGCATCCGCGGGAACGGGCCGGGATCGGCACCGCGAAGGGGCAGGAACGCCTGATGGCGGCCCTCCGAACGGAAAATGTCGTACCGGGCCTCTAGTTTCTGCGCATGGTTTCCGCGGCGTACTCGTACCTCGGCTCGTCGGCCCTCGACGACGGGCTCACCCTGCAGACCTCCGGCGGCCCGGCGGCGCACCCCCGCTTCTTCACCGGCTTCCTGACCGACCCCGGCGCCGCCGCCACCGGCCTGCTGGCCGTCGCCGAGGTGGCCCGCACCCGCTATTTCCGGCCGCTGCCACCGGCCAGTCTGGACCCGGTGGTCACCGCCGGTTCGGACCGGCTGCGGTTCGAGTCGTTCTCCGGCTGCTGCGGCGTCTACGCCCGGATGGACGTGCTCCCCGGCGGCCTGGACGGGGAGATCCTCGCCCACGGCACCACCAACGTGGACGTCAACCTGCCGTTGCAGCGGGCGCTGACCCGGGTCGGCCGCGCCGATCCGCTGCACGTCGCAGTCGGTCCCGACGATCTCACCGTCACCACGTTCGACGGCGAGCTGGTCGAGCGGAAGGTGCCGTTGCCGTCGCGGTGGCTGCGCGGCTTCGCCGAGGCGCAGGTGCTCACCGCCCGGTTCGACCCGCGCGCCGAGATCGGGGTCGCCGAGGCCCGGATCCTGCTCCACCGGCTGCCCGCCGCCGACAGGTCGATCCTGTGGGCGGTGCCCGCCGGGCGGACGCTCCGCTTCACCTCACGGCCCGGCCCGGGCGCGGTCTGCCTTCCGGGCGCCGGCCGGCTGGCGGCCCTCAGACCCTTCCTGCGGTACGCGACCGCGCTGCGCGTCTACGGCCCGGCAGTGGCCGCCGGCAGCGGCCCGGTCGCCAGCACCTGGGAGCTGACCACACCCACCCTGCGGCTGTCGGTGACCCTGTCCCCCGAGCCGTACCGGGGCTTCTCCGGCGAGGGCGCCGTCCTGGAGTCCCTGGCCAGCGACGAGGCCGCCGACGACGCCGACCTGATCAGCGCCCTGCTCTCCTGGGACCCGACGATCGACGTGGACGCGCTCGCCACCGCGTCCGGGCTGGACACCGGCCGGGTCCGGGACGCGCTGACCCAGCTCGGCACCTCCGGCCGGGTCGGCTACGACGTGGCCGAGGCCGGCTATTTCCACCGCACCCTGCCCTACTCCGCGGCCGTGGTGGAGAAGATGAACCCCCGCCTGGCCGGAGCGCGGGCCCTCGCCACGGGCGGCGCGGTCACCGTGGGCGCCGCCGGGCCGGACGTCTCGGCGGTCCGCAGCGGCGACGCGATCTACCACGTCCGCGACGCCACCTCCTGCACCTGCCCGTGGTGGGCCAAGCACCGCGGGGAGCGCGGCCCGTGCAAACACGCCCTCGCCGTGCGGATGGTCCTGGCCGGCGCCGACACGACAGCGGACGAGTTCGAGGTGACGGCATGAGCCTCGACTGGACGGTGCTGCTCCGGCGGTCCGTCAACGCGGATCACTCCGGCGTCACCGCGCTGCTGCTGGGCGCCCCCGAGGCCGAGCGGCTGGCCTTCTTCCCGCACCTCGAGGCCGGCATCAAAGGACTGCACGACTGGTGGAGCGGCCCGTCCAACCCGGCCACCGGCCTCGCCCTGGCCGTGATCGGCACCGCGCCCGGCGCGGCGAAGGCGGCGGCCCTGCTGAGCCGCCGGGACGTGCGCGACCACTGGCGGTGGATGTCCGCCGACCGGCTGCTGGCCGTCGCCGCCGCCCGCGAGGTGGACTGGCTCGGCGACCTCGGGCTGCGGCTGGCCGCGCGGCTGCCCACCCGCGACGTCCGGGACGGCCAGGCGTGGGAGTTCGTGGCCGCCCTGCTGCGCGCCGGCGGGACGCCACCGCCGGTCACCGAGGGTGTGGTGCGGGGCTGGCTGGCCGGTCTGATCCGGCCCAGCGGCCGCTGCCTGCCGCCGCTGACCGTGCGCCTGCGCGACGACGAGCACCTCGATCTGCTGCTGCCGGCGGTCTTCGAGGTCGACGGGCTGGGCGCCGACATCTCCAGCGTCTCGGTCAGCAGGAACGCCGTCCGGTTCCCCGAGGCGGTCGCCGCGCTGGTCACGGAGGGCCGGCTGGAACGCAAGACCGTCCTGGCCGCGACCGTCGACCGGCTGGTCCGCGGTGACAAGCCGAACGCGTTGCGGCCGTTCATCCTGCTGCACGAGGCCCTGGCGCCGACCGTCGACGAGATCGCCGCCCACGCGGTCGACTACACGCGGCTGCTCGCCGAGGGCCCCGGCCCGATCGCCACGCTCGCCCAGCCGCTGCTGCGGGCCCTCGGCGAGGCCGGCCGCCTCAACCTGGACGATCTGCTCGAGGTCAGCTCCACGGTCCTGCTGCGCCGGGAGAAGACCCTGGTCAAGGCCCAGCTGTCCTGGCTGGAGAAAGCCGCCCGCCGGGAGCCGGACCGGGCCGGCGAGGTCTACGAGACGATCAGTTACGCGTTCGGCCATCCGGCCCTCGACATCCAGGACCGGGCGCTCACCATGATCGCCAAGCGGCTCCCCCGGCTCGCCCCGGAGAGCGTGGCCCGCCTCGCCGGGGCCGCCGAGATCCTGGCCGGCGACCTGCCCGCCCGCGCCGCCACCCTCTTCGGGGACGCCCTCCCGGCCACCGGGCCGGCCGAGCCGCCCGCGCTGCCGCCGCCCGCCGGGCCGGCCCTGATGCCGCCGCCGATCGGCTCACCCGGCGAGCTGGCCGAGGAGATCGCGGTGCTGCTGCACGAGCAGTCCGGCGTCCGGTGGGAGCGGGTGCTGGCCGCCGTGGTCGCGCTGCACGCCGACACCGACCGGGACACGCTGTCCGCGGCGCTGAGCCCCCTGATCGAGCGGTACCCGAACTGGTTCGCCGCGAGCCGGTGGAACGCGGGCTCGCCGTTCGTGTGCCTCGCCACCGCGATCCGGATGGTCACGGCACAGCCCCGGCACGACAGCGCGCACCAGCGCCTCTACAGCGCGGTGCGCACCGCCTGGCAGGAGGGCCGCCGGGGCGGGACGAACTCCACCCTGTCCAGCGGCCCGGACGGGGTGCTCGCGCTGCGGGCCGCCGAGATCGCCGTCCACATCAGCGGATCGATGGCGCCGGAGCTGGTGGCCACCCCCACCCACGTGAACGGGAGCATCGATCCGGCGGTCCTGCTGGAGCGGCTGAGCCGGGCCGAGGCCGAGGGCCGGCAGCCGTGGTCCTTCGACCTGGAGCAGGCGCTGCTGCGGCTGCCCCGCGGCGCCGTGGACCCGGCAGTGACCGCCGGGGCTGCGGCGCTCACGTCACCGGCCGGGCGGCAGTTCGCCCAGTGGCTCGCCTCGGGCGGGCTGCCGGACCCGGTCAGCGCGACGTTCGTGCAGCTCGGCCAGAGGAACGCGGACGGGTCGCACACCTGGGACCGAGCGGTGCCACGCCGGGTGACGGCGACCCTGCGCCCCTCCCGGGACGGGGGCCTGCGGCTGGAACGGCAACTGCTCACGCTCACCCCGCCGGCGCATCCGATCTACACCCCGGACGACTTCGCCGGCATCGAGGAGGTGCTCGCCATGGTGCTGCCGCATCACCGGGAGGTCGCCGCCGCCTGGGCGCTCGGTGACCTGGCCGCCCTCGCCGACCAGGACCAGAAGGGCGCCGGCCGGTTGCTGCCGCTGCTGGCCGAGTGCGGCGGGCCGGTGGGCCCGGCGCTGGCGACCGGGCTGGCCTACACGTTCGGCGCCAAGCAGGAGAGCGACCGGGCCGCCGCCGTCGACGCCTTCCTGACCCTCGCCGCCGACCCCACCGCACTCGGGCCAGGCGCGGCCGGCGGTGGGCCCCGGGTGGCCGGCGCCGGGGCGGCCCCGGCCGGATCCGGGGCGGGCGGCGGTGCGCCCGGGACGGCCGGCGCCGGGTCGTTCGCGGCGGCGGCCGGTGTGGCTCTGGCGGACCTGGCCGCCGACGGCACGGTGAAGCTCAACCGGGTGATCCCGGCGCTGGCCGACGTGCACCGGGCGGGGGCCTCCGCCGCCGTGTGGGAGCTGCTCGCCGCCGCCCTGCCACCGCTGCTCCCGACCGGTCAGCGGGCCGTGCCGGAGCTGCTGGAGCTGGCCACCCAGGTCGCCGCGGCCCTGGGTGTCCGCGCTCCGGTCGCCGGTCTGGCCGAGGTCGCCGGCCGCCCCGGGTCGTCGCGCCTGGTTCAGGAGTCCCGGCGCTTGCGGGCCGTGCTGACCGCCCCGGCCTGAACGGTGCGGCAACCGGGCGGGCTGACGTTCGGCCCGGACATGCGAACGCCGCGGCGCCGCCCTCGGTCAGGAGGGCGGGACCGGGGCGGGCGGCGCGGTCTTCGTGTGTTGATTCCGGCCGCGTAACGCGGCCGGAATCAACACAGCGGGACGGCCGGCCGTCAGTTGCCGGTGCCCGGCTTGGTCACCGTGCCGGGCTTCGCCGGGACGGTGGGCTTCGCCGGGGTGAACAGGGCGCGCTCCATCAGCGGCGCGACCGCCTCGGTGTAGGCCACGGTCAGGTGGCTGTTGTCCCAGTAGACGAGGGTGTCGCCGATGACCGGCGGGCACACGTCGGTGCACAGCCACGGCACCGGGTCGACGACCCGGATCCCGGCGGCGCGGGCTGCCGTGGCCACCAGCGCCCGGCGGTTCGGCTCGGCGACGGCCTGCCCGCGCGGCCGGTTGCAGGCGCCGACCTCGCGCGCGTTGGTGACCAGGCAGGTCGGGGCGACCCCGGACGGCCAGGCGGTGTCCTGCAGCAGCACCATCGGGACGCCGGCGAGCTTGCGGAACGACTGCTTCCACCGGTCGGCCCAGATCGCGTCGTCGGCGGTCCCGGCGGTGGGGATCTTCTTGCCGGCCTCGTCGAGGATGCCGCCGTTGTCGAGGTCGTTGGACGCGAGGATCACCATCTGTGGGCGTTCCTGGCGGATGCGGGCGAACACCTTGTCCCGCCACTGCACGCATTCGGTGTAGGGCCGCTTCAGCGCCGTGTTGTAGACCAGCACCTGCGGGACCTGGCAGGAGAACTTGGTCAGCACGACGAGGCGCCAGCCCCGGTTCCGGGCGGCCCTGTCGACGGCGGGGAACCAGTGGTGGGCGTGCGAGTCGCCGATCAGGAACATGGTCTTGGCGCCGGCCGGGTCGCCGTAGACGCACGGCTCGAAGTCGACGTCGGCGTAGTTGAGCCGGCAGCCGTCGGGCATCGGGGGGCGCGGCGGGTTGGGCTGGACGACCGTCGGATACAGGTTGGACGGCATCCGGGCGCTGGCGGCCGACGCGGCGATCAGCTGGGTGAGCCGGGCCTGCGGGTCGGCCGCGCCGGTGATCTCGGCGGCGAGGCTGGGCGCGGCGGGGCCGGTCGGGATGGGTGGCGTGTTCTGGCCGCCGATGCCGGCGATCAGGGCGGTGGCCGAGGACAGGGCGAGCCCGACGGCGAGACCGGTGCGGGCCTTGGCGCGCAGCGGCTTGCTGTTGCGGAACGGGTTCTCCACCAGGTGGTACGTGATCAGCGCGAGCACCAGGGAACCGGCGGCCAGGGCCAGGTTGACCGTGAGGGTCGGTGCGACGCCGAACGCG
The DNA here is from genome assembly GCF_055562375.1 of Actinoplanes sp. NPDC019969. NCBI lineage: Bacteria > Bacillati > Actinomycetota > Actinomycetes > Micromonosporales > Micromonosporaceae > Actinoplanes > Actinoplanes sp. NPDC019969. The sequence continues at coordinate 75,185 of NZ_JBVHFK010000016.1, read as the reverse complement.
GCCGGGCCGATCATCAGGGCCGGCCAGTGCCACAGGTACCACCCGTACGACAGCTTGCCGATCTGCCGCATCGGCCAGATGCCGAGCAGCGTGCCGGCGCCGCCGCGGGCCTCCCGCATGCCGGCGGCGATGACCGCGCCGGTGCCGAGGACCGGGAGCAGCGCCGCGTACCCGGGGAAGGCGGTCTCCTCGGTGAACAGGACGGCGGCGACCATGACGGCGGCGAGGCCGGTCCAGGACAGCACGACCGAGACCATGCGCGGCTGGCGGGCCAGCGCGGTGGCGCCGACGGCGAGCAGGGCGCCGACGCCGAGTTCCCAGGCGCGGGTGTGCGAGCCGAAGTACGCCCACGGGGCGGCGGTGCCGGTCTGCCACACGCTCAGCGCCAGCGACACGGCGACCATGGTGGACAGGCCGGCGATGAGCAGGCGGCGGCTACGGAAGGTGATGATCATCAGTAGCGGCCAGATCAGGTAGAACTGTTCCTCGACCGCGAGCGACCAGAGGTGCTGCAGCGGGGAGGGTTCGGCGGTGGCGGCGAGGTAGTCGACGCCCTGGCCGGCGAGACGCCAGTTCATGCCGTAGAACGTGCTGTACAGCGCGTCGACGGTGATGTCGTGGAACCGGGTGGCGGGCAGGAAGAACCAGGCGGCTGCCACGGTGGCCAGCACCATCACGGTGGCGACCGGCAGCAGCCGCAGGGCCCGCCGGGCGTAGAAGCGTCCCATCGCGATCCGGCCGTTGCGGCCCTGTTCGGCGAGCAGCAGACCGGTGATCAGAAACCCGGAGATGACGAAGAACACGTCGACGCCGACGTAACCGCCCTCGAACCGCCCGATCCCGGCGTGCGAGAGAACGACGAGCGTTACGGCTACAGCGCGTAACCCCTCGATGTCAGGGCGGAACCGGGAATGCCCCGAAACGGGCGTAGCCGCGCCTGATTCCGGGCGCGGCGAGTTGATCAACATCTGGGACACGGCGGATTTCAACAGGTCATGGCAAACAACAGGTAAACGAGCAGTGAACGCGAGGAGATTCCACAGATTTCGGCCGGCCGGTGAGGTATCGACCACGGAACGGGAGAAGCGCCGCCCGGCGGGGGACCGGACGGCGCTTCTCAGGGGGAGGAAAGATCAGTTGATCTCGACGTGGAAGATCGGGTCGGCGGCCAGCTTCCGGAAGGCGGCCAGGCTCGCCTCGGTGCTGTCGATGCTGATGTCGCGGTCGCCCTGATCGTCCTGCTTCGTGTCGAAGTGGACGATCGCCTTGATGGCGGGGCGCTTCCTCAGCTCGGCGAGGACGCTGTCGTAGACGAACGACTTGTCGGCGATCTTGCCGACCCGGTGGTACGCGCCCCACTCGGCGACCATGACCGGCTTGCCGGCGTGCTTGGTGGTCGCCCAGTCGTAGAAGCCGAGGCCGCCCTTCTTGGGCTTGCGGTCGAGCAGGTCGGCGAAGGTGCCGTGGTGGTAGTAGCCCTTCTCGGCCGAGACGTAGGAGTCCAGGCCGATCCAGTCCACGACGTCGTCACCGGGGTAGAGGTCGGCCCACCACGACTGCGCCATCCACTTCTCGTTGCCCATGTAGGCGAGCACGTTGACGACGTTGGTGACGCCCTGGTCACGCAGCCGCTCGATGGTGTGGCGGTACATCGCGGCGAAGTCCTTGGCCTCCATGCCGGACCCCTTGCGGGCCACGACGTCGTTCTCCGGCTCGTGGTTGAGGACCAGGAAGAACTTCTTGCCGTACGCCTTGGCACGCTTGGCGAAGGCGTCGATGCGCTTGTCCTGCTGCCCCTGGGCGACCTTGGCCCAGGTGGAGCCGTACGCGATCTTCCAGTTCTCCAGCAGCACCCGCGGGTTCGCCGGGTCGTTCGTCATGGCGATCTCGGCCTTGGTCGGGAAGGCCTCGTTGCCCTTGTGGTACTGGTGGAAGATCGTGGCGGTCCGGCCGCTGGCCTGCTCCCAGCTCTTCAGGGCCAGGTCACGCGGCGTGGAGGTGAAGCCACCGGCCGCGCCGCCCCAGAGGACGTTGCAGGACGGGACGAGCTTGGCGTCGGTGACGCAGTCGGCTGCCGGAGCGGCGGCCTGCGCGGCGGACGGGGCCAGGGCGGCTCCGGCGCCGGCGATCACGGCGGTCAGAGCTGTCAGGAACTTCGGCAGCTTGGCCAGTCGCAAAATGAACTCCCCCGGTCTGTCCGGCGCGTTGTCGCACCGGGCATGTGAAAGAGATTCCAGGGCGGCGGGTGCGTGCTCAGTGCCCGTGCCGGTGCCACCCGGTTGCGGTGAAACGGGCGCGGAAGGCTTGCTCTCCGGGGCGCCTGGGGGTAGCCAGAGAGGATGAACGTGATCATCGACGGCCACAACGACCTGCCGATGCGCCTGCGCGAGTGGCACGGCTCGGCGGTGGCGGGCCTGGACCGGGAGCGACCGCCGCTGCACACCGATCTGCCGCGGCTGCGGGCCGGCGGGGTGGGTGGCCAGTTCTGGTCGGTGTACGTGCCGTCCGACCTGTCCGAGCCGGCCGCGGTGGTCAGCACGTGCGAGCAGATCGACCTGGTGCACCGGATGGTCGCCGCCTACCCGGACGATCTGGTGATGGCCTACACCTCCGCCGACGTGGAGCGGGCCGTGGAGAGCGGCCGGATCGCCTCGCTGCTCGGCGTGGAGGGCGGGCACTGCCTGGCCGGCTCGCTGGGGGTGCTGCGGTCGCTGGCCCGGCTCGGCATCCGCTACGTCACGCTCACCCACAACCATCACACCGGGTGGGCGGACTCGGCGACGCAGGATCCGGTGCACGGCGGCCTGACGGCCGAGGGGCGGGCGATCGTACGGGAGATGCAGCGCCTGGGCGTCCTCGTCGACCTCTCGCACGTCTCCGCGGACACCATGCGCGACGCCCTGGACGAGGCCACCGCCCCGGTGATCTTCAGCCACTCCGGCGCCCGCGCGGTCACCGACCATCCCCGCAACGTCCCCGACGACGTGCTATCCCGACTGCCCGGCAACGGCGGCGTCGTCCAGCTGACGTTCGTGTCCTTCTTCGTGTCGGCCGCGGTCCGGGACTGGCAGCACGCCGCGGACGCCGCGTGGGAGCGGCTCGGCCTGCCCGCGTACGGCACGGACTGGCCCCGCGCCCCGCACCCCGGCGAGGATCCCGCGCACGTTCCGGTGACGCCGCCGCACGACCCGGCCGCCGAGCCGGCCTTCCAGCGGTGGCTGGCGGCGCACCCGAAGCCGGCGGCGACCCTCGCCGACGTGATCGCGCACGTGGAACACGCCCGCGAGGTGGCCGGCATCGATCACCTCGGCATCGGCGGCGACTTCGACGGCACCCCGGAGGTGCCGGACGACCTGGCCGACGTCTCGTGCTACCCGCGGCTGCTGGACGGGCTGCGGGACCGTGGCTGGTCCGGGGAGGACCTGGCGAAGCTGGCCAACCGCAACATCCTGCGGGCGCTGCGGGACGCCGAGGAGCACGCCGCGGAACCCCTCTGGCCCCGGTGATACGAACTGTGCCGCCCGCCACACGGGCGGCTCGTTCATTTCCCGTTAACCTTCCGTACCCCTTTGATTTGCTGTGCTCTGGTCAAATCCGCCGTGCAGTCGACCGTGTCTTCCCCACCGCAGACGGCCACCGCCGCAGCGACCCCCGCGAGAGGCCACTCGTCCGGGTTCCGGCCGGACATCGAGGGCCTTCGCGCCATAGCCGTGACCCTGGTCGTGCTCTCGCACGCCGGCATCGGCCGGTTCGAGGGCGGTTATGTCGGCGTCGACGTCTTCTTCGTCATCTCCGGCTTCCTGATCACCACGCTGCTGCTGGCCGAACAGGCCCGTGCCGGCCGGATCTCGCTGACCCGGTTCTACGCCCGGCGCGCGCTGCGGCTGCTGCCGGTCGCGACCGTGACCGTGCTGGCCACGGTGGCCGCCGCCTGGTTCTTCCTGCCGGCCACCCGGTTCCACGACATCGCTGTGGACGCGCTGTACAGCACGTTCTACGGGATGAACTGGCGGCTGGCCGCCCAGGGCGTGGACTACCTGGCCGCCGCGGCCGAGCCCTCCCCGCTCCAGCACCTCTGGTCGCTGGCCGTGGAGGAGCAGTTCTACGTGGTGTGGCCGCTGCTCATCATGCTCACGTTCCGCAGCCGCCGCCTGTTGATCGCCACCCTGTCCGTGCTCGCCGCGGTCTCGCTCGCGCTGAGCGTGTGGCAGACCGGCGAGGCCGCCCCGTGGGCGTACTTCGGCTCGCACACCCGCGCCTGGGAGCTGGGCGCCGGCGCGCTGCTCGCGGTCGGCGCCGCCCGGATCGCCCGGATGCCGTCCGGGCTCTCGGTGGCGCTGTCCTGGACCGGCCTGCTGGCGATCTTCGGTTCGGCCGTGCTGTTCACCGAGGAGACCTCCTTCCCCGGGTACGCCGCCCTCCTGCCCGTCCTGGGCACGGCCGCCGTGATCGCGGCCGGGATGAACCCGTCGCGCGGCGGCTCCGGCCCGCTGCTCGGGATCTGGCCGATGCGGCAGATCGGCAAGCTGTCGTACGGCTGGTACCTGTGGCACTGGCCGGTCCTGATGATCGGCCCGTACGCCTTGGACAAGGAGCCCACCCGGGTCGTGAACGTGGCCCTGGCCGTGGGCTCGCTGGTGCTCGCGCTGATCACGTACCACCTGGTGGAGAACCCGTTCCGCAACAGCAAGCCGCTGCGCGCGAGGGCCCGTACCGGCCTCGCCGTGGGCCTGGCCCTGTCGTCGCTGGTCGCGGTCGCCGGGGCGGTCGGCAGCCGGCACACCCCGCCGGTCCCGACCGCCGCCGCCGCGCCGGGCCTGGCCGCCGGGCTGGACACCGCCACCGACCCGCAGGCCGCGATGACCGCGCTGATCACGAGGTCGATCGGCGCCACCCGGATGCCGGCGAACCTGACCCCGCCGGTCACCTCCCCGGCCGAGCTGCCGGCCCACAACGCCGACAAGTGCCACGTCGACCACCGGGACAACACGATCCGGCCGTGCGTCTACGGCGACCCGGCCGGCACGAGGACCATGTTCCTGATCGGCGACTCGCACGCCGGCCACTGGTTCACCACCGTCGACGCCGTCGCCCGCGAGCACAAGTGGCGCCTGGTCGCGCTGACCAAGTCGGCCTGCCAGATCGCCGACGTGCTGGTCTACCAGCCGGCGCTGAAGCGGTCCTACGACGAGTGCCCGAAGTGGCGGGACGCGGTGTTCGAGCGGGTCCGGCAGGAGAAGCCGAACCTGGTCGTCCTGGCCTCGCACGACGGCGACAACGGCGGCCTGCTGAAGGCCTCCGGCAAGCCCGTCGCGAAGCCGATGGGCGCCCAGAACGACGGCCTGTGGGCGCAGGCGTGGGCGGACTCGTTCGCGAAGGTCAAGGGCATTCCGGCGGTGCTGATCCAGGACACCCCGTGGCCGAACGACATCGTGCCGAACTGCCTGACCAAGAACCCCAAGAAGATCACCGTGTGCAACAGCCCGGTCGGCAAGGCGATCACCCTGCCGAAGCGGCGGGCCCTGATCGCCGGGGCGGCGAGGACCGCGGGCGTACGGGTGGTCGACCCGACGCCGTGGTTCTGCACCGACGTCTGCCCGGTGGTCATCGGGGACACCCTGGTCTACCGGGACAAGGGGCACATGACGGTGGCGTTCGCGCGGACCCTCACCCCACTGCTGGACCCGGCGCTGTTCCCGCCGGCGAAGAAGAAGTAGAGACGCGGAACCCCCGGCACACGAATCGCATGCCGGGGGTTCCGTACGGATCATCGCGGCGGCCGGGGGACGGTCCCGGCCGGGCTGACAGGTCCTACGATCTCCCACTTCCGCGTCCACACCAAATCCACCAGGTAAAACTCCCGGCACGAAAGTGATGGCGACCACTGGATCCGGGTAAGCCGGGTCACTCCGCAGCGCTCAGCAGCAGGTCATGACCGGTTGGTGATCTCCCCCACCGCGAGGGCGGGAAGAGCCGAAAGTAGCTGGGTACGCGACCGGACGCCCAGTTTGCGGTACACCCGGGTGAGCGTCGCCTCGACGGTCTTCACGCTCAGGTAGAGCCGGGTGGCGATCTCCCGGTTGCTGGCGCCGTCCCGGACCATCCCGGCGATCCGCAGCTCGGTCGAGGTGAGGCCCTGCTCGGGCGCCCCCTCGGTACGCGTCAGCATCCGTTCCGCCTCGACGGTCCAGGGCCGGGCGTCCGACGTACGGAAAAGGGTCAGGGCCTCGCCGATCGCCTGCCGGGCGGCCGCGTAGCGACGCCGCCGCCGTTCCGCCCCGGCCAGCACCAGCAGGGCGTGCGCCTGCTCGACCGGCTGCCGCGCGTCCTGGAACCGGCGGGCGGCGACGGCGGCCAGCTCCACCGCGGCGTCGGCCCGGCCCGACTCGGACGCGACGACCGCGGCGGCCCGGTCCAGGTAGCCGGTGTGCGCTGCCGCCCCACCGGCCCGGGCCAGCTCCAGGGTGGCGGCGGCCGCCCGGTGCTCGCCGGACAGCGCCAGCGCCACGGCCAGGTCGGCCCGCCAGCGCACGATCATCGGGTCGGCACTGCCCGCCCCGGCCTCCAGATCGTGCAGCCGGCGCAGGGTGGCGACGGCGGCCCGGGTGTCGCCGGACCGGACCTCGGCCTGGGCCAGGGCGTGCAGATTGCGCCGCAGGTAGAGGCCGTCGCCCTCCTGGTGCGAGGAGCGGATGCCCCGGCGGGCGAATCCGGCGGCGGCGGCCAGGCTGCCCCCGGCCAGCTCGGCCACCGCGGCGGTGTACCAGGTGGGGCCGGGACTCAGGCCCGCCTCCTGGGCGGCACGGGCCGCGCGGTGGCCGTACCGTAGGGCCTCCTGGCAGCGGCCCGCCCGCGTCGCCACCTCGGAGAGGCTGCGCAGCACCTCGACCCGGGCCTCGCCGACCCGGTCGTGCTCGGCGACCGCGAGCAGGGCGAGGAGTTCAGCGCGGGCCTCGTCGAGCCGGTCGTCGAAGAGCGCGAAGCGGGCGGCCATGTAGTGCGGGCCGTAATGCAGCCAGTCCGGGGCGGGCGTGGCCGGCAGCGCCAGCGCGCGGTCCAGGGCGTCCCGCCAGCCGGCCACGCCCCGCACCCGCTGGATCGACGCGACGATGGTCAGCGCCATCGCCTCGATGGTCGGGTCCCCGGCGAGCCGGGCCGCCCGCTCCGCGCGCCGCGCCTCGGCCGCCGCCGCGTCCAGGTCCCCGGCGAGGAACGCGGCGAAGGTCAGCCGCAACCGGACCGGCGCGGCGAGCTCCGGGTCGTCGCCGGCCTCGGCCAGCGCGGCGGCGAACGTCTCCCCCATCTCGGACAGCGCCTGACCGGCCAGGTCGAGCAGCACCAGGCGGGCCCGGACCCGGTGCGCGGGCGGCGCCCCGGCGGCCAGCACCGCCTCGGCGGCCCGTCCGGCCACCTCGGGCGCCCCGCCGGTGATCGCCGTGCGGGCGGCGGTGACCAGCCAGTCCAGACGGTCCGCGGACAGCTCCGGCGGGCAGCGGTCGGCGGCCAGCAGGTACAGCTCGGCGGCGGTCCGTTCGGCGCCGTGCCGGGCGAGGCGGCCGGCCGCGGCGGCCAGGTCGGCGGCCACCCGGGCGTCCGGGCGGGCGGTGCGCAGGGCCTGCTGGCGCAGGGCTTCCACCGGGTCGTACGCGGCCGCGGCCAGCTCCGCGTGCACCAGGCTCCGCTCGGCCGCCGGCGTCTCGTCGGCCAGCACCCGGCCCAGCAACGGCGGGGTGAACCGGATCCGCTCCCCGGCCAGCTCGGCCACCCCGGCCGCCACCGCGTCCCGTAGCTCGCCGGACGCCTCGTCGCGCCCGGCCCGCAGCAGCAGGGTGACCGTCGGCTCGGTCGCCAGCGCCGCCGTCAGCAGGGTGCGGCGGACCGCGGCGCTCAGGCCGGCGAGCCGTTCCCGGGCCAGGTCACGGACGTTCTCCGGCAGCGGCGCGGGCCGCCAGGTGGCGCCGGGCGCGACCGCGCCGCCCAGGGCGAGGGCCAGGAACGGGTTGCCCCCGCTCTCCCGGTGCAGCCGGCTGGCCGTCCGGCAGGGCAGTCCCCGGGCTTCGAGCAGGGCGGTCAGGTCGTCCGGCGACAGCGGGGGCACTGCCGTCTCGAGCGCCGGGGCGGGGCACAGCCGGACCGCGCGGGACCGGCCGGGACGGCGTTCGGCGGCGACCACCCGGACCCGGGGGCCGGGGCGGCGGCGCATCGCGAAACCGATCAGCTCGACCGACTCGGGGTCGAGCCACTGGACGTCGTCGAGGACCAGCAGCACCGGGGCGGCACGGGCGCAGCGGGCCAGCAGCTCCGGCAGGACCATGCGCCGGACCAGGGCCGGCGCGCCGGTGCGGGAGGCCCGGCCCCGGCACAGGGCGGCGAGCGAATGGCGGGGTGCGGGCGCGAGGGCGGCGACCGCGCCCGCCGGGACCTGGCGGACGAGGTCGGCGACCCCGGCGTACGCCAGGGTCCGCTCGCCGGGGGCCGGGCGCAGCCGGAGGACCAGCTCCCCACGGGCCGCGGCCCGGTCGGCGACGGCGTCGAGCAGCGCGGACCGGCCGATGCCGGGCGGCCCGTGCAGGGCCACGCCGCCACCGGTGGCCAGCCGGGCTTCGATAGCCGCGAGCAGTGCCTCCCGGCCGTGCAGATCAGGCACGCGGCCAGACTAGGGACCGGGAGACATCCGTATCAATGAATTCCCGGGTATGTCACACCGCTGTCACTTGGTGGCGGTCACACTCGTGGCGGTCACCGAGCCGTCACCGGCGGTCTCGCCCTGGACGGTGACCGACTGGCCGGCCTTGACGTCGCTGAGCTTGCCCTTGGTGGCGGTGTTCACCGTGGTCGTGCCGTCGGTCTTGACGGTGACGACCGTACCGTCCGCGGTCTCGACGTAGATCGTCTTGCCGTTGACCAGCTTGACCTTGCCGGTGGCGCCCTTCTCCGCGGAGGCCGCCGTGGTCTGTTGGCCGAATCCTCCCGGCGCGCCGCTCGCGCCCATGCCGCCCGGGAAGCGACCGCCGCCGGGGAACCCGCTCGCCGCCGGGGAGGGGCTCACCCCCCACGTCTTCTGGGCCTGCACGCCGCCGAGGAAGCCGCCCATCAGCAGGGCGGCCACCCCGAGCCCGACGGTGCCCTTGTTCCACCACCTCTTCGGCGCGGCGGCGGCCAGTTCCGCGGAGAGGTCGTCGTCAATCGCGGGAATGATGGCTGTCTCGTCATTCATCGTTGTCACAACCGGGTCCTCACTCGTAGCGCAGCGCGTCGATGGGACGCAGGCGGGCGGCGCGGGCGGCGGGCAGGCCGCCGAAGAACAGCCCGATCGCGATGGAGACACCGACGGCGTATCCGATCGAGCTGGGCACGATCACCGGCTTCACGCCGACGATCTCGAACTGGGCGCCGATCAGGGCGGCGGCCACCCCGAGGGCGCCGCCGAGCACGCTCAGCAGGCTCGCCTCGATGAGGAACTGGGTGAGGATCACCCGGCGGGGCGCGCCGAGGGCCTTGCGGATGCCGATCTCGCGGGTCCGTTCGGTCACCGTCACCAGCATGATGTTGGTGATGCCGATGCCGCCGACCAGCAGGCTGATCGCGGCGACCGCGCCGAGCAGGGTGGTGAAGGTGCCGGCGGTCTCGGTCTGGGTCTCCAGCAGCGACGAGGCGTTCTGGATCCGGTACGGGGTGCTGCCCGACGACGCGTCGACGTCGAGCTTCTGGTTCAGGACCGTGGAGACCTGGCTCTGCACCTTGTCGACGTTGTCCGGGTCGTTCGCCTCGACGATGATCGAGGTGAGCGCGCCGTACCCGGTGAGCACCTGCTGCACCGCCGTGAGCGGCGCGACCGCGGTGTCGTTGCCGTCCTGGAAGCCGGTGGAGCTCTTCTCCTCCAGGACCCCGACGACGGTGAACAGCGCCCCGCCGACGGTGACCTGCTTGTCGATCGGATCGAGCCCGGGGAACAGCTCCTCGGCGACGGTCTGCCCGATCACCACCACCCGGCGGCCCTGATCCACGTCGTCGGCGGTGAACCCGGCGCCCTTGCCGACCGGGGTGCTGGAGGCGGTGAACCAGGCCGGCGTGGTCCCGACGAAGGTGGCGACCGTGTGGTCGGCGCCCTCGTACGTCATCGTCGCCGACGACGAGCTGACCACCGGCGACACCGTCCGGACGTCCGGGGCCAGCTCCGCGTCGACCAGCGCGTCGGCCATGTCCCTGGTGAGCGACGTGCTGCTGGAGCCGCCGCGGCCGGTGCTCATCACGGTGATGGTGTTGGTGCCCAGCGCCTCGATCCGGTCGCTGATCGCCTTGGCCGAGCCGTTGCCGACAGCGACCAGCAGGATCACCGCGGCGACACCGATCAGGATGCCGAGCATGGTGAGCGCGGACCGCAGCTTGTTGGCGCTCAGGCCGCGCAGCGCGAAACGGACCACTTCGAAGAAGTTCACCGCGCGTGCCGCCCGCCCGCGAGCGCGCCCACCGGCGGCAGGTGCAGCGGCGACTGCCGCCGGTCCAGCACGATCGACCCGTCCACCAGCTTGATCAGCCGTTTGGCGCGGGCGCCCACCTCGTCCTCGTGCGTGATGATCACGATGGTCCGGCCGGCCGCGCTCAGGTCGTCGAAGACCTGCAGCACGTCGTCGGTGGACGTGGAGTCCAGGTTGCCGGTGGGCTCGTCGGCGAGCAGCAGGGCCGGTTCGGTGACCAGGGCCCGGGCCACCGCGACGCGCTGCTGCTGGCCGCCGGAGAGCTGGTTGGGCTCGTGGCCGGCACGGTCCGCCAGGCCGACGATGTCCAGGGCCTCCATCGCGCGGCGGCGGCGTTCCCTCGCCTTGACCCCGGCGTACGCCAGGGGCAGTTCCACGTTGGCCACGGCGGTGGTCCGCGGGATCAGGTTGAACGACTGGAAGATGAAGCCGATGAGCCGGTTCCGGGCCAGCGCGAGCTGGCCGTCGGAGAGCCGGCTGACGTCCACGCCGTCCAGGAGGTACTGCCCGGAGGTGGGGATGTCGAGGGCGCCGAGGATGTTCATCAGGGTCGACTTGCCGGAGCCGGAGGAGCCCATGATGGCCGCGTAGTCACCGCGCTGCACGGTGAGGGAGACCCCGCGCAGCGCGTGCACGGTCGCCTCGCCCTCGCCGTAGATCTTCTTCAGGTTCGTGACCTGGATGACCGGCTTGCTCATCGGGCGCCACCCCGGGTGCCCGTGCCGCCGCCGGGAGCCCCGCCGCCCGGCGCGCCGCCGCCGGAGAAGCCGCCGAAACCGCCGCCGCCCATCATGCCGCCCTGCTGGCTGCCGCTGGTGCTGGTCGAGGTGGTCGTGACGACGACCTGCTCGCCGGCGGTGAGCCCGGAGGTGATCTCGGTGGCCGCGTCGCCCTCCAGGCCGATCTCCACCGCCCGGGTCTCCTGCACGCCGTTCGCGACGACGGTGACGGTGCGCCGGTTGCCGGCCTTGGTGATGGCGGCCGCGTTGACCAGGATCACGTTCTCCTTGGATCCGGTGGTGACCGACACCGAGACGGTCTGGCCGACCTTGGCGCCGGCCGGCACCTTGTCCAGGGTGAGCGTGACGCCGTACGTCACCACGCTGTTCGCTGTCGTCGCGGACGGGTCGACGGCGGCGACCCGGGCGCTCTGCGAGACGCCGCTGAGCGCGTTCCAGGTGACCGTGGCGACCTGCTTCTCCTTGAGGCTGGTCGCGTCCGCCTCGGCGAAGCTCGCCGCCACCTGCATCTTCGTCAGGTCGGCGATCTCGATGAAGCCGCTGCTGCTCGACGACGACGAGCTGCTGCCGCCGCCGGTGCTGCCCGAGCCGCCGCCGGAGGTGCCGCCACCGGACGAGCCGGACGAGCCGGAGCTTCCGGAGGCGGAGCCGCCGAGGGTGCCGTTGACGGCGGTGACCGTGCCGGCCATCGGGGCGGTCAGCACCGTCCCGTCCACCGCGGACTCGGCCTCGTCCACGGCGAGTTCGGCCTTGGCGACCTCGTTCTCGGCCTCGGTGGTGTCCGAGGCGGCGGTCTCGGCGCGGTCCAGGGCGTCCCGGGCCGCGTCCAGGTCGGCCTCGGCGGCGTCCAGGGCCCGCTGCGCGGCGGCCGGGTCGACCTTGGCCAGCACCTGGCCCTTCTTGACCTTGTCGCCGACCTTCACGCTGATCGCCGTGACCGTGCCGCTGGTCTCGAAGGTCGCGCTCGCGGTGCTGGCGCTCTCCAGGGTGCCGTCCGCGGTCGCGGTCCTGGTCACCGTGCCCTGCTGGACGGTGACCGTACGCTCGGAGGCCGTCGCCGTCGTCGCCCCGTCGCCGGAAGAGGAAAATGTCTCGTACACCGTGCAGGCCCCGGCGACGAGCACGACGCCGATCACGGCGTTGACCACCAACGACGGGTGGCGGCTCAGACGTACCTTCATGCCGCACACTCTCGGGCTCAGGGCTATGAGGAGCTTCGGCGCAACCTGGGAGCCAGCTCAAAACTCACGCGGCGTCACCGACAGCCGGCAGCTCCACCCGGAAGGTGGCCCCGCCGCCCGGCGTCTCCCGCAGCGCGACCGAGCCCCCGTGCTGCGCGACGATCGCGGCGACGATCGCCAAGCCGAGCCCGGAACCGCCGCCCTTGGTGCGGGAACGGCTGGTGTCGGCCCGGTAGAGACGCTCGAAGATCCGGTCGGCGTGCTCCGGCGGGACGCCCGGGCCGTTGTCGCGGACCTCCAGGACCGCCACCGCGGCGCCGTCGCCGGACGTGGACAGCCCGACACGTACCGTGACGATGGTCTCCGGCGTCGTGTGGTGCAGCGCGTTCGCCACCAGGTTCGTGGCGACCTGCCGCAGCCCGTGATCGTCGCCGAGGACCGTGGCCGGCTCGAAGAGGTCGTCGTCGCCCAACCCGGCCAGCAGCACCTGACGGCCCGGCGTCCGGGCGTGCGCGTCCCGGACGGTGTCCGCCGCGATCTCCAGGAGGTCCACCCGGCGCAGGTCCAGGGTGCGCTGCTGATCCATCCGGGCCAGCCGGAGCAGGTCCTCGACCAGCACCGCCATCCGGGCCGACTCGGCCTCGATCCGGGCAAGCGTCTCGTCGAGCTGCGGGCCGGGCGGGGCGCCGCCGCGCCGGTACAGCTCGGCCCACCCGCGGATCGAGGTGAGCGGGGTGCGCAGCTCGTGCGAGGCGTCCGCGACGAACTGGCGCAGCCGCTGCTCGGAAGCGGTCCGCGCGTCGACCTCGCCCTCGATCCGGGTGAGCATGGCGTTCAGGGCCAGGCCGAGACGGCCGGGCTCGGTGTGCGGGTCGGTGTCGGGAACCCGGCCGGACAGGTTGCCGCCGGAGATGTCGGCGGCGACCGACTCCATGGCGGTGAGCGGGCGCAGGCCGATCCGTACCACGAAAGCGGCCCCGAACCCGAGAGCCGTCAGCACCAGCAGCAGCACCCCGGCGTCGATCAGGACCAGTTGCTCGGTGGTCTGCTCGACCTCCTCCAGGGAGTAGCCGATGAGGGCCCGCTCCCCCGTGTCGCCGACGTCGACGGCGAGCACCCGCCAGTCCGAGCCGCTCGCTGTCGGCACCGTGTAAGGCCGGGCGCTGTCACGGATCGCGTCCGCGGCGGGGCGGGTGTCGTCGGCGGGCGAGCTTCGGCCGGTGTCCAGCGCGCCGTCGGCACCGTAGACGTACATGATCTGGTCCGGGCCGAGGCCACGGAACCGGCCCGGGCGCGGGCCGAAGCCCGGGTACGAATCGGACAACGGTCGGCTTATGCCTATGAGCTGGTCGTCGATCCGGTCTTCCAGATATTTCTGGATCAGCAGGACGCCGGCCACGTTGGCGACCACGAGCGCGATGCCCGAGAGCAGCGCGACGACGAGCACGAGCCTGGACTTGAGGGTCCAGAACCTCCAGGGAATCATTCCTCGCCGCTGCGGGGCAGCCGCAACGCGTACCCCACGCCGCGCACCGTGTGGATCAGCGGCGGATCCGTCCTGTCGATCTTCCGCCGCAGGTAGTAGACGTAGGACTCCACGATGCGGCCGTCGCCGCCGAAGTCGTACTTCCACACCCGGTCCAGGATCTGCGCCTTGCTGACCACCCGGCCCGCGTTGATCATCAGGTACCGCAGCAGGTTGAACTCCGTCGGCGACAACTCGATCAGCCGGCCCGCGCGGCGCACCTCGTGGGCGTCCTCGGAGAGCTCCAGGTCCGCGTACCGCAGCACGCCGGTGTCCTCCTGCGGCTCCTCCGGCTGGCTGCGGCGCAGGATCGCGCGTATCCGTAGCACGACCTCCTCGAGACTGAACGGCTTGGTGACATAGTCGTCGGCCCCGGCCGACAGCCCGAGGATCCGGTCCTCCACCGCGTCCCTGGCCGTGAGGAACAGGACCGGGACCCGGTGACCGGCGGCACGCAGCCGCCGCGCCACCTCGATCCCGTCGACGTCCGGGAGCATCACGTCGAGGACGATCAGATCCGGCTCGAAATCCTGGACCGCCACCAGGGCCCCGTGGCCCGACTCGGCCACCCGCACCTCGAAGGCGACGAGCCGGAGCGTCGCGCTGAGCAGCGCGGAGATGTTCGGCTCGTCATCGACGACGAGGACGCGGGCGGGACCACGGGTTTCGGTGAGCACCGTACTAGAACTATCAGCGTTTTCTTTGAATCGGCTATGAGCGTCCCTACCAGGACCTGGCTACCGCGTCGCCTTCGGCGATCCCGGAGACGATCTCGGTGTACGTGTCACCACGCAGCCCCAGCTTCACCGGCACCTCCGCGCCGTCCTTGCGGACCGTGCCGCTGTCCCCCTTCACATCGTGCACCGCGGTGCTCGGCACCCGCAGCACGTCCGCCTTGCTGCCGGTGGTGACCCGCACGTTCGCGCTCTGCCCGACCAGCAGCTCGTCCGGGGCGTCGGTGAACGACAGCAGCACCCCGAACCGGGTCAGCGTGCCGTCGCTGGTGCCGACCGGGTCGACCTGCGCCACCGTCGCGTCGAACGTCATCCCGGCCCGGTCGGCGAGCGTGATCACGGCCTTCTGGGAGACCGCGAGCCGGTCCGCGTCGGCCTCCGGGAAGTCCGCGCTGATCTCCATGTCGTAGACGTCGGCCAGGGTGATGAAGGTGGACCCGGACTTGGCGCTGCTGCCCACCTTGCCGCTCACCGAGATGACCTTCCCGGCGATCGGGGCGGTGATCCTCGTACCGGCCAGCTGCTCCTCCGCCTCCTCCAGGGTCACCTCGGCGGCGTTGACCCGCTGCTCGGCGGAGAGGATCCCGTCGGTGCCGGAGCCGCCCCCAGCGCGGGCGCCGGATCCCCCGCCGGTCGAACAGCCCGTGCTGCTCGTGGTCGGCCTGCCGGCCTTCCTCGTGGATGACGGCGACGCCGTGGCCGTCGGGCTCGTCGTCGCGGTCGGCTTCGTCACGGTCGCGGTCGCGGCAGGTTTCGTCGCGGTCGCGGTGGGTGACGCGGTCGCGGTCGGCGCGGCCGTCGCAGCCGTGTACGCCGCCGCCACGTCACACCCGCTCGAGGTGGCAGCGGTCGAGGCGGAGGCCGCCGCGTCCTGAGCCTCGTCGAGCTTGTCCCGCGCCTCGTCGAGCGCGTCCTCCGCGTCCGCCACCGCCTCGGCGGCATCCGTGTCGTCGACGGTCGCGAGCACCTGCCCCACCGTCACCGTCGTGCCCGCCCGTACCGTGACCGTCTCCACCTCGGCACTCACCGCGAACGACAGGCTCCGCGTCTGCGCCGGCTGCAACGTGCCCGTGGTGGCGACCTCGGTGGTCACCACGCCCTTGCCGACCGTGACAGTCTCGGCCGCTGTCGTCTCCTCCCGCACGGCGCCGGCCGTCAGCGCACGCACCACACCGAAGGCGAGCGACGCGAGCACGACGACCGCCACGGCGAGCCAGATCAAACGCCGGCGACCGGCCAGTGCAACACCCATGGTCGCCGAGTGTGGCGAGCGGTCCTCGCCGCGGGCTCGGTCCCACCTGGGAGTTCGCTCGGAGCAGCTTCTTAGGTAACTCCTAGGGTCGTCCGACGTTCCGCACAGGTGCGCCGGTTTTCCTTCACGACGTCCCGCACCATCGCTCATGAAGGAGAACCCCGTGCCGGTGATCAGCCTGAAGGCGCCGCGCCGTACCGCAGCCATCTTCGCCGTCTCGGCGGCCATGCTGTTCACCGCGGCCTGCGGCTCCGGCGACGCCGCCACGGACAGCACCGCCGACGGCGCCGGTGGCAACAACGCGTTCGCCGCCTACATCAGCTGCCTCGACGAGAACGGCGTGACCATCACGATGCCGTCCGGCGGCCCCGGCGGCGGCATGCGCCCGTCCGGCGCCCCCGACGGCGCCGGCCGCCCGTCCGGTCAGCCCCGCCCCTCCGGCAGCGCCGGCCAGCGCGGCGGCGGTTTCCCCGGTTTCAGCAAGCCCGAGGGCGTCGACGAGGCCACATGGACGAAGGCTCAAGAGGCGTGCGCCTCGGTCCGCCCGAGCATGGGCGCCGGGCGCGGCCCCGGCGGCGGCAACGGGCAGAACGGCGGCGCCCCGGCCGGCGACGCCCCGGCCGGCGGCGGCAACGCCAACGCCGCCTACGAGAACTGCCTCAAGGAGAACGGCGTCACCGACCCCACCGACCCCGACACCACGAACGCGACGGTCAAGAAGGCCACCGAGACCTGCGCCGTCCTGAAGCCCACCGCCTCCTGACCCACCTCCCACCCCGCGTCCGTCTCACGGCAGGCGCGGGGTCACCGTTTCCCTTTCCCGGTACGCCCCGCCCCACCCCAGTACCACCCAGCCGAGTCCCCGGTCACCGCGCCAGCCGTCGCTCAGACAGGCCATCCGCACTCCACAACCCGTCTCAACGACGGCTCCCGCCGTCACCTGCCCCACTCCCCCACCACCCGTCGCCCAGACAGGCCATCCGTCCTCCACAACCCGCCTCAACGACGGCTCCTGAGCGGCAGCCGTCGCCCAGACAGGTCATCCAGCCCCACAACCGGCCTCAACGACGGCCCGGCCCGGGCTCATGCCCCGTGGCGGTGGTGCTGCGGATGATGAGGCGGGGCGGGATGACGACGGCGCGCGGGGTGGCGGTGGGCTGCTCGATGCGGGTGACGGCACGTTCCACGGCGGCCGTCGCCATCGCGTCGACGTCCTGGGCGATCGTGGTCAGGTCGATGTGGGCGAGCCGGCTCAGGCTGGTGTCGTCGTAACCGACCACGCTGACGTCGCCGGGCACCCCCAGGCCGTTGCGGCGGAGCACGTCGAGCAGGCCGGTGGCGCTCAGGTCGTTGAACACGGTGACCGCGGTCGGCGGATCGGCCAAGAGCTTCTCGGCGGCGCGGGCGCCGTCCTCCTCGCCGGCGCCGCCGGGGACGATCCGGACGTACGCGTCCAGGTCGTGCCGCCGCATCGCCTCCTGGTAGCCGGCGCGCCGCTCGGCGGAACCGGCCAGGGCGCCGCCGTCGACGTGTGCGATCCGCCGGTGCCCGAGCGCGACCAGATGATCGACGGCTTGCCGGGAGCCGAGCGCGTCGTCGCTGTGCACCACGTCGACGTCCCGGCGGCGGGCGCCGCGCATCATCGCGATCACCGGCAGCCGGGCCGCGATCGACGCCAGCTCGGAGCCGCGCAACTGCCCGCCGAACAGGACCAGCGCCTCGCAGCGGTCCTGGAGCAGGTCGCCGACCGCCGTACGCTCGCCGCGCCGGGGTGTCACCGCGCTGAGGGTCAGCTGATAGCCGGCCCGTTCGGCAGCGTCGTAGAGGCCGGTGAGTAGATCGTGGTGGAACGGGTGCCGCACGTCGAAGACGACCCCGAGCAGGCGGCTGCGCCCGCTGCGCAACAACCGGGCCCGGCTGTCCGGCTGGTAACCGAGCCGGCCGGCCACCTCGAGGACCCGCTCCCGGGTGGCGGCCCCGACGCCGGGCGCGCCCCGCATCACGATCGACACGCTGGCCACCGACACCCCGGCCGCGGCGGCCACGTCGGCGAGGGTCGCCCGCCGCTCCGCTGACTGCATGCGAGCGATCGTACGTTGTGATTACTAGAACGTTCTATAGCGCCGCCTACTAGAACGTTATAGCGTCCGTGACCGTGGAAGAAACGACCGCCGGCCGCCGCTGGGCGGCCCTGCTCGCCCTGTCCCTGGGCGGTTTCGGGCTCGGCCTGACCGAGTTCGTCGCCATGGGCCTGCTCCCCGAGATAGCCCGCGACCTGCTCCCGGACGCCTACACGGCCTCCGTCCCGGAAGCGCTGGCCCAGGCCGGCTGGATGATCACGATCTACGCGCTCGGCGTCGTCGCCGGCGCGCCCACGATCGCCGTCCTCACCGCCCGGATGCCGCGCCGAAGGCTCGTCCTCGGGCTGCTCGTCCTGTTCGTGGCCGGCACCGCGGCGTCCGCGCTCGCCCCCACGTTCGAGCTGGTGCTGGCCGCCCGGTTCGTCGCGGCCCTGGCCCACGGCGCCTACTTCGGGGCCGCCGGCATCCTCGCCGCGAACCTCCTCGGCCCCGGCAACCAGGGCAAGGGCGTGTCCATCGTGATCGGCGGCCTGACCGCGGCCAACCTCGCCGGCGTTCCGCTGATCACGGTGCTCGGGCAGAGCCAGGGATGGCGGGCCGCGTACCTCGCCGTCGCCGCCGTCTTCGCGCTGAGCCTGATCGCGGTGCTCACGACCGTACCGCCCACCGCAACCGCGACCGGCGGCTCACCGCGCGCCGAACTGCGGGCCTTCCGCTCGCCGCAGGTCTGGCTCGTCGCCGCGGCCGTGGCCGTCGGCACCGCCGGGTTCTTCGCCGTCAACAGCTACGTCGCGCCGATCACCACCCACGTCACCGGCCTGTCCGAGAGCACCGTCCCGTGGGTGCTCGCCGCCATGGGCCTCGGCATGACCCTCGGCATCGCCGCCGGCGGAGTCGCCGCCGACCGGAACCTGCGCCGCGCCGTCCTCACCGGGTTCGGCGGGCTGCTCGCGTCGGCGGCGTTCTTCGGGCTGGCCGCCGCCCATCCGATCGGGCTGTTCCTCGGGGCCTTCCTGGTGGGTGCGGCCAGCCTGTACATCGTTCCGGCGCTGCAGGCCCGCCTGATCGCCGTCGCGCCGGGCGCGCAGCTCATGGGCGCGGCGGTCAACCAGTCGTCCCTCAACATCGCGAACGCGGTGGGGGCGGCGCTCGGCGGTACGGTCATCGCGGCAGGCTGGGGATATCTCTCGTCGGCGTGGCTGGGGGTGGCCCTGACCGTGGTGGGATTGGGGTTGTCGCTGGTCAGTTTCCGGATCGACGACCGTACGCCCGATCGCGAGCCGGTTCCCGCCTGATCCCGGCCGTTCGGCGGGTGGATCACCGGCAGCTCATCCCGCCGCGGTTCACCGCCGGGCCGAGTCGCGACGAGTCCCGCGGTGAGAGCCCGCGGTGAGAGCCCGCGGTGAGAGCCCGCGGTGAGCCCCGCCGTGGGAACCCGCGCCGATCTTGTGCGTTCGCCGCCGGAGCCGCGCGCACAAGATCGAAATCCGTCCCCTTCCTGCGTTTTCGACACCGGAAATCCGGACCCTCCTGCCCAAGATCGGCCGATGTGGCGATCTTGGGCAGAGGGCGCCGGGGTGAATCGAACAAGATCGCAAGCAGCGATGGATCCGGGTGGACAAACTGCTCAAGATCGCGACAGATGCCCCGGCGCGCGCTTCGTGAGCTTCGCGGATGTGAATGGACGCGACCGAAAGGAGGGCGACGGCATCCACGGAGCTGAACGCTCAAGATCGCGGCAAGCAGGGAAGCCGCCGAGACTTGACGCGAAACGCTGAAGCCGGCGGAGGCGGGCAGCCGAGGTACACCGCCGGGAAACCGGAGCCAATGCTGGCGGCAGCGAGGATCAGGTGGGTGCCGGGCGGAATCAGTGGCGGCGGGTGGTGAGGGTCAGGTGGGTGCCGACCGGGATCCGGACGGAGATCAGACGGGGGTCGCCGGCCAGGGACCGCTCGACCCGGCCGACGATCTCCCGGTGCTGCGGATCCGGGTAGAGAGCTGGATCCATGTCGTCGACGAGCAGGACGGCGCCGGGTGCCAGAGCGTCCACCGTCAGATCGAGCCCGTCCCACTTGCCCGCCACCGCATCCGCGAAGATCAGGTCGAAGCGTCCGAGGCCCGGCAGGACCTCACCGGCGTCGCCCTGGACGAACTCCACGTACGACGGCCACGGCGACTCGCCCACGGCTGCCACCAGGCCGGGGTCCAGCTCGACGGTGGTCACCGTGACGTCGTCGCGGCCGGCGAGACCGCTCACCAGCCACGCCGTGCCCACTCCCGCGCCGGTGCCGATCTCGAGGATCCGGCCGTTCCGCGGCACGGCGGCGGCCAGCACCGCCAGCATCGCCCCGGCCGGATCCGCACACGACGCCTCGAACCCCAGCCGACGGGCCCGCCGCCCCGCCTCCGCCACCAGTTCCGGAACGCTCATCGACCCTCCCCTGTTCGCGATCACCGTAGTCCAACGGGGAGCGGTCACCGCAGTCCAACGGGGAACGGTCACCGCAATCCAACGGGGAACGGTCAGCGGGCGTAGCGCGGGACGTACTCCTGCCCGCTGAGGGACTGGACGACAGCCATCAGCGCGTCGGTGTGACGGCGGATGTCGGCCGGGGCATCGATCCGTACCGCGATGGGTGGGCCGAAGGTGATGCTGACCGGATGCCGCCGGGGGAACCGCGCGCCGGGCGGCCGCAGGCGGTCCGTCCCGCGGATGCCGACCGGGATGATCGGGACGCCGGCCTGCTGGGCGAGCCGGACCACCCCGGTACGCCCCCGGTGGAGCCGCCCGTCCGGCGACCGGGTCCCTTCCGGGAAGACCGCGACCAGCCCACCGGCCCGCAGCACCGGCACAGCGCCCTCGAACGCGGTGAGCGCCGCCCGCCCGCCACCCCGCTCGACCGGGATCGCGCCCATCCCGGTGACGATCCGCCGGGTGAGCCCGCCGCCCCGGAAGTATTCGGCCTTCGCCCAGAACGCGATGTGCCGCGGTGTCACCACGCCGAGGAACAGCTGGTCACCGATCGACAGATGGTTCGGGGCGAGGATCGCGCCGCCGGTCGCCGGCAGATGTTCGAGCCCGGTGACCGCGGGCCGCCACGTTCGGCGCAGGTAGGCCCCGAGGGTCCGGTGGGCCAGGGCGTAGAGCGGCGGCATCATGCGGGCCTCGTTCCGAGGTGGGCGGTGAGGGCGGCGTCGAGGATCGGTGACGGGTCGATGGCGCCGGTCGCCAGGGCGAGGCTGCCCCGGTTCGCGAGCTGGGCGATCCCGTGCAGGTTGGCCCACAGCGCCCCGGCGGCCACGACGGGCTCCGGAACGTCCGGGCGGGCTTCCGCGATCAGCCCGGTGAGCAGCCGGAACAGTGGCAGGCTGGTGTCCCGCAACCCGAGATGCCCGCTCTCCAGCAGATCGTGGCGGAACATAAGGTCGTAGCGGCCGGGACGGTCCGCCGCGAAGTCCAGGTAGACCCGGGCGAGAAGGGCGATTCTGCGGTACGGGTCCGCGGGCGCCCCGCCGAGCGCCGCCGCCGCACGCGTCCCCAGCTCGCTGAACCCTTCCCGGGCGATCGCTGACAGCAGCTCGAGATGGGTCGGGAAGTAGCGTCGCGGCGCCCCGTGGGAGACCCCGGCCCGCCGGGCGATCTCCCGCAACGTGACCGCCGACGGCCCCTCGACGTCGAGCAGTTCCCCACCGACGCGCACCAGCCGTTCCCGTAAACCCTCCACATCCGGCATGGACACTGTCTACACGACGGCCGTAGACAGTGTCTACCCGGCGAAGGGCCGGGGAACGGTCAGATGCCGGCGGCGGTGAGGATCGCGGTCATGGCGGACGCGGGCAGGGCGGGGTTGGCCGCCGCCGGCTCGGCGGTCTCCGGGTCGTCGAGGAGGGCGAGGACCCGGTCCGGGGAGAGCCGCGGATCGTCTGCCGTCGCCGCCCGGACAGTGGCCGACGGGTCGTGGCTGAGCCGGTCGATCAGCGGCGCCGGAGCGGTGACGTCGTGCCGGACCAGGGCACGGGCCCGTGGGTCGGGCGAGGTCGCGAGGCGCGCGAGTCCCGTACGCGGAAAGGAAGGGTGTCGCAACAACCCCTCCTCGCCGCCCTCCAGATAGGTCCGCAGCAACAGCTCGGAAGGCGCCGCCGCCTGATGCTCGCAGAGCATCAGCCGCACTCCGGGGTCGGGATCGGCCGCGAGCAGGGCGACCAGATCCGCCGGCAGCTCCGGATGGCAGGCGGCGCTACGCCGCAGTCCGGGGTGCGCCGACCGGGCGCACCGGCGCAGCTCGTCCGCCCCGGCGGCCAGGACCCAGTCGAGCACCGGCAGGTCCGGGCCGATCTCGACACCGATCGCGGCCCGCTGCTCCTCGGTCAGCCCGGGCCGCATCGACACGGCCAGCCGGACCCGCGGCACCGGGTCGGCGGCCAGTGCGGTCACCCATTCCGGCGGGAGCTCCGGGTCGGCGGCGGCCCGGGCCCGGTTCCACGGGGAGTCACCGGCGGCGAAGGATACGGCCTGCTCACGGCCCATGGTGGCGGGCGGGAGCGGCGTGCGGCCGAGCAGTGCCCGGGCCGCGGCGGCGATGCGCGGGTGCGGGTCGCGGGCGAGCGCCGCGACCACGTCGCGGGGGGCGCCGGGCAGGTAGGTGAGCATGTCACGGACCACCGGCTCGGGATGGCCGGCGAGGCGGCGGTACGCCCACCCGGGCAGCGGGTCCGCCCAGCGGCCGGCCGGGCCTTCGATGACCGCCTGCAGGACCGGGATGCTGAGGTCGCCGACGAGCCGGGCCCGCTGCCCGCCGGTGGCGCCGGGGCTTCGGGCCAGGGCTTCGCGCAGTTCGGGGTCGGGGTGGGCGGCGAGCGCGTCGAACACGGCGTCGGGGAAGTCGCGCCGGCCGGTGAGGTCCTCGACGTCCACCCGATCACCGGCGGCGAGCCGGAGCAGCGCGTCGACCGGGAGCGCCGGATTGCGGGCCAGGCCGCGCAGCCGCGCACGGGTGATGTCGGGGATCGGCACGAGGACCGACCTTACGACAAACATGCGTGTGGAGTTCGGCCGCGTATCGCGCCCGAACTCCACACGCCATCGGGGTCAGACGGGGCAGGAGCTGCGGTAGTCGGAGATCTGCAGCAGGCTGCTCGGGCCGGGGCAGATGAACTGGCTGTACCGGGTGTCGTTGTCGACCCACCGCTTGAGCCAGGAGACGGCCTGCACCGCGGTCCAGGTGTCCACTGTCTGCGGGAAGAAGTGGCTGGCGTTGTTGAGTTCCAGGTACGACTTCTCCGCCGACGCCGGGATGCTGTTGTAGAACGGGATGGAGTGGCTGGCCACCGGCGCGATGGCGTCGCTCTCGCCACCGACGATCAGGGTCGGCACCCGCAGCTCCGACCAGGTCTTGTCCGTGTTCCACGGGGCGAGCGGGATCGCGGCCTGCAGCGTCGGCCGGTCCTTGGCGGCTTCCAGGCTGCCGCCGCCGCCCATCGAGTGACCGGCGACGGCGAGCCGGCCGGCGTCGATCCGGTTGCGCACCGAGCTGCGCTGGGTGAGGTAGTCGAGCGCGGCCAGCAACTGGTCGCCGCGGGAGGCGGGCTGGTCGGCGGTGGTGTTGGTCTCGATGCCGATCACCACGAAACCGTGCGAGGCCAGGCGCGGGC
The DNA here is from genome assembly GCF_055562375.1 of Actinoplanes sp. NPDC019969. NCBI lineage: Bacteria > Bacillati > Actinomycetota > Actinomycetes > Micromonosporales > Micromonosporaceae > Actinoplanes > Actinoplanes sp. NPDC019969. The sequence goes on along the minus strand of NZ_JBVHFK010000016.1, from coordinate 51,542 downwards.
CGAGCCAGGAGATGCTGGACCAGTACGCGGTGAAGCCGGGCGAGATGGCGATCGCGCCGAACGTGCCGGCGGTGGTCGTCGTCGGGTAATAGATCTCGCCGCCGCCGAAGCCGCTGGCGGCCAGGCGGGAGACGGAGGTCTGGCTGACCGCGAACGGCCCGCGGGAGGCCTGCAGGGCGGCGAGCGTCGGCGCGGGGCCCCGCTCGTACGGGTTCTCGGCAGCGGCGGCGCTCTCGGCGACGGCGACGCCGCCGGCCAGCATGGTCAGCGTGGTGACCGCCGTGAGCAGCATGCGGCGGGCCTTGCCGGGGACGGATGTCCGGTGCACGTCGATTCTCCTGTCTTCGGGGGAAGTTGGATCGACGAGCGTCAGTCTCGACAGGGTTCGGCGGGGCACGCATCGGCGAAATCACCTGCGACGTGTCATCACGTTGCAACATCTTGGAAATTTCATCAGCCGAAAAACCCTTCCGCCCGGCCGTCCGGCAGGGAACACTCGCCGCATGATTGATGCACCGGCAGTGCAGAAACTTGAGCTCGCCGGGCGGGCGGCCGCCCTGGCCGAGATCAGCCGCCTGACCTCGGCGGCAGCGACCGGCCGTGGCGGCGCCCTGATCATCTCGGCCGGTCCCGGGGAGGGCCGTACCGCGCTGCTGCACGCCGTCGCGGAGTCGTACCGGGACACCCCGGCCGGCTGGACGGTCCTCACCACCGTGGGGCATGCCGACGAGCGCGATCACCCGTACACCGCCCTGGCGACCCTGCTCACCGGCCTCGGCCCCCACGAAGCGCTCGCGGGCGATCCGCTCACGGTGGGCCTCGCGACGATCTCCTTGCTGCGTACGGCCACCCGCCCCGTCCTGTGCCTCGTCGACGACGCCCACCTGCTCGACCCGGACTCCTGGCGGGCGATCGCCGTCGTCACGCGCCGCCTCGGCAACGAGCGGATCGCCGTCGTCGCCACCGTCCCCACCGGCCGCGAGCCCAGCGGGCTCCCGGTGCACCGGCTGGCGCCGCTCTCCCCCGCCGCCGCCCGGCGGATCCTCGCCGCGCACGCCCCCGACCTGGCCGAGGACGTGGCCGGCACGCTCACCGAGATCGCCGCCGGGCACCCGGCCGCGCTGATCGACCTGGCCGGCGCGCTCACGCCGGAGCAGCGCCGGGGGTACGCGCCGCTGCCGGAGTCGCTGCCCGCGGACAGCCCGCTGCGCCGGCGCCTGGCCGCGGAACTCGGCGCGCTCCCGGCCCGTACCCGCCGCCTGCTCCTGCTCGCGGCCGCCGCCCCCGAGGCCTCCCCCGACACCCTGCTCGCCGCCGCACGTTCCCGGCTGGTTCTGAGGGCTGTCTCAGAGGGCCTGCGACAGCCCTCAGAACCAGCCGGAGCCTCCCCCGGCCACGAACCGCAACCCGATCCGTCGAGCCCGGCGCCCTCCGCGCCGGAAGACGCGGCGTCCGAGAACACGGCGGCGGAAGCGGGACTGGAGGACTTCACACCCGCGGAGGAGGCGGGACTGATCACCGTCACCGCGGCCGGCGTGCGGTTCAAGGGGCCCCTGATGCGAGCGGTGGCGTACGCCGAAATGCCCGTCGCCGCACGCCGGACCGCCCACGCCGCCCTCGCCGAGATCTTCGCCGCCCGTGGCGCGAGCCTGCCCGCCCTGCTGCATCGCGCCGCCGCCGCCACCGGCCCCGACGCCGGCCTGGCCCGGGAGCTGTCCCGGGCCGCCCGGACCGCTGATCCGCTGGTCGCCGCGGAGGCCCGCCGGTACGCCGCCGCCCTCTGCCCCGCCCCCACCGAACAGGCCGCCCTGCTGCTGGCCGCCGCCCGCGACTCCTGGCTGGCCGGCCGCCCGCACGAGGCCGGCCGGCTGATCCGCGGGATCCCGGCAGCCGCCGGGAACGCCCGGGTCCGGGCCCGCGGCCTGACCGCCGAGATGAGCCTGCCGGAGGGCCGCCCCGGCGCCCGGGACGTGCTGCTGGACGTGGCCGCCGAACTCGCCGAGACCGACCCCGGCACCGCCCTGGAGGCGCTCGCGCTGGCCGGCGAGTCGGCCTGCCGGTCCGGGGAGCAGTCCCGTTACGCCGCCCTGGCCCGCCGGGTCGCCGCCGGGGAACGCGGTGACGAGCCACCGGCGGTCGCTCTCGCCTTCCACCACGTCGCCGGGCTGGCCCGGATCGCCGAGGGGGACGAGGCCGCCTCGTTCGTACGCCTCCGCCAGGCCGTCGCCCTCGCCGACCGGGTCGCCGAACCGCGCCCCCTGCTGCGTGCCGCCACCGCGGGCATCCTGGTCGGCGATGCCCGCCGGGCCGCCGCGCTGGCCGGCCGGGCCGCCGTGCTGGCCCGGGAGCAGGGCGCGTCGGTGCTGGTCCCGCAGGCCCTGGAGCTGGCCGCGCTGGCCGGGATGGCCGCCGGCGACTACCCGGCGGCGAACGAGGCCGCGATGGACGGGGCCGCTGTCGCCGGGTCCACCGGGCAGCCGATCCTGGCCGCCGCCCACCTGGCGGTCCTGGCCGTGCTCGCCGCCCTGGTCGGCGACCGGGACACCACGCTGAACCGGATCGCGATGGCCGGCGACGGCCCGTCCCGCCCGCTCTGCGAGTGGGCCCTGGCGCTGCTGGACCTGGTGGACGGCCGGTGCCCGGCCGCCGCGGAACGCCTGATCGCCGTGGTCGCCGGCCCGCCCGGACCGGGTTCGGCGCTGCTGCGCGTCGCTGTCGTCCCGCACCTGCTGGAGGCCGCCGCGCAGACCTCGGCCCAGGCCACGATCCAGCCGGTGGCCAGGGCGTTCGATCAGTGGGCCGGTCGCACCGGGCAACCGAACTGGCTGGCGCTGCGGGACCGCTGCCGGGCGCTGCGGGCCGACGACGGGGACGCCGCGTTCGGGTACTTCGCGGCGGCCCTCGGCCACGACGGCGAAGCCGTGTTCCCGCGGGCGCACACCGAGTTGCTGTACGGCAGGCTGCTGCGCCGTCGTCGCCGGCACGTGGAGGCGCGGGCCCATCTGCGGCGGGCCGCGGAGACGTTCCAGGCTCTGGACGCGGAGCCGTGGGCGGCCCAGAGCGTCCGGGAGCTGCGCGCCGCCGGGGAACGCGTGGAGACCGCCGCGCCGGCCGGCCCGGAGCTGACCGCCCAGCAGGAACGGATCGCGTCGCTGGTGGCCGGGGGCGCCACCAACCGGGAGGTGGCCCAGGAGCTGCACCTGAGCCCGCGGACCGTGGACCACCACCTGCGCAACGTCTTCGCCCGCCTGGGCGTCCGGTCGCGCACCGAGATGGCACGCCTGCTGAGCACCGGCCTGGCCACCCGCTGAAGAACCACGGCTCGGGAACGGGCCGGCCGCCCGGCGGGATCAGTCGCCGGACCGGCGCTCGGTGACCACAGCGGGTCAGTCGCCCGACCAGCGCTCGGTGACCTGACGGCGGCGGCACGCGACCAGGTGCCCGGCGAGGATGCCGGGGTGGCCGCCACGCACGCACACGTCGGCGCCCGCGGTCAGGACACCGGACACCAGCTCGCCCGGGGCGCCCTCGTCGATCAGCGCGATCACCCGGGTGTCGCGTGGCAGCGCCGCACGGGCCTGCCGCACGTCGGGGATCGTCGCGCCGCTGAGCACCACCAGGTCGCCCGGCTCGACCGCGTCCAGGTCGGTGATCATCCGCATCTGCCAGCCGGAGGGCAGGTGCTGCGGCAGGCCGGCGACCCTGCTGAGCTGGCCCAGGACGGCGACCGCGGGCTGCGCGGCGGGGACGGTCCGCTCGGTGGCCGCATCGTGGCCGGTCTCCACAGGCATGGTGGTGTTCCCCTCGCTGGCTCCCTCGTGTGACCTCCACCCTTCGCCCCGCGCCTGTGCGTCACCATGTGAACTTCCTGTGCGTTCGTTGTCAGCCGCGGCGGGGGTCAGCCGGGAGCGTTCCAGGTGGTCAGCACCGGGTCGTCGCCGTGCTCGAAACCGAGGGCCGACAGGGTCGCGGTGTCCAGCTTGAGCAGGCCCCCGGCCGACGGCGGCAGGCCGATCCAGCGGGCCCCGGCGACCCGCAGGCAGTGACCGTGCCCGACGAGCGCGACGTCCCCGCCGGCCAGCAGCTCGACCGCGCGGGCCAGCACCCGGTCCAGGCGGGCGCCGGCCTGTTCCGGGGACTCGCCGTTCGGGCAGCCGTCGGTCCACAACGACCAGCCGGGCCGGGTCTCACGGATCTCCTTGGTGGTCACGCCCTCGTAGTCGCCGTAGTTCCACTCCGCCAGATCCTCGACCACCTCGGTCACGGTCAGCCCGGCCAGCTCGGCGGTGTGCAGCGCCCGCCGCCGCGGACTGGCCAGCACGGCCGCGAACTCCCGGCCCGCGAGCCGCTTGCCCACAACGGTGGCCTGCCGTTCGCCCTCCACGGTCAACGGCAGGTCGGTGTACGAGGTGTGCCGCCCGTTGGCGCTCCACTCCGTCTGCCCGTGCCGGATCAACACGATCTCCGCCATGCGTCCTCCTCGTTTCCCGCATTCCTACCCGATCCGCGGAAGAGCAGACGCCATGAGCGGAAGAGCAGACGCCATGGGCGGGAGACGGACGCCGTGCGCAGGAGGCGAGACGCCCGGCGGCTCAGTCCGGCAGGGCGAGCGGCCGGCGCTGCTCGTCGCGGGCCGCCAGCTGTTCCAGGGCGCGCAGGTACTGCCGGCGGGTGATCTCGCCGGTGATCAACTGGGTGACGAGGACGCCTTCGAGACTGAGCGGCGCCTTCGGCTCGGCGTGCCCGGACGCGCCGGACCGGGACGGCAGGAACCGGCCCTGTTCCGCGGGCTGCTTCCAGGCCGGCCAGAACGCGAGCGCCGCGGCGACGATGAGACCGAGCGTCGCCACCAGCAGGACCACCATGAGCGTCACCTCCTGTGTGACATCTTCGCCACTGAGCGCAATGATCGGCAGCCCGATGCCGGAAAAATCCCTTTCGGCGTCGCGGGGACGCCGGTTCTTTCCGGATTCTCGACGGCAGGCGCGGCACCGGACAGGCCCGTAACGGATGATTCCGGGCCGCGTACGCCGCCGGGGTCGAAGGTCCTGAAACGGACAGGACCTCGGCAGGCCGGTGACGGGATCTGCGGCCCGGGTGGCGGCGGCGCCGCAGGGGCAGAGTCATAGGTGACAGCACAGTCTCGAGGAGGACCGGATGGCCACCATCGGTCGCACGCACATCACCGCTCTGGAGCAGGTCGAGGCCCCCGGCTCGATGCTCACCCACACCGCCGCCCGGGTGCTGGCGGTGTTGCGGATCGTCACCGGGTCGGTCTTTCTCTGGGCCTTTCTCGACAAGGCGTTCGGCCTCGGCTACGCCACCGCCGGCGAGCGGGCCTGGGTCAACGGCGGCTCGCCCACCAAGGGATTCCTCTCCGGTGTCGAGGTCGGGCCGTTCCAGGACCTCTTCCACGGCATCGCCGGCGCCGTCTGGGCCGACTGGCTGTTCATGCTGGGCCTGCTCGGCATCGGCGTCGCGCTGATCCTCGGCATCGGCCTGCGGGTCGCCGCAGTCGCCGCCGGCCTGATGATGGCCTTCATGTGGATCGCCGAGTGGCCGCTCGCCCAGCACACCAGCGGCGGCGAGGCGACCCGGTCGAGCAACCCGCTGATCGACTACCACGTCGTCTACGGCATCACGGCGGCGGTGCTGGCACTGACCTACGCCGGGCACACCTGGGGTCTGGGCCGCCGGTGGGCGGGACTGGCGATCGTGCGGAAGAACCGCTGGCTGATCTGACCCCCGCATGGTGAAGCCCGGCCGGGCCCCCCACCCGGCCGGGCTTCACCATGGGCGCGGATGGCACCATGTCGGTCGAACCGCGGTCCATCGACGTGCGTACCCCGGGGTGTTCCGCAAGGCCGACCGCGGACGGAGCCGGAGATGATCGAGACCGAGATCGACGAGGAAGACCCGCACCTGTGGGAGCCGCGCCGTACCCCCGGATGGGCCGTCCCGTTCACCGCGGTGACCGGCCTGGCGGCGGTGGCGGCCCTGGTCCTGTCGGCCCGTTCGGCCGCCGCGGACTCGTGGGGCCGGGCCGCGCTGGCGCTGCTGTTCGCGGTGCTCGCCGGGCACGCCGCCGGTTACGGCGTCTACCTGGGCTGGTGTCCCGGGCGGCGGGGGCCGCGGATGCCGGAGACCACCGGCGCCGGCACCGCCTTCAGCTACTCCCGCTGGGGCTACTACTGGTATGTCAGCCTGGTCGCCCTGGCCGTCACCGGCCTCACCGTGTTCGCCGTGCTGTCGCTCGGCAACGGGGTGGCCGGTCTGCTCTTCGCCGTCGGCACCCTGGTGATCTGCCTGGCCACCGCCGGGGTGGCCGGTCTCATGCTCTGCCTGGCGCCGGGCCGCCTCACCCTCACCCCGGACGGCCTGCACCACCGCAGCCTCAGCTTCACGCAGTACTCGCCCTGGGCGTCGGTCTTCGCCGTGGAGCCCGTCGAGATCGGCCGGGAGCGGGCCGTGGTCGTCGAGGTGGAGGCGTCCGGCGCCGATCGGATCCGGCACTACCTGCCGAGGCCGCTGCGCCCGGAACATCCGCTGCTGCCGTCCATCGTGGTCACCGACACGTGGCTGGCCACCGACCCGCTGCTGGTGTACGAGACGCTCTGGCATTACCACGCCAACCCGGCCGACCGGGCCGAGCTGGGCACCCCGGCCGCCCTGGACCGCATCCGGCACCGCCGCTGGACCACCCCGGCCGACGAGGCCTGACGGCGCGGCCCGTCAGAGGCCGAGGTTCTCCGCGAGCCAGCTGCGGGCGCCGGAGCCCGGCGGCTTCGACTTCACCTCGACACTGCTCAGCCAGGCGTGCACCCGCACCCGCACGACCGGGGTGCCGGGCAGCCGCGGAACCGCCGCGAGCCGCAGCTCCTCGGAGCTGAGCGCGCTGGTCCCGCTCAGCTCGACCTCGACGCCCTCGGGGACGATCACCTTGATCTCGCCGAGGACGCACGTCCCGGTGATCTCGATGACGTCCTCGCCGGTGACCACGTCCCGCAGATCCAGGGTCGTCGCGCCGAGAAGGGTGAACGTGCTGAGCCGCCCGGACGGCAGCCGCCAGCGGCCGCGGCGCCTGCGCTCGCTGAGGACGGTGACCACCCGGTCGACGGCGCGCGCCGAGCCGACGACCGGCGCGGGGGCCAGGCCCTCGGTGGCGCGGGCCAGCTCCACGTCGGTGCTCGCGGCCCAGGCCGCCCCGACCCGGACGCTGAACTCCTCCAGGGTGATCCGCCCGTCACCGCACGCCTGTTGCAGCAGCTCGGCCACCCGCTCACGGTCGTCGTCGGAGATCGGCGCCGGCACAGGGAATCCCACGGCCGCCGACGCTACACCCCGCCCGCAACAGGGCCGGCGGATGTCGATCACGGCGGGCGTCGAACCCCGGTCCGCCCGTGCGCGTACATCCCGTCATGACCGGGACCGGCCGGGCACGTGAGCTGTGCCGTCACCGGGCCGGGCGATCCGCTGAGGAGATGGCGATGTCCAAGCCGGGACCGGCGACCGGGGGCACCGTCTCACTCTGGCTCCTGGGGCTGCTCGGGGCCGTGGCGGCGGGTCTCGCGGTGGTCTCGGCGATGGACGGCGACCCGGTCGCGGCGCTCGGCTTCGGGGCGGCCGCCGTGTTCCTCGGCCATCTCGCCGGCTTCGGTGTCCACCTGTGGTGGCGGCGGTACCGCTGGGAGCCCACGGTGGACGACGGCGGGGTGACGTTCCGCCACTCCGGGTGGGCGTACTACTGGGTCGTCAGCGTCGCCGTCCTGATGATCCTGGCCGTGCCGGCCGCCGGCGCGGGTTTCCTGCTGGCGGGCGACCCTCCGGCGAGCGTCCCGGCGCCGCTCGCCGCGGCCGTCACCACGTCGCGCTGCTGCCGTCGATGGCGATCCGCGGCATGTGGCTGGCCGACGATCCGGCGGTCGTCTACCGGACGCTGCGCCACTACCACGTCCACCCGTCGCACCGCCCCGAGCTGGGCGCCGGCGCCGCGCTGGCCCGCATCCGGGAGCGGCGGCCCGGAGAGGTTCGCACCCGGACCGCAACCGTGGCGGCAACCGTGCCGCAACCAGCCCCGCCAAGGATCGACGGCGAGACCGATCACGATCTGATGGAGGGGTACGGGCCATGGCAGCCAAAATCGGAGCCGCAGTAGCCGTGATAGCCGGATTCGTCAGTCTGGCCGGCGGGATCGCCGCTCCCCTGTACGCAGCGTTCGGGCCGAGCTGACACACTTGACCGATCATGACGCTGACCGATCGCCTCCCGGGCACCGCCGAGCCTGACGCCGTCTTCGACGCCTTTCAATCCTGGGTGTCGGAACAGGGCCTGACCCTGTACCCGCATCAGGAGGAGGCGCTGATCGAGATCGCGACCGGCGCGAACGTCATCCTCAACACCCCGACCGGCTCGGGCAAGAGCCTGGTCGCGACCGGGGCGCACTTCGCCGCCCTGGCCGACGGCCGCACCACCTTCTACACCGCCCCGATCAAGGCGCTGGTCAGCGAGAAGTTCTTCGCCCTGTGCGCGGTCTTCGGCGCGCACAACGTGGGCATGCTGACCGGTGACGCGAGCGTGAACGCGGACGCCCCGATCATCTGCTGCACCGCCGAGATCCTGGCGAACCTGGCGCTGCGCGAGGGCGCGGACGCCGACGTCGGCCAGGTGGTGATGGACGAGTTCCACTTCTACGCCGAGCCGGACCGCGGCTGGGCGTGGCAGGTGCCGCTGATCGAGCTGCCGCAGGCGCAGTTCATCCTGATGTCGGCGACGCTCGGCGACACGACCCGGTTCGTGGACGATCTGTCCCAGCGCACCGGCCGGGCGACGGCGGTGGTGGCGAACGCGGAACGGCCCGTCCCGCTGATCTTCGAGTACGCGATGACGCCTCTCCACGAGACGATCGAGGAGCTGCTGTCCACCAGGCAGTCGCCGGTCTACATCGTGCACTTCACCCAGGCCGCGGCCCTGGAGCGGGCGCAGTCGCTGATGAGCATCAACATGTGCACCCGGGCGGAGAAGGACGCGATCGCCGCCGCGATCGGCAACTTCCGGTTCACCGCCGGTTTCGGGCGGACCCTGTCCCGGCTGGTCCGGCACGGCATCGGCGTGCACCACGCGGGCATGCTCCCGAAGTACCGCCGCCTGGTGGAGACCCTCGCCCAGGCCGGCCTGCTGAAGGTCATCTGCGGCACCGACACCCTCGGCGTCGGCATCAACGTGCCGATCCGCACGGTGCTGTTCACCGGCCTGTCGAAGTACGACGGGGTGAAGACCCGGCTGCTGAAGGCCCGGGAGTTCCACCAGATCGCGGGCCGGGCCGGCCGCGCCGGGTACGACACCATCGGCACGGTGATCGTGCAGGCCCCGGAGCACGTGATCGACAACGAGCGGGCCCTCGCCAAGGCCGGCGACGACCCGAAGAAGCGCCGCAAGGTGGTCCGTAAGAAGCCGCCGGAGGGGCAGATCGGCTGGGGCAAGCCGACCTACGAGCGGCTGGTCGACGCCGAGCCGGAGCCGCTGACCTCGTCGTTCCAGGTCAGCCACGCGATGCTGCTGAACGTGATGAACCGGGGCGGCGACCCGTTCCCGGCGATGAAGCACCTGCTGACGGAGAACCACGAGGAACGCCACGCGCAGCGCCGGCACATCCGCCGGGCCGTCGCGATCGCCCGCGCCCTGATCGCCGGGGGCGTGATCGAACGTACCGAAGAGGGGGTCTATCGCCTTGTCGAAGACCTCCAGCTGGACTTCGCGCTGAACCAGGCGCTGTCGCCGTTCGCCCTGGCCAGCCTGGAGCTGCTCGACAGGGAGTCCCCGGAGTACCCGCTGGACGTCGTCTCGGTGATCGAGTCGACCCTGGAGGACCCCCGCCAGATCGTCTCCGAGCAGCGCAAGAAGGCGCGCGGCGAGGCGGTCAACGCGATGAAGGCCGAAGGCATCGAGTACGAGGAGCGGATGCAGCTCCTGGAGGACGTGACCTGGCCGCAGCCGCTGAAGGAGCTGCTCGAGGCGGCGTACGAGACGTACCGGCGCGGCCACCCGTGGGTCGCCGACTACGAGCTGAAGCCGAAGTCGGTGGTCCGCGACATGTACGAGCGGGCGATGACGTTCACCGAGTACGTCTCGTTCTACGGCCTGTCCCGGTCCGAGGGCCTGGTGCTGCGGTACCTGGCCGACGCGTACCGGGCCCTGCGCCAGACGGTCCCCGAGGACGCCCGCACCGAGGAGCTCACCGACCTGATCGAGTGGCTCGGCGAGCTGGTCCGGCAGGTCGACTCCAGCCTCCTCGACGAGTGGGCCCGCCTGCAGAACCCCGGCGAAGAGGTCACCGAGGTCCGCATCGACGACAAGCCGCCGGCGGTCACCCGCAACACCCGGGCCTTCCGGGTGCTGGTCCGCAACGCCATGTTCCGGCGGGTGGAGCTGGCGGCGCTGCGCCGCTGGGACCTGCTCGGCGAGATGGACGCCGAGTCCGGCTGGACCTCCGAGCGCTGGCAGAAGGCGATCCAGGACTACTTCGAGGAATACGACGAGCTGGGCACCGGCCCGTCCGCGCGCGGCCCGGCCCTCCTGCACATCGACCAGGGCGCCACGGTGTGGACGGTCCGGCAGGTGTTCGAGGATCCCAACGGCGACCACGACTGGGGCATCGAGGCGACGATCGACCTCGCCGAGTCCGACGAGATCGGCTCGGCCGCGATCACCGTGACCGCCGTCGGCCCGCACTGACGTTGACCCCGTCGCAGGTCCTCGCGGTCCTCGCCGAGCTGGCCCCGGCCGGCGGTGGGGACCGCGGGCTCGACGTGACCCGGGGCGGGCAGCCGCTGGTCTGGCTCGACGACGCGGAGAAGGCGCCGCGCCGGGCCGAGACCGACCGGCTGGCCGCCCTCGACGCGCTGCACCGCGAGGAACGGATCCTGTACCGGGGCTGGGGTTTCCTGGCCGGGAGCAGCGCCGACTCCCGGAAGGTGCGGGCCCCGCTGCTGAGCCAGCCGGTCCGCCTGGAACGCGCCCTCACCGGCTACCGGATCGTCCCCGCCGGTGACGTGGAGATCACCCCGCTGGTCGAGGACCGGGATCTGGCCGCGGCGTTCGAGGCCGCGCCCGGCCTGGCCACGCCGGGCTGGCTGACGGCGCTCGGCACCCGCGCGTGGCTGACCTCGGTCGCCGAAGCCACCGGGATGACGATCGACGCGGTCACCGAATCCGGCGCCCGGCTGCCGAAGGACCGGCTCGTCCTGGTCGCGCAGGCCGGCCTGTACGTGGTCCGGGACGTCTTCGGCGGCGGCCTCCGCGACAGCCTCCTGAGCTGGGCGGGCCGCGACCTGACCGGAACCGCGCTCGCCGCCGTCTACGGCGCCGAGCCGCCGTCCGCGCCGCCCGACGACAGCGACGTGCTGTCGCCGATGCCGCTCAGCGCCGCGCAGGAACGGGTGGTGACCCGGGCCCGGACCGCGCCGGTCACCGTGGTGTCCGGGCCGCCCGGCAACGGCAAGAGCCACACCGTCGTCGCGGCGGCTCTGGAGGTCGTCCACCGCGGCGGTTCGGTGCTGATCGCCACCCAGTCGCCGCACGCCGCCGAGGTCCTCGCCGCGCTGCTCGCCCGCCATCCCGGGCCGCGGCCGGTCCTGTTCGGCGACGGCCTGGCCGCCGATCTCGCGGCGGGCGCCGAGGAGGGCGCCGGCTCGCGGCAGTTGCGCGCCGACCGGCAGGCCGTCGATCAGGCCCTTGCGGTGGTACGGGCGGCGCGCGCCGAACTACGCCGGCGCCTGCGGGCACTGGAGTCGGCGGAACGGCTCGACGCGTTCGAGCCGTTGCTGGCAGGGCTGGCCGCCGACGTGCCGGGCGCCTTCTCCACCGACACCGACCCTACCGCGACCCTCCACATACTGGCCGGCTCGCCGTTCCCGCGTGCGGAGTTCGGCCGCTATCCGCGCCCCGAATCCACACCCAGCCCGCGTGTGGAGTTCGGCCGCTATCCGCACCCGGAATCCACACCCAACCCGCGTGTGGAGTTCGGCCGCTATCCGCACCCGGAATCCACACACGGGGTGGGGCCTTGGAACGGCGGCGGTGCCGGGGACCAGGACGCGGACGGTGGGCGGGACGAGCCCGCCGAGGGCGGCGAGCGCGGTGGATGGTGGCAGCGGTGGCGGGCCGGGCGGGAGCGGAAACGGGCTCTGCGTGAACTGGGGGCGCGTCCGGGCGTACCCATGGAAAGGATCCTGGAAGCTCTCGAGGCGGCGATCGCGCAGCGGGCCGCCGCACAGCTCGCGGTGACCGGCGGCGGGGATCCCGGGCCGGCGTGGACCGCGCTGCACGACGCCGAAGCCGCCCTGCGGGACGCCGTCGGGACCGCGATGCGGCACGCCGTCCGCAGTCGGAAGCGCTGGGACGGTGACGCGCGCCGGGCCGCGTCCGCGCTGGCCACCGCCCTGCGCGCGGGCCGCAACCGGCGCCGGGAGCTGCTCGCCCGCACCCCCGCGCCGCCGCTGGTACGGGCGCTGCCGCTGTGGATCGGCACGGTCGCCGACGTGGAGGACCTGCTGCCCGCCGCGCCCGGGATGTTCGACCTGGTGGTGATCGACGAGGCGTCGCACGTGGACCAGATCCGGGCGGCGCCGGTGCTGGCCCGGGCGCGGCGGGCGCTGATCGTCGGGGATCCGCGGCAGCTGCGGTTCGTGTCGTTCGTCAGCGACGCCGGGGTGAGTGAGGTCCTGCACCGGCACGGCGCCGACGACCGCCTCGACGTCCGCCGGGTCAGCACGTTCGACCTGGCCAACGCGTCGGCGCCGGCGACCTGGCTGACCGAGCACTACCGCGGCGTGCCGCACCTGATCGGGTTCTCGGCGCGACGGTTCTACGACGGCCGGATCGCGGCCACCACCCGTACCCCGGCCACCGACGCCGAGGACGCGATCGACGTGGTCACGGTCGAGGGCGCCGAGGTCCGGGACGGTGTCAACGCGGCCGAGGTGACCGTCGCCGTGGAGACCGTGGAGAAGCTCGCCGCTGCCGGGTTCCGCAGCATCGGGGTGATCACCCCGTTCCGGGCGCAGGCCGAAGCGCTGGAGAGAGCCCTGGTCGCGGCGTTCCCGGTGGAACGGATCGAGGAGCTGGGCCTGCGGGTCGGCACCGTGCACGCCTTCCAGGGCAGCGAGGCCGACGCGGTCGTGGCGTCCCTGGGCCTGGTGGACTCGGACACCGCGGGCCGACGCCGCTTCGTCACCGACCCGCAACTGTTCAACGTGATGATCACCCGTGCCCGGCGGCGGATGGTCGTCCTGAGTTCCCTCACATCCACCGGCGGCATGCTCGGCGACTACCTCACCTACGCGTCCGCCCCGGCCCCGATCACCGCACCCCGCGCGGACGCGGACGGATGGGCGGGCCGGCTCGCCGTCGAACTCGGCCGTCTCGGCGTCGAGGCCCGCCCCGGATACGCTGTCGGCCCGTGGCGGCTCGACCTGTGTGCCGGGCCCGCCTCGTCCGCGGTCGGCGTGCTGTGCCGGGTTCATCCCGGCGGCCCGGACGCCCACCTGGCCCGCCAGGCTCTCCTGCACCGCGCCGGCTGGGCCCTGATCGACGCGTTCCCGAGCCGCTGGAACGGCGATCCCCGCCGCGCCGCCCTGGAGATCGCCGCCCTGTTCCCGGTGTGACGACGACACCGCTGCACGCCGTCGTTCTCGCTCCTCCCGGGCAGGCTTGACTCTCACCCTGGGCCAAGGTCGAGGCTTGGTGGGCATCGCCGGAGAGAGGTCTTGTCATGATCATCGAACGAGTGGCCTTCCCGGGTGGGCGGCATTGTGAGACCACGGCGGCCGGGGCGTTGCTGCGGCACGATGGCCTCGATCTGTCCGAGGCGATGCTGTTCGGCCTGGGCGAGGGGCTCGGCTTCGTCTATTGGGACGCCAGGAGCATGGACGTGCCGTTCCTGGGCGGCCGCAGCAAGCCGGGCATGATCGTCCGCACTCTCGCCGACCGGCTCGGCCTCGCCCTCGATGTCCGCGAGACCGGGTCCCCCGCCAAGGCCTGGCGCGACGTCGCCACGGAGATCTCGGCAGGCCGCCCGGTCGGCCTGCAGCTGGACTCCTATCACCTGGAGTATTTCTCGTCGAAGGCGCATTTCGGCGGTCACGTCGTGGCGATGTACGGCTACGACGACACCGACGCCCATCTGATCGACACCGCGCAGCAGGGCGGCCTTGTCCGCACCTCGTTGACGAGCTTGGCGCAGGCCCGCGCCGCGAGAGGCCCGATGACGGCGCGGCACCTCTCCTTCACCCTCACGGTCCCCACCGGCGTCCCGGACCTCAGCGACGTGATCCGGACGGCGGTGCGCGGCAACACACAGACGTTCCTCGGCCCGCCGATCGCCAACCTCGGCCACCGGGGCATCGCCACGGCCGCCCAACGGATCGTGACCTGGCTTGACCGGGCCGCAGACCCGGCACGGGACCTGCCGGCCACCGCGATGCTGATGGAGCGTGGAGGCACGGGCGGCGCCCTGTTCCGCAACCTGTACCGGGATTTTCTCGCCGAGTGCCTGACCATCGTCGATGACGGGCACCTCCGCGACGCCCACCGGATGTACGCCGCGATCGCCCCGCTGTGGACCGACGTCGCCACCCTGATCGAATCCGCCGGCCGGAGCGGCCGCCGGGAGCCTCTCCTTCAGGCGTCAGCGCTGCTCACCGAGCTCGCCGCCCGGGAGCACAAGGCGATGCGGACCCTGGCTGCTTTCGCCGGCGGGTGATCACGCCGCGGGGCTCGATCACCGGAACAGACGTCAGCGCGCACAGCGCCCTCGGCCTTTCCCGAACCCTCGTCTTCGCTACGGAACTCGTCGGCGCCGCACGGTTCGCCGTGACGGACGGTGGCCGACGACTCACCGTAACCTGACGATGACCGGCGGCTCAGCGCCGCGGGAACGGCCGCGACCGATGGCTGCGCCGATGCTCCCTCTCGGCGAACCGGCCCTCGGCGGACAGCGAGCCGGTCCTGGTCCAGCGGGCCTCGGAGGCTGCGGACGCCCCTCGGGGACGAGCCACCGCGACTCGTGAAGTCGGCATCCCGGAATCCCACCTCCGGCGAAACCGGTTGTCAGCGATGATCTCGACGGCGAAGGTTCCGCCGCCGCAGCAGCCGACGTCCCGGCCGGTCGTCACCGGGAAGATCGACGAGGAAGGTGAAATCCCGGCCGGTGGCCACCTCGCCGGTGGACGCCGAGACGCCCGGACGATGCTGCTCGCTCCCCTGACGGCCTCGTCGGCGACGGTGTTCACATGGCTCCTCGCCGTGGTGTGACCGTCCCCGGGCGCCGGCCTGAGCCGACCCCGGCGGTCAGTACACCAGGGGCACCGTGAGCGGCTCGTGCTGCATGGGGACCCGGGTCTCGGCGGGCGGGGCGACGACGATCGAGCGTTCCACCGAGATGGCGTACCACAGGCAGAACATGGCGACCGTCCACACCTTGCGGGAGCGGTCGGCGCCGCCGGCCCGGTGCTCGGCGAGCAGGCCCCGGACGTATTCCAGGTCGATCAGGTCGCCGGCCTGCGAGGTGGCGAGCAGGTGGTCGACCCAGTCGCCGATCGGGCCGCGCAGCCACAGCCGGGTCGGGGTGGGGAAGCCGAGCTTGCGGGCCGACCGCACCGACTCGGGCACGATGCCCTTCATGGCCTCGCGCAGCGCGTGCTTCGTGACGTTGCTGCCGGGCGGCAGTTTCAGGTCGGTGGGCAGGCCGGCGGCGGCCGCGTACACCTGCTGGTCGAGGAACGGCACCCGCAGCTCGAGGCTGTGCGCCATCGACATCCGGTCGGCCTTGACCAGGATGTCGCCGGGCAGCCAGGTGTGCAGGTCGACGTACTGCATGGAGGCGACGTCGTCCACGTCGGCGGTCTCCGCGTACAGCGGCCCGGTGATCGCGGTGTGGGGTTGCGCGGTGAACCGCAGCACCCGCGCCTTCTCGTCCGGCTCGAAGATCCGGGCGTTGCCGTAGTACCGCTGCTCGATCGGGGTGGTGCCGCGCTCCAGGAACGAGCGGCCCTTGACCCCCTCGGGCAGCACCTCGGCCAGGTGCTTCAGGCCGCGCTTGACGCCGGGCGGCAGCCGGTCGACCCCGGCCAGCGACAGCGGCTCCCGATAGATGGTGTAGCCGCCGAACAGCTCGTCCGAGCCCTCGCCGGACAGCACCACCGTCACGAACCGGGAGGCGGTGCGGGCCAGGAAGAACAGCGGGATCAGCGACGGGTCGGCCACCGGGTCGTCGAGCAGCTGGATGATCCGGGGCAGGTGGGTGAGCACGTCCTCGTCGGTGACGACGGTCGGGGTGAGCCGGATGCCGAGCTGGTCGGCGGTGTCCTGGGCGATCTCGATCTCCGAGTAGCCCTGGGCGGCGAACCCGGCGGTGAACGCGTGCAGGTCGGGCTTCTCCCGGGCGGCCAGCGCGGCGATCGCGGACGAGTCGACGCCGCTGGACAGGAACGTCCCGACCGGCACGTCGGCGTGCAGGTGCTTGCGGACGCTGTTGGTCAGCGCGTCCTGGATGGCCTGGTAGGCGGCCTCCGGCTGGACCCGCAACGGCCGCAGCGACGGCTTGAACCAGCGGTGCAGGCGCACGCCGCCGCCCGGGGTCCAGATCAGCCGGTGGCCCGGCGGGAGCCGCCGGATGTGCCGGTGCAGGGTGACCGGGTCGGGCACGAACTGGAAGGTCAGGTAGTGCGCGACCGACTCGGCGTCCAGCGCCGCGCCGGCCGGCGCGGCGAACGGGTCGAGGGCCTTGCGCTCGCTGGCCAGGTGCAGCCCGTCGGCGGTCTCGAGGATGTAGAGCGGCTTGATCCCGAAGGCGTCGCGGGCGGCGTGCAGGGTGCCGGTGCGGTGGTCGTAGGCGACGAACGCGAACATGCCCCGCAGCCGCGGCAGCGCCGCCTCGCCCCAGTAGTGGAAGGCCGCGGCCAGCACCTCGCTGTCACCCTCGGTCGCGAACGTCGCGTTGTGCTGGCGGATCAGCTCGGACCGCAGCTCCTGGTAGTTGTAGATCTCGCCGTTGAACACCACGGTCCACCGGCCGGCGTAGACCAGCGGCTGGACCGAGTGCTCGCGGTCGATGATGGCCAGGCGCTTGAAGCCGAACGCGTATCCGTCGCCGTACGCGATCTGCGTGTCGTCGGGGCCACGGTGGTGCAGGGTGCCCAGCGCGGCGGCGAAGGCCTCACAAAATGCGGCGTCCAGCGGGCCGGCGTCGGGCCGGCTGCTGACGAAAGCGCTCAAGCCACACATCGAAGAACCTCCTGAGGGGAAACGAGGAGGTGACCGTAGGCAGCGACCTGTGAAGAACCTGTGCGGAAGATGCCGAGAAAATGCGCGGCACGAAACCGGGACCCGATCTTCACGGGTTTCTCGCATTTCTTGGACGGGTGGACAGGCTGAGCCAGAATGCGATCCGTGACAGCCCGCATCCTGGTCGCCGACGACGATCCCAAGCACGCCCAGTTGATCCGCCTCTACCTGGAGCGCGAGGGCCATCAGGTGCTGACCGTGGGTGACGGCCGGGCCGCGCTCGAGCAGACCCGGGCCCGCCGCCCCGACCTGCTGGTGCTGGACTGGATGATGCCGGAGGTCGACGGTCTCGACGTGTGCCGGATCCTGCGCGCCGACCCGGACGAGGCCGTGGCCAACGTGGCGATCCTGCTGGTCACCGCCCGGTCCGCGGAGAACGACATGCTGCTCGGCCTGGACATCGGCGCCGACGACTACCTGAGCAAGCCGGTCAGCCCGCGCGAGCTCACCGCGCGGATCCGGGCGCTGCTGCGCCGGACCCGCGGCAACGACGCCTCCGACGTGCTGCGGGTCGGCGATCTCGAGGTGGACACACCCCGTTTCGAGGTACGGGTGAACGGCGCTCCCGTCCGGCTCACCGCCAAGGAGTTCGGCATCCTGGAGCTGCTCGCCCGGGAGCCCGGCCGGGTGTTCACCCGCGGCCAGATCCTGGACAAGACGTTCGGCTTCGAGAACGAGGTGTCCGAGCGCACCGTGGACGCCCACGTGGTCAACCTGCGCCGCAAGATCGAGTCCAACCCGGCCGACCCGCGGTACGTGCAGACCGTCTACGGCCGCGGTTACCGGATGGCCGAGCAGTGAGTTTCCGCCTGCGGATCTTCCTGCTGGTGCTGCTGGTGGCGGGTACCGCGATCGGCGCGACCGCCTGGCTGACGCTGAGTCTCACCTCCCGCGAGGTGTACCGGGTCGACCAGGCCCGCGTCACCGAGGCCCGCGCGGAGCACGAGGAGGAGATCGTCCGGGTGATCCGCCGGTTCGGCGTGGTCCACGGCCGCTGGCCCGGCGTCGACACGGTGGTGGGCGACCTCGCCGAGCGGACCGGCCTGCACATCCGTCTGGAGACCCCCGAGGGCGAGACGCTCGTCGACTCCGACAACCTGGAGCAGAAGTCGGCGGGCCCGGTGCAGCTGCAGCCGACGACCGTCACGCCGGCGCCCGCGATCGACCCGGCGACGCGGGAGTCGGCCGCCCGGATCGGCGCGGCCCGGGCCCGGGAGCCGCAGATCGTCACGCGGACCGGCGAACGGCCGATCGACGCCCGGCCGATCCGGTCCCGGCCCGACCTGCCGCTCGACCTGTTCGGCCCGTTGCCGCCGGCCGGCGACCCGGTCCACCGGGCGTACGTGCAGGTCGTGCAGTACCGCGCGGCGCTCGTGGTGGCCCGCTGCCTCGGTGACGGGCCGGCGTGGGACGCGGCGCTCGCCACCGACGAGCCGCCCTATCTGAGCAGCGAGCAGCGGGCGGCCTCACCCGAATGCGTCCGGAAGGGCACCGCCCAGGTCTCCGGGGACGGCTCCTGGCTGCGGTCGATGTGGACACGACTGGCCGACTGCGAGGGCACCGCCGAGGAGTTCACCAAGTGCCTCAGCATCAGCTTCACCCAGGCGGTGGCGAACAACGCGGCCACGCCGGTGGAGGTCTTCTTCGGGGTCGGGCAGGGCGCCGACTTCGACGCGCTGCGGCGGCCCGCGATCCTCGGCGCCGCAGCCCTGCTGCTGGCCGCCGCGGTCGGCACCGCCTGGATCGCGCGGCGGGTCAGCCGCCCGGTGCGGCTGCTCACCGGCGCCTCGCTGCAGCTGGCGTCCGGGCGCCTGGACGTGCGGGTGCCGACCCACGGGCAGGACGACCTGGCCCGGCTGTCCGGGGCGTTCAACGCCATGGCGGAGGCGCTGCAGCGCAGCGAGGAACGCCAGCGGCGGCTGATCGCCGACGTCGCCCACGAGTTGCGTACGCCGTTGTCGAACCTCCGCGGCTACCTCGAAGGCCTCGCCGACGGCGTGATCGAGCCCAGCACCGAACTGTTCGCCTCGCTGCACGAGGAGACCCTGCTGCAGCGGCGTATCCTGGACGACCTGCAGGTCCTGGCCCTGGCGGAGGCAGGCGAGCTGGGGTACACCCCGGTGCCGCTGGACCTGTCCGAGCTGACCGAGACCGCCGCGACCGTGCACCGGGCCGTCGCCCAGAACGCCGGCGTCGAGGTGGTCGTCGACGCGCCGGAGCCGGTCGAGGTGTGCGCCGACCCGGACCGGATGCGCCAGGTCCTCGGCAACCTGATGAGCAACGCGATCCGTTACACCGACGCGGGCGGCCGGGTGGAGATGCGGGTGACCCGGGACGGCCCGGACGCGGTGCTGACCGTCCGCGACACCGGCGTCGGCATGAACCCGGAGGAGGTGTCCCGGGTGTTCGACCGGTTCTGGCGCGCCGACCCGGCCCGGCAGCGGGCCACCGGCGGCTCCGGCCTGGGCCTGACCATCGTCCGCCGGATCGTCGCCGACCAGGGCGGCGACGTCACCGCGACCAGCGAGCCCGGCCTCGGCACCACCTTCACCGTCCGGCTGCCGGCCGTCACCGACATCGCCATCCTGCTCGACCGGTGAGGCGTCTCAGGCCACGTGGCGGGCCGGGCGCAACAGGGTGAGGGCGCGCAGCGCCTCGGCCCGGGAGATCGGCTGATCGTCCTCGGCCTGGACGGCGAGAGCCATCTCGATGGCCTGCCGGATCCAGGTGGTCTTGGGGACCTCGGCGGCTTTCGCGGCGGTCGCGACGGCCTCGTCCAGCTCGGCCGGCAGACGGACCGAACGCACCACCATCACCGCCGAACCAGCCGGTGGCAGCGCGCCGAGCAGCTCCCGCTCCTCCGCCGGGGTCGGCGGCGGCTCGAAGGCGAGCCCGTCCATGAACGCGGCCAGATCGTCGGGGTTTCCCGGCATCCCGGTGCTCTCGCTCATTGCGTCTCCTCCCACCGGCTGAACTCGATCAGCTCCTTGTCGGTCATCTCCCGCGCTCCGATGATCTTCCAGGTGAAGCCGGTGAGCGGGTAGACCGCGACGATCAACGGCCGGCCGGCCCGCGTGCGGCCCCACACGGTGAGGACCTCGACGCCGTTGGCGCTGGTCGCCTGCCGGGGCCAGCGGCGCTCCGCCCCGAGCACGTGACGCACCTCGGACGGCTCGATGCCGGCGAGGGCGGCCAGCGCCCAATCCTCCCACTCCCACGGCATGCGGCAAGCGTACTACGCACGTATTACGCGGCCCAGGGTCGCGCTGTGATAGAACAGGACGCCGGCCGGGCAAGGTCCGTGAGCCTCGTGCTGCGGCCTCACACCGCTGAGGGTTGGTGATCACCGCCGTTCCGGCGGATCCTGCCCGGCCGGCCCTTCCGGGCACCGATGATTTTCCGGGCCGGGGCCGGTCTGCCCACCATGGCGGTCCCCGTGGTGCTCACGATCGGCAACACCATTTCGCGTACGGACATATCCGCGCTCTGCGCCGGCCTGGCCGACCTGGTGCGCGGCCGCCCCGGCGACGTCGTGCTGTGCGACGTCGCCGGCCTGGCCGAACCCGATGTGGCGGCGGTCGAGGCGCTGGCCCGGCTACGGCTCACCGCCCGCCGCCACGGCCGGCGCCTGGTCGTCACCGGCGCCGGCCCGCGGCTGCTGCTGCTGATCGGCCTGCTCGGCCTCACCGACGTGTTACCCCAGGTGCCCGGGCTCCAGGTGGGCGGGCAACCCGAACAGCGGGAACAGCCGGGCGGTGTCGAGGAAGTTGTTGACCCCCGCGATCCGGCCGTCTGAGATCTCCAGGACGATCAGCGCCCACGGGTCGTGGCCCGCGCCGGTGAGGCTCGGCCGGTACTGACCGAACGCCGGCAGCCCGCTCGCCACCGTCGGGATCAGGCGGGACCCGCGGCAGCCGCAGCCGGTCCCGGACATCCAGGCGCTGATGTCGCCGTGCCCGCGCAACCACAGCGGGACCGGCGGCATCGACAGGGTGGCGTCCTCGTGCAGGAGTGTGGTGAGAGCGCTCAGATCGTACGACTCGAAAGCCCGCACATAGCGCGCGAGAAGCGCACGCTGATCGGAGTCCAGAGGCTGGTAGGGGTCGCCCGCCGAAGGCGTCGCGGCGGCCAGGGTGGCCCGGGCCCGTTGCAGCGCGCTGTTGACGCCGGCCACGCTGGTGTCCAGCAGCTCCGCGGTCTCCTGCGCCGACCAGGCCAGCACCTCCCGCAGGATCAGCACGGCCCGCTGCCGGGCCGGCAGGTGCTGCAGCGCGGCGACGAAGGCGAGCCGGATCGACTCACGCCCGGCGACCAGGTGCGCCGGATCGGAGCCCTCGGGCAGGACCCGCTCGTCGGGGACCGGGCCGAGCCAGATCTGCTCCGGCCGCGGCTCGCCGGGATCGGTGGCGCTGCCCGACCCGGCCGGGCCGAGGTCCATCGGGCGGACCCGGCGCTGCGCGGCGTCGGCCATGGTGAGGCAGACGTTGGTGGCGATCCGGTAGAGCCAGGATCGCAGCGACGACCGGCCCTCGAACGCGTCGTAGCCGCGCCAGGCCCGGATCATGGTCTCCTGGACGGCGTCCTCGGCCTCGAAGGCCGAGCCCATCATGCGGTAGCAGTAGCCGATCAGCTCGGGCCGGAAGCGCTCCAGCTCGGCCTCGATCGGTGGATTGGTGACGGCTTCGCTCACGTGCGGAAACCTATCGCGGAACTTTCTTCCACGGCAGCGATGAGTTCGCTCGACGACTCCGGTCTACCCGGTCGAGACCGCAACGACGAAGGAGACGACATGAGCTACGCCGAGGTCAACGGCATCAACCTCTACTACGAGACGCACGGTACGGGCCGCCCGCTGATCCTGCTCCACGGTGGTCTCGGGTCGGGTGAGATGTTCGCTCCCGAGGTGCTCGCCGCGTTCACGGCCGGCCGCCGGGTGATCCTGCCCGACCTGCAGGGCCACGGCCGGACCGCCGACACCGACCGGCCGTTCGACTTCCACGAGATGGCCCGGGACATCGCCGCGCTCATCGACCACCTGGGCCTGGACCGCCCGGACGTGGCCGGCTTCTCGATGGGCGGCGGGGTCGCCCTGCGCCTGGCGATCATCGCCCCGGAGAAGGTCGGCAAGGTCGTGTCGGCGTCGGCCGGGATCCGCCGCGACGCCACGTACCCGGAGATCCTGGAGCAGCAGGGCCAGGTGAACGCCGCCGCCGTGGAGTTCATGAAGGACACCCCGATGTACGAGCTGTACCAGCGGGTGGCCCCGCGCCCCGA
Organism: Actinoplanes sp. NPDC019969; assembly: GCF_055562375.1. Classification (NCBI taxonomy): domain Bacteria; kingdom Bacillati; phylum Actinomycetota; class Actinomycetes; order Micromonosporales; family Micromonosporaceae; genus Actinoplanes; species Actinoplanes sp. NPDC019969. The sequence continues at coordinate 28,928 of NZ_JBVHFK010000016.1, read as the reverse complement.
GGACTTCCCCCGCCTCCTCGACAAGATCGGCGCGGCGATGGCCGTCGACTACGACCTGACCGACGAGGTCCGCGGCCTCCAGGTGCCGACCCTGATCATGGGCGCTGACGCCGACATGGTCCCGCCGAGCCACTTCGTGGAGATCTTCGCCCTCCTCGACGGCGGCCTCCGCGACGGCGGCTGGGACGGCAGCGACCGGCCCAAGGGCGGCCACGCCCTGGCCATCGTGCCCGGCACCACCCACTACAACCTGGTCGACTCGCCGCTCTTCGCGACCCTCGCGCTGGCCTTCCTCGACGCGGGCGCCGCTGCTTAGGCGCCGAGCGTGGCCAGGCGGCCGGCGGCCTCCCGCAGCACGTGGTCCTGTTTGCAGAAGGCGAACCGGACCAGGGAGGCGCCGGCCGCCTTGTTGTCGTAGAACACCATCGACGGGATCGCGACGACGCCGCAGCGGGCCGGCAGCTCCCGGCAGAAGGTGAGGCCGTCCTCGGCCAGGTGGGCGACGTCGGCGGTGATGAAGTACGTCCCGCGCGGCCGGTACACCCGGAAACCGGCGGCGGTCAGGCCGGCGGCGAGCAGGTCCCGCTTGGCGGCGAGATCGTCACGGAACCCGGTGTAGAAATCGGCGCCCAGGGTGTTCAGGGCGTCGGCGACGGCGTACTGGAACGGGCCGCCGCTGACGAACGTCAGGAACTGCTTGGCGGTACGGACGGCGTCGAGCAGTGGCGGCGCGGCCGTCACCCAGCCGATCTTCCAGCCGGTCACCGAGAACGTCTTGCCCGCCGAGCTGATCGACACCGTCCGGTCGCGCATGCCGGGCAGGGTGGCCAGCGGGATGTGCTCGGCGTCGTCGAAGACCAGATGCTCGTACACCTCGTCGGTGACCACCACCAGATCGTGCTCGATCGCGACCGCGGCGATCGCCTCCAGCTCCGCACGCGACAGCACGGCCCCGGTCGGATTGTGCGGACTGTTGATCAACAGCATCCGGGTACGCGGTGTCACCGCCCGCCGCAACGCCTCCCCGTCCAGCTCGAACCGGGGCGGGTGCAGGGTCACCGGCACCCGCCGCGCCCCGGCCATCGCGATCGTCGCGGCGTAACTGTCGTAGTACGGCTCCAGCGCGATCACCTCGTCACCGGGGTTCAGCAGCCCGAGCATGGCCGCGGCGATCGCCTCGGTGGCGCCCGCGGTGATCAGGACCTCCCGGTCCGGGTCGTAGCCGAGCCCGTAGTGCCGCCGCCGGTGCCCCGCCACCGCCTGCCGTAGCTCGGGGATCCCGGGGCCGGGCGGGTACTGGTTGCCCCGTCCGGCCCGGATCGCGTCGGCCGCCGCTCCGAGCAGGCTCGCCGGCCCGTCGGTGTCCGGAAACCCCTGCCCCAGGTTGATCGACCCGGTCGCCACCGCCAGCGCCGACATCTCCGCGAAGATCGTCGTCCCGAACCCTGCCAGCTGCCGATTCCGCACGAATCCCCCTCCAACGACAGGCGTCGCCGCGTACGTTACCGCCGCCCCACCCACCCCCGCGTAACGACTTCCGGCGATCCCTCCACCCGCGTGGTGACTTACGGCGAACCGTCCCGCCACAGATCCCCACGCAACAGCCGGCCCGCAGAGCGTGGCGACTTACGGCGAACCGTCCCACCGCGGATCCCCACGCGACAACGGGGCCGCGCGGGGTCGGGACTCGCCGTCGCGGGAGGCGCACCAGGCCGGGCACGTCGGTACCCGGCCCGTAGGCGCGATGGAGACGGGTCCACGCCACGTCGTCGCTCGACGGCGGCGGGAAGGGTCAGGAGACGTACGCGCGGAGGTGCTCGGCGGTCAGGGTGTCGGATTTGGCGACCAGGTCGGCGGGGGTGCCGGTGAAGACGACGCGGCCGCCGTCGTGTCCGGCGCCCGGGCCCAGGTCGATGATCCAGTCGGCGTGGGCCATGACGGCCAGGTGGTGTTCGATGACGACGACGGTGTTTCCGGCGTCGACGAGCCGGTCCAGCAGGGCCAGCAGTTGGTCGACGTCGGCCAGGTGCAGGCCGCTGGTCGGTTCGTCGAGCAGGTACGTGGCCACCCCGCCGCCCATGTGCACGGCCAGTTTGAGGCGCTGCCGCTCACCGCCGGAGAGGGTGTTGAGGGGCTGGCCGAGGGTGATGTAGCCGAGCCCGACCGCCGACAGCCGCTCCAGGATCGCCCGGGCCGCCTTCTCGGTGAAGAACGCGAGGGCGTCGCTGACCGGCATGGCCAGAACCTCGCTGATGTCCCGGCCGCGCAACTTGTACTCGAGGACCCGGGCGGTGAACCGTTTGCCCTCGCATTCCTCGCACACGCCGGCGACCCCGGCCATCATCGCCAGGTCGACGTAGACCAGCCCGATGCCCTTGCAGTTCGGGCAGGCCCCTTCGGAGTTGGCGCTGAACAGGGCCGCCTTGACCCCGTTGGCCTTGGCGAAGGCGGCGCGGACGGCGTCGAGCAGGCCGGTGTACGTGGCCGGGTTGCTCCGCCGGGACCCACGGATCGCGGACTGGTCGACGACGATCACCCCGTCCCGCTTCGGCAGCGAGCCGTGGATGAGCGAGCTCTTCCCCGACCCGGCCACCCCGGTGACCACGGTGAGCACCCCGGTCGGGATGTCGACGTCGACGTCCTGAAGGTTGTGCGTCCGAGCCGACCTGATCGCGATGTATCCGGTTTCGGAACGGAAAGCCGGCTTCAGCGCGACTCGATGGCCCAGGTAGCGCCCGGTGAGAGAGTCCGAAGCCCGCAAGGCGGGGACTGAGCCCTCGAACTGGATCCGGCCCCCGGCGGGACCCGCGCCCGGGCCGATGTCCACCACGTGATCGGCGATCGCGATCGTCTCCGGCTTGTGCTCGACGACCAGGACCGTGTTCCCCTTGTCCCGCAGGCGCAGCAGCAGCCCGTTCATCCGCTGGATGTCGTGCGGGTGCAGGCCGACGGTCGGTTCGTCGAACACGTACGTGATGTCGGTCAGACTGGACCCGAGGTGCCGCACCATCTTGACCCGCTGCGCCTCCCCGCCGGACAGCGTCGCCGACTCCCGGTCCAGCGACAGGTAGCCGAGCCCGATCTCGACGAGCGAGTCCAGGGTCTGCCGCAGGGTGGCGACGACCGGCCCGACCTGCGGCGCGGTGACCCCGGCCAGGAACGCGGCGAGGTCGCTGACCTGCATGGCGGAGCATTCGGCGATGTTCCGCCCGTCGATGCGGGAGGCGAGGACGGCGGGCTTGAGCCGGGTGCCGCCGCAGTCGGGGCAGGCGGCGAACGTGGCGGCCCGGTCGATGAACGCGCGGATGTGCGGCTGGACGGATTCGCGTTCCTTCGTCAGGTACATCCGCTGGACCTTGACGACCAGTCCCTCGTACGTCGTGTTGATGCCGTTGACCTTGAGCTTCATCGACGGTTTGTAGAGGAAGTCGTCGAGTTCGGCGGCGGTGAAGTCCTGGACCGGCTTGTCCGGGTCGAACAGCCCGGACTCGGCGAACCCGCGGACGTACCACCCGTCGACGCTGAAGTTCGGCACCGTGATCGCGCCCTCGTTGATCGACTTCGAGCGGTCGACCAGCTCGTCGAGGTCGAGGGTGGAGACCTTGCCGAGGCCCTCGCAGCCGGGGCACATGCCTTCGGCGTTGAACGAGTAGGCCAGCGCGCTGCCGGCGCCGGGCGTGCCGAGCCGGCTGAAGATGATCCGGAGCAGGGTGTACGCGTCCGTCGCCGTCCCGAGGGTGGACCGGGCGTTGGCGCCCATCCGCTCCTGGTCGACGACGATGGCGGCGCTGAGATTGTGCAGCGCGTCCACGTCGGGCCGGGCCGGGCTGCCCATGAAGGACTGCAGGAACGCCGAGTACGTCTCGTTGATCATGCGCTGTGACTCGGCGGCGATGGTGCCGAAGACCAGCGACGACTTGCCGGAGCCGGACACCCCGGTGAAGACCGTCAGGCGCCGTTTCGGGATGTCGAGCGAGACGTCACGGAGGTTGTTCTCCCGCGCCCCGCGGACCTGGATGACATCGTGGCTGTCTGCGATGTGAGTCACCGGGACAACCTAACGGCCATAGCGGCCGGAGGATGACCGCTATCCGGCGCGACGGCGGGCCCGCCGGGCCGCCAGCTCGTCGCCTTCCGAGGGCAGCTCGGCGACCGTGGAGCCGACCGGCTGGGCCTGCGCCGGCTCGGAGGGCAGGTGCGACAGCGAGCCCTGGATCTCCTTGAACGCGCCGCCGATCGCGATGCCGAACACGCCCTGCCCGCCCTGCAGCAGGTCGACGACCTCCTCCGGGGAGCGGCACTCGTACACCGTCGTGCCGTCGGAGATCAGGGTGATCTCGGCCAGGTCGTCGACGCCGCGCGAGCGCAGCGTGTCGATCGCGCGCCGGATGTTCTGCAGCGACACCCCGGCGTCCAGCAGTCGTTTGACCACCTTGAGGACGACCAGGTCCCGGAACGAGTAGAGCCGCTGGGTGCCGGAGCCGGAGGCGTCCCGGACGCTCGGCACGACGAGCGTGGTCCGGGCCCAGTAGTCGAGCTGGCGGTAGCTGATCCCGACCGCCTGACAAGCGGTGACGCCGCGATAACCGACCTCGCCGTCCTCGCCGACGAGTGGGCCTTCAAGAGGTTGCTCGTGCACGCGACTACCTCCCCGCGCCCATGATCAAAAACTGGGCGGTGTGCCGGTTCACCTGGACTTCACGAGCGTATATCTCAACCGAGGCCGAAACATGGAGGTAACCGCTCGACACGCCGCGTTCGGACCACCGGCGAACATAGATCAACCGGCGAAGTCCTCCGGGCGGACCTGATCGAGGAACTCGCGGAACTTCTCCACCTCGTCCTCCTGCTCGTCGGGGATGACGATACCGGCCTCGGTGAGGACCTGCTCGGCACAACGGATCGGCGCGCCGACCCGCAGGGCCAGCGCGATCGAGTCGCTCGGCCGCGCCGACACCCGCAGGTTGTCACCGATCAGCAGGTCGGCGTAGAAGACGTTGTCCTTCAGCTCGGTGATCTCGACGGCCTTGAGCGGCGCCTTGAGCGCCGCCAGGATGTCGCGGAGCAGGTCGTGCGTCAGCGGCCGGGCCGGCTTGACGCCCTGCTGCTCGTAGGCGATCGCGGTCGCCTCGACCGCCCCGATCCAGATCGGCAGGTAACGGTCGCCGTCGACCTCCCGCAGCAACACGATCGGCTGGTTACTGGGCAGCTCCACCCGGACCCCGACCACGCTCAGCTCGCGCACCGCCCGCCTCCGTGTCGTCGTTTCGTTCGGTACGACTGATTTGCATGCCGCCCTTACCCAGCACGTTACACGCACATCGTGGCTGCCCGATCCGGGCGGCGACGCGTTTCAGCGACCCAGTTCACCGCGGAGGCCCGACCGGACCAGGGCCGCGTGCAGCCGCTGGGAGAGCGCCTGCAGCTCACGGGCGGTCTCGACCGCACGCGCCCGGGCCGCCGGGTCCTGCTGGCGGGCCAGCGGCGCGAGGAGCTGTGTGAACAGGCCCACCTCACGATCCGCGGCGTTGCGGAAGGCCCGCAGGTGACGCGCCTCCAGACCGTACTGGGTGAGACCCACCACGGCCTCGACGATGATCACCTGGTCGGCGTCGTACCAGCCGGGCGGGCGGGCGACGACCAGGCCGATCTGCTCCAGCTCGGCCAGCAGCGCCTCGTCCACCCCGGTGCGTTCCACCAGGTCGGCCTTGGGGATGCGGGTGTCGGCCGGGTCCTTGGCCTGCTGCGTGCCCACCGCGACGAGGGTGGGGCGCTGCGGGACCACCGGCTCCTTCTCCATCCGGTCCAGCTGCTCCCGGATGACCCGCAAGGGGAGGTACTGGTCGCGCTGGGCGGTCAGCACGAACCGCAGCCGGGCCACGTCGTTCCACGAGTACTTGCGGTACCCGGAGGCGGTGCGCTGCGGATCGACCAGCCCCTCCGCCTCCAGGAACCGCAATTTCGAGATCGTCGTGTCGGGGAACTCGGTGCGCAGGTGGGCCAGCACCTCCCCGATGCTCATCAGCGCACCTTCACGACCGTCCTGAGGGCGCGAAGCCCCCGGGTCACGCGCGGCCGCCCCCGACGGAGTCACGCCCGGCCCTCGCCCTCCGGCCGCGGACCGGCGATGAACACCAGACGGAACTTGCCGATCTGGACCTCGTCGCCATTGCTGAGCGTCGCGGCTTCAACCCTTTCCCGGTTCACATACGTACCGTTGAGCGAGCCGACGTCGCGGACGGTGAAGAAGCCGCCGTCCCGGTGGAACTCGGCGTGGCGGCGCGACACCGTCACGTCGTCGAGGAAGATGTCACTGTCCGGGTGCCGGCCGCTGGTCGTCACGTCGTGATCGAGGAGGAAGCGGGCGCCGGCGTTCGGCCCGCGCCGAACCACCAGCAGAGCCATCCCAGGGGGGAGAGAACCGGCCATCCGGCTCGGAACCACGTCCGTCTCGGGTCCCTCGAGCACCTCGTCAAGGGCGCCAAGGTTCAGCGTGGACGTGACGTCGAGCGGGGGGAACTCGTCGTCTGGGCGCGTCATGGACCACCTCACGGATCACAGTTGGTCGTCGCCTTCGGCGGTGAGGCAGCGACGTTGCGGCCCCGCCAGAGCCATAAGGCCCGAACGCACGACTATCGGTTTCAAAGGAATGACAGTTCTTCGTGTGCTCCGCGAGCCTAGTCAGCGCCAATATCGCTGAGCAACCGGACTCGCGGAGATTTGAATGGCTGACATTTGCCGGAGGGCATGAATCCTCCGGGCAAGTGTCAGCTTTCGGTGAGTGCCCGGTACCCCGCCGCGTCGAGCAGCGCCGGCACCGCGGCCGGATCCTCCGGCGCGATCTCCACCAGCCAGCCGGCCGCGTACGGCTCGCTGTTGATGATTTCCGGCGTATCGGTGAGGGTCGCGTTCTTCGCCACCACCGTGCCGGCGATCGGCGCGTAGATCTCCGAGACGCTCTTGGTCGACTCGATCTCGCCGAGCGAGTCGCCGGCCTGCACCACCGTGCCCTCGTCACGCAGGTCCACGTAGACGATGTCGCCCAGCGCGTCCTGCGCGAAATGGGTGATGCCCACTCGCACGGGACCGCTGCCGTCGCCGGACACCCACTCGTGTTCCGCGGTGTACCGCAGATCCTCAGGAATCAACGCTGCCTCCGTAAATCACGAAACCGGACTCGCGTATCGCAAGGCTGCCGCCTTCCGCACCGCGGTCACTTCGACCAGGGAACGCGAGTCCATGGTCACGCTACCGCCGTCACTCTTCGCCGACGCCACCACCCCGCCCGGGATCTGCAGCGCCGTGCTCATCGTGCCGGGCGGGCCGATCACCAGAAGGTGCAGCGGACCCGTCAATTGTTCACCGTCAGCGATGATGCCGCCACCGGACGCAGCCACGAAGAAGCTCGACGCGACGACCCGCACCGAGGCCCCGTTCGCGCCGTTGAGCTGCATCACCTCACCGCCGGCCCCGCGCAGCTCCTGCACCGCGTTGAGCACGTCGGCGGCCTTCACGTTGCTGAGCGTGATGTCGAGGCCGGGTCCGCGGCCCGGCACCGTGCCGGCCAGCAAGCCCAGCTCACGGCTGCGCTTCTCGGCCTCGGCCAGCGCCGCCTCCCGGCCGCCGACCTCCGAGTTGAGCTGCTGTTTGCTCTGTTCCAGGGCCTGGATCTCGGCCAGCAGGCGGCTGTCCTGGGCCTCCAGGTCGCTCAGGATCCGGACCAGGTCCTCCTGCCGCGCGGCCGACAGCCCGTCGTCGGCGTCGTTGCTGCGCAGCTGCACGACCAGGGTGAACCCGAGCAGCGCGAGCAGCACCCAGATCAGCGTCCCGGCGGGCGCGGGCCGGCGGGACCCGCGACCAAGATCACTTGTGGCGGGCGCCGCACCGGAAATCGACGGATCGGGTGACGGCGGCGCGGTGGCCGGGGCGCCTTCCGGCGCTTCCGGATCTTTCAACCCCTGCGGTGGTACGCCCGGAGCAGCGTCCCCGAGAACCGGGGCTGCCGTCACGTCCTCTTCCGGCGAGACGGGCGCGCGATCGACCGTACCCCCCGCCGTGTGGGCTTGATCTTCCGCAGCCCCGGACTGGCCCGTCGCCCGGCCGGTGTCGTCAGTCATCGAGTCCCTGTTTTCCGCTATGCCCGGAAGAGATGACGCCGGATCGCCGCGACATTACCGAAGATCCGCACGCCGAGCACGACCACGACGCCGGTGGAGAGCTGGCCGCCGACGCCGAGCTGGTCGCCGACGTAGACGATCAAGCCGGAGACCAGCACGTTCGAGATGAAGGACACCACGAACTGCTTGTCGTCGAAGATGCCGTCCAGCTTGGCGCGCACCCCGCCGAACACCGCGTCCAGCGCCGCGACCACCGCGATCGGCAGATAGGGCACCAGTTCCGGCGGCACGGCGGGTTCGAACACGATGCCCAGCAGGACACCGGCGAGCAGGGCGAGTACGGCGATCATCGGCCGCCTTCCGTCACTTTCGACTGGGGGGTCCCGGCGGGCACGCTGCCGGGCGCCGGACTGGACACCGAACCGGACGGCTCGGGCGCGATGCTCGGCACGGCGGACCGCAGCTTCAGCTCGGTGGCCGCCTCGAGGGTCAGATCGTCGGCCTCGGCCGCCTCGAAGGAGATCCCGAACCTGTTCGACAGCAGCGTGAAGAACTCCCCGGCCACCCCCTTGCGGAAGTCCTCGGCCAGTTTGTCCGGGCCGATCGCCACGATCTCGTACGGCGATGCCACCGGCCGGATGTCGACCAGGATCGCCTCACCGGCCTGCCGGATCCGCGACGTCGCGGTCAGCCGCTGCCCGTTGATCATGATGGCTTCGGCGCCGTGCTGCCACAGCGCGTTCGTCGCCAGCTGCAGATCGATGTCCTTGACCCGGGCGTCGCTGCTGCGCTGACCGGTCACCGGGTCCACCGGGGCCGGGCCGTCGCCCACGGTGATCCGGGCGCCGGAACCGCGGACCCGGGCCATCCCGGTGACCGCCTCCAGCTCGCGCAGCCGCCGCACCGCCGCGTCACCGAGCTCGCTGTCCCGCAGCGCCGCCACCTCGTCGGCCAGCTGATCGGCCTGCCGCTGCAGCCGCTCGGTCTCGGTCCGCCGGTTCTCCACCTGGGCGACCAGCGTCTCCCGGGCCTTCGTGCGGGCCGGCTCCTCGGCGACCGTCTGCCGGTACGCCACCACCAGCAGGAACCCGATCAGCGCCAGGGTCAGCGCCGCCGACACGCCGGCCGCGCCGCGCCGCACCCCGGTCCGCGGGCCCTCGGTGGCCCGGCGGGCGGCGGCGTCGGCGTACCCGGGGTCGAGCGGGTCCTGGAAGAGCGCGGTCAGGAAGTCCGGTCCGTACGTCCGTTTGCCCTTGGCCGCGCCGTCCGGGTCCGGTGGGCCCACCGGCAGCCCGACAGCGGCCAGCCCGTCGGTGCCCGCCTGCCACGACGGCTGGCGTCTCGCGCTGTCCCCGCCGGTCACGTCGGCTGCTCGTCATGGTCGGCGCGCAGCACCCGCGCCGCCTGGACGACGTAGAGCAGGCAGGCGCACCAGTACAGCCCGAGCGCCCACCAGGTCAGACCCCAGGCGACCGGGCCCATCCACCACTCGATCGACGGCACCGCCTCGGCCAGCAGGATCAGCGGGAACGAGCCGAGCAGCAGGAACGTGCCGGTCTTGCCGACGTAGTGCACCGGCGGCGGGCCGAACCCGTGCCGGCGCAGGATCACCAGCACCACGCCGAGCACCGCCTCCCGGGCCACCAGCGCCGCGAGCAGCCACAGCGGGATCACCTCGCGCACGGTGAACGCGATCAGGGTCGCCACGATGTAGAGCCGGTCCGCGAACGGGTCCAGAAGCTCACCGAGGCGGCTCACCGAGTTCATCCGGCGGGCGACGTAGCCGTCGACCCAGTCGGTGGAGCCACCGATCATCAGGACGATCACCGCGGCGATGTCCTTCTCCAGGCCGAGGAACAGGTAGAGGAAGAGCGGCACGCCCAGCAGGCGCAGGAAGCTGATCGCGTTGGGCAGGGTCCAGATCCGGTTCGAGGTCTCGATGGACGGCGCAGGCTGCTGCGACATCGCGACTTCCTCTCCCCCTCGGCCGAGGCCCCCGCCCGGCTCGTGCGTGCGCCGGGGGCGGGGTCACCGCCCGGATCGGCGGCGGCTGTCCATGTTCGTCCCGGTCACTCGCCGAGCAACTATAACCAGCCGCATCCTCCCACCTGACGCGCAGTCACATGCGCCACACTCCGGCCGGGGTTTAACCGGTTGGCGGACGGGCGAGATCTTGGGAGGGTACGCCGATGCATGTGCTGCTGTCCGGCATCGTCGGATCGACCGCGTACGGGCTGGCCGGCCCGGGCTCCGACGTCGACCGCCTCGGTGTGTTCGCCGCCCCGACCGTCCGGTTCCACGGGCTGACCTTCCCGTCCGAGTCCGTGGTGTCCACCAAGCCGGACGCGACGTTCCACGAGGCCCGCAAGTACGCGAGCCTGGCGCTGCGCGGCAACCCGACGGTGTCGGAGCTGATGTGGCTGCCCGATGAGCTGTACGAGACCCGGCACCCGCTCGGCGACGAGCTGATCGGCATCCGGACGGCGTTCCTGGCGGCGCGGCCGGTCCGGGACGCCTATCTGGGGTACGCCACCCAGCAGTTCAAGCGCCTCGAATCCCGCGGGGACGGCTCGTTCTCCGCCGATACCCGCAAGCGCACCGCGAAACACGCCAGGCATCTGTATCGGCTCTGCGCGCAGGGGTTCGAGCTGTTCGCGACCGGGGAACTGCGGATCCGTCTCGACGAGCCGCAGCGGTTTTTCGCCTTCGGTGAGCAGGTGGCGGCGGGCGACATCGAGGTGGCGCGGCGGATGATCGACGGGTACGAGGAGCGATTCCGCAGCACGGCGACGGTCCTGCCGGACGAGCCGGACCGGGCCGCCGCCGAGGCGTGGCTGCTGTCGGTGCGCGCCGCCTTCTACGACGCCTGAACCGCGTGTTGAGTTCGGGCGCGTATGACGGCCGAACTCAACACACCGGCTGCGTGTGGAGTTCGGGCGCGCAGGACGGCCGAACTCAACACACCGGCTGCGTGTGGAGTTCGGGCGCGCAGGACGGCCGAACTCAACACACCGGCTGCGTGTGGAGCTCGGGCGCGCAGGACGGCCGAAACCCACACGCGGGCGGGTCAGCGGCCGCGGCGGGCGCGGACGTAGTCGTCGATGACGTAGCGGCCCAGCTCGGCGGCGTCCGGGCTGAAGACCCGGCCGCCGTTGCGCTTGGCGATCGCGGACACGAACCGCTGCAGGCCCGGATCCTCGCCGAGCATGAACATGTTCAGCGTGGCGCCGTACCGGGTGAGCAGGTCCACCTCGCGGACGGTGGCCTGGATGGTCTCCGGCAGCGGCGGCCACCAGAAGATCGACTCGCCGTCCTCCTCCAGGTGCGAGGTGGGCTCGCCGTCGGTCACCACCAGGATCACCGGCTCGGCGCCGGGGTGCCGGCGCAGGTGGCGGGCGGCCAGTTTGAGGGCGTGCTGCAGGTTGGTGCCCTTCTCCGCGGTGGGCTCGATGGCGGCCAGCTCGCCCTGGGACAGTGCCTGCGCGTACCGGCCGAAACCGATGATCTGCAGGGCGTCCTGCGGGTACTTGGTGGCGACCAGCTGGGACAGGGCCAGGGCGGTCTGTTTCATCGGGCCCCAGCGGCCGTCGGCGTACATCGAGTAGGAGAGGTCGACGCACAGCGCCACCGCCGCCGACGCCCGCCGCTCGGTCTCGGCGATCTCGAAGTCCTCCGGCGCCAGCCGGACCGGGAGCGGCCCGGCGGGGACCGCGGCGGCCCGGCGGCGGACCGCGTTGCCGATCGTGCGGACCACATCGAGGGGCTGGTCGTCGCCGAACTCCCAGCGCCGGGACGAGCCGATCAGGTCACCGGCGGCGCCGGCGTCGCGCATGTCGTGCTCGCCGCGTTTCCCGGCGATGTCCTTGAAGATCGCCGAGAGGGCGGACCGGCCGAGCCGGCGCAGCGCCTTCGGCGACAGGGTCAGGCCGTCGGCGTCGCGCTGCACCCAGCCCTGGCGGCGCAGCTCCCGCTCCAGCTCACGCAGCCGGCGCAGGTCGTCGGCGGCGCCCCGGCCGAGCTGCCGTTCCACGGCTTCCACATCGACGTCGTCGAGGGTGGCGCCGGGGTGTTCCTGGCCGAGCTGGTCGATCAGCTCGTCCAGGTCGGCGATCTCGCCGAGGGCCGAGGCGGCGTCGCCGTATCCCAGGTCGGTGGGGCCGCGCATCCGCTCGCCACGGCCCCAGTTCAGGTTGGGGCGCAGCGCGCGGAGGTTGTCGGTGAGCTGGGCGAACTGGCCGGCCATCGGGCCGAGTGCCTGGGCCATCAGCTGTTGCAGCTCGTCGCGCTGTTGCGGGGTGAGCGAGCGGAGCAGGCGTTCGGCCGCTGCGGCTTGCCGGGCCAGCGAGTCGATCAGCTCGTCGACATTGCGAGGGTTGTCTGGAAAAAACTGCCCATGCCGGTCCATGAAGTCGCGGAATGCGTCGGTGGTGTCCTCACCCCGCGCATGCTTACCCAGCAGGTCGTTGAGGTCGCCCAACATTTGGGACATTTCTGAGAAGTCGCCGTTCTGCAGCGCCTGCTTCATCCCGGCGAAGCGCTGCTCGACGACCTCTCGCCGAAGCCCGGCCAGGATCTGCTGGTAGATGTCGCGCGCTTCCGGAGATGTCCAATTATATTCGGACAACTCGGAGACGGCCTGGGAAACCGACCGCGGCAGACTGTCCAGCATCGCCTCGCTGAACCGGGCGTCGTCACCGCCCCGCGCGGCGAGAGCGTCCCGCTCGGTGGCGAGCGCCTGATCGAGCATCTGCCGGGCCCGGGTGACCGCCCCGTCGAGGTTGCCGCGCCGCATCGCCTCCCGCCGCAGCCGCCGGGCCCGCTCGCGCAGCGCGTCCAGGCCACGCTCGCCACGGGGCCCCTGCCGGATCAGGTCCCGGAGCGCGTCGCGCAGGCTGTCGCCGGAGAGAACCCGCTCCCCCATCTCGTCGACTGCCGCCCGCACGTCGTAGGGCGGCGCGAGCGGGTCGGGCCCGTCGCGCCACGCCCCGTACCGAAAAACATTCCCGGCCACGGCTCAGCTCCCGTAGAGGGTGCGGCCGTCGTCGGTCAGCTCCTTGGCCAGCCGGCGGGTCAGGTGCAACCCCTCCAGGACGAACTCGATGCCGGACGCCGCCTGGCCGGGGCTCGGCGCGTCGCCCAGCCCGAGCCGGTCGAGCACCTTCGCCAGGCCGGGGACGGTGCCGATCTGGGCGAGCAGCTCCTCGGCGCTGACCAGGTCACCGGTCTCGATGAGGGCGCCCTCGGCGACCAGGTCGGTGAAGCCGGACAGGTCGAGACCGGACAGCCGGGCCCGGAACGTCTCGGCCGTCGCGACCCGCAGCAGGTGCCCGAGGATCTCGGTCTCCCGGCCCTCCTCGCCGCTCTCGAACTCGACCTTGCCGCGCAGCGTCGACGTGACCGAGACGGTGTCGCAGATCCGGGCGACGGCCTCCCGCTCGCCGCGCAGGCCGGACCGGCGCAGCGCGGACGCCGCCACCGTCTCGGCCGCCGCGATCGCGAACCGGGCGGACACGCCGGAGCGCGCGTCCACCGACGGCGACTCGCGGACGCCACGGGTGTAGCGGGCGAGAACCTCGACCAGGTGCGCCGGCAGGGCCGCGACCAGGGCCGCCTCCTGCTCGATCAGCGCGGTCTCCAGCTCCAGGTCGACCGGGTAGTGGGTGCGGATCTCGGCGCCGAACCGGTCCTTGAGCGGGGTGATGATGCGGCCCCGGTTGGTGTAGTCCTCCGGGTTGGCGGACGCGACCAGCAGCAGGTCGAGCGGCAGGCGGAGCTGGTAGCCGCGGACCTGGATGTCGCGTTCCTCGAGCACGTTGAGCAGCGACACCTGGATCCGCTCGGCCAGGTCGGGCAGCTCGTTGACCGCGAAGATGCCCCGGTTGGTGCGCGGGACGAGGCCGAAGTGGATGGTCTCCGGGTCGCCCAGGGCCCGGCCCTCGGCCACCTTGATCGGGTCGACGTCGCCGATCAGGTCGCCGACGCTGGTGTCGGGGGTGGCGAGCTTCTCCCCATACCGCTCGGAGCGGTGCAGCCAGGCCACCGGGAGGTCGTCGCCGGTCTCGGCGGCCAGCCGGCGCGACGCCGGGGTGAGCGGATGAAACGGGTGCTCGTGCAGCTCGGAGCCCTCGATGAACGGGGTCCACTCGTCGAGCAGGCCGGCCAGCGCCCGGATCAGCCGGGTCTTGCCCTGGCCGCGCTCACCGAGCAGGACCATGTCGTGCCCGGCGAGCAGCGCCCGCTCGACCTCGGGCAGCACGGTGTCCTCATAGCCGACGATGCCGGGGAAACGGGGCTCGCCGGAGCGCAGCCTGGCGAGCAGGTTGACGCGCAGCTCCTCCTTGACCGTGCGGAACTCGTGCCCGGAGGCTCGCAGCTCCCCCACGGTGCGCGGCAGGCCGGCGGGCGGGATGGGTGTGATCGCGATCGGCGCCTCTGTCACCGCACGAACGCTACTCCGGGGACATGACATTCATCGAGTGTGTGGGAGCGGACACATCCAGGGCCGCGCGATTGGCTCTGGCCGCGGCGGGCGCCGCGGCGGGAGGCTCGCTGTCATGACGGAGATTCAGCGGTACGCGGCCTTCACGCTCGACCCGGCCGGCGGCAACCCCGCCGGTGTGGTGCTGGACGCGGGCGGCCTGGACGACGCCGCGATGCAGGCGATCGCCGCCGAGGTGGGATATTCGGAGACGGCGTTCGTGACGGCCCGTGCCGGGGACCGGTTCCGGGTGCGCTATTTCAGCCCGCTCGCCGAGGTGCCGTTCTGCGGGCACGCGACGGTGGCGACGGCGGTGGCGCTGGGACCGGGCGAGCACCTGTTCCAGACCAACGCCGGTGACGTGCCGGTGCTCGTGGACGAGGCCGGGACGGCGACGCTGACCAGCGTGGACCCGCACGTGCGGGATCTCGGGGCGGCGGATCTGGCGGCGCTGCTGGACGCGCTGCGCTGGGACGCCGGGGACCTGGACCCGCTTCTTCCGGCGAAGGTGGCGTACGCGGGGGCGTACCACCCGATCATCGCCGTGACCAGCCGCAAGCGTCTCGCCGACCTGGACTACGACGTGCCGGCGCTGAAGGCGCTGATGACCGAGCGTGAGTGGACGACGATCCAGCTGGTGTTCCGGGAGGGGCCGGGGTCGTTCGACGTGCGGAACCCGTTCCCGGTGGGCGGGGTCTACGAGGACCCGGCGACCGGGGCGGCGGCCGCGGCGTTCGGCGGTTACCTGCGCGAGCTGGGCCTGGCCGGGGCGGACGCGACGGTCGCGCTGCGCCAGGGCGACGACATGGGCCGGCCGAGCCGTATCACCGTCACCCTGGACCCGGCGGTCAAGGGTGTGCGGGTGAGCGGCCCGGCCGTGCCGATCAGCTGAGCGTGTCGAGTTCGGCCGTCATACGCGCCCGAACTCGACACACGGAAATCAGCTGAGGCGGATCTGCAGGGACGAGGCGCCCGGCTGGACACCGACGACGGTGCCGGCCGGGTACCGCAGCGTGTGATCACGGTCGGTCGAGATCAGCACCACGCCGATCCGGTGGCCGGCCTTGAACACGTGGTCGGTGCTCTGCAGCTCCCAGCGGAACGTGTACGGCTTCCCGTCCCGGATCGGCGTGGTCACCGCCGGGGAGAACCGGTTGCGCACGTCGATCCAGCCCCGGGTGACGATCTCGTAGTCGGTCGTCGCCGTCACGTACTCCCGTTTGAAGAAGCAGCCCGGGTCGCCCTCGATGCCGGGGGCGATGCAGTCCTGCTCGGGCAGGGTCCGCACCCCGGCGTACCGTTCCGCGGTGCCGTAGTCGACCAGCAGCGCCGTCAGGTACGGCGAGTCACCGGCGAGGTCGGCCTTGACCGTGATCCGCGGCGTCCCGGAGAGCCGGGTGTCCTTTTTCAGCGGCGCGGTGAGGTGGATGAACCGGTTCGGGTCGGCGGCGTCCGGCGCGGCGGCGAGGTTCTCCGCGGTCCGGGACGTGTCGTCGGTGAACGTCTGCCGCGGGCCGGAGCCCAGCCGCAGCGTGGTGTCCTTGCCCTTGAGCGGCCAGGTCCGCGAGGTCACCCACTGGTTCGGGGCCACCTCGACGTCGGCGGCCGGTTCCCGCTCGATCCCGTTGTCGATCTTGTAGAGGTAGTGGTCGAACCAGCGGTGCAGGGTGTTCAGCCACTGCTCCCGGCGGATGTTGAACGGGTCGGTGTGCCCGGCCTGGTGCAGCCAGATCTTGCGCTCGACGCCGTTGCGGCCCAGCGCGTCCCACCACTGCCCGGCGTGCAGGGTCCGGACGTTGAAGTCGTGCAGCCCGTGCACCAGCAGCACGCTGGCCCGGACCTTGTGCGCGTCCTTCAGATAGTCGCGCTCCGCCCAGTACGCGCTGTAGTCACCGGTCTCCCGGTCCTGAGCTTCCTCCAGGTGCGCCATGACGTCCGCGCACACTTCGGGATTCGCCCGGGTCAGGACGGCCTTGGCGAGGATGTCGGTGTCCTCGCCCTGGAAACCGCCGGGCGCGACGACACCGCCGTTGGCGCGGTAGTAGTCGTACCAGCTGGAGATCGCGGCGATCGGCACGATCGTCTCCAGGCCGCGGACGCCGGTGCTGGCCACCGCGTTCGGCAGGGTGCCGTTGTACGACACGCCGATCATGCCGGTCTTCCCCGTCGACCATCCGGCCCGCACCGGCGCGCCGCTCGCGTCGAAGCCCGGCGCCCGGCCGTTCAGCCAGTCGACCACGGCCTTCATGCCGAGCGTCTCGTTGCGCCCGCCCGAGGTCGGGCAGCCGGTCGAACCACCGGATCCGAGGCTGTCGGCGAAGATGACGGCGTACCCGCGGGGCACGAAGTAGTTGTCCAGATATCCGGGGAAGACGATGTTGTCGGCCCGGTTCACCGGCGCGGCCTTCTGCGCCGACAGGCTGCCGTCCCGGTCGATGTCGTCGTGGTTCGGGATGTCGTTGAGCCCGGCGTAGTAGGGGCTCGGCTGGAAGATCACCGGCACCTTCGACGTGGTGTCCGGCCGGATGATCCGGACCGCGACCCGGTCCGGCTGCCCGTCGGAGTCACTGTCGACGGGGGTCTGCACCCAGACCTGCTCCCGGATCGCTGTGGCGTAGTCGTGGACCGGCTGGGTCCCGGTCGCGGCGTGGGCCGGGGTCGCGGCGATGGCCGACGACCCGGCGAGAACCATGAGGATGGAGAGACCCCTGGCTAACAGTCGCATCGGCACACCGTATCGCCAATCTTCGATACCGTGGGGCCCCCTAGAATGAGCGCTGATGAGCGCCACACTGATCGCCCGGGAACTCGCGGCCGGACACGGGGACCGCACCCTCTTCAGCGGACTGGACCTGGTCGTCGCGCCGGGTGACGTGATCGGCCTGGTCGGGGCCAACGGGGCGGGCAAGACGACCCTTCTGCGTACGCTCGCCGGGTCCATCCCCACGGAGAGCGGCACCGTCGCGCTGAGCCCGCCCACCGCCAACGTCGGCTATCTGCCGCAGGAGCGGGAGCGGCGTACGGGTGAGACCGTGCGGGACTTCCTGGGCCGGCGCACCGGCGTCACCGCGGCCCAGGCGGCCATGGACGCGGCGGCTCTCGAACTGGGCTCCTCCGGCGAGGACCTCTACTCCCCCGCGCTGGAACGCTGGCTCGACCTCGGCGGCGCCGACCTGGAGGAACGGATCGCCGAAGCAGACCTGGGCTTCGACCTGGACCTGCCGATGACCGCGCTGTCCGGTGGGCAGGCGGCCCGGGCCGGGATGGCGTCGCTGCTGCTCAGCCGGTACGACATCTACCTGCTCGACGAGCCGACCAACGACCTCGACCTGGACGGGCTGGCCCGCCTGGAGTCGTTCGTGACCGGGCTGCGCGCCGGGACCGTGCTGGTCAGCCACGATCGGGAGTTCCTCACCCGTACCGTCACCAAGGTCCTTGAACTTGATCTCGCCCAACAGCAGATCAATCTGTACGGCGGGGGCTACGGCGCCTACCTCGACGAACGCGACCGGGCCCGGCGGCACGCCCGGGAACAGTTCGAGGAGTACGCCGACAAGAAGGAGGACCTGCTCGAACGCGCCCGCATGCAGCGCGCCTGGATGGACAAGGGGGTCCGCAACGCCCGCCGCAAGGCCCCCGACAACGACAAGATCGCCAAGTCGATGCGCGGCGAGTCCAGCGAGAAACAGGCCGCCAAGGCGCGGCAGACCGAGCGGATGATCGAACGCCTGGAGGTCGTCGAGGAACCCCGCAAGGAGTGGGAGCTGCGGATGGAGATCGCCGCCGCCCCGCGTTCCGGCGCCGTCGTCGCCACCCTCCGCGACGCCGTGGTCCGGCGTGGCGACTTCACCCTCGGCCCGGTCACGTGTGAGATCGACTGGGCCGACCGGGTCGCCATCACCGGCGCCAACGGCTCCGGCAAGTCCACGCTGCTCGCCGCCCTGCTCGGCCGCCTCCCCGTCGACGAGGGCGCCCAGCACCTCGGCCCCGGCGTCGTCGTCGGCGAGGTCGACCAGGCCCGCGGCCTGTTCCTCGGCGACGAGCCGCTGGTCCGCGCGTTCGGCGCCGCCGTCCCGGACTGGCCGGACGCCGACGTGCGCACACTGCTCGCCAAGTTCGGCTTGAGATCGGGTCACGTGCTGCGCCCCGCCGCCACCCTCTCCCCCGGCGAACGCACCCGGGCCGCGCTGGCGCTGCTCCAGGCCCGCGGCGTCAACCTGCTGGTCCTCGACGAGCCCACCAACCACCTGGACCTGCCGGCGATCGAGCAGCTGGAGTCGGCCCTGACCAGCTACACCGGCACGCTCCTGCTGGTCACCCACGACCGCCGGATGCTGGAGGCGGTCGCCACCAACCGCCACATCGAGGTCACCGACGGCAAGGTCACCAGCTGACCCCTCGCGTACGCCTAGCGGTCACTGTCACACCTGTCCCTTGACTACTAGCTTCTTGTCGGGGCAGACTGCTCCCGCGCCCAACGACGGGCGCGGAAGGAGAAACCGTGACCGACGGCGTTTCCACCAAGGCCCGCGACTTCGACGGCCTTTACAAGACTCTGCTGGAAGCTCATCCGCGCGAGGCATTGCAGTTGTTCTGCGGCGCTCGGCTCAGCGGCGGGGAGGTGATCCTCGACGGGCCCACCGAACAGCCACGTCAGCGCAGCCGCCAGAGCGACAAGGTGTTCCTCGTGCGGCATGCCGACGAGATTCCCTCCGACGTTTATCACCTCGAGGTTCAAGTCAAACGAACCGAGGATTTCCAGGAGCGGATGGTGTCCTACTGGGCATCGCTCGCCCTCAAGTACACCCCGGCTGACCACCGGATCCATCAGGTCGTCGTCTGGCCGCTGGGCGGCGGATATCCCGGGCGGTTCCAACGGGATCGGGTCCGGCTCGACTACCGGGCGGTCAATGTGCCCGACGATCTCAACCCCGAGGAACTGCTGGACGGGCCGCTGGCCCCGCTCGCCCTCTGGTCCCGCAAACCACCATCCGACATCGTCGAACGCGTCGTCGATCAGATTGCCGCAACCGAGCACACCGAGGAAAAGATTGTCCTGGCCGAACTCAGTATCCTCGTAGGAGGCACGCTGGCGGCTCAGGTCCTCGACGCACTACGGAGGAGAAACATGAGCAACATCCTCGAAGAGAGCGAGCTGGGCCTCGAAATCGCCCGCCGCAACCGCGAGCAGGGCATCGCCCAAGGTATCGCCCAAAACCAGGCCAACTCGATGCGAGCGCTGCTGCAGGCGACCTTCGGAGATATCGACGACTTGGACGAACTCGCCCAGCACCTGGCCGGGAACGATTACATCGACAACATCGCCCGTATCGCCAGAGGCACCACGCTGGAGGAACTGCGCGGATGATCAGGGCCCGGCGCACGGGCCGGGCCTATTTCAGGGTGGCCAGCCTGGTGGTGGCGGTGCGGGCGGCGGCTTCCAGGTCGGTGGTCTTCGGGCTGGCTTCGGTCATCAGCAGGACGGTGGTGTGGGCGCTGCCGACGGCTACGGCCAGCAGACGGCCGTTGACCGTCAGATTCAGGGTGGGGACGGTCATCACGAAGGCGATCGCGGCTGAGGCGTCCCCGATTTTCGGAGCCTGGGCGTACGGGCTGATCGCGAACCGCAACTCCATCGGCAAGTCCCCCGGCGGCCGGATGAACGACGTGCAGCCGGGCAGGACGCCGCCGAGGGCCGTGACCGCCGCCCGCGCCTCCTTCGCACCCGGCGCCGACACCGTCTGGACCAGCAGTTCCTCGTCCACGGCGCCGCGCACGAACTCCCGGTAGACGGTCGTCTCCGGCAGTCCACCGGCCTTGCCGCACGCCGTGATCTCCCCCGCGATCCGGGCGAACAGGTCGTCGATGGCGTCGGGCTGCGGCGTGAACCCGGCCGGCAGCTCCTTCCCACCGAGCAGCGCATCGGAGAGCCGATCCCGATCCGGGCCGTCCCGCAGCACCGTGACGGTCCGGGGCACAGCCCTGTCCCACCGCGTCGTCACGGCGCTGGGATCAGACCGGACGGCGCCGTCCCGCAGCACCGTGACAGTCCGGGGTGCGGGCCGGGCGGCCGGCGCCGCCGAGGGCAGCGGGAGGACGGCGGAGAGGGACAGGACGGCAGTGAGCGGCAGGAGGCGAAGCACGAATCCAGCTTTACCCACATCTGTCGCCATCGGGATGAAACGGCGAAGTTGCGACGTCAGCAGGCGCGAAAAAGCGACAGCCGCCGGGTCAGCCGGTGGTGGTGAACGGGCTGCTCAGTGGGCCCTCGTTACCGGAACGGTCCAGGCCGCTCAGGCAGTACGTGGCGGGTCCGGCCGGTGGTGACGGGTCGACTACGGGCGTGCCGGCCCGTCCGGTGGCGATCAGGGCGGCGCTCTTGTCGTCCGTACGGTAAAGCGCCCAGCTCGTCCCCCCGGCATCCGCAGCCGTCAGGGTGACCGCGCCTTTCTCGGACCGGGTGGCCGCCGTCAGGCGTGGCGCCGCCGGAGGCGCGGCGGGAAGACGCTCCATCCGGGGCAGCAGCGCGGGCGTGGCGTAGTGCTTCGCCCGGTATCGGGTGACCGAGCCGAGCCGGTCGGCCCGCACCGACGCGGAGCTGTAGTGGATCTGGCCCTGCACGCCGTACTTGTCGTTGAGCGCCATCTGCTGGTCGAGTTCGGCCGGATCGCTCCAGTCGCCCTTCTCACCGACCCGGTAGTCGGCCAGCCCGATGTACAGCTGCACGCCGGTGTCCTTGACGGTGCGGACCCACCACGGCAGCACCTTGGCGTAGTCGGCCTTGCCGAAACCGATCGTCCAGTACAGCTGGGGAACGATGTAGTCGACCCAGCCCTCCCGTACCCACGTACGGGTGTCGGCGTAGACCGCGCTGTAACTCTCCAGGCCCTTGGTGTCGGAGCCCTCGCCGCCGTTGCGCCAGATGCCGAACGGGCTGATCCCGAACTTCACCCACGGCTTGAGCGCGGTGATCCGCTCCTTCATCTCGCGGACCAGGGTGTTGACGTTGTCCCGGCGCCAGTCGGCACGGGTCTTCCCGCCGCCGTACCGGGCGTAGGTGGCGTCGTCGGGGAAGTCGGCGCCGCCGCCGTCACCGGGGTACGGGTAGAAGAAGTCGTCGAAGTGCACGCCGTCGAGGTCGTACTTCTGGACGGCCTCCAGCATCGCGTCCTCGACGAACTTGCGGGCCTCCGGATGGCCGGGGTCGTAGTAGAACCGGCCCTTGGCGCCGGACGGGTGCGCGATCCGCCATTCCGGGTGCAGCTTGAGCGGGTGGTTCGCGGGCAGCTTGGTCAGGTCGGTCCCGGCGCCGGACGGGGCGAACTGGGTGCCCCGGTACGGGTTGAACCAGGCGTGGAACTCCAGGTTCCGCGCGTGCGCCTCGTCGATCATGAACTGCATCGGGTCCCAGCCCGGGTCGGCGCCGTCCAGTCGCCCGGTCAGCCAGTTCGACCAGGGCGCGTACGCCGACTTCCAGAACGCGTCGCCGCTCGGCCGGACGTGCACGAAGATCGCGTTGTGGTTCTGCTGGACGGCGAGGTCCAGCCATTTCAGGTATTCGGCCTTGACCGTCGCCTCCGGCAGCCCGGGCTTGCTCGGCCAGTCGATGTTGTAGACCGTGGTCAGCCACATGCCGCGCAGCTCACGTGCCGCCCGCACCTTCTGCGTGCCGCACGATCCGGCCTCGCTGAACGCCGGCCCCTCCGCCACCTCCAGGCGCTGCCCGGCCGCGGTCACGTCCGGCGGCTCGTGGAACGCCGCGCGGACCAGGCCGAGACCGAGCACGCCGACCGCGAACAGCACGGCGGACAGCAGCAGAGCCACCCAGAGCGGTGGCCGGCGTAACAGGCTCACCGCACCGACCGGTAGATCTCGAGGGTGTCCTCGGCGATGCGCGACCAGCTGAACCTCTCCACGGCGCGGCGGCGGCCGGCCTTGCCCATCCGCTCGGCGAGCTGCGGATCGTCGATCAGCCGGGTGAGGGTGGCGGCCAGGTCGGCGACGAACCGGTCCGGGTCGACGGGGGTGCCCGTACCGTCCTCGAGCTGCTGGATTCCGACGAGCAGGCCGGTCTCGCCGTCCGCGACCACCTCGGGGATGCCGCCGGTCGCGGTGGCGACCACCGCGGTCTCGCAGGCCATCGCCTCCAGGTTGACGATGCCCATCGGCTCGTAGATGGACGGGCAGACGAACACCGTGGCGTGCGTGAGGACCTGGATGACCTCCTGCTTGGGCAGCATCTCCTGCACCCAGATCACGCCCTGCGGGTCGCGGGTCGCGCGCAGGTCGGCGGCGAGCGAGGCGACCTCGGCGGCGATCTCCGGGGTGTCCGGGGCGCCGGCGAGCAGGATGATCTGCGCCTCGGCGGGCAGGTCCTGGCAGGCCCGCATCAGGTAGGGCAGGCCCTTCTGCCGGGTGATCCGGCCGACGAACACCACGCTGGGCCGGTTCCGGTCGATGCCGAGCCGGTCGGCGACGTCGGTGCCGTGGTCGGGCGAGTACAGCTCGGTGTCGATGCCGTTGTAGACCACGTGGATCTTGTCGGGATCAACCGTGGGGTACGCCTTGAGCACGTCCCGCCGCATCCCGCCGGACACCGCGATGATCGCGTCCGCGTTCTCGATGGCGGTGCGCTCGCAGAACGAGGAGAGCGCGTAACCGCCGCCGAGCTGCTCGGCCTTCCACGGCCGCAGCGGCTCCAGGCTGTGCGTGGTCAGCACGTGCGGGATGCCGTGCAGCAGTTTCGCGGTGTGGCCGGCGAAGTTCGCGTACCAGGTGTGGCTGTGCACGACGTCGGCGCCGGCGCAGCCGTCGGCGATCGCCAGGTTCACCCCCATGGTGCGCAGCGCGGCGTTGGCGCCGGCCAGCTCGGCGGGTTCGGGGTACGCCGTGACGCCGGCCTCGGTCCGCGGGGCGCCGAAGCAGTGCACCCGCACGTCGGCGAGCCGGCGCAGGTCACGCGACAGGTATTCGAGGTGGACACCGGCGCCGCCGTAGACCTCCGGGGGGTATTCACGGGAGATCAGGTCGATCCGAAGGTCGTCATCGCGTACGTCAGCACCGGCCACCCTGGCAGGATAGTCGGCCGCGCGGCGGGACGTTCAAGTCGTGCCCCGGCCGGACGATAGGCGGGCGTGACCTCGCTGACCGGCCGCCTGTGGCTCTTCTACCTGCTGGCCGGCACGGCCGGGGCGTTCGCGGCGTCGTTCGTGCCGGCCTGGTCGGTCACCGGCGTGACCGTGGCGCAGATCACCGCACCGCTGGTGGTGGTGGCCGGGATCGTGTGGCGGCGCCCGGCCCGGCCGGCCCTGTGGTGGCTGGCCGCCGGCGGGCTCGGTTTCCACGCGCTGGCGCAGGCGTGGTGGCGTCTGGGCTGGGGTGGCGAGGTCAAGCCCGACATCCCCTCGGGCGATGCCGGCGACCCGCTGTTCCTGATCGCCTTCCTGTTCTTCTCGGCGACCCTGCTGGTGCTGGCCGGGCGGTACGCGCCGCAGGCCCAGCGCCGCGCGGACGCCCTGGACGGGCTGATCGTCTTCGTCGGCATGACCTGCATCACCTGGGGCTTCGCGGCCGGCCCGTACATGGAGATGTTCGGCGACGAGCCGGCTGCCCTGCTGACGTTCGCCGGCTACGAGATCCTCGACCTGATCCGGATCGCGCTGGCCGGCATGGTGGTCTTGATCGCCGGGCGGCGCAGCCCCGCGGAGCGGCTGATGCTCGGCGGGTCGGCGGTGCAGATCGCCGGCGACACCGCCTTCATGCTCGGCCAGGTGGGTGAGTACGCCTACGGCTGGCCGCCGTCGACCCTGGCCGGCATCGGCGTCTCGGGGATCCAGGACGTGCTGTGGCTCACCGGCGCCCTGCTGATCTCGGCCGGCGCGCTGCACCCGTCGATGGGCGGGACCGGGGTGGCCCTGCCCGCCGACGGCGCGGTCTCGCGGATCCGGCTGGTGGTCTTCGTGCTGCTCGCCATCGGCTGTCCGATCGGCGCCGCGAACCGCGGAACGGTCCCGCTGGTCATCTCGATCCTGCTGTCCTGCCTGCTGATGCTGCGGATGGGCATCCTCGGCACGCTCGCCCAGCGGCGGGCCGAGGCGCTCGACGCCGCCCTGCGCGACCAGGACGTCCTGCGCGCGGAGCTGGAGCACCGGGCCACGCACGACTCGCTGACCGGGCTGAGCAACCGGGCCGCGCTGACCGCCGCGCTGGAGGCCGACGCCGCCCGCCCGCCCGGCGAGCGGGGCTGGCTGCTGCTGCTCGACCTCGACGGGTTCAAGCCGGTCAACGACACGCTGGGGCATCCGGCCGGTGACGAGCTGCTGGTGATGCTGGGCGCGGACTTCCGCGCGCTGGTCACCGAGGGCATGGTGGCCCGTCTCGGCGGCGACGAGTTCGCGGTGGTGCTGCCGCCGCTGACCGGATCGGCGGCCCGCGAGGTGGCCGCGGCGCTGGTCCGGGTGGCCGCGCTCGCGCGCGAGGTGGCCGGGCACCCGGTGACCGTGTCGGCCAGCGCCGGCCTGCTCGACCTCGACCGGGTCACCTCGGCCGCAGCCGCGCTGCACGACGCGGACGTGGCCCTCTACGCCGCGAAGGCCGCCGGCCGGAGCTGTTACCGGGTGCACGCTCCCGAAACCGACCGTGGCCGCACCCGGGCCGCAACCGGGGCGGGGTGACCATGGGCCCCGTGCACATCCCTCGGCTTCCGGCCTGGCAGTACGCCCTCGCGGGCGGCGCCACGGCGGTGCTCGGCGCGTACGCGCTGAACAGCGCCGTCGTCTGGCTGCTCCTGCAGGCCGCCGTCGTGGTGGTCCTCCTCCGGGCCGCCTGCCGGCACCGCTGCGGCTGGTGGCTGGTCTTCGCGGCCGCCGTCGCCTCGCTGATCGCGTCGGTCTGGTGGAGCGCCCGTTCCGGCGTGCCGGCGACCACCCCGATGGGCCTGTCGATGGCGGTCCCGTACGCCCTCTTCGCCGCCGGCGCCTTCCAGTTCGGCCGGGCCAAGCAGCCCGGCTCGGCCGCCGAGGCGGGCGCCGTGGTGCTCGGCCTGGCGATGCTGGCCTGGTCCTTCATCGTGCTGCCGTACCTCGGCGAACCCGGCTACCAGCAGGTCGACAACGCGCTGGCGACGCTCTACGCGGTGATCGACATCGCGATCCTGGGGACCGTGCTGCGCAACCTGGCCGACGCGCGGCGCGGCCCGGCCCGGCTGCTCGCGGCGGGCGGCCTGCTGCTGCTCACCCCGCATCTGGTGTACGCCGCGACCGGCTCCGCCGGAACCGTGCCGTTCCTGCCCGGCGGCCCCGCCCACCTGATGATCCAGCTCTGCTGGGTGCTGGCCGCGGCCGCCGCGCTGCACCCGGGCGCCGGCCGGTACCTGCCGGGCGCCGACGGGATGGGACGGCGCTCGCTGATCGCGATGTGCGCCGCCGCGGTGGTCAGCCCGCTGCTCCCGGCGATCGCCGACCCGCGGGCCGTCGTGATCGTCCCGGCGCTGCTCACCGCCGGTGTCTGCGGGCTGTTGCTGCTGCGGATCGTGCTGCTCGCCCGCCTCGCCGACCGGCGCGCCGGGCAGGCCCGGGCGGCGCTGCAGGAGCAGCAGGTGCTCCAGCGGCGGCTGACGTACCGGGCCGGTCACGACGGGCTGACCGGGCTGGCCAACCGGGACCTGCTGCTGGACCACCTGGGCCGGGCCGTCACCGGGGACCGTCCGTACGCGCTGATCCTGTGCGCGCTGGACGGGTTCAAGGAGGTCAACGACACCTACGGGCACCATGTCGGCGACACCGTGCTGCGGCAGGTGGCCGGGCGGCTGCTCCTGTTCGCGCCGGAGGTGGACCTGGTGGCCCGGCTGGGCGGGGACGAGTTCGGTTTCCTGGTCACGTCCGGAGCGGACGCCGGCGAGCTGGCCGAGCGGATCGTCGAGGCGGTGTCGGCGGCGCCGTTCGGGGTGGACGAGCGGCGCATCCCGCTGACCGCGCGGGCCGGGCTGGCCGACGGCGTGCCCGGCAACGACGCCGTGCTCGGCGACGCCGACCTGGCCCTGCGCGCCGCCAAGCAGGCCGGTGGCGCCCGCCCGGCCCGGTTCGACGAGTCGCTGCGCGCCGAGCAGAGCGAACGTGCCCGGATCGCGGCCGGGCTGCGCCAGGCGCTCGCCGACGACGGCCTGTTCCTGCACTACCAGCCGGTGGTGGAGGCCGGCTCCGGCCGGATGACCGGGGTGGAGGCGCTGATGCGCTGGCGCCGCGACGGCGAGCTGGTCCCGCCGGGGGTGTTCATCCCGGTGGCCGAGCAGACCGGCCTGATCGGCGCGGTCGGCCACCGGGCGCTGCTGCTGGCGTGCGCGCAGGCCGCCGTGTGGTACCGCGAGCACGGCCTCTATCTGACCGTGAACGT
Source organism: Actinoplanes sp. NPDC019969 (assembly GCF_055562375.1). NCBI lineage: Bacteria > Bacillati > Actinomycetota > Actinomycetes > Micromonosporales > Micromonosporaceae > Actinoplanes > Actinoplanes sp. NPDC019969. The sequence goes on along the minus strand of NZ_JBVHFK010000016.1, from coordinate 1,943 downwards.
CTCCACCCACCAGCTGCGCGATCCGGGCTTCGCCGACAGCGTCCTGGCGGTGTTGGCCGGGAGCGGGCTGCCCGCCGCCGCGCTGGTGCTGGAGATCACCGAATCGGTGCTCATCGACGCGGCGGACACTCCGGTGCTGGGTACGCTGCGCGCGCACGGCGTCCGGATCGCCATCGACGACTTCGGCACGGGCTATTCGTCGCTGGCGTACCTGCACACCCTGCCGGTCGACATCCTCAAGATCGATCAGTCCTTCATCCGCCGGCTGCAGGACCCGCCGAAGCCCGCCGACGTGAGCCTGACCAGGGCGATCCTGGAGCTGGCGCGCAGTCAGGGCCTGGTCGCGGTGGCCGAGGGGGTGGAGACCGGCGCGCAGGCGGACCTGCTACGGGACCTGTCCTGCCCGCTCGCGCAGGGGTACCACTTCGGCCGTCCGGCCGACGGCCCATCGATCGAAGCACTGCTGCGGGAGACCGTCCGGGAGCACGCCGCCTGACCGGAAAATCGGTTGCAGGGACAGCAAGATATTTCTAACCGCCCTTTCGGGTGGCGCGTGGGCGGCCGGAATATTAGCGTCCTCCCCATGGCTGTCAAGGTGCTCGCGATCGTTCTGGCAGGTGGCGAGGGCAAGCGCCTGATGCCACTGACGGCTGACCGGGCCAAGCCCGGTGTTCCCTTCGGCGGCATCTACCGCATGATCGACTTCGTGCTGTCCAACCTCGCCAACGCGGGGTACCTGAAGATCGTCGTGCTGACGCAGTACAAGTCGCACTCCCTGGACCGGCACATCTCCAAGACGTGGCGGATGTCGACGCTGCTCGGCAACTACGTCACCCCGGTCCCGGCGCAGCAGCGGCTCGGCCCGCGCTGGTTCGCCGGCTCCGCCGACGCGATCTACCAGAGCCTCAACCTGATCAACGACGAGTCGCCGGACTACGTGATCGTCTTCGGCGCCGACCATATCTACCGCATGGACCCGAAGCAGATGGTCAACGACCACATCGCCTCGGGCGCCGCGGTCACCGTCGCCGGGATCCGCCAGCCGCTGTCGCTCGCCGACCAGTTCGGCGTGATCGACGTCGGCCCGGACGGCAAGAAGATCAAGGCGTTCCGGGAGAAGCCGAAGGACGCGACCGGCCTGCCCGACTCCCCCGACGAGGTGTACGCGTCGATGGGCAACTACGTCTTCACCACCCGGGCGCTCTGCGAGGCCGTCACCCTCGACGCGCAGAACCCGGACAGCAAGCACGACATGGGCGGCAACATCATCCCGATGCTGGTGGAGAAGGGCGAGGCGAACGTCTACGACTTCCGCGACAACGACGTCCCCGGCGCCACCGACCGGGACCGTGGTTACTGGCGCGACGTGGGCACGCTCGACTCGTTCTACGAGGCCCACATGGACCTGATCGCCACCCTGCCGATCTTCAACCTGTACAACCACGACTGGCCGATCTTCACCAACTACGGCTCCTGGCCGCCCGCCAAGTTCGTGCACGGTTACGACGACCGTCAGGGCCGCGCCATCGACTCGATGATCTCGCCCGGTGTGGTGGTCTCCGGCGCCCTGGTGGAACGCTCGGTGATCTCCCCCAACGTCCGGGTCAACTCGTGGGCCCACGTCGACGGCGCGGTGATCATGGAGGGCGTCTCGGTGGGCCGCCGTGCCGTCGTCCGCAACGCCATCATCGACAAGAACGTGGTGATCCCGGAGGGCGCCCAGATCGGCGTCGACCTGGACCGCGACCGCAAGCTCTACACGGTCAGCGACAACGGCATCGTCGTCATCGGCAAGGGCCAGCGCGTCGAGCTCTGAACCCCGATGGCGTGTGGTTTTTGGGGGGGGGGGGCCCCCCCCAAAAAAAACCCCCCCCGGGCACCCAAAAAAACCCCGGGGCGCCCCGCGGGGGGGGGGGGGGGCCCCGGCCCCGCCCCGGGGGGGC
>NZ_JBVHFK010000015.1:0-212198 GCF_055562375.1 Actinoplanes sp. NPDC019969 | reverse complement strand
CTCCCCCCACCCCCGGGTTTTCTTCACCCCCCCCTTTTTTCTGGGGCGGGGGGGGGCTGGGGCGGTTAACCTGGGTTGCCACACGCGCGGCGAGACAGCCATGAGAACCAGCCGATCCACCGCGCGGCAAGGCGGGCGCCGCTTCCGGAGGTCGACGGGACGGCCGGGATCCGGTGGGGAGCGGCTCACGGCGTACCGGAAAAGGGTTTCAGAAAGCGAGGTGACCGTTGGCCGCCCGCGCTGCCGCAGCGAACGCCGGCATCTCGACCACCTCGATGCCCGCCGCGATGAGCAGCGCCACACCTTCGCAGGTCACGAAGAGGTCGGGCTCCCGCCAGGCGATCACCACCCGGGGGATGCCGGCCGCGATGATCAGGCCGGTGCAGGTGGCGTTCGGGCGGCTGGCGCGTTTGGAGCAGGGTTCCAGGGTGCTGTACATGGTGGCGGTCCGCAGCCGCGGCTGACCGCCGGCGCGCAGCAGGGCCGACTCCTCGGCGTGCACCTGCGGGTCGGAGTCGCGGGACCAGCCGCCGGCGATCTCCTGGCCGTCACCGTCGACGATCACCGCGCCGACCGAGAACGCGGACGTGGACGGTGGGCAGCGGTGCGCCAGCTCGATCGCGTGGCTCATCCACCGATGGTCGTCCATGTCGCTCCCCGTCGTGCGTCAGCCGGCCCCGGGCAACCCTATCGCCGGGCCGGACCGCGGTCGCGATGGTTGCCGCGGCCCGCCAGACTGGCCGGCATGAGTGATCTCGTCGAACTGACCCGCCACACCGTCAGCCGGCTGGCGAAGGACCATCACGGGGTCGTCGTCGCCGCGCTCGACGGGGACGCCACCGAGATCCAGGGCAGCAACGGGTTCGGCGCCGGGACCCGGTTCGAGATCGGGTCGATCAGCAAGGTGTTCACCGCGCTCGTGCTGGCCCGCCTGGTCGACGCCGGCTCGGTGCGTCTCGATCAGCCGTTGCGGGACTTCCTGCCGGCCCCGGAGGGGATCACCCTGCGGCATCTCGCCCAGCACACGTCCGGGCTGCCCCGCCTGCCGAAAGGCATGATGCTGCGGGCGCTGCTGCGGCCCCACACCCCCGACCCCTACCGGCATTGCACCGCCGACTTCCTGATCGCCAACCTCGCGCGGATCCGCCCGGCCCCGCCCGGCCGCAAATTCCGCTACTCCAACCTCGGCGCCGGACTGCTCGGCCTGGCCCTGTCGCGGCACACCGGCCTGAGCTACGAGGAGCTGGTCAACCGCGAGATCAACTTCTTGCGGGGTACGGGCACCGCCGCCCCCGCCGTCCAGGGCCACGACGCCAAGGGCCGTCCCGTCGCCCCGTGGCATCTCGCCGACCTGGCCGGCGCCGGTGGTCTCCGGTCCACCGTCACCGACGTCGCCGCGTTCGTCCGCGCCCACTTCGACGACGGCCCGCTGACGCCTGCCGTCCGGATCGCCCTTGACGCCGAACATCGGGTGAACCGGTTCCTGACCGTGCGGCTCGGCTGGATGGCACCGCCGGCGTTCCTCTTCCACAACGGGCAGACCGGCGGGTCGTACTCGTTCGCCGCTTTCGACCGGGAGAAGAAGGCCGGTGTGGTGATCCTCAGTGACACCGCGCGCTCCACCGATCGGATCGGCGCGGAATTGCTGAAGAATCTCGCGTCACCCGCGTGAGCATCTGATCATCGAGCGGACGTAACGGTGGGTCGCGAATTCCTGGGCCAGAGTGGTCAGCGGCCCGCCGATCCGCGCCAGCGCCGACACCGGCCGGGAGAACGCGGTGATCCGGAACCGGACCCGCCCGCCCGCTGTCAGGTGCACGACGAACGCCTCCTCGCCGCACTCCGGATGCCCCGGCAGCGTGCCGTACGCGAAACCCCGCTGGTCGTCCTGATCCACCCGGTAGACCACCCGGCACGGCGCGACCAGCCGCAACCTGCCGAAACCGATGCCGATCACCACCGGCAGACCCGGCTCGGCCGGTCCGGCGGCGGTCACCGTCAGGCCCGCGCCCCGGTGCATCCGCCAGTCCAGCAGCGCCGCCGACGCCCGCTCGAACGTCTCCCGGCCCGCACCGACCGCCACGTCCCGGCGGACATGCCGGTATCCCGCCGGGAGGGGTGCCGCCCGGGTGGCGCCGACCTCGGCATAGGTGAAAGGAGCGTTCAGCAACATCAGGATCACCCTAAACGCATTTACCATGATGGGTGCGGTGAACCGAACGAAGATCCACATTGTGTTAAAGACCAGTGAGCTTTTTTCGGGAGGGCAAGGGGTACGGGGATGGCCGGTCAGGAACCGCTCGGCAGGGAATACCTTCTGCATGAGGAGATCGGCCGCGGCGCGATGGCGGTCGTGCGGCGGGCGACGAGCCGTCAGGGCGGCCCGCCCCTGGCGGCGAAACTGCTCCGGCCCGAGCTGGCCGGCGATCGCCGGGTCCGCGAACTGTTCCTCCGCGAGGAGGCCGCACTGCGCGCCCTGCACCATCCGGCCATCGTCGGCCTGCGCGACCTGATCGTCGAGGGCGGCACCCTGGCCCTGGTCATGGAGTACGTGGACGGCCCCAACCTGCGCCGCTACCTGTCCCTGCGGGGCGGCCGCCTCACCCCCGCCGAGGTCGTCACGATCGCCGCGCAGACCGCCGCCGCCCTGGCCGCCGCCCACCAGCACGGCGTCGTCCACCTCGACCTGAAACCGGAGAACATCCTGGTCCGGCGGCGTTCCACCCCGCCGGAGATCCGGATCACCGACTTCGGCGTGGCGGTCCTGCTCAACGACACCGACCACATCCCGGCCGGCGGCACCCCCGGCTACACCGCACCGGAGATCTTCCAGGGCGGCGCCCCGACCCCGGCCGCCGACGTGTGGTCGCTCGGCGTGCTGCTGCTGGAGCTGACCACCGGCCGCCCCACCGGCGACCCGTCCCTGCTGCCCGGCCCGCTCGGGCCGGTCGCCCGGGACTGCCTCGCCCCCGACCCGCGCCGCCGGCCGCCCGCCCGGCGGGTCGCCGCCTACCTGCACCAGTTCGCGGCGGCCGTCCGGCCGTCCAGCGCGCCGCCGATCTCCGGGGGCTTCGCTGCCGGTCCGCCTCCGGCCCCCGGGGCCTTCGCTGCCGGTCCGCCGCCGGTCACCGGGGCCTTCGCTGCCGGTCCGCCGCCGGTCACCGATCCGGAGCCGACGACGCTGCCGTTGGGGTTCCCGCCGCCGCAGCTGCCGCAGCCGACATATCCGCCGCCCGCGCCGCCGCAGCCGCCCCGGCCCGCCTTCGTCCCGCCGTCCCGCGACACCCTCGGCAGCTGGGCGGGGCAACTGCCCGACACCGGGGCGTACGCTCCGCCCCCACCGGCCTCACCACGGGATTCGTCGCGCTGGCGCAGCGGGCCGCTGATCACCCTGGGCCTGGCCGGGCTGGCCGCCGCCGTGATCGTCGGGATCAACGTGACCGCCGCCGCCGGTGAGCGCACCAGCAACCTGGTCACCAAGGTCAGCGTCCCGCCGCCGGTGTCGCCCGTCGAGAAGACCACGTCAGCCGCCCCACTGCCGTCCGGCACGCTGCCGCCGACCAGCGAGGTCGCCCTGCCGCCGCTCAACACCCCGGCCGCGGACCGGCTGCGGGTCACCCTGGCCGGCAAGGTCGACGACGAGGCCGGCACCCTGGCCATCTCGATCCGGGACGGGGCGGCGATCGCGTACATCTGCGACGGCGACCGCCTCGAAGCCTGGCTCAAGGGCACCGCCAAGAACGGCCTCCTCAACCTGACCGGCAAGAACGGCACCAAGATCACCGGCCTGTTCGACGCCACCCGCGCCGCCGGCGACGTCACGGTCGGCGGCAAGGCGCACCGCTTCGAGATCGGCGTGGTCAGCAAGCCGTCCGGCCTCTACCGCCTGGCCGGCCGGGTCGGCAGCGCCCGCGTCAACGGCTCCTGGATCGTCCTGCCCGACGGGCGGCAGGTGGGGGTGGTGCTCAAGGACGAGCAGCCCGCTCCGGCCCCGGTCCTGGACGTCACCAACCGCACCACCACCGTCGACGGCGCCGTCCTGACCGGCGCCACCACGATCGACGTCGACACCGGCGAGGGATTCTGACATGCCGGCCGCGACCGTGCTGCGGCCCCGGGTGTGGCTGCCCGTGGTCGCCGGCGTCGGTGTCGCGGTCGGCCTCGGCGTCTACGGCAGACTGCACGACACCGTCGGCACCACGGACGTGACCGGCTTGATGCGTACCCAGACCCTGAAAGTCTGGCTGGCCACCGCCGTCGCCGCCCTGCTCGCCGTCCAGTTGCTGACCGCCCTCGCGGTGTACGGCCTGCTCCCCGGCCCATCCTGGACCGCCGCCGTGCACCGGTGGAGCGGCCGGATCGCGCTGCTGCTGTCGGTGCCGGTCGCGGTGCACTGCCTCTACCAGTTCGGGCTGCGCTCGGAGACCCCGCGGGTGCTGATCCATTCGCTGCTGGGATGCCTGCTGTACGGCGTCTTCGTCGCCAAGATGCTCCTGCTCAGCCGCCCCGGCGAACACCGCGGCTGGGGTGTCCCACTGGCCGGCGGCCTGGTTCTGGCAGCGGTCGCGGGCCTGTGGGCGACCTCGGCCCTGTGGTTCTTCACCACCATCGGCGCCAGCTGGTGACGCGCCGTCCGATTGCCGCCAGACGTCCGGCCGCCCACCGAGCAGGATTCCGGCATGAACAACGCACTCCAGGGAAAGGCGGCCCTGGTCACCGGCGGTGGCCGGGGGATCGGCGCGGCGGTGGCGCTGCGCCTGGCCGGGTACGGCGCCGACGTGGCCCTGACCTACCAGCGCAACCGGCAGCGCGCCGACGACATCGTGCACCGGATCGAAGCCGGTGGCCGGCGGACGATCGCCGTCCAGGCCGGCAGTGCCGACCCCGGCGCGGTGGTGGCCGCCGCCGAACAGGCCGCCGGCACGTTCGGCCGCCTGGACATCCTGGTCAACAACGCCGGCGCCTTCAGTTGACCCTGGACGAGTTCGAGGAGACCGTGGCGGTCAACGTGCGGGCGCCGTTCGTCGCCTCGCAAGCGGGCGGTACGGCACATGGCCGCCGGAGGCCGGATCATCAACATCGGCAGCAACGTCGCCGGGCGTGCGGTCTTTCCCGGCTTCGCCCTGTACGCCATGAGCAAGACCGCCCTGACCGGCCTGACCAAGGCGCTCGGCCGCGAACTCGGCGGCCGTGCCATCACCGTGAACCTGGTGAACCCGGGCCCCACCGACACCGAACTCAATCCGGCCGACAACCCGAACGCGCCTGTGATCAGCGGTTTCACCGCCCTCGGCCACTACGCGGACCCCACCGACGTGGCCACGGCGGTGGGGTTCCTGGCGGGCCCGGACGCCCACTGCATCACCGGCGCGACGATCAACGTCGACGGCGGCTTCACCACCTGAATCAGCAGCGGCCCGGACCTGGCCGGAATCCACCCACCGCCTACCGCGCCACCGGCTACCGCCCATGGCCCACAGCGTTGCCGGCCGCCCGCCGCCTGCCGCCCGCCGCCTGCCGCCCGCCGCCCGCCGCCCACCACCGCCCGCCGGCCACCACCGTTCGGCGCCCGCCACCGCCACCGCCACCGCCAGCCGCCCACCACCGCCCGCCTGCCACCGCCCGCCGCCACCACTACCGCCCGCCCGTTGCGCTGCCGCCCACCTGTCTGTCGTCCACTTCGATCTTGGGCGATTGGGGTGGGACTGAGGGCGGCCCGTCGCGCCGTAGTCCGAGCATGCGTTCGGACCGCGGCCCGACCGGCATGAGTCCCAGATAGAACCCCGGCGCCGGATCTTGTGGACGTGGCTCCGGAGTCGAGCGCACATGATCCGAAGCCGCCTCGAACTCGTGCATTTGATTTCGGGAATCCGGCACGTCGCGCCCAAGGTCGGCACAGTTGGTGATCTTGGGTGCGACGTGCCGATGCGGAGCGCCCAAGATCGCAGGCGGCGCGCCGACTGCGGTGGTCGACTGCCCAAGATCGCAGAGGGCGCCCCGACTGCGTTAGTCAACTGCCCAAGATCGCGAGGCGGTGAGCGGATGCCGACGAGATCGACGGAACCGCGCCGGTGGTGTGCGGATGCGGAGGTGGGTGAGGGGGCCGTGCCGGTGGTGTGCGGATGCGGACGTCAGCGACGGAACCGCGCCGGTATGGGGACGGGCCGGCCGCGGCCCCGGATCACCGTCCGATGGTGGCGAGGACGCGGGCCTGCCCGCCGGAACCGGCCGCGTACGGGATCAGGCCCACGAAGATGCGGGCGCCGCTGCGGGGCATCCGGTGCAGGTTGGCGAGGTTCTCCAGGCCGTAACGGTCGGCGCCGGTCAGGGCCAGGTGGGTGTCGAAGGTGGCGGAGACCCCCGGGTCGATGCTGAGGGTGTCGACGCCGAGGGAGCGGATCCGGCGGTGCCGCAGCAGCCACTCGCACGCGTCCACGCTGAAGCCGGGGAAGTGCAGCGTCCCTGACGTATCCGTGCCACGGTAGGCGTCGGCGTCCCCGGCTTTCGCACCCCAGCCGGAGTACATCAGGACGGCCGCGCCATCGGGGATGCGGCCGTACCGGCGTTCGTACCCCCGCAGGTCCTCGACGGTCACGACGGCGTCCGGGTCGCGGGCCGCCCGCTGCGCGATGTCGACGACCACGGCGGGCAGCAGCAGTTCTGACGGCCGCAGTTCGGTGGAGACCCGGCCGCCGGCGGTGAAGTGCGCGGGCGCGTCCACGTGGGTGCCGATGTGCTCGATGATCCGCCATTCCTGCATGTAGTACCCGTCCTTCTCGATCGAGGTGACGGTCCGCCGAACCGCCTCCTCGCCGGGTGCGAAGGCCGGGAACGCTCCGCTCAGCGGATAGCTGAGGTCGACGACCTCGGGCCCGGTGGTGGCCTCGGCGGGCGCGGGTGAGAACCCCAGAGCGGCGATCCCTGCCGCTCCGGCCAGCGCCGCCCGCCGCGACAGTCCCGATTCGACACACATGACCGTTCCCCCTCGCCTCGGCTACGTACCCGCCCTCATCCTGCCCCGCTCGTGGCCCGGATCGGCCTGGTTACCATCCGTGGCGTGGATCAGGAGTGGGTGGAAGTGACCGCCGGCGGGCGGCAGGCGTGGCGGCATGTGCCCTCGGGTGTGGACTTCCGGTTGGTTCCGGGTGGCACGTTCCGGATGGGGCTGTCGGATGCCGAGGAGTCGGTGCTGCTGGAGCACGTGGAGGCCGGCGCGGTGCCGACCGAGTCGGCGCGACCGGTCCGGACGGTCACGGTCGCGCCGTTTCTGATGGCGCGGCATCCGCTGACGGTCGAGCAGGTGCGGCACTGGCTGCCGGACTTCGAGGACGAGTACGCCGACGGCGACGCGACCGTGGCCCGGATGGAGCTGGAGCTGTACGACCTGCTGCCGCTGCTGCCGTTCCGGTTGCCGAGCGAGGCCGAGTGGGAGTACGCGGCCCGCGCCGGAACCACCACGCTCACCTGGCGCGGCGACGAGGTGCCGGACGACGAGGATCTGCTGCTCGACGAGTTCGGCGACGAGGAGCGGATCGTCGCGTCGGAGAACCCGTTCGGACTGGCGGCGATGGGCTCGGCCGGGGAGATCTGCGCCGACACCTGGCTGCCCGACTACTCCGGCGCGCCGGACGACGCCCGCCCGCGCCTGGGTGACGGCCCACGGGTGCTGCGCGCGGGCGCCGCCGACATGAGCCCGTGGCAGGGCTGTGACGAGTGGCTGGCGATGCTGCCGGTCGCGCGGGAACCGCAGGACATGTTCGGCGCGGTCCGTCCGGTCGCCGAGGTGAGTGTGCTGCCCGGGATCCAATAGTCGCTGCGCCGTGTCGGTCCTGTGACCCCGGTCCGTGACGGTGATCGATGTGGAGAGTGTGCGGGGGAGGTCGCTCGCCTGGCTGGGGCATCCGGTGACGGTGGCGGCGCTGGCGATTCTGGTGGTCAACGACCACGTCCTGAAGGCGGCGTGCCCGGGCTGGCTGACCGGCAAGCTGAGCGACGCGGCGGGCCTGGTGCTGGCGCCGCCGCTGCTCGCGGTCGTGATCGGTCTGCTGGCACCCCGGGTGCGGTTCGAGCGGCTCGCGGTGGGCGCCCTGGTCGCGGTGGGCGTGGGTTTCGGTTTGGCCAAGGCGTGGGCGTACGGGGCCCAGCTCGCCACCGGCGCCTGGAACCTGATCACGCCGTCGCTGGTGCGATCCGACCCGGCCGACCTGCTGGCGCTGCCGTTCCTGGGAGTCGCCTGGTGGGCCGCCCGGCGGCCCTCCCGGAGCCGAACGGAACGCACCCGGCGCTGGATCCGGGCGTGGCGGCTGGCCGTGCTGCTGCCCGTCGCGCTGGCGGGGGTTGCGGCGACCAGTGCGGCGCCGTATCGGTCGGCGGAACAGGTGTACGTCGCCGGGGACACGATCTTCGCCGGTGAACGGTGGTACGAGACGACCTGGTCGGCGAGCCGGGACGGTGGAGTGACCTGGAGCGCCGCGGGCAGGCAGGAGCCGGTGCCGGGGGCGGCGTGCACGACGTCGGTGCCGGAGGTCTGCTATCAGGTGGTCCGGAACGGGATCGGGGTACGGCGCAGCGTCGCGGGCGGTCCGTGGACCGAGGACTGGGCGCTCAGCCTGCGGGAGCGGATCACGTTGAACCGGGCCTACCGGGACAGCCGCGGGATCCACGCGCTCACGTCGCGGTCGATCGGGGTGCTGACCGTTCCGGGCGGGCACGTGGTGGTCGTCGCGAACGGGCGGGACGGGTTCGCGGTCCGGGACGTGACCGGGACGTGGCAGCGGATCGGGTTCCTGGCGGCGCCCGTCGCGGCGGCGCCGGCGATCGTGGAGAGCGACGGGGCGCTGCTGGAGTTCCCGCTCGGCGCGACGGTCATCGCGATGGCGCTGGGGCTCCTCGTCACCACCGGGGGCGTGCTGGTGATGCGGAGGTCCGGGGCGCGGGCGGCGGTCTGGTGGCTGCCGGTGGGGCTGGCGCTCACGGGGCTGGTCACGGTTCCGGCGGCGCTGGCCGGGTGGGCCGATCCGGGTGGGGACGCGGCGATGCCGATGGTCATCCTGGCGATCTTCGGGATCCTGGCGGCGATCGGGTGCTCCGTCGCGGCGGTGATCCTGGCCGGTCTGCGGATGTCGGAGGCGCGGGCGGAACGGCAGGGCCCCCGGATCTACTAGCTGAACGCGGGTGGCGGCCCGGAGGAGTCCGGGCCGCCACGGGCGTGGTGGGCGTACGACATCAGAGGTTTTTGAGCATCTGCTCGAAGTCTGCGGTGAGGGCGAAGGGGTCGGTGACCACCGCCGGCTCCCTGCGCTCGACCTCGCGGGCCAGCTCCGTCGCGGCGCGTTCGATCCGGCCGCGCAGCGGGCCCTCGACGGAGTTGGCGCCCCAGTCGTCGCTGGCGGCGAAGACCGACGTCGGGATGATCGTGGCCCGGAGGTACGCGAACAGCGGGCGCAGCGCGTGCTCCAGGACCAGCGAGTGGCGGGCCGTGCCGGCGGTCGCGGCGAGCAGGACCGGCTTGTCGACCAGGGCGTCCTTGTCGAGGACGTCGAAGAACGACTTGTACAGGCCGCTGTAACTGGCGGAGAACACCGGGGTCACGGTGATCAGCGCGTCGGCCGCGGTGACCGCCTCCTGAGCCTGCTTCAACGCCGGCTTGGCGAAGCCGGTCAGCATGTTGTCGGTGATCTCGTGCGCCAGGTCGCGCAGTTCGATGACCTGGACGTCGAGGGTGACACCGAGCCGGGCGGCGGCCCCCGCCGTGCTCGCGGACAGCTGGTCCGCGAGCAGGCGGGTCGACGACGGCTGGCTCAGGCCCGCGCTGATGACGACGAGCTTGCGCTGCTTCATGCCTGAACCTCTTCCTTGACCTGGGTGTTCTTGGCCAGCTTCGCAGCCAGCAGGGACGCGTGGGTGGGGGCGTCCGGCACGTGGGCCGGCTTGAGGGCGGCGAACTCCTTGCGGAGCACCGGGACCACCTCGGAGCCGAGCAGGTCGAGCTGCTCGAGGACGGTCTTCACCGGCAGGCCGGCGTGGTCCATCAGGAACAGCTGGCGCTGGTAGTCGCCGACGTACTCACGGAAGCCGAGGGTACGGTCGATGACCTGCTGCGGGCTGCCGACGGTCAGCGGCGTCTCCCGGGTGAAGTCCTCCAGCGACGGGCCGTGGCCGTAGACCGGGGCGTTGTCGAAGTACGGCCGGAACTGCTTGACCGCCTCCTGGCTGTTTCTGTGCATGAACACCTGGCCGCCGAGACCGACGATCGCCTGGTCGGCGGAGCCGTGGCCGTAGTGCTCGAACCGCTGCCGGTACAGCTGCACCATCCGCTGCGTGTGCGACGCGGGCCAGAAGATGTGGTTGGCGAAGAAGCCGTCACCGTAGTAGGCGGCCTGCTCGGCGATCTGCGGGCTGCGGATCGAGCCGTGCCAGACGAACGGCGGCACCTCGTCGAGCGGGCGCGGCGTCGAGGTGAAGCTCTGCAGCGGGGTGCGGAACTTGCCCTCCCAGTCGACGATGTGCTCGCGCCACAGCTTGTGCAGCAGCGCGTAGTTCTCCAGCGCGAGCGGGATGCCGGCCCGGATGTCCTTGCCGAACCACGGGTAGACCGGCCCGGTGTTGCCGCGGCCGAGCGTCAGGTCGACCCGGCCGTCGGCGAGGTGCTGCAGCATCGCGAAGTCCTCGGCGATCTTCACCGGGTCGTTCGTGGTGATCAGCGTGGTCGCGGTGGACAGCTGCAGGGTCGTCGTCTGCGCGGCGATGTACGCGAGCGTGGTGGTCGGCGAGGACGAGAAGAACGGCTCGTTGTGGTGCTCGCCGAGCGCGAAGACGTCGAGGCCGACCTCCTCGGCGTGCTTGGCGATGGTGACGATGTCCTTGATGCGCTCAGCCTCGGTGGGCGTCCGGCCGGTGGTCGGGTCCGTCGTGATGTCGCTGACGCTGAAGATTCCGAACTGCATGACCCGCTCCTGGTGATCCGGCCGGGTTTTCTACTTCCCGGACTGCCCCGTACAACTCCCTTGCTTGCGCAACTATTTCAGAGTCAAAGAACTTGTGCTGCGGCGGGGGTCACACTGGGCCGGAACGGCGGGTGGCGGCCTGCCGTCCCGGCCCGGGACGGTCAGCCGGTGGGGGAGAGGTCGGTCGAGGCGCGGAACGAGCCGTCCATCTCGAACGGGACCGACTCGTGTTCGTGGGTGACCAGCCAGCGGCCGTCGATGCGGCGCAGGCCCAGCGTCACCCGGAACCACAGGGTGAAACCCTCGGTCGCGCCGCGCGGGACCGCCGAAAGGCAGTCCAGGCTGGTCGCGAACGCCACGTCGCCGTCCGTGGTGATCTCCAGGCCGGTGACCCGGCGGCGGGGCGGCGCCTCGAACGTGGACATCCAGGCTTCGAGGTGGGACGGGTCGCCGGTGTCGCCGGGCTGGCGCAGCGGCGGGGCGAGGTTGTACTCGACGATGCGGGGCGCGTAGTAGGACAGGATGGCCTTGGCGTCGCCGGTCGAAAGCAGCGCGGCCTTGCGTTCGATGACTTCCCTGATCTCGTTCATGCCGGGACGTCGAAACCGGGCCCGGCGGTTTCGACATGACAGGTGAGAGCGAAGGAGAGAACAGTGAAATACCTGATCCTGATCCAGTCGAACCCGCAGTCGCTGGCTGTCTGGGAGACGCTGACCGAGCAGCAGCGCACCGACTTCGGCCTCGGGCACCTGCGGCTCACCGAGGAGATGCGCGAGGCGGGCGTGCTGGTGGCCGGCGAAGGGCTGGGCGATCCGGCGCTGGCGACCCAGGTGTCGGTGCGCGACGGCCGGACGATCACTTCCGACGGCCCGTACGCCGAAGTCAAAGAGCATTTGGCCGGCTTCTACCTGATCGACGTCGCGGATCTCGGCGAGGCGGTCGCCTGGGCCGCGAAGGCGCCGGACGCCGCGTACACCCGGGTCGAGGTCCGCCCGGTCCTGGACATGAGCGCATGGGAGATCTGACCGGGCTGCTCCGGGACTGCGCGCCGCGGGTGCTGGCCGCGGTGGTGCGGCGGTACGGCGACTTCGACGCCTGCGAGGACGCGGTGCAGGAGGCGCTGATCGCCGCCGCCCGGCAGTGGCCCGAGACCGGTGTTCCGGAGCAGCCGGCGAACTGGCTGATCACGGTGGCGAGCCGCCGCCGGGTGGAGCTGCTGCGCACCGAGACGGCCCGGCGGCGCCGTGAGGAGGCGGTGCTGCACGAACCCACGCCGGAGGTGCGCGGCGACGACGAGCTGGCGTTGCTGCTGCTCTGCTGTCATCCGGCGCTGAGCGTTCCGGCGCAGGTCACGCTCACACTGCGGGCGGTCGGCGGGCTCACCACCGCGGAGATCGCCCGGGCGCTGCTGCTGCCGGAAGCGACCGTCGGGCAGCGGATCAGCCGGGCCAAGCAGCGGATCCGGGACAGCGGGAGCAGGTTCGCGCCGCCCGGCGATCTCACCGCGGTCCGGCACGTCCTCTACCTGATCTTCAACGAGGGGCACACGGCCAGCTCCGGCGACGCCCTGAACCGGGTGGACCTGACCCGGGAGGCGATCCGGCTGACCCGGCAACTACGCCGGCGTCTCCCGGACGACGGCGAGGTGGCCGGTCTTCTCGCGTTGATGCTGCTCACCGACGCCCGCAGGCCCGCCCGTACCGGCCGGGACGGCACGCTGATCCCGCTCGCCGAGCAGGACCGCACCCGCTGGGACGCCGCCGCGATCGCCGAAGGCGTCGCGATCATCACGGACGCGCTGGCCACAACACCGATCGGCCCCTTTCAGGTGCAGGCCGCGATCGCTGCGGTGCACGGGGAGGCAGCGCGGCCCGAGGACACCGACTGGCGGCAGATCCTTGCGCTGTACGGGCTCCTGCACGCGCTCGCGCCCAGCCCGATGGTCACCCTGAACCGGATCGTCGCCCACGCCATGGTCGACGGCCCGCAAGCCGGCCTCGCCGCCCTGGACCGGGTCGCCGCCGGTCCGGTGCTGGCCCGGCACCACCGGACCGCGGCGGTGCGGGCCCACCTGCTGGAGCGGATCGGTGACCGGGCCGCCGCCCGCGAGAGTTACCGGCAGGCGGCCCGGCTCACGCTGAGCCGCCCCGAGCAGCGTTACCTGGAGTCACGCGCCGCCCAGATGACGCCAGAGGAACTCTAGGGTCAGCGCCCAGTTGGTGGCGCTCTGCTCGTTGTCGGCGGCCGCGCCGTGCCCGCCTTCCACGTTCTCGTAGTACGTGGTGGTGTACCCGTGCTCCCGCAACAGGGCCGCCATCTTCCGGGCGTGCCCGGGGTGCACCCGGTCGTCGCGGGTCGAGGTGAGGAACAGCGACGGCGGGTACGGGCGGTCCGGGCGGACGTTCTGGTACGGCGAGAACTCTCGCAGGAACGCCCAGTCCGCCGGGTCGTCGGGGTCGCCGTACTCGGCGATCCAGGAACGGCCGGCCAGCAGTTTCGTGTACCGGCGCATGTCCAGCAGTGGCACCATCGCGACGATCGCGCCGAACAGCTCCGGGTAGCGGGTCAGCATGACGCCCATCAGCAGGCCGCCGTTGCTGCCGCCGAGCGCGCCCAGCCGGTCCGGGGTGGTGATGCCGCGGTCCACCAGGTCGGCGGCGACGGCGGCGAAGTCCTCGTACGCCCGGAGCCGGTTCTCCCGCAGCGCGGCCCGGTGCCAGGCCGGGCCGTACTCCCCGCCGCCGCGGATCCCGGCCAGCACCCACGTGCCGCCGCGGGCCAGCCAGCCCCGGCCGGTGCGGCCGCTGTAGGACGGCGACATGGTGACCTCGAAACCGCCGTACCCGTACAGCAAGGTAGGTCCGCCGTTGCCGGGACCGGCGACGAAGTACGGCACGCGGGTCCCGTCGGCGGACACCGCGAAGTACTGCCGCACCGTCATCCCGGACGCGTCGAAGAACTCCGGCGCCCGCTTGAGAACCGTCACGTTGCCGCCGACCGTTCCGAGGCTCAGCGTGGCCGGCTGCAGAAACCCCTCGGAGGAGAGCAGGAAGTCGTTGTTGTGGTCCGGATCGGTGTCGACGACCCACGTGTTGTCGAACTCACCGGACGCCCCGGGCATCGGCGCCCGCCGCCACTCCGGGGTGTCCGGGGTGAGGACCTCCATCCGGGTCCGCACGTCGGTCATCGTGACCAGCAGCAGATGGTCACGGGTCCACGTGTACGACAGCAGGGACGTCCGCTCGTCCGGCCGGAACAGCACCGTCGGCTCCACCCGCCCGAACGGGGTGGCCAGCAGCGCCCCCGCCGGGTAGGTCGCGCCGTCGACCGTCCACGGCGAGCGGAGCTGGATCAGTACCCAGTCCCGGTGCACGTCGCAGTCGGCGTCGTCGGGGGCCTCGACCCGCGCCAGCTCCCCGCCGGGCAGGATCCGGTACAGCTCGGTGTGGTAGAAATCGCGCCGCCGGACCGCGAAATCCCGCTCGTACCCCGGCGCGGGATCGTGCACCGCCGTGATCAGGACGTCGTCGTCCTCACCGGCGAAGACCTCCACCGCCTCGGCCAGCGGGGTGCCGCGCCGCCACCGCTTCGCCACCCGGGGATAGCCCGACGAGGTGAGCGAGCCCGGCCCGAAATCCGTCGCCACGAAGATCGTGTCGGCGTCGATCCAACTGACCGTGGTCTTCGCCTCCGGAACCGTGAAACCGTCCTCGACGAAGACCCGCCGCTCCAGGTCGAACTCCCGCACGACCACCGCGTCCGCGCCGCCGCGCGCCAGCTTCACCAGGCAGCGGTCGTACCCCGGGCGCAGCACGACCGCCCCGGACCACGTCCAGTTCTCGTCCTCGGCCCGGTTGAGCGCGCCCACGTCGAGCAGCACGTCCCACTCCGGCTCGTCCCGGCGGAACTGCTCGGCCGTCGTCCGCCGCCACAGCCCGCGAGGGTGGTCGGCGTCGGTCCAGAAGTCGTAGTAGAAGCCGTCGCCGCGCCAGGCCGGCACCGGGATCCGGTCCTTGCTGTCCAGGACCTCCCGGATCTCGTCCTTCAGGCGCGTGAACCCGTCCCCGGACAGCGCCCGCAGCGTCTCGGCGTTGCGCTCGGCGACCCAGGCCGCCGCCTCCGGCGCGTCCAGGTCCTCAAGCCACAGGTAGCGGTCGTCGGTGTCCAGGGCAACCTCCCACGTCGATCCCGTGACGACAATGGTTCCACGCGGCGCGGTACGGTGTCGGCCATGGGAGCACTGAAGCCGTGGCACCTGCTGGTTCTGTCGGTCTGCTGCCTCGGCGTGACCGGTGTCGTGGCGGCGGTCGCCTTCGTCTTCGCCCGCGGCAAGAGCCGCCGGCCACCCGGCGCCTGATCTCCCCTTACGCCGGCGGGCCGGCGATCACCAGGGCGGAGACGGCCAGCCAGCCGATGTGCCAGGCCTGGTCGAGCTCGAAGAGGCCGGTGCCGGGCCCGCTCGTCGCCGGCCCGGACGCCCGCACCACGCCGACGTGGTCGAGATAGCCGCCACGGCCCAGCAGCCGGCCCAGCCGGATCAGCGGGGTGCGCAGGTCGGCGACGAAGTGGGTGACCGCGTTCAGCGCGATCCCGGCGATCAGCCAGCCGGGCTCGAACGGCAGGCGCAGCCACCACCCGGCCGCGAGCAGGAAGATCGTCGTCGTCACGGTCCACGAGGCGACGTGCTTGGCGCAGTGCCAGATGGCCGACCGGCGCACGCAGCCCTCGGTGTCGAGCCCTTTGCCGTACGCCTGGCCGCTGGTCTGCACCCAGTGGTCGCCGATGTAGTGCCCGGCGAGCATCACACCGAACGCCACCGCCGCGATGACCGCCCTGATCAGATCTTCGTCCTGCATTCCGCGGTCCGCCTTCGCCAGCCGAGAGTGCCGTCTCGGGTCAACTCCAGCACCCCGGCGCCGTCATGGCCCCCAAAAGTGTCCGCGCACACGAGTCATGTCCGTCACCTTCCCGGGTGCGCGGACCGGCCGCGGACCCGATGGACGAAGGCGGTCTTGGGGTACGCGGCGGCGTCCGGCGACGGTGGCGCGGTCTCGAACAGGTCCAGCATCAGGATCAGCGGATAGTCCGGGGCCTGGTCGAACCGGCCGACGACGGCGCCGGCGCAGCTGATCTCGGTGCCGTCCGGTCCCCAGGTGACCGACCAGGTGTGCGGGCGGGCGGCGTTCACCGGCACCCGTACCTCGGTCATGTCGGTACGCAACCGGTCGTCGTGGTGCGCCTTGATGCCGAGGCGGGCGGTGACGGTGTCCTCGCCGACGGCGGCGGCGTCGATCTCGAAGACGCAGATCTCGCCGCTGTCGCGCGGGTCGAGTTCGGCGCCGACCAGCCAGGCGGCCAGCATGCAGCCCTCGTCGCGGCTGGCGCTGACGGTCACGTCGACCCGGCCGGCCGCCGGGGCCCAGAGCAGCCGGGAGCCGGTCTCGGTGCGGACGGCCAGGCCGTCCGGGCGGTGCCGGTGGGTGCCGATGCCGCTGCCGAGCGGGCCGGAGAAGACGCCGGTCTGGATGTTGGAGACGCGCAGCGGGGCGTCCTCGGGGCGCCAGTCCGGCTGGTCGGCGTCGATGCGCAGCCGCAGGCCGAGGCTGCCGAGGTCGTAGCGGGCCCGGGACCGGTCCGGAGTGCTCCAGTGCGGCAGATAGTGGTCGATCCAGAGGTCCTGCCGCAGCTCCGGACCGGTGAAATCGTCGGACAGATCAAAAGTCACGCCCCATCTCACCACATGTAGTTGCGGGTCCATGAATATTTACCCAGCGTCACCGGCTCGCGCACGATGTGCGTCACATGTCCGATGGGCCGGAGTGGGGCGGGCATGCGGTACCGGTAGCCTTCCGGCCATGCGAGGAACCCTCACCGCAGCCGTCGCCACCGCCACCATGCTGGTGATATCCGGCTGCGCCACCCCTGGAGATACCGCTGCCCCGGTCGCCACCGCGGCCCCGGCGGTCACCATCAGCGGCCTCGACGAGGCCACCGCGACCACCTGCGGGATCACCGGCTACGCCACGCTCGGTGAAGACGGCTACGACCTCGATGTCGCCACCGGCAAGAAGATCGTGACCGTCGGCAAGCAGTCGAAGAGCACGCTGATCACCGCGAACGTGAACGTCCTCGAACTGGCCGTCCGGCACGCGGAGAGCGCCGCCGGCCAGCCGTCCGAAGCCGGGTACCTCGCCGAGGTCCGCAGCGCCATCCTCAAGGTGCAGACCGTGTGCCAGAACGTGGGCGCCCTCACCGCCAGCATCCAGCAGAGCCCGCACGCGCTCGACAAGGACGCGGACAAGCTCGCCGCCCGCTGACCTCCGGCGATCCCCGGGCCCCCACGGCCCGGGGATTTTTTCGTACCATCCCCACGGCGGATCGGACGTCCGCCGGTTGTTCGGCCGACCGACATCGGCTGTCCGGCCCATGTGAGTTCATGCTCGTGGCCGGTAGGTTCACCGTCCACACGTCCACTGGCGATGGGGGAGTTCGTCCACGTGAACGAGACCGTTCGGGACGCTCTGCGCCAGGTGGAGAGCGCTGCCCGGCTGTACGGCGTGCAGGAGGAAGAGGTCACCGCGTTCCGGGAGGTGCTGGCTCGGCAGCATCCCGGGGATCGGGGCACCTACGCGTGCGCCGTCCTGGACCGGGTGGTGACCGAGATCGCGTACAACCATCGCACCGAATGCGACGGGGAGGACTGCCGGACCTGCGAAGGACTGGGGGAGGCTCTCACGGTGGCGGTCGCCAGCGTCCGGTCGATGATCGCCGACGAGATGACGTGGCGGCGCCGGCAGAACCGAAGGTGGTTCTGGTCCCGCTGACCCGGCTGGATTCCGGGGTTTGCGGGGAGGCAGCCCCCGTCAACCGGGGGCGTCGATTCCCGGCGCGGCGCGATCGTGGTCCCGGTCCGGAGGGCTTCCTGATGCAACTGATCAACTATCTGGGCCCGCTGCACCACGCCGAGCGGCCCGACGTGCAGCACGCCTGCCAGCTGCTCGCCACCTTCAGCGACACCCACCTCTGGACCGCCTCGCCCCGGTGATCGACCGCTACGGCGACCCGACAGCGTGTGGATTTGCGGCGCGTATGACGGCGCAAATCCACACGCTCGATCTTGACGTGCGGGTGATCACCGGGACCCGGGCCGGGCCGCTCGGGATGAAGGCGGCCGCGCCACAGGCCCTGATCGCCGCCGGGTGACACCTTCCGGGGTATTCCTGGCGTGGGTGGTGGCGTGGTGCCAGGATGAGACTCCGGCAAAGGAGGCGTCATGTCCGAAACCCTGACGGCACGGGTCGAAATACGACCGATCCGGCTGCCCACCGGGCCGCTGGCCTGGCAGCGCACCGCCGTGATCGGCACCGAGCTGGTCTTCGCCGAGACCGGCTCGGCCGAGGGCACCGCCGTGGTCACCGGCAGCCGGCCACACACCGTGCGGTGGCGCGCCGAGCTGGCCGAGGACGCCACGGTGACCGGCCTGCACGTCTCCTGCCTGGGCAACGACCTGCACCTGAGCACTGACGACGGGCTCGGCGCTGGCGTGGTCCCGCGGCTCGCCGACTCGCCGGTCTTCGTGACCTGGGCGATCAACCGGCTCGGGCTGACCGTCGAGTCCGGGGCGGTCCGGGCGCCGTCGGTGCGGATCCTGACGCCGTCGCTGGAGGTGGTGACCGGCACGGCGACGTACCACCTGGTCAGCCCGAACCGGCTGCGGATCACCGGGGACGGGCCGGCGGTCACCTACGAGCTCGACGATGCCGGGCTGGTGACGTACCAGCCCGGCAATCTCCGCCTGGTGCGTTAGCCGACGCTCGCCAGCTCGTCGCTGGCGAGCCGGGCCAGCGCCGCCGCCAGCCGGTCGAAGTCCTCCGGGCGGTGCTGCCCGGTCGCGCACAGCCGCAGCCGGGACTGACCCTCGGCGACCGCCGGGAACGGCACCGCCGACGTGTAGATGCCGTGGTCGAGCAGGCGGCGCGCCCACGCGTACGTGCGGACCGTGTCGCCGAGGATCACCGGCACGATCGGCGTCGCCGTGTTGCCGCTGTCCAGGCCCAGGCCGTCGATCACCGACCGGAGCCGGGCCGCGTTCGCCCACATGGTGGCCAGGTGCTGCGGCTCGTCCACGATCACCCGCAGCGTCTCGCGGATCGCGGCGGCGTTGCCCGGGGTCATCGCCGACGAGAACATGTACGGCGCCGACCCGTGCTGCAGATACGTGATCATCCCGCGGGAGCCGGCCACGAACCCGCCCCCGGACGGGAACGCCTTCCCCAGCGATCCGGTCATGATGTCCACGTCCCGCGGCTCGACCCCGGCGTGCGCGGCGGTTCCCCGGCCCTCCGGGCCCAGCACCCCGACCGCGTGTGACTCGTCGACCAGCAGGAACGCCCCGTACCGCTGCTTCAGCGCGACGATCTCGGCCAGCGGCGCGATGTCGCCGTCCATCGAGTAGACGCCGTCGACGGCGACCAGCACCCGCGACCCGGCGTGCTCCGCCAGCAGGTCCGCCAGGTGTGCGGTGTCGTTGTGCCGGAACTTGACCACCCGCACCCCGGCCAGCCGGCAGCCGTCCAGGATGCTGCGGTGGATCAGCTCGTCGACGATCGCCACGTCCCGCTTGCTGAACAGGGCGGAGATCGCGGCGAGGTTGGCGTCGTACCCGCTGGAGAACAGCGCGGCGGCCTCCGAGCCGACGTGCGCGGACAGCGCACGCTCGGTCTCCAGGTGCAGTTCGATGGTGCCGGTCAGCAGCCGCGCGCCGCCGGTCGTGGTGCCCCAGCGCTGCGCCGCCTCGGTGGCCGCCGCGACGATCCGCGGGTGCCCGTTCAGGCCCAGGTAGCCGTACGTGGAGAAGAGCAGCAGCTCCTCGCCGGCGAACCCGCTCGCCGCGGTGGCCCGGGCGTCCAGCGGCAGACTGAACGTGTAGAGGTTGGCCGCGCGGGCGGCGTCGATCCGCTCCAGCCACCCCCGGGCCGGGTCGATGTCGAGGAGGCCGCCGGGCCGGACGTCGTCGGCGTACCGCTGATCGTCCGGGTAGGCCACGAACGGGTTGTCAGCGAAGGCGCGGATGCGGTCATGGTTCACGAGGCGTCATAACGGTTGCGGCCGGGGAGTCCTGAGGTTTTCTACAGCGGGTACGCGGTCCGGAACCGCCGGCCCGGGTCGACGGCGGCCCGCACGCGGCGCAGACGGTCCAGGTGCCGGCCGTGATAGCGGACCGGTTCGGTGGGGCCCGGCTCCAGGTAGTTGACATAGCGCCCGGACGACCACGGCGCGACCGCCCGGTGCCCGGCGTCGATCCAGCCGTACCCGTCGGCGACCGACGCCGGGTCCGCCGCCGCCGGCTCGACCAGCCACTGCAGCATGGCGTGCGCGCCGTGCCACGGGAACGCCGTCGCGTCCGCCGCCACCCGGGCCGGCGCGCCCGTCATCCGCTTCAGCTTCGCCAGACCCGGCCGTCGCATCGCGGCCCGCTGCCGTACCGCCGCCAGCAGCGCCTCGACCCCCGCCGCGGGCAGTGGCCGGTCGAAGATCTCACTGCCGATCAGGTGCGTGCCACGTCCGGTGCCGCCGGCGCGGTCCCGCAGGACGTCGGCGTGCGGCTTGCGGCCGATCGTGGCGGACGTGGGCTCCCGCCCGGTCAGCCGGGCCAGGGCGGCCACCTCACCGTGGGCGTCGGCATCGAGGACGAAACCACTGATGCGTACGGACAAAGCGCCCACCCGGTCCGCCGCGAACTGGCACGTCGACCAGGCGTTGTCCGGCGCGCCCGCGCCCCACGCCTGCCATCCGGCCGCCACCGCGGCCGCGTCCGCCCACGGGTACACCAGCACGAACGTGCCCGTAGACCCGGCCGGATGGGTACGCATCCGCCACGACGTGACCACGCCGAACCGGCCGCCCCCGCCGCCGCGCAACGCCCAGAACAGGTCCGGCTCCCGGGCCGCGTCCACGGTCCGGAGCCGGCCGTCGGCGGTCACCACGTCGGCGGCGACGACGGTGTCACAGGTCAGGCCGTACGCGGAGGCGGCCGCGCCGATCCCGCCGCCGCAGGTGATTCCGGTGACCCCGACCGTGCCGCACGAGCCGGCCGGGATCGACACTCCGTACCCCGCCAAGCCGTTGTAGACGTCGATCAGCAGCGCGCCGCCGCCGATCGTGGCGGTGCGGGTCGCCGCGTCGAAGCCGACCGCCTTGAGGGCCCGCACGTCCAGCACGATCCCGGACGAGGTGGTGGAGGCGCCGACGTACGAGTGCCCGCCGCCCCGCGGCACGATCGGCACCCCCAGCCTGTTCGCGAACGCGACACTCTCCACCACGTCCGTGGGTGTCGTGCAGCGCACCACCGCCGGCGGCCGGACCCGGTCGAAGCGTGGCGAGAACAGTTGCCGCCCTCGGTCGTAGCCCGCACTCCCGGGCCGTTCCAGCGTGCCGTCCAGCCCGCCGGCGAGCGCCCGCCAGTCCGCCTCGCTCGGCTCCCCGCCGGGTTTCCCACCCCGGGGCGTCACCGCTCCGATCAACCCGGCACCGAGCAGCCCTCGCCGCGACAATCCCATTCCGAAACCATGACATAACGCCCAGGCGATCCGTCGCTTGTCACGCTCACCGTCACCCGCGGCCCGCCCGATGCCGCCTCCGGCCGCACCCGCTCCCCACCTGCGGTCCGCGTCCGGCTCGCGCGCGGTAGCGTGCCCGGCGTGCTCGTGATCCGTTCGCTGCTTCTGTTCGCGCTGGCCGCCGTCGCCGAGATCGGCGGGGCCTGGCTGATCTGGCAGGGCCTCCGGGAGAACCGTGGACTCCTCTGGATCGCCGGGGGAGTGATCGCGCTCGGCGCCTACGGTTTCGTCGCCACCCTGCAGCCCGACCCGAACTTCGGGCGGATCCTCGCCGCGTACGGCGGAGTGTTCGTCGCCGGCTCCCTGGCCTGGGCGATGGTCGTCGACCGGTTCCGGCCGGACCGCTGGGACCTGATCGGCGCGGCCATCTGCCTGGTCGGCGTCGCCGTCATCATGTACGCCCCGCGCCCCACCTGATCAGCGTTTCTCCTCGGCGGCGACCCCATGGAGCTGCTTGTGGCCGCGCCTCCATCTCGGCGGCCAGCCGGTCCGCCTCCGCCCGGTCGTCGAACCGGCGCACCACGAACCGGTTCCCGTTGTCGTCCTGCCGCCAGACCACCCATCGCGCACCGTCCACGCCGCCATCGTGCCGCTCCCTCCTGCCAGGCGCACCCCTCCCGGGGCCGATCATGGGAGTTGCGACCGGACCGGTCCAGGCAGGTCTGTCCCCCCAGGGTCTCGATGGCTGGGGCCCCGCCGCATCGATCCGCCGGGGACTCGACGCGGGCGCGCGAGGAGGACGAGCAGAAGTCCCCGGTCCGCCCGAAACTCACAAGATCGCCGCGATTGTCGTAGGCGGTGGGCGGGCGGGGCGGGAGGCGGTGGGTTATCGGCGGTCGGCGAGGGCGTAGGAGACGGCGGCGGTCGCGGCGGACACGGCCAGAACCGATGGCCACGGGCCGATCCGCTTCGCCAGCGGGTGGGACAGGGCGAACGCCCCCAGGTACGTCGCGGCCAGCGCGGTCGTGGTGGCCGGACCGGTGCGGCGGGCCCACTCGCGGCCGGCCAGCAGGCCGCCGGCGGCCAGGACGGCCCCGCCGAGCGGGCGGTTACCGGTGCGGCGGGCGGCCTGCCACCCTCCGATCAGGGACGCTGCGGTGATCGCCGCGGTCGGTACGCGCATGCCTGCACACTATCGGACGTGTCCCGTCGTAGCCTTCTCGTCTTCGCCGCCGTCTCCGTGCTCACGACCGCTGTCGTCACCTGGTCGGTCGCCGACATCCTGTACGACATCAGCCTGCCCCGCTGCACCGCCGGCCGCCGGGTGTCCAGCTGCGGCGGCGACGACGGCTGGCACGGTGTGTCGTCCCTGCTCAGCGCGCTGCTCATGGTGCCCGCCGTGTTCACGCTCGCCGGCTCGTACCTCTATCTCAGCTCCCGCCTGGTCCGCGCGGCCAAGGCCCGCCGCCGCGGCGCCCTGCGCGCCGCGTTGCGGCTGCGTTTCGCGATGACGTTCCTCGCGGCCGCCGCCATCTCCCTGCCGGCGACCCTTCTGGTCCGCGCCCACCTCTGACCGGCGTACGGGTGACCGAACGGCCCGCCGCGCCCTCACCGCGGCGGTCCCGCTCACTCGGACAGGCCGATCTGGAAAGTACTTGCCTACAAGGAAAGTGCGGGCTACTTTCCTTGTAGGCAAGTATGTTCCGAAGGAGGAAGCAATGGACATCCCCCCGATCGACGCCGAGATCGCCCTCGCCGAGATGCGCGCCCGCCGCGAGCAGGTGGTGGAGACCAGCCTCGTCCCAGGGTGGTACTGGTCGGCCATCGGTGTGCTGATGGTGCTGTTCGTCGCCAGCGTGGAGAGCGAGGTCGGCTGGGTGATCGCGGTCGGCTCGGTCGCGTACACCCTAGGATTGAGCGCTGTGATCATCGCCGTCGTCCGGAAGGCTCGCGTGCAGGTCCGTCCGGACCTGATGGGCATTCGTGGCGCCGTGGCCATCGCGGCGTTCGCGCTGGGTCTGGTGGCTGTCGGGCTCGCGCTCGGGTTCACCCTCGAGGCGTTGTCGGCGCCGTTCCCCGCGACGTCGGCGGTCGTGCCGGTGGCGCTGGCGCTGACCGTCGGCGGGCCGCGTCTGATGTCCTATCTGCGGCGGCTGATGCTGTCCCGGCCGCTGGCGGGTTCGCGGTGAGTCCCGAGCCGCGCTTCGACGAGCTGATCCACGCCCCGACCCGGCTGTCCCTGGTCAGCCTGCTCGCGGCGACCGAGTGGGCCGATTTCAAGTTCCTCCGCGACAGCCTCGGGATGTCCGACTCGGCCCTGTCCAAGCAGCTCACGACCCTGGAGGAGGCGGGTTACGTGGAGATCCGCAAGTCCTTCGTCGCCAAGCGCCCGCGCACGTCGGCGAAGCTGAGCCCGCACGGCCACACCGCGTTCGCCGCGCACGTCGCCGCTCTGCAGGAGATCGTCGCCCGCGCCGGCCTGGCCGTCCTTCCCGACCAGGTCCACTGACTCATCGAGACGCTCACCGCGGCACCCCGCCGGTGAGCCGGCGGAAGCGCTAGGCTGCGGTGCGTGGCCGACCAGCGACTGCGGGAACTCGTGCTGATGCGGCGGGTGCGGGACCGGATCGACCGGGACTACGCGCAGCCGCTCGACGTCGAGGCGCTGGCCCGGCACGTGCACCTCTCGGCCGGGCACCTGAGCCGGCAGTTCAAGGCGGCGTTCGGCGAGCCGCCGTATCAATATCTGATGACCCGCCGCATCGAACGGGCGATGACCCTGCTGCGGCGCGGCGACCTGAGCGTCACCGAGGCGTGTTTCGCGGTCGGCTGCTCGTCGCTGGGCACGTTCACCACCCGGTTCACCGAGCTGGTCGGCATCCCGCCGGGGGAGTACCGGCGCCGGGTCGCCGGTGAGGTCGCCGGGCTGCCGGGTTGCGTGGCCAAGCAGGTGCTGCGACCGGTCAGGAATCGAGAAGCCGGGCCGCCGCGGACGTTCCTAGCATCGTCGGCATGAGCATTCACATCCACTCCGCGTTCCTGCCCGCCGACGACCCGGACAAGTCCCTCGAGTTCTACCGGGACGGCCTCGGTTTCGAGGTACGCCTCGACGTCGGGTTCGGTGACATGCGCTGGATCACCGTCGGCCCGCAGGGTCAGCCGCAGACCTCGATCGTGCTGCAGCCGCCGGCCGCCGATCCGGGCATCACCGACGCCGAGCGCCGTACCATCGCCGAACTGATGGCCAAGGGCAGTTACGCCGGGATCGTGCTGGCCGCGACCGACCTGCAGGCGACGTTCGACCGGCTGGCGGCGTTCGGCGCCGAGGTGGTCCAGGAGCCCGCCGACCAGCCGTACGGTGTGCGGGACTGCGCCTTCCGCGACCCGGCGGGCAACATGATCCGCATCAATCAGGTCTGAGGGGAACACATGACGGCTCTTCGCTCGATCCGCGTGCACGGCGCCCGGGTCAACAACCTCAAGGACGTGCGCGTCGAGATCCCGAAACACCAGCTGACGGTGTTCACCGGGGTGTCCGGCTCGGGGAAGAGCTCGCTGGTGTTCGGCACGATCGCCGCCGAGTCCCAGCGCCTGATCAACGAGACGTACAGCGCCTTCGTCCAGGGTTTCATGCCGACCCTGGCCCGCCCGGACGTGGACGTCCTGGAGGGCCTGACCACGGCGATCATCGTCGACCAGGAGCGGATGGGGTCCGACCCGCGTTCCACGGTCGGCACCGCCACCGACGCGAACGCGATGCTGCGGATCCTGTTCAGCCGGCTCGGCGACCCGCACATCGGCTCGCCCCAGGCGTACTCGTTCAACGTCGCCTCGATCTCCGGCGCCGGCGCGGTGACGCTGGAGAAGAACGGCGCCCAGGTGAAGGAACGCCGGTCGTTCAGCATCACCGGCGGCATGTGCCCGCGCTGCGAGGGCCGCGGCAACGTCAACGACTTCGACCTGACCGAGCTGTACGACGACACGAAGTCGATCAACGAGGGCGCCATCTCGATCCCCGGTTACAGCATGGACGGGTGGTACGGCCGGATCTTCCGCGGCTGTGGCTTCTTCGACCCGGACAAGCCGATCGGCAAGTACACCAAGCGCGAGCTGAGCGACCTGCTCTACAAGGAACCCACCAAGATCAAGGTCGACGGCATCAACCTGACGTACGCCGGCCTGATCCCGTCGATCCAGAAGTCGTTCCTGTCCAAGGACGTCGACGCGATGCAGCCGCACATCCGCGCCTTCGTGGAACGGGTGATCACCTTCACGGTCTGCCCCGAGTGCGACGGCACCCGGCTCAGCGAGGCCGCCCGTTCCTCGAAGATCCGCGGGAAGAGCATCGCCGACGCCTGCGCGATGCAGATCAGCGATCTGGCCGCCTGGGTCCGTGAGCTGGACGAGCCGTCGGTCGCGCCGCTGCTGGAGAAGCTGCGGCACACCCTGGACTCGTTCGTCGAGATCGGCCTCGGGTACCTCTCCCTGGACCGGCCGGCCGGCACCCTGTCCGGCGGCGAGGCCCAGCGCACCAAGATGATCCGGCACCTCGGGTCCGCGCTGACCGACGTCACCTACGTCTTCGACGAGCCGACCATCGGCCTGCACCCGCACGACATCCAGCGGATGAACGAGCTGCTGCTGCGCCTGCGCGACAAGGGCAACACGGTCCTCGTCGTCGAGCACAAGCCGGAGGCGATCGCGATCGCCGACCGCGTCGTCGACCTCGGCCCGGGCGCCGGCACCGCGGGCGGAGAGATCTGCTTCGAGGGTACGGTCGACGGCCTCCGCGCCAGCGACACCATCACCGGCCGGCACCTCGACGATCGATCGAAGATCAAGGCTTCGGTACGGGTCTCCGACCGCAGACTGGAGATCCGCGGCGCGGCCACCCACAACCTGCGCAACGTGGACGTGGACATCCCGCTCGGCGTGCTGGTCGTGGTGACCGGGGTGGCCGGGTCCGGCAAGAGCTCGCTGATCCACGGCTCGGTGGCGAAGCGGGACGGCGTGGTCGCGATCGACCAGACGGGCATCCGCGGGTCCCGGCGGAGCAACCCGGCCACGTACACCGGCCTGCTCGAACCGATCCGCAAGGCCTTCGCCAAGGTCAACGGCGTGAAACCGGCGCTGTTCAGCGCGAACTCCGAGGGCGCCTGCCCGACCTGCAAGGGCGCCGGCGTCATCTACATGGACCTGGGCATGATGGCCGGGGTGTCGACCCCATGTGAGGAGTGCGAGGGCAAGCGCTTCGAGGCGTCGGTCCTCGAATACAAGCTGGGCGGCAAGGACATCTCCGAGGTCCTGGCGATGCCGGTGACCGAGGCGGAGGCGTTCTTCGCCGCCGGTGACGCCAAGCTGCCGGCCGCGCACACCATCCTGAAGCGGCTCGCCGACGTCGGGCTGGGCTACCTGACCCTCGGCCAGCCGCTGACCACGCTGTCCGGCGGCGAGCGGCAGCGGATCAAGCTCGCCACCCACATGGGCGAGAAGGGCGGCGTGTACGTCCTCGACGAGCCGACCACCGGCCTGCACCTGGCCGATGTCGAACAGCTGCTCGGGCTGCTCGACCGGCTCGTCGACGCGGGCAAGTCGGTGATCGTCATCGAGCACCACCAGGCCGTGATGGCGCACGCCGACTGGATCATCGACCTGGGCCCGGGCGCCGGTCACGACGGAGGCCGGATCGTCTTCCAGGGCACCCCGGCCGAACTGGTCGCGGCCCGTTCCACGCTCACCGGAGAACACCTCGCCGAATACGTCACAGCGTGACCAGACCGATACCGATCGGTGCCGTGATATTGAACACCTGAAATGGATGATCGGCCGGAACTCATCGGTCGAACGGGGGAATTGCCCTGGTCAGGAAGTGGTAAAGCAACGCCGGAGGTCCCCGAACGGGGAAAAGGGTGCGCGGGCCTTTGATCGATGGTCCTACACTCGGCAATCCGCGGCACGGGGGAGTGTCGCGGTAGCCCCCTCGAATGGAGATTCTCGCGCATGAAGCGCTTCCTGGCCGGCGCCGTAGCCGGTGTCACCACCCTGACCCTCACGGTCGGGTGCGCGAACCAGTTCCAGCAGCTCGAGCCCAAGCTCGAACTCAAGAAGGCCGCTGAGAACCTGGGCGCGTCCGGCAAGGCCGGCTTCACGCTGAAGGCGGGCGGCAACGTCGAGGACCTCATCGCCTTCGCGAAGAAGGAGTCCGGCACCGGCGCGGACGCCTTCGACGCCGAGGACGCCGACATCCTCCGCAAGATCTACAACTCGTCGTTCACCCTGGCCTGGGACAAGGCCGGCGACGGCATCGAGGACGACCGGGCACTCTTCAACGCCACCGTCGACGGCGTCACCGGCGCCGAGGTCCGGGTCGTCGACAAGATCGCGTACTTCAAGGTGCCGGTCAACGAGCTGGTCACCAAGTTCGGCGGCACCAAGGCCGACATCGACGACATCCGCAAGGAGGTCGGCACCGCGATCCCCGGCGTCGACGCGCTCCTCGACGGCGGCTGGGTCTCCATCTCCGCCGACGACGTGACCAAGTTCGCCGAGGGCACCACCGGCGTCAACCCGACCGCCAGCGTCGACCCGGCGCAGCAGGAGAAGATGGTCGGCGAGTTCAAGGCCAGCGCGGAGAACCTGCTCGAGAGCGCCGACATCGTCCGCGACGAGAAGGACAAGACCCACCTGATCGTCACCACCTCCACGGTGAAGGCGTTCAACGAGGGCAAGCGCCTGCTCGACGCGATCGCGGCGATCGCCCCCAAGGAGACCGGCGAGATCCTCAAGCAGGCGACCTCCGAGCTCGCCAAGGAGACGCCGGCCGACAAGCCGATCGTCCTCGACCTGTGGATCGACAACGGCAACTTCAAGGCGTTCGAGATCAACCTGCTGCAGTTCGACGCGGGCAACACCGGCCGCGCCAGCCTGCGCGTCGAGATCGCCACCGGCGCCGACATCAGCGCCCCCGGCAACGCCACGAAGCTCGACGTCCAGAAGATCGTGGAGGCCATGGGCCAGTCCGGCCCCGCCGCCGGCGGCATCGGCAGCGGCTCCCTGCCCGGCGGTGTCCCCGCCAGCAGCACCGCCAACATGGCGGAGAGCTGGGCGGGCCTCCTCGGCTCGAAGGCCCTGATCGGCGCCCTCAGCGACGGTGGCAAGCCGGCCGCCGCCCTGCCGAAGGCCGCCGCCGACTTCAACATGCCCGGCACCACGGTCAAGATCGTTCGCCCCGGTGTCGCCCAGGTGACCTCGGGTGCATCCGTGGCCTGCCTGACCCTCCCGGCCACCACGTCCGGTGAGCCGAAGGTCGTCGCCGGCGCCTGCTGACGCAGCGTTCCCGAGAAGCCCGGCCTGCCCCTTACGGCAGGCCGGGCTTCTGCGTTCCCGGGGAGAGGTACGCCCGAGCGTCACGCAGCTCGCCGCTTGTCCGTGTTGGTTTTGGGTGCGCATAGCGGCTGAAGTCCACACGCCGGGGTGGGCGCGTGTGCTGCGTGTTGGTTTTGGGTGCGCATAGCGGCTGAAGTCCACACGCCGGGGTGGGCGCGTGTGCTGCGTGTTGGTTTTGGGTGCGCATAGCGGCCGAAATCAACACGCGGGGTGGGCGGTTGGGGTGCGGCTGAAGCCGACACGCGGGCTGGGCGCGTTCGTGTGTGGAGTTGGGGTGCGGATGACGGCCGAAATCAACACGCGGGGGTGGGGGTGGGGAGCAGTGCGGGGTCGTGGGCGTTGACGATGGTCAGAGCCGGGTCAGCGGTGGACCACAGGGCGGCCAGGCGGGTGTGATTCGCGGCGACCAGGCGGCGGTCGTGGGCGATCATCCGCTCCGACAGCACCAGCGGGCGCGGGGCGCGCGTCACGCCGTCGATCTGGCCGCGGTGGTAGAAGGCGTCGCCGGCGTGCAGGATCCAGCGGTCGCCGGCGTCGACGGCGACCGCCGCGTGGCCGCGGGTGTGCCCGGGCAGCGCGATCAGGGCCACCCCGGGCCGGATCTCGGTGGCGGCGGCGAAACCGCGCCACACGGCACCGGACTCGGGGTGGTGTTCGACGAGGTGGGGGCCGTGTTCGCGCTGGGCCGGCAGGTAGCGGTAGCGCTCGTTGCGGGTGCGGGGATGCCGGGCCGCCTCCGACTCGGTCGCTGTCACGTGCACCCGGGCGTGCGGGAAGTCGGCCAGGCCGCCGGTGTGGTCGGCGTCGAGGTGGGTGAGCACGATGTCGCGTACGTCCGACGGGTCGTGACCGAGCGCAACCACCTGCCGCACCGCCGTCTCGGCCTCCCGCAGCACCGGCCGGATCAGGAACCGGGCCGCGCCGACCCGCCGGGCCGGCGCGGCGACGTCGCGCAGGCCGAACCCCGAGTCGACGAGCAGCAGCCCGTCCCCGGTCTCCACCAGCAGCACGTGGCAGACCAGCCCGCCCGGCGTGAACGCGGGGCGCATGGTGCCACAGTTCAGGTGACGCACCTTCATCGTGCGGATGGTAGAGGGATGGAAGGCTTCTGTCTGTGGCGCAGCGGCTGATTCTGATCAACGGGCTTCCCGGGTCGGGGAAGAGCACCCTGGCGGGGCGGCTGGCGGGCGCGTTGCGCGTACCACTGATCGGCAAGGATCTGCTGAAAGAGGCGATGGCCGCCGCGGTGCCGGGGGTGCCGCCGCAGGCGCTGGGGCCGGCGGCCGCGGAGGCGATGTGGGACATCGCGGCGGCGACACCGGGTGTGGTGATCCTGGAGAGCTGGTGGTTCCGGCCGCGGGACCTGGGGTTCGTGACCGAGGGGATCACCCGGTCCGGGGCGCGCTCGGTGGTGGAGGTGTGGTGCGCGGTGCCCGGCGAGGTGGCCCTGGAGCGGTACCGCAGCCGCCGCCGGGGTGAGCTCTATCAGGACGAGCAGCGGCTGCGGGACGACTGGGCGGGGTGGGTGGCGGAGGCGAGACCGCTCAACGTCGGGCCGGTCGTCACGGTGGCGACCGACCGGCCGGTGATCGCGACCCGGCTGATCGAGGCGATCAGCGAGGCGATCGGAGGGGTCTGACGGTGGCAGGAAAGGTGGGATCCACGTCGTTGCTGCCACCGCGCCGAGCGGCCAGGCTGAAGGCGTGGACGTACTGATCCTGCTCTTCGACGGGGTGCAGAGCCTCGACGTGACCGGGCCCCTGGAGGTCTTCACCGGCGCGGGCTACCGGGTGACGACGGCGAGCCGGGACGGGCTGGCGGTGCGCAGCTCCAGCGGTCTGGTCCTCGTGCCCGAGCACGACCTGCCGGCTGCGCCGGTGCCGGACATCGTGGTGGTGCCGGGTGGGCACGGGACGCACGACCCGCACCCGGAGCTGGTCGCCTGGCTGCGCCGGCACGCGCCCGGCATCCGGCGGGTGATGAGTGTCTGCTCGGGCGCGTTCGTGCTGGCCGCGGCCGGTCTGCTGGCCGGGCGCCGGGCCACCACGCACTGGGAGGTGTGCGCCACCCTGGCCCGGCGGTACCCGGACGTCGCCGTGGATCCGGAGCCGATCTTCGTGATCGACGGGCCGATCGCCACCTCGGCCGGCGTCACCGCCGGGATCGACCTGGCGCTCGCGATCGTGGAGGCGGACCGGGGCCGGGACACGGCGCTGCTGATCGCCCGGCACCTGGTGATGTTCCTGCGCCGGCCGGCCAATCAGACCCAGTTCAGTGTCCTGTTGTCGGCGCAGGTCGCGGCCCGGCCGGGGCTGCGGGAGCTGCAGCACTGGATCGCCGAACATCCGGCGGCCGACCTGTCGGTGGAGGCCCTGGCCCGGCGGGTGAACCTGTCGCCGCGGCAGTTCGCCCGCGCGTTCACCGCCGAGGTCGGGCAGACCCCCGGCCGGTACGTCGACGCGGTGCGCCTGGAGACCGCCCGGCGGCTGCTGGAGGACAGCGCCGACGGGGTCGAGCAGGTCGCGCGGGCCAGTGGTTACGGCACCCCGGAGGCGATGCGCCGCGCCTTCGCCCGGGTGCTCGGCATCTCGCCATCGGAATATCAGCGGCGCTTCCGCCCCGTACCCCAGGAGGTCTGACATGCAGTTCGCCATCGTCGTCTTCGACCGTCTCACCGCCCTCGACGCCGTCG
Organism: Actinoplanes sp. NPDC019969; assembly: GCF_055562375.1. NCBI lineage: Bacteria > Bacillati > Actinomycetota > Actinomycetes > Micromonosporales > Micromonosporaceae > Actinoplanes > Actinoplanes sp. NPDC019969. Next base: position 180,615 of record NZ_JBVHFK010000015.1, on the reverse strand, counting down.
GGCCCTACGAGGTGCTCAGCCGGGTGCCGGGCAGTGAGGTGGTCTTCGTGGGGGCGAAGAGAGGACCGGTCCGGACCGAGGTCGGCAGCCTGGCCTTGACGGTGGACGCTACGTTCGCCGAGGTGCCCCATCCGGACGTGATCGTGGTGTCCGGCGGGCCCGGGCAGAACGACCACATGTCCGGCGGCCCGATGCACGAGTGGCTGCGCGGCGCCGACGCCACCAGCACGTGGACCACCTCGGTCTGCACCGGTTCGCTGATCCTGGCCGCGGCCGGTCTGCTCGCCGGCCGCCGCGCCACCAGCCACTGGCTGTCGGTGCCGCAGCTCGCCGATTTCGGTGCGATTCCTACCGAGGAACGGGTGGTGACCGACGGTAAGTACGTGACCGCGGCCGGGGTGTCCGCCGGGATCGACATGGCGCTCGAGCTGGTCGCCGCGATCGCGGACGCGACCGTCGCCCAGGCCGTGCAGTTGGGTATCGAGTACGACCCGCGCCCGCCGTTCGCGGCGGGTTCGCCGCGCACCGCGCCGCCCGAGGTGGTAGCGGTGGTGCGGGGACTGCGGGACGTCATCCTCACCGGGGATCAATGAGAGGCGGCACGTGTACGAACTGGTCAAGACGGCGGTCCGGCTGCGGGTCGAGGGCGCTGAGCACGTGCCAGTGGGCGGGCCGCTGCTGCTCGCCTCGAACCACCTGTCCGTCACCGACTCGACGTTCCTGCCGATGGCGGTGGCCCGGCGCGTGGTCTTCATGGCGAAGGCGGAGTACTTCACCGGGCAGGGGCCGCTGGGCCGCTTCGTCTCCTGGTTCATGTCCCGCAACGGGCAGGTGGCGGTGGACCGGGACGACAAGCGGGCCGCCGTCGCGTCGCTGGAGCCGTGCCTGGCGGTGCTGCGGCGCGGTGGCGCGTTCGCGATCTACCCGGAGGGGACCCGGTCGCCGGACGGGCGGCTCTACCGCGGGCGGACCGGGGTGGCGTGGCTGGCGCTGAAGTCGGGCGCGCCGGTGGTGCCGGTGGCGATGTTCGGCACCGACCGGGTGCTGCCGCCGGGCAAGGTGGTCCCGCGGCCGGCCCGGGTGCGGGTGGTGTTCGGCAAGCCGGTGCAGCTCGCGGCGGTCGCCACCGACCCGGACAGCGCACGGGAACGTAGGGCCGCCACCGACGCGATCATGACGGCCATCGGCGAACTGTCCGGTCAGGAGTACGTGCCCCGCTACGCAAGATCGTGATCTTCTTCTCCCCTTCTCGTGGTAGTTGCAAATCTTTGGCAACTACCACGAGGATGTCGTCATGCATCGTCTCCTGGGGACCGCAGTCGTCGCCCTGCTGGCCCTGACCGCCTGCTCGACACCTGACGTCACCGGCTCCGGCTCGGCCGGGAACACCTTCGTGGTGGCCACCGCCGGCGAGCCGGACAACCTCAACCCCGTGCTGGGGTACGGGGCCGACGGCGCCTCCCTGATCTTCGACGGCCTGGTCGCGCGCGACGACGAGAACGCGCTGGTGCCCGCCCTGGCGACCGAACTCCCGACGGTCTCCGCCGACGGCCGGACGGTCACCGCGCGACTGCGGACCGGCGTCACCTTCCACGACGGCAAGGCGCTCACCGCCGACGACGTGGTCTTCACCTACCGGTCGATCCTGGACCCGAAGGTCGACTCGACGATCCGCTCCGACCTGGACATGCTGGACGGTGTCACGGCGAGCGACGCGCAGACCGTGGTGTTCCGGCTGAAGTACGCGTACGCGCCGTTCCTCCAGCGGCTCACCATCGGGATCCTGCCGGAGCTGCCCGGCGAGGACCTCAACAAGTCCGCGATCAACCGCAAGCCGATCGGCACCGGGCCGTACCGGGTGACCTCCTGGACCCCCGGCGACAAACTGGTGCTCGCCGCCAACGACACCTACTGGGCCGGAAAGCCCGCCAACAGCGGGGTCATCGTGGCCTTCGTCGCCGACGACAACGTGCGCGCCCAGCGGGCCCGCTCCGGCGAGTTCGACGCCGTCGAGATGGCGCCGAAGACGGCTGCCGCGCTCGGCGGGTACACCGTGCACAAGGTGCCGACCGCCGACTACCGCGGCGTGATGCTGCCGATGAACGGGCCGGTCACCGGGGACCTGGCGATCCGGCAGGCGGTGAACGCGGCGGTCGACCGGCAGGCGATGGTCACCGGGGTGCTGGCCGGGGCGGGCGATCCGGCGTACGGGCCGATCCCGCCCACCTCGCCCTTCGCCCTCCCCGCGCCCCGCCTCGGGGACGCCGCCGCCATCCTGGACAGGGCAGGATGGACCGCCGGCGCCGACGGGATCCGGGCCCGCAACGGGCAGCGGGCCGCGTTCACGCTGATGTACCCGGCCAGCGACAGCCTCCGCAAGGAACTCGCCCTCGCTGTCACGGCCGACGCGAAGAAGGCCGGCATCGAGATCAAACCGGAGGGCCTCACCTGGGACGCGATCGACCCGCGGATGAGGAACGACGCGCTGATCATGGGCTGGGGCACGCCGTACGACCCGGACTTCGTCTCCTACAAGCTGTTCGGGTCGAAGTTCGCCGAGCAGGGGTACTTCAACCCCGGCTCGTACAAGTCCGCGATCACCGACGAGGCCCTCGAGAAGGGCCGGACCAGCGCGGAGCCGGGGGAGCGCAAGGCCGCGTACCAGAAGTTCCAGGAACAGCTCGCCGCCGACGTGCCCTGGGTGTTCCTCACCTACCTGCGGCACGCCTACCTGGTCCGCGAGGACATCGCCGGGGTCGCCCCGCGCGTCGAGCCGCACGCCCACGGCGTCGAGAACGCCATCTGGTGGAACATCCACACCTGGACCCGCCGGTGATCCGAGTGATCGGGCGGCGGCTCGCGTTCGCCCTGCCGGTTCTCTTCGCCACCAGCGTCGGCATGTTCCTGCTCGGCGCGGCGTCCCCGATGGACCCGGCCAAGCAGTACGCGGGCGCTGCCGTCTTCACCATGAGCGAGGAGAACCTCGCGCAGATCCGGGCCAACTGGGGTGTCGACGATCCGCTGCACGTGCAGTACCTCCGCTGGCTCGGCAACCTCCTCCACGGCGACCTCGGGTGGTCCACGTCCCGGCACGAGATGGTCGGTGACGTCATCGCCGCCCGGGCCGGATGGACCCTGCTGCTGATCGGGATCACGCTGGTCGTGGTGCTGGCCGGCAGCCTGATCCTGGGGACGCTCGCCGCCTACCACCGGGGCGGGCTGCTGGACCGGGGGGTGCGGGCGGCCGCGTACGCCGTCCAGTCCATGCCGTCGTTCTGGCTCGCGCTCGCCGCCATCGCGGTGTTCGCGATCGGGTTCGGGTGGTTCCCGGCGGGCGGGCTCACCGACGTACGCGCCACCGGCGCCGAACCGGCCGACGTCGCGCACCATCTCGTGCTGCCGGTGGCCGTGCTGGCGATCTCGCAGGCCCCGTGGTTCCTGCTGTTCGTGCGGGACTCGGTGGCGGAGAGCCTGCGGGAGGACCATGTGCTCGCGGCCCGGGCCCGGGGCCTTGCCGGACGGACCGTTCTGTTCGGGCATGCGCTGCGGACGGCGCTGCTGCCGTTCCTCACCCTCGTCGGCACCCATCTGCCCGAGTTGGTCGGCGGATCGGTGCTGGTGGAGACGGTGTTCTCACTGCCGGGACTGGGGGCGGTCAGTGTGCACGCGGCGCTCGGCAGCGACTTCCCGCTGCTCGCGGCGATCACCCTGATCACGACGGCGGTGGTGCTGGCCGCCAACCTGCTGACCGACCTGGCCTACACGGCAGCCGACCCCCGGGTGCGCATCGATGGCTGATCTCTACCCGCCGCCGCAGTACGTGTGTGGGGTTCGGCCGCTATTCGCGCCCGAGAACCACACGCTCCCGGGAGGGCGGCGCGATGGCTGATCTCGTCATGTCCCGGCCGCGGATCCGGCCCGGGACGCCGATCGCCGGGCTGGTGCTGGGGGTCGCGGTGGGCGCGGCGCTACTGGTACCCGTACTCCTGCCGCTCGACCAGAGCGCCGTCGCCCTCGACCGCGTCGCCCTGCCGCCGTCGCTGTCCCATCCCGGCGGCACCGATGATCTCGGGCGGGACGTGCTGCACCGCAGCATCTACGGCCTACGGGTATCGCTGCTGGTAGGAGTGGTCGCCGCCGTCGCCGCGGCCCTCGTCGGCGGATTGATCGGCGGGCTCGCCGGCCTGCTCGGCGGCTGGGTCGACCGGATCCTCATGCGGGTCATCGACACCATCTCCGCCCTGCCGCACCTGCTGCTCGGCATCTTCATCGTGGCGATGCTGCGGCCCGGCCTCGGCGCGGTGATCCTGTCCATCGGGCTCACCCACTGGCTGTCCACCGCCCGGATCGTCCGGTCCGAGCTGCTGTCGCTGCGTACCCGCCCCTTCATCGACGCCGCCATCGCCGGCGGGGCGAGCCGGACCCGGGTGCTCACCCGGCACCTGTTCCCGCACGTGCTCCCGAAGATCGCCCTGGCCGTCACCCTGATGATCCCGCACGCGGTCTGGCACGAGACGTCGCTGTCGTTCCTCGGCCTCGGCCTGCCACCCCACCTGGCATCCCTCGGCAACATGATCAATGACGGTCAGCGGTCGTTGCTGGCCGGCGCGTGGTGGTCCAGTCTCGTACCCGGCGCCGTGATCATCGCCGTCACCCTCGCCATCGCGGCGCTCGCCGGCCGATGGCGCGACCACCTCGACCCCCGAGTCCGTGCGGAGCTCAACCTGTGAACCATCTCCTGACCGTCGAAGGGCTCACCGTCCGCTTCCGCTTGCGCGATGCGGTGGTTCATGCGGTCTCGGACCTGAGCTTGACGGTACGCCCGGGCGAGCTGCTCGCCATCGTCGGCGAATCCGGCTGCGGCAAGTCGGTCCTGGCCCACGCGTTGCTGGGTCTCCTCCCCGCCAACGCCGTCGTCAGCGGCCGTGCCCTGCTCGCCCCGGCCCGGCCCTCGGTGTCGTCTCGGTCCCGCCCCGAGAACAACGGCTGGTCGTCAGTGCTGCCTCGGACCCGCGGAGACAGCACTGACAGCCGGCCGGAAGAGACCGCGTGGCCGTCAGTTCCGCCTCGGGATCGCCGACACGGTCCTGACAGCGGGCCGGAAGAGCCCGGCTGGTTCTCATGGCTGTCCCGGCGGGCGGGAGGCAGCCATGAGAACCAGCCGCACAAGATCCACCGTTCACCGGGCGGGGCCGCAGGGCCGCCGGATACCCGGAGCTCGGGTGCTGTCAGCACGGGGGCTGGTAGCACGGGTGCTGGTAGCACGGGTGCTGGTAGCACGGGTGCTGGTAATGCGGGCGCTGGTAGCGGAAGCGGTGGGGATGCGACGAGGGGGGACGCGGGCGGTGCGGGCTCGGGAGGGGCCGTGGATCTGCTCGCGTGTGGGGAGAAGGTGCTGGCACGGAAGGTGCGGGGGAGGCGGATCGGGCTGGTGCCGCAGAGCCCGGCGACCGCGCTGACCGTCGTGCGGACCGGGCGGCGGCTGCTCGGCGAGACGCTCCAAGCGCACGGCCGCGACCCCGGCCTCGCCGGGCAGGTGGCGATCGAGGCGGGGCTGGATCCGGCGGATTTGGAACGGTACCCGTTCGAGCTGTCCGGTGGCATGGCCCAGCGCCTGGCCACCGCGCTCGCCCTGGCCGCGGATCCGCCGCTGCTGATCGCCGACGAACCCACCAGCGGACTCGACCGGCCCCTCGTCGACCACACGCTCGATCTGCTGCGCCGCCGCTGTGACGAGGGCGCGGCGGTGCTGCTGATCACCCACGATCTCGCGGCGGCGGAACGAGTCGCCGACACGGTCGCCGTCATGTACGCCAGCCGGATCGTCGAGCACCGCCCGGCGGGTGATCTTTTTCGGTCGCCTGCTCACCCGTACACGCAAGCCCTTCTGAATGCCCTGCCGGACCGCGACTTCGCGCCGATCCCCGGCCATCCGCCCATGCTGACCGCGCTCCCGAAGGGATGCGCCTTCGCTGCCCGGTGCCCGCGCGTGTCGGAGAGCTGCACGGCCCTGCCGTCCGGTCCGGTCGCCTGCCATCACCCGCTCGTGGAGGTGCCCGCATGAGCTTGATCGCGGACGGTGTCAGCGCCGGATATCGGGGGCGCCGCGTGCTCACCGGCGTCTCGCTGACGGTTGCGGCGGGCGAGACGGTCGGGCTTCGCGGGCCTTCCGGCAGTGGCAAATCGACTCTGGTACGGGTCCTCGCGCTCCTGCACACCCCGGACGCCGGGCACGTGTCGCTGGACGGGGTACGGGTGGAGGGGGTGCGGCATCGGGTGCCGGTGTCCGTGCGTACCCGGATCGCCGTGCTCTTCCAGAGCCCCCGCGCCGCCAGCGACCCGCGCCTGACGCTCGCCGACATCATCGCCGAACCGCTGCGGGCCGTCCGGCAGCCGCGGGAACTCGTCGCCGCGCGTGTCGCCGAACTCGCCGACCGGGCCGGTCTCACCGCCGACCTGCTGTCCCGCCGCCCGCACGCGGTCAGTGACGGCCAGTTGCAGCGGGCATGCCTGGCGCGGGCGCTGGCGCACCGGCCGTCGTACCTGCTCTGCGACGAGGCCACGACCATGCTCGACGCCTCCACGCAGGCCCTGGTCGCCTCGGTGATCACCGCGGAGCAGCAGGCGACGGGTCTGGGCGTGCTGGTCGTGTCGCACGATCCGGCGCTGCTGAGCCGATGGGCCGACCGGGTCGTCACGCTCGCTGACCCCCGGCTGGCTGTCAGTGCTGTCTCGGCGGGGTCGAGACAGCCCCTACAGCCAGCCGGGGGTGACCGCGACCACCTGGCGTCGTGAGCCGCTGCTCCGGTCGCTCAGCGCGCGTCACGGCTGCTCAGCGTGCCTCACGGCTGCTCGGTTCGCGTCACGGCTGCTCGGTTCGCGTCACGGCTGCTCGACGGCAGAAATACGATATTTCTGGACATCGGCGGACGTGATCGGCGGCAGCTCGACCTCCGGACCGCCGCCCGACTCCCGGAACTTCTGCAGATGCTCGTCCGACTCCCACCGCTCGTACACGTTGATCCGGGTCGGGTCCACCTGATCGGGCGTCTGCGCGAAATCCAGGCACCCCGGCGCCGCGCGGGCGAGGCGATCCACTTCCACGGCTCCCGCCAGGTACCGCGACCGGTCCGACGCATCGACGTGCAGCGATCCAGCAATGATGATCAATTCAGGCTCCCCCGATTCTGTCACCCGCCGCCCATCGACAGGCGAACCGTCAGGCTCCACTATGGCCTGAGATTCCGGCTAGGGAGCCTCATGACTGATTTCGATGTGATCGTGGTGGGCGCGCGCTGTGCCGGCTCACCCCTTGCCACGCTGCTGGCCCGCCGTGGGTACCGGACGCTGCTGGTGGACCGGGCCACCTTCCCCAGCGACACGGTGTCGACCCACGTCCTGCACCCGCCGGGCGTGGCCGCGCTGCAGCGCTGGGGCGTGCTCGACCAGGTCGTCGCGACGGGCGTGCCGCCGGTCGGGCGGTACTCGTTCGACTTCGGGCCGGTCACCCTCGCGGGTGCTCCGGGCACGAGCGATTCCCCGTACGCCTACGCGCCCCGCCGCACCCTCCTCGACAAGATCCTGCTCGACGCCGCTGCCGCCGCCGGAGCCGAGATCCGCGAAGGCTACCCGGTCGAGGAGGTGCTCTTCGACGACGACGGCAGGGTCACCGGCATTCGCGGGCAGGACGGCACGACATCGACCGCCCGTCTCGTGGTCGGCGCCGACGGGAGGAACTCGGTGGTCGCCAAGGCGGTGCGGGCGCCGGCGTACGAGGACCGGCCGCCGCTCACCGTCGGTTACTACTCGTACTGGAGCGATCTGCCGACCGACACCTTCGAGGCGTACAGCCGCCCCGGCCGGGGCTGGGCCGTCTGCCCCACCAACGACGATCTGACCCTGGTGATCGCCGGCTGGCCGCACGACGAACTCGCCGAGCACCGCCACGACGTCGACGGCACCATGCGGGCGATGTTCGAGACGTCCCCGGCGTTCGCCGACCGGATCCGTGCCGCCAAGCGGGAGACCAAGCACGTCGGCGCGTCGGTGCACAACTACTTCCGGGTGCCGTCAGGCCCCGGCTGGGCGCTGGTCGGCGATGCGGGTTACTGCCGTGACTACATCACCGCGCAGGGCATCACCGACGCCTTCCTCGACGCCGAACTGCTCGCCGACGCGATCGTCACCGACGATCTGCCGGGTTACCAGGCGCGCCGGGACGCGCGGGCGATGCCGCACTACCAGATGACCCTCGGGATCGCGTCGCTGCAGCCGCCGGACGAGCAGATGATCCAGCTGGTCTCGGCGATCGCCGGCAACCAGGAGGGGATGGACGCGTTCGCCCGCCTGAACTCCGGCGTGACCTCACCGGTCGAGTTCTTCGCCCCGGAGAACCTGGGCCGCCTGCTGAGCCTGCCCACCCCCGGCTGATCCGGCGGTCACGCGGGCGAGATCTGGGCGGCGACGACACGCCATCCGATCTCTTTCCGGTACGCCCACGTCCGGGCGTACCGGAGCCGCGCCGCGAACGGCTCCCCACCGAACGTCCCGCTCACCGCACACAGCGCGAACGTCGCCCCGGTCGCCTCCACGACGGCCACCTCGAGGTCCTCCTCGGTCAGGCTGTCGATCTTCGAGGTCCCTGACCGGTACGCGTCCAGGTCGTCACCCTTGCGGTACCGCCGCCCGTCCGGCCCGATCGCCACGAGCCGGTCGTCGAGCAGCCGGTCCAGCGCCGCCACGTCCCCGTCCCGCTGCGCCTGCTGCAGCCGCCGCTCCGCCTCGAGCAGCTCGCCTTCGATTCCGCTCACCCCCGCACCCTACCTCCGCTCATCGGCGGGCATCTAAGCTGGCGCGATGCTCCTGGGGAACCGCTATCTTCTGCGGCAGCGTGTCGGCGCCGGCGGGATGGGCGAGGTGTGGCTGGCCACCGACGAGGTGCTGCAGCGGACCGTCGCGGTCAAGGTGATGCTGCCCGGTGTCGCCGACGACCCGGACTTCGCGCGGCGGTTCGAGGCCGAGGCCATGTCGATGGCCCGGGTCAACCATCCGGCGGTCGCGTCGATCCACGACTTCGGCCGGGATCAGGGGCGGCTCTACCTGGTGATGGAGTACGTCGAGGGCGAGTCCCTGTCGCAGCGGCTCAGCCGCGGCCGGCTCACCCCGGACGAGACGATGCGGCTGGTCGCGCAGACCGCGGCGGGGCTGCAGGCGGTCCACGACCGGGGTCTCGTGCACCGCGACATCAAACCGGCGAACCTGCTGGTCCGCCCGGACGGCACGGTGGTCATCACCGACTTCGGGATCGCGCGGCATTCCGACGCCAGCCGGCTCACGGTTTCCGGCGCCATTCTGGGTACGCCCACCTACCTGTCCCCGGAGCAGGTCCGCGGGGAACCGGCCGGCCCGCTCAGCGATGTGTACTCGCTCGGCCTGGTCGCGTACGAGTGCCTGGCGGGGGAGAAGCCGTTCGTGGGGGAGAACCCGTACGCGGTCGCCCTCCAGCGTCTCCGGTCCGGCCCCCGCACGATGAAGGTGGACATCCCGCTCCGGGTGCAGGCGGTCGTCGAACGCGCCCTGGCCGTCGACCCGGCGAACCGCTGGCAGTCCGCCGCCGAACTGGCGGCCGCCGCCGGCGCCCCGGCCCCGATCGTGGAACTGCCGAGGCCGAGCCGGTCGATGGCCCTGCCGATGCTGGCCGGTTTCGCCGTATTGCTGCTGGTCGTGGGTGGTCTGGTGATCTGGGGCAGCCGTCCGGACGGCGAGGCGGCCGTCGCCACGAACGAGCAGGTTCAGCAACGCGAGCTGGTGGGTTTCACCGCGTGCGGTCCTACCTTCTGCCCGGTCGAGCCGATGTGCTGGGCCGGTCTGACCGCCAACGCGGGGGTGGCCGTCCCGCCGCGCCGGGTGGACTGCGCCGAGAGCCACTACTGGGAGACGTTCGCGGCGATCGCGCTCCCGGCGGGCGGTGTCGTGATCGGGGAGAAGGCATTGATCGACGAGCCGCACACCGGGGTGGCCTGCGCCGAGGACGTGATGGCCGCCCGCAGCTTCAGCCCGGGCGGCACCCGCGGCTGGCGGCGGGCCGCCTGGCCGATCCCGGTCGGCGAGGACACTCTGCTGCACTGCCTCGCGGGCGCGCCGGGTGGCGAGTCGACCGGCCGGTTCTTCAAGAGCGGCTGACCGGTTCTTCAAGAGCGGCTGAGAGGAACGTGAAGGCCGCCGGGATGAGCGTGCTCCAGTAGGCGAAGTTGTGCCGGCCGGGGCCGTACCCGCCGGCGGCCGGTTCGATCGGCAGCGCGCGGACCGCGTCGAGCAGGTTGTCGTCCTCGCCGCACCACAGGCCGACCGGTGTCCCGGCCAGCCGTTGCGCGCCGGCGAAGACGTCGTCGCCGGGGGTGACGGCGGGCGAGAAGGCGGCCACCGCCCGGACGAACCCGGGGAACGTCTCGGCGAGCAGTAGCGCCCCTGCCCCGCCCATGGACCAGCCCCAGGCGGTCGTCCGGCGGGTGTCGAACCCGCGTGCGGCGCACCACTCCGGAACCTCCTCGTGTGCCATCCGCTGCGGGTCGTCGCCGTCGTGCGGGCGCCACGCCAGCCGGTCGCCGGTCGCGCCGGCCAGCACGAACGGCGCAGCGCCCCGCTGGACCGCGTCGGTCAGGAAGCGGCCCAGCCCGAGCGCGGGGAAGTCGGCAGGCCGTTTCGAGCCGCCGTGCAGGACGAGGCAGACCGGCAGGCCGCGGCCGTCGCCGTACCCCGCGGGCACCGCCGTGTAGAAGTCGACCTCGCGCCCGCGGGCCGCCGAGAACCGCCGCTCGACCCGTTCGTCGCCCGGGGGCGCGCCGGGGACGGTCACGGGCTGTTCCCGCAGTCGCCATGCCGCGGCCGCTGCCATCACCGTGCCCGCGCTGATCAGGAGCGTGCGTCGCCGTACCGAAACCATGTTCTGTCCAACGACGCGACAGCGAGTTGATTGTGCGCGCATTGTTCGCATAGAATGCGAACATGTTGGTTCGCATCGACCCCGCGTCCGGGGTGCCTCTGGCCGATCAGATCGCCGCGCAGGTGCGCGGAGCGGTCGCGGCCGGCACGATCGCCCCCGGGGACCGCCTTCCCGCGGCCCGCGACCTCGCCGAGTCGCTGCAGGTCAACATGCACACGATTCTTCGGGCCTATGCGCAGTTGCGCGACGAGGGCCTGATCGAGCTGCGCCGGGGCCGCGGCGCCACGGTGTGCCGGGGGGAGGCCGCCGACCGGGCGCAGCTGGTCGACGCGGCACACCGGGTGCTCGACGCCGGCCGGCGTCTCGGCCTTGACATCGACGAGCTCATCGCGGAAATCAGGAGGTTGGCATGACCGATTCGATGCGTCTGTTCCGGGGTGCGGTGGTGGCCGTCGCGCCGGCCGTGCTGGTGCCGCTGACCGCCTGGATCTGGTGGGACCGGCTGCCCGACCCGATGCCCATGCACTGGAACGTCGCCGGGGACGTCGACCGGACCGCCGGGCTCACCGCCACCCTCACGGCGTACCTCGTGGTGATCTCCCTGATCACGGTGACCACGCTGGTGCTGGCAGCGGTCCCGATCCGCTTCCGGCTGCGGCGTGCCGTGATCGTCGCCGCGGCGGCGACGATCGCGTTCGCCGCCGGCATCTGGCTGATCACCGCCGCGCTCTCCCTGGACGCCGCCGAGGCCGCCGCCGTCCACAGTCCCACCTGGCACCTGCTGGCGCTGTTCGCCGGCACCGCCGCGTGGACCGGTCTCGCCTTCGCCGCCTGCGGTCCCGCGCCCCGGCACCCGGCCGCGACGGACCGGCCGCCGGCGTCCCTCTCCCGGCTCGATCTCGGCGACGGTCAGCGGGCCGTGTGGACCGAGCGGGGCGCGGTGTCCCGCTGGGCCTACCTGGCGCTGGTGCCGCTGTTCGGGACCGCTGTCGTGCTGTCTCTCGCCGCTCCCTGGGTGTCCGTGTCGCTGGTGGTGCTCGCGGCCGTGCTGTTCGCCGCGTTCCAGACCCGGGTCACCATCGACGACCGGGGCCTGACCGTCGGCTTCGGGCCGTGGGGCCGGCCGCGGGTGCTGATCCCGCTCGAGGAGATCGTCGCGGCCCGGCCGGACACGGTCCGCATCGCCGAGTGGGGCGGCTGGGGTTACCGGCGCAGCCTCGACATGCGCGGCCGTGGCCTGATCCTGCGCAGCGGCCCGGCGGTCCGCCTGGACCTGTCCGACGACCGCTGCTTCCTGGCCACGGTCCGCGATCCCGAGACGGCGTCCGCCCTGCTCAACAGCCTTCTGGACAAGAAATTCTCTCGTACGCCGTGAGCCGTCCCCGCCGGATACGCGTCCCGTGGCGACACTGCGCGAGGCAGGCGGGGGCGCGGGCCATACCCGCGGCCCCGGCTCACCGCCCGGCCGGGACCGTTGGCGCGGTCTCGGCCGGGCGCCGTGGTTTGCGCAGATCCAGCGCCGAGCAGCCCGCCGCCGCCACCATCATGATCAGGCAGATCGTCAGCGCCCCGGTCACCCCCGACCCGGCCACCATCAGACCGGTGACCGCCGCCATCGACAGGGTCGCCGAGATCCGCTGACTGACCTGCAGGAACGCGCCCGCCAGCCCGGCCGCCCCGGCGGGCGCGTGAGCCAGCGTGAGCGCCTGGTTCGCCGACATCATCGCCCCGGTGGCCGCCCCGGCCGCCAGTTGGGTCAGCGACAGCGCCGGCATCAGCCCCGCCTCCGGAACGGTGTGCACCACCACGATCGTCGCCGCGGTCGCCACCGCCGCCGCCACCAGTGCGCCGCCCACCCCGGCCCGCCCGAACCGGGCCACCAGCCGCCAGCTCTGCGACGACGCGGCAGCGAACCCGATCGCCCCGGGGATCAGCGGCAGCGCCGCCCGCAACGGCGTCCATCCGAGACTGTCCTGCAGGTGGAGCACCAGCACCAGGTTCGCCGACAGCGACGACCCGAACTGGAACATCGCGCTCAACGTCCCGAGGCTGAACCCGCGCGAGCGCAGCAGCTCCGGCATCAGCACCGGGGTGCGGCCGGACCGGGCGTACCGGCGTTCCCACCAGGCCAGCGCGCCGACCGCGACGATCGCGATCACCGGCCACACCACGGTGGGGAGCCCCTGCCCGGCCGGCAGCACGAACGGCAGCAACAGGCACAGCGTGACGGCGCCGAGCAGCGCCAGGCCGGGCAGGTCCAGGGTGGTGCGGCGGGCGCCGCCGGGGTGCGGGCGTCCCGGCAGGAACTTCACTGCCAGGGGTACGGTGATCAGCCCGAACGGCACGTTCATCAGCAGCACCAGCCGCCAGCCGTCGTCACCGGCCGCCCCGAGCACCGCCCCGCCGGCCAGCGGCCCGAGCACCGCCGCGACCCCGCCCACGGTGGCGTAGGCGCCCAGCGCACGGGCCCGTTGCCGCCCGGTGAACAGGTCCTGGAAGATCCCGTACACCTGCGGGTTGACGATCCCGGCCCCGGCGCCCTGGACGAGCCGGGCCACCGCCACCACCCACGCCTCGCTCGCCGTGCCCGCGACCAGACCGGCCACGGTGAACAGCGACATCCCGCCGACGAACAGCCACTTGCGGCCGTGCGCGTCACCGAGCCGCCCGGCCGGCACCATGGCCAGCCCGAACGTCAGCGAATACCCCGCGATGATCCACTGCAGGGTGGACGGCCCGGCGCCGAGTTCGGTGCGCAGCGCGGGGATCGCGGTATTGAGACTGGCCTGGTCGATCAGGGTGGTGAACGCGGCGGCGAGACAGACGGCGAGGGCGACAGCGTTCCGGCGGGGCACGGACAGACCCTATCGAGTACGGGCCGTCCCGGACCGTGGTCCTTACCACTGCCCGGACGTACGCCGCCTCCGGCAGGCCGACGGGATCGCGCAGGCGGCGGCACACCCGGCGAACAGCAGGAACATCAGGATCGGCGGCAGATAGCCGAAGACCAGCAGCGGATCGCCCCACCCGGCGGCGAGCGCCCGGTCCTCCACCTCCATCGGCAGATAGATCTGCGGGATCAGGGCGGCGATCACGAACCCGGGACTCGCCGTCGGGAAGAACCACGACGCCAGGCCCACCGGCACCGCGAGCAGGAACCCGGCGGCCCACCACCGCTCGTCGCCGAACTCGGTGTGGTACGAGGTGGGGCCGGCCCGGGTGACCCCGCTCGCGGTCCGCAACGACATGGCGACCAGCGCGGCCGACAGCGCGAAGACGGCCAGAGCAGCGGCGATCGCACCCGGCCGGGCCCAGGATCTCATCCCAGCATGATCATCAATCGGCGTGGCCGTGTCCATGGTCCCCCGTCACCGGCCCCGTACGTCTACCATCCGCGCATGCGTCTCGTCCCCTCCTTCCCGATCGCCGGCCGCCGCACCGGCGAGGAGTTCCCGACCCCGGCCCGTTCGCTGCCGGGCACCCTGTTCACGGCGGGCCGGCGATGAGCCGCAAGGGGGGACTGCTGACCGGCGGCGCCGGCCTCATCGCGGTGTTCCTGGTCGCCGGGATCGTCACCCCCGCCGTCGTCGTCGCCTCGGACGCGACGACGACGCTGCTCCTGTTCGCCCTGGTGGCGTCCATCCCGCTCGGCGTCGCCGGCTTCTCGGCCCTGTCCGCGATCCGCTGGGAACGGCGCGGAGTCAAGACCGCCCCACTGCTGCGCGCGGTACGGGCGTGGGCATTCACCGGCATCGCCCTGTCAGCCGTGGGAGCAGCCGTCGCCTGGGCCGTGACCGCGGGTGGCGTAGGACTCATCCTGACCTGCTGCACCCTGGCCGGCGCAGTGCTGATCGCCGTCCTCGACCGACTCCCGGAACCAGCCTGACCACCCACCGCGGTCCGCCTTACGGGCTCATCCACCCGCACCGCCCGCCTTATGAACCGGCCCGGCAGTCGTCAGCCTCGCGAACCCCGCCGCGGCGGGCCGGATCGGTTGTTGCCCGCTTCGGGCCTGGCTGCGGCGTGCCGGATCGGCCCGGTTGCCTCGCGGGCCCGGAACGGGGCGCCCGACCGGCTGCCGGAGCGGGCGTGACCGGTCAGCCGGGATCTGTCTTGCGGGCCCGGAACGCGATCATGTTGACCCGGTTGCCGCAGCGCACCGAGCAGAACCGTTTGGATCCGTTGCGGGACAGATCCAGGAAGATCCCGATGCAGTCGGCGGCGCCGCAGACCCGCAGGCGTCCGGTCTCGTTCATCCGGATCACGTCGATCAGCGCCAGCGCCGCCTCCACCCGGATCCGTTCGGCCAGCGGCGCGCCCGGCTCGGTGGCGTGAATGTGCCACTCCGACCCGTGGTGCCGGGTCAGGTAGGGCAGCGCCCGAGCCTCCCGCAACATCTCGTTGACGGCGTCCACCGCGGCGTCCGGCTCCAGCGTCCACACCGCCCGGAGCAGCGTCCGGGTCTCGCGAACCGCCGCGAGTTCCGCCGCGTCGCCGTCGATCCGCCCGGAGTACGCGTACCGCCTGAGCAGTTCTCCCAGCTTGCCGACCGTGTCCAACTCGTCGTCGCCGGACCGCGAAGCACCCGGAGCGGTATTGGCGAGCGTCACGACGAAGTCCAGCGCCTCCTCCGTGTCAGGGGCAAAATGCAAGTTGACTCCTTATCCGGGTCGGCCTAGCGTCAGCGCCGAAACGACTTTAGCCCCTGACTGGAGGATGTCGTGAAGTCGCTCTACACCGGGCTGGGGGCCGCGGTGACGTCGGCGGCGACGTTCGCCACGTCCGGCGCCTTCATCAAACCGCTGCTCGAAGCGGGCTGGTCCCCGGCCGCCGCGGTCACCGTCCGTGTTCTCACCGCCGGGGTGCTGCTGCTGCCGCTCGTGTTGTTCTCGCTGCGCGGCCGCTGGGACACGCTGTGGCGGGGCCGCTGGCGGATCGCCGCGATGGGCGCCATCGCGGTCGCGTTCACCCAGGTCACGTACTTCGCGGCGATCCGCCGCATCCCGGTGTCCACGGCCCTGCTGGTGGAATACCTGGCCCCACTCCTGCTGGTCATCTGGGTCGCGGTGACGACCCGGCGACTGCCCCGGCCCGCCGTCCTCCTCGGTTCGGTGCTCGCCATCGGCGGTCTCGTCCTCGTCATCGGGCCGGGCGCGCTGAACGCCGTCGACCCGCTCGGCATCCTGCTGGCCTTCTGCGCCGCGATCGGCTGCGCCGTCTACTTCGTCGTCGCCGCCCGTACCTCTGACGGCCTGCCCCCGGTAGCCCTCGCCGGTCTCGGCCTGCTGCTGGGCGGCCTCACCCTGGCCGTCGCCGGGCTGGTCGGGATCGTGCCGATCAGCATGACGTTCGGCGACGTGGCGCTGTTCGGTTCCCCGGCGCCGTGGTGGGTGCCGCTGACGGTGGTGGCGGTTCTCGGGACCGCGGTCGCGTACGCCACCGGCATCTACGCCTCCGGCAACCTCGGCTCCCGCCTGGCCTCGTTCATCGGCCTGCTCGAGGTGGTGTTCGCGTCATGCCTGGCCTGGCTCGTGGTCGGCGAGTCCCTCACCCTCCTCCAGATGACCGGCGGCCTGCTGATCCTCGCCGGAATCGCCACCATCCCCGCCGAACCGCCGACCTCACCCACCCCCGCAACTCCCCATCCCACCGCTTCCCTCGCCGACCACTGAACGTTCCTCCCCCTTTCCGCCCGTCCTGCCGACTTCTCCTCTCCTTTCGTCGCCCTTCCCTTTCGCCCTTGTGCGATTCGCACCGGCGCTGCCTCCCCAAGACTGTTGATTCTCGCTATCTTGCGGAGGAAATGACGGTTCTCCGCAGCTCAGCGCACAGGAAGGGGCAGAAATTCGATCTTGTACGCCCGGCTCCGGCGCCGAGTCCACAAGATCAGCAGTTGTCCACCTTCGCTTCCTCGACCGGGAAAGACGCCTGGGGATCGCGCCTGAAGCCGGCGGCTCGGCGGGCCAGCTCCCAGCGCGAACGGCGCATCCATGTTCCAAAATCGCGAAAGAGCGCTTGACATGGCCGCCGGGCCGAGGCGAAGTCCACTGACCACCATGTCCACTGGCAATCAGCGCCCTCCCGGCCGGCTCGCGAACGAATCACCGAGTCGGCTATCGAACGCCGATTCGTGACCCCGCTTCGCGAGAAAAGACCTCATCCGCGATGCGAGCCGCTTCTAGACCAAGCTTTTGATGTGGTAGTGCAGGATTTGCCGGAGATCGTCCGGGTGTGGTGACTCGGTAGCGGTTACGGCCTGTAGGGCCAACCCGTCCAACAGGGCGCATAGCCGCCGTGTCTCCCGATCGACCTCCACCTCCGCCGCCAGCCCACCCGCGTCCCGCGCCTCCGCCAGAACCCGGTGAACGATGCCGGCCATCGACTCCCGCAGCGCCCGCGTCTGCGGCTGCAGTTCGGGCCGTGTCCGGGCCGCGATCGCGAAGGTGTGCCGCAGTACCGCCTCCCGGTGCCGCAGCTCGTCCAGCGGCAACCACTCCGCCAGCAATTCCTCGCTCAGTCGCCGCCGCTCCGCCCGCCCTCCGCTCGCATCGAACGTCGCGATGATCGACTGCGCATACGACCGGACCCGCTCGACCACCCGCCGGTTGAGTTCCTCGGCGGCGAAGATGATCAGTTCCTCGTGCCCGTCGAAATAGTGCCGCACCGAGCCGATCGCCAGCCCCGCCTCGTCGGCGACGTTGCGCAGGCTGGCCGCTTCGAGCCCGTGCCGGGCCACCACGGCGAGCACCGCGTCCGCGATCGCTTCCCGCCGCTGTCGCGCATCCACCACCTTAGGCATGTGGACTTTTTTAGCACGTCCATGCGACATTGATTTGGCAGACCCGTGCTAAAAACGGAGGAGTCCATGACCGTACTCATCATCGTGGCCGTGCTGGTGGTCCTCGCCCGGCGCGTCCTCGGCGAACCCCTCAGCGCCCGCGACCTCTGGGTGCCACCGATCGTCCTGACCGGAATCGGGCTGTGGTCGCTGAGCAAGGTGGACGGCTGGGAGTTCCCCGATCTCGCCTGGCTGGTCGGCGGCTCACTGCTCGGCATCGCCCTCGGATACCTGCGCGGCCACTACGTCACCGTGTTCGAGAAGGGCGGCCATCTCTGGCAGCGATACACCGGGCGGACCTTCGCCGCGGTCGGCTTATCACTTGCGGTCATGCTGGGGTTCGGCTTGCTTGCGGCAAAACTGGGGGTACGCCCGGACGCCCGCCCGATCCAACTCGGCATCGGCCTGAGCTTCCTCGGCGAATCGCTCGCTGTCACCCGCCGCGCCCTGGCCCTGGGGACGCCCTTCGCACCCGAGCGATCCGGCATCCTCCGGCGTTGACGAAGATCGATGACCCCGGAGCGACGGCGCCGGTCCGCGGTCACCTAGAGTGGCCGGGTGGAACGGGGATGGCCTGGCCGTGGACCGTGGGTGATCGCGGCCGTGTCGGCGGGCGTCGATGGCAGGTTGGCGGCGGCGGGACTGGCGGCGGCGTCCGAGGTGCCGGTCGCCGCGGTGGTGCTCGGCGGGCCGGCCGGTGACGGCGACCCGATCCGGGCGCATGCCGCCGGCCTGCTGGAGGGCGCCGGCGAGCTGGGGCTCGGCCGGGCGATACAGGTCATCGGGGCGCTGAGCCGGGCGTACGATCTCGTGCTCGTCTCCGGCGCAGCCGGCCTCCTCGTCCCGGTCGGCCCGGAAGGCTGGACGCTCGCCGACCTCGCCGTCGGCCTGAAAGCCCCGGTCGTGATCGTGACCGGCCCCGGCGAGGACGCGGCCAACCACACGACACTCGCGCTCGACGCCCTGGACGGCCGCGGCCTGACCGGCGCTGTCGTCACCATCGGCGACGTCGATCTCCCCGTTCCGGTAGCCGGCCGCATCCCCTTCGACGCACTGAACGGCACCGCACCCACGGCAGAGCCTCCCTCCTCGGCCTCGCCCGCAGCCGGGGCGGCACGGTCAGACCCGCCCGCGGTAGAGGCGGCTTCTGCAGCCCCTGCCGAACCCGCAGGGGTGTCCCCGGCCGCACCCGAAGCGGACACGGTCACGCCAGGCCCGTCCGATTGCGACGAAGCAGCCGAACCCGGCGACAGCGCGGTGTCAGGATCAACCGGTGATCGTTTCGCCGGTGCGGCGGGATGGTTCGACCCGATGTTGCGGGCGACGGCGGACCCCCACTCACCCGACCCTGAGCCCGCCGACACCCGGCCACGTCCGAGGCCTGTCGAGGGCAGACGCGTCGTCGGAGCGCTGCTCGCCATCTTCCTGATCATGATCGTGATGGCGTGCGGTCTCGCCTGGTGCGACGGTGGTGAGAGCGACTACAGCATCACGACCTTCCAGCGGGTGCCGCCCACACCCCGCCCGGATCGGTCGTCGGCCTACGTCGTGCCGGTTCCGACGCGACCGGCGCGACCGTCCACCGACGTCTGTCCCGAGTTCCGCGGCCCGCTCACCCCGGCCCGTCCGAACGCCGTCACCACCGCCCGCGTCACCGCGGCCTGGCAGCGGATCGAGAGGTGGCTGACCCGGTACGCCCCGAAGTCCGCCGCGTCGTTGCGGCCGCCGGCGCCCGTACCGAAAATCGACGATCTTCAGCGGCGCATGTCGGTGACCTTCCCGCCGGACCTGGTGGCCTCGCTGCGCCGGCACGACGGGGTGACCGACATGCGGGGCTTCACCCTGCCGCCGTTCTACCAGCCGATGGCTCTGACCGCGATCTACTCGGACTGGCAGGGCAACTGCGACGTGATGGCCGATTTCCGGTTCCGGGGCGGGGAGGACGACTGGTGGCACCAGCGGTACGTGCCGTTCGGGATGGACGGCAGCGGCGGCAACCTGATCGCCGACCAGCGGCCGGGTGGCCACGGCCGGGTCGGCGACACGGATCCGGAGGCCGGCGCGGACTTCACCGAGTGGCCGGCCTCGGTGGCTGAACTGCTGGAACAGACCGCGACCGCACTGGAGACCGGCCGCCCGTTCCACGGCTTCCGGCGGACGGTACGCGACGGTCTGCTGGACTGGTCCTACAACTAGGTGGTGCTGGCACTACCAACAGACGGGTGCTCGCCGTATCGGTTCGGTCCACGATCCTCAATAGCGTCATGGGCATGACGACGACACTTCTCGAGCCGGCCCTCACTCCCGCACCGGCCGCCCGCATCCTGCCGCGGCTCGCCACCGACAGCCGGTACGTCCTGACCGGGCTTCCGCTGGCCATCGCCGCGATCCTGGTCCCGGTCACCGCCCTGGCGCTCGGCCTCGGCCTGGCGATCCTCTGGCTGGGCGTGCCGATCATGATGTTCGCCCTGATGCAGGCCCGCGGTTTCGCCGCCGCCGAACGCGAGCGGATCGCCGGGGTGCTGGGCCGAGAGATCAAGAACCCTTCCTATCGTACGGTGGAAGCCTCCCGCCTCCCCGCCAAGCTGGTCGCCGTCCTGATCGACGGGCAGATCTGGCGGGACGTGACCCACGCGACCGTCCGGTGGATCCCGAGCACCGTCTCGTGCACCGTCGTCGCGACCTGGTGGGCCGCCGTGATCGGCGGGTTGAGCTGGGGCCTGTGGGGCTGGGCGCTGCCGTCCGGCGACACCGGGCTGCCCGAGCTGCTGGGCTTCGGCGACGCGTACCTCACCAATGTCGTCCTCTACGGCGTGCTCGCCGTCCCGTTCCTGCTCACCCTGCCGGTGGTCGCCCGGAAGGCGGCCCTGATGGAGGCCCGTTTCGCCGAGAAACTGCTGGCCGGCTAGTCGGTCACGAGATCGTCGAGACGGCCGGTGAGGAAGTGCCGCTCCGCCTCGGTCGGCGCGAGTTCCCGCGCCGTGCGATAGCTGTCGGCCGCCTCAGGACCGCGTCCGGCGCGTCGCAGCAGGTCGGCGCGGGTCGCGTGGAAGAGGTGGTACCCATCGAGGCCGCTGATCTGCGCCACCAGGGCGAGCGCGGCTTCCGGCCCGGAGGCCAGGCTCACCGCGACGGCCCGGTTGAGGTCGACGACCGGGCTCGGCGCGACCTGCCGCAGATGGGTGTAGAGGCCGACGATCTGCGGCCAGTCGGTGTCGTCCGGCCCGGCCGCTGTCGCGTGACATGCCGCGATCGCCGCCTGCAGCTGGAACGGCCCGGCCCGGCCCCGGCGCAACGCCCGTTCACAGAGCGCCGCCCCGTCCTCGATCTGCTTCCGGTCCCACCGGGAGCGGTCCTGCTCGTCGAGGGTGAGCAGCGCGCCGGACTCGTCGGTGCGGGACGCCCGGCGCGCCTCCTGCAGCAGCATCAGCGCGAGCAGGCCCAGCGCCTCCGGCTCGTCCGGCATCAGGTCCGCCAGCACCCGTGTGATCCGGACGGCCTCCCGGCACAGTCGTGGATCCCCCGAGTACCCCTCGTTGAACAGCAGGTACAGCACGTGCAGCACGGCCGAGAGCCGCTCCGGCAGCAGGTGCGCGGCCGGCACCCGGAACGGGATGCCCGCCTGCTTGATCCGCTGTTTCGCGCGGAACAGGCGCTGTCCCAGCGTCTTCTCTGGCAGCAGGAACGCCCGCGCGATCTCCGCCGTGCTCAGCCCGGCCACACTGCGCAGCGTCAGCGCCACCTGGGATTCCGTGTTCAGCGCCGGATGACAGCAGGCGAAGATCAGTTCCAGGCGGTCGTCGGGGATCTCGCTGTCCCCGGTGTACGGGGGTGGCGCCGGTTCCATCGCCACCTCCCGCAGCCTGCTCTGTTCCACCCCGGCCCGGCGGATCACGTCGATCGCCCGGCGCCGGGCCGTGGTCGTCAGCCATGCCAGCGGCTGATCGGGCACACCCGAGGACGGCCACGTCCGCAGCGCCTGCGCGAAGGCGTCCTGCGCGCATTCCTCGGCCAGGCTCCAGTCACCGCCGGTGAACCGGATCATCGTGGCGACGATCCGGCCCCACCCGTCGGCGTAGATCTCCGCGATCCGCCCGTCCAATGCCTAGTCCTCGCCCCAGGGCCACACCGGCCGCAGCTCGATCACGCCGGCCCAGGCCATCGGGTGCCGGGCCGCGACCTCGATCGCCTGGTCCAGGTCCGCGCACTCGAGCACGTCGAAGCCGGCGATCAGGTCCTTCGTCTCGGTGTACGGCCCGTCCGTCACGAGCACTTCCCGGTTCCGCACCCGGACCGTCGTCGCCGCACTGCCCGGCCGGGTCCGGTCCCCGGTCAGCCGGATCCCCTTGGCGTCCATCGTCTCGGCCCAGCCGTCGGTCTCCGGGGAGCCGTTGTCGGCGCCCGGCGTGTACTCCGGGTCCACACACACCAGCATCAGGTACCTCATCGTGACACCTCTTCCGTCGTACTGATCATCGTCAACATGCCGTCGCGCTGTCGCCCCGGACACGGCCCGTGGAGAACCGGAACCGTCGCTCATCGCTTCGGCACCTCAATGACGAACGCCCGACGCCCTCTACTACCGATCCCGCAAATCTTTTCCGCACCGATTTCGGTCGCGTCTACGCCAGGTGGCGCCGATACCTCAGTTTCACGACAGCGGTGTCGCCGTCGCCGGTGTGACGGGCGCCGTCGGCGATCCACCCTTGCGCGCGATAGAACTCCCGCGCCCGGACGTTCTCCTCCAGCACCCAGAGGATCGCCGTGGAGAACCCGGCGCCGGTGACGGCCTCGATCACCGCCGCCATCAGCGCGCGGCCCGCCCCGGTACGCCACACCCGCGGAAGCGTGTACATCGAGCCGATCTCCGCCACCCGCGCCGCGTCGACGTCATCGTCCTCACCGGGATAGAACCGGGAGTAGCCGACGATCTCGTCATCCTCCTCGAGCACCAGGGTCGCCGCGCGCGGCCACCGGGAATCGGCGAGCAGTGCGGACCACGTGCTGCGGAAGGCGTCGATGTCCAGGCCGGCCAGGTAGTCGTCCGGCAGCACTCCGCGGAAGGCGGCCCGCCACGACGCGGCTTGAACGCGCGCCAACGCGGGGGCGTCGCCGGGACCCGCCCGGCGGATCTCCCGGGTCATCGACCGCTCCGGCGGCCGGCCGGCCCGGGGAGTGCCGGGACGAGGTCGCGGAGACCGGCCGTCGTGGACTGCGGACATGACCGGCCGAACACCGGCAGACAACGACGAAGATCATGAATACTCACGACGCGATCCTGCCTCACGCCGACCACTCGGATGATCAGGGATTCCGGCCGGGCCACTCGTCGTACGCGCGAGCGGTGACAGCCGTGGCGTCCTCCCTCTCGGTGATCGAGGCGAAGACATCCGGCCGGGCGGTCTCCCGCCAGACCGCGGACCACGCGGGTGATCTCCGGCAGTCGGTACCGGTAGCCGAGCGCCATGTGCGGGTTGACGCGCACCCGCTGCTCCCGGGGATCGACCCCGACCTCCGACCAGGCGTGGATGAACCGGCCGGCGTCGTGCAAGCCCCGGACGATCCTGCCGGCGTCGTCCCGTGCCGGGACGAGCGCGTTGCCGGCGCGGTTGAAGCCCGGCACGTGGCTGAGGTCGTACCAGGTCAGCAGGTTGCCGGAGTGGCGGGTGTCCCAGACGTGACGGGGCAGGTCCGGGTCGACTCTCATGTACCGAGTGGCCGGCTCGTTGTCGGAGTCGCCGCGGTAGGCGTTCGGCGGGCGGGTCCGCAACGGCTCGGTGGTGAGGAAGAGACGGAGTTGCTGGCGACCGCGAGAACCGGGCCGTCGTCGTAGCGGGTGAGAACCGACAGGCGCCGTGGCGAGAGGGCGGTGTGGCCGGTGGACGGGCGGCGGGGCAGGTGCCAGCGCAGCAGGTCCGGGGTGAAGTGCCGGAGATCCTCGTCGAGGCGGGCACCGCGTAGCGGCGGACGGTGCGCCAGCCCCGCACCGCCCCATCAGTGAGGATCACCGGCACAAACTAGTCGAGCCAGATGTTGTCGTGTTCGAGGTAGAAGGCGGTGCGTTCGGAATCGGTCATCTCGTCGAGGTGGGCGAGGCCCTCGAAGTACGCCTCCCGGGGCGCGCCGGGGGAGAAGTGCAGCAGCATCGACGCGGGCGCGCCGGAGCGGTTCTTGAAGCCGTGGATGCCGCCGATCGGCACGTGCACCCAGTCGCCGGGTTCCGCCTCGATCCACCGGTCGCCGTTGTAGATGGACATGACACCGGACAGGATGTAGAACGACTCGCTGATCGTACGGTGGAAATGGGGGTCCGGTCCGGTCTCGCCGGGCCCGCACTCCCAGCGGTACAGGCCGAAGAGTCCCCCGGTGGAGGCCCCGCTCGACAGGTAGTGGACCTTGGTCCCGTTGGGATAGACCAGCTCGGGCTCGGTGCCGGCCGGCCGGTAGAGGGCGCTCTTCTCGCCGGAGTCCCCGTGATACAGCGGCGGTGGATAACTCATGGATACCTGTCTACCCGAAGGTCAGGACCGGTTTCACCACTTTCCCCGCGGCGGCGTCCCGGGCGGCCTGTTCGATGTCGGCGAACGGGTACTCGGTGATCAGTTTCTCCACCGGCAGCCGGCCGAGCCGGTGCAGGTCGACCAGCTGCGGCAGGAACGTCGCGGGCGCCGCGTCGCCTTCGATGACGCCTCGGATACGGATCCCGTGGTGCATCACGGTCATGATGTCGAACTCGGCCCGTCCGCCGAGGCCGACGAGCGCGAGGGTGCCGCGGCGGCGCAGCGCCCCGATGGCTGTGGTGATCACCTCCGGTCGCCCGGTGGTGTCGATGGCGTGATCGGCGCTGGTGAGGGAGGTGTCGGTGGCGCCGAGTTCGTGGGCGAGCGCGAGCCGTGCCGGGTTCGGGTCGACGGCGATCACGGTGCAGCCCAGGGAGACGGCGGCCATCACCGCGCTGAGACCGACGCTGCCGGCGCCGAAGACCGCGACGGTGTCGCCGGGGCGGGGGCGCAGGACGTTGAGGACGGTCCCGGCGCCGGTCTGCACACTGCATCCGAGCGGTGCGGCGAGGACGGGGGAGAGGCTTGCCGGGATGCGTACGATGTTGCTCTCGTACGCCAGGGCATGGCTCGCGAAACTCGACTGCCCGAAGAAGTTGCCGTAGACCCGCTCGTCCCCGGCCCGCAGCCCGCTGCTGCCGTCGGCCCGGGTGCCGCGCATGTTGAGTTCGCTGAGCAGGCAGTACGCCGGATGCCCGCGCCGGCACTGCTCGCACGTGCCGCAGCTGCGGTAGCTGAGCGCGACAGTGTCGCCGACCTTTACGGCAGAGACAGCGGAACCGACCGCCGCCACCACCCCGGCGCCCTCGTGGCCGAAGACCATCGGCAGGGTCCGCGCGGGCCAGCGCTGCCGCATGGCCAGGTCGGTGTGACAGATCCCGGCCGCTGTCATCGCGACGAGCACCTCGTCCGGCCGCGGCTCCTCGATCTCGACGTCCCGGATGGTGAACGGCCCGCCCGCGGTCTCGACCAGGGCGGCCTGGATGCGCACCGGGCTCACTCGCGTTCGAGGACGAAGTAGTAGTGCCGCCCGTCGTCCAGGACGCCCTTGCCGTTCATGACTCCCAGCAGGGTGCCGTCGTCGATGCGTTTGAAGTGGTCGAACACCGGCTGGCCGTCGTACACCATGGTGGCCGTGACCTCGCCGCGGAACTCGACCGGCCACAGGCTCGCGCCGCCCTTCGCGCGGTCCACGTCGTCGAACAGGGCGCCGTCGCCGTCGCGGCAGACCAGCGGCGCGACCTCGGTCAGCGAGTCGAACCGTTTGCCGTGCCAGCGGATCCGTGGCAGGTAGCCCTCGAAGCGGTGCCCGGTGACGAACTCGCCGCCCCGCCACGAGCCGAGGATCTCCTCGGGCCGCACCGGCGGCAGCGCGGCCCACAACTTGTCGAGATCATCGATCGTGGTCGTGCCGTCCGCGGCGCGGATCTCGGCGATTCTGCTGCGAGCGGTTGCGGCGTCCATGGACCCACCCCTCTATTGGCGTGCTGCCAATATAAAATATATGGGCCCCGCCGGGGAGGCGGGGCCCATACCGTCAGCGGGGCACGCGCGACCAGTCGGTGTCCGAGGCCAGATAGAAGCCGGGATACGACGGCTGGTTGTACGTCGTCTGCTGCCGCGCCACCTCCACCCGGTACTGCGGGTCGTGCATCAGCGTGTACATCTTGTGGTTCGTCACCTCGGTACTGGTGTGGATCCGGACCGCCGTGCTGTCCGCGGTCCGGACCAGCAGTTCCTCACGCCAGTCGCCGAGGACGTCGGCGACCAGACCCGGGTTGCCCTTGGTGCCGTTGTTGGTGAGGGTGCCGTCGGCGGTGAGCAGCCGTCCCCGGGTCCAGTCGTCGATCGTCGGCGTCACGGTCTGCGCGCCGTTGACGATCTGTGTGGTGAGGTCGGCCGACCAGCGGATACTGGCGTTCGTACCGGGAATGCTGTTGGTCAGGATCTCGCCCTCGGCGCTGTGCAGGCCGAGCGCCTCGGAGCCGCCGGGCATGCTGGCCCACGACTCGATGCCGGGCGTGGCGGGCAGCACGTCGCCGATCATGCCGCGGCCGGTGTCGCGCCCGGAGTACGTGCCGAACAGGACCTCGCCGGTCTTCGCGTCCCGCATCGCCATGCCGTAGGGCGCGGACGTGCCGCCCTCGTGCACCGTGAAGATCTCCAGGCCCGGCCGCGACGGATCGATATCGGTCACGTGCATGGCGTCGCCGTGACCGAGGCGGGCCTCGTCGCCGGACGGGAGCTTGCCGGACGAGGAGTACAGCAGGTCACCGTCGTGGTCGATGGTGGCCGCGCCGTACACGATCTCCTGCTTGCCGTCACCGTCCACGTCGGCCGCGCTGAGCGAGTGGAAGCCCTGCGTGGTGAGCTTGCCGTACACCGGATCGGTGCCGTCGCGGCCGTGCGGGGAGTCGTTGAACGGGTTCGTCATCGGCGTCCAGCCCGAGTCGACGTACCAGCCCTCCCGCAGCCGGTGACCGTCCCAGCGGTAGGAGACCAGCGTGGTACGGGTGTAGTAGCCCCGCGCGAACACCGCCGACGGGTTCCTGCCGTCCAGATAGGCGACACCGGACAGGAACCGGTCGACCCGGTTGCCCGGCTCGATGCGGGCCATCGCGTAGTCGCCCCACATCAGGCCGTCGTCGGAACGTCCCGGCTTGTAGTCGATGGTCTGCAGCTCACGGCCGGTGGCGCCGTCGAAGACCGTCAGGTACTCCGGGCCGTCGACGATGAACCCCTCGAACGCGCGCAGGTTGTTGCGGGTGGAGCGGGCGGGGGCGTACACGTCCATGAAGTAGTCGGTGAGCTTCGCCGCGTCGTCGTGGGACAGCGGGTACTGGTACTGCGGGGCGATCCCGAGCGCCTGCTCGATCGTCGCGGGCCAGTGACCGGCGACGACCTCGGGATGCTGGTGCCACTTCTGGAAGATGCCCACCACGTGCTGGTAGTAGTCGGCGGCGCTCATCCGGTAGTCGGCGTCCTTCTGGAAGCCGTTCTTGATGTAGCGCTCCTTGCCGTTCCGGATCGTCTTCGTGCCCGGCGCCGTCTTCATCATCATCTCGGCGCGCCCGTCGCCGTCGAAGTCGTAGACCAGGAACTGCGTGTAGTGCGCGCCGGCCCGGACGTTGACGCCCAGGTCGATGCGATGCAGCAGGGTGCCGTCGGCCCGGTAGGTGTCGATGTAGACCGGCCCGGTATAGCCGACCTGCGAGACGTCCTTGGAGTTCGACGGATCCCACTTGACGACGTACTCGTACACGCCGTCGCCGTCCACGTCACCGACACTCAGGTCGTTGGCGGAGTAGGTGTACGTCTCGCCGGACGGGGTCACGCCGTCCGCCGGCTTCCGCAACGGCAACTCGGTGTAGCCGGCGCCCCACGGCGTCACGGTCCTCGAGCCGCTGACCCGGTACTTCGAGGTGGGCGTACCCGCCCGGTCCAGGAAGTTGGTGCTGTCCGTGACCGTCGCGATCTTCTTCCCGTCCCGGTAGACGTGGAAGTCCGCCCCGGTCAGCCCGGTCGCCGACGATCCTCTCACTTCGTTCTTCAGCAGCCGCCAGCTCAGGAACACGCCCTCGCCCGTGGACGCCGCGATCAGCCCGCGGTCCAGGCGTTCCATCCGCGGGCCCTTCTCTCCCGCGAGGGCGGGCGCGGGGGACGCGGTGGCCAGGACGACTGCCGCGACACCTGCTTTCAACCATTTTCCGGTACGGGAACCCATCTGCGCTGTGCCTCTCCCTGGGGATGAACCGGCGCGGGCACCCGTAGTAGCACCCGCGCCGGAGGACAGACGTGCGTGTTGACTTCGGGCGCGTATAGCGGCCGAAGTCAACACACTCACTTGGCCGCGTCGATCTCCGTCTGGAGCTCCTTGATGAACGCCTCGGCCGCCGCCTGCGGGGCCTGCCGCTCGAACAGCACCTCCTCGGTGTGCCGCTTGAGGATCGCCTCGATGCCGCTCGCGCCGTTCGGGGTGACGCGCGGCGCCGGGCCGACCTTCAGCGAGCTGAGGTACTCGGCCGCCGCCTTGTCGGTCTCGCCGAGCTTCGCCGTGACCGCCGTGCGGACTGTGCTGTTGGACGGCAGGCCACGGTCGGTCTGCAGCACGTCACCGGCCTCGGTGGTGTTCAGCAGGAAGTCGACGAACAACGCGGCCTCGGCCGGGTGCTTCGAGCGCGACGACACCGACCAGAACATCGAAGGCTTGAGGTACGGGGCCTCGGCGCTGGACGGCTGACCGTTGCCGGGCAGCTTCAGCAGCTTGAGCTTCTGCCCGCTGGCCGTCGACAGCGAGGTGAGCTGGGTGTTCCACCAGGTGCCGAACGCGGCCGTGTTGGTGGCGGTGCCGGACTGGTCGAGCGGCGCGCTCGCCTTCTCCACGGTCACCGACGGGGCCGGGGCGATGCCCTGCTTCGCCAGTTCGAGAAGGTACTGCCAGTAGGAGGCGAGGACGGCGGGCGGCAGCGACACCTTGCCGGCGTCGTCGTACAGGGTCGCGCCGTTCTGCCGGGCCCAGATGTTCACCCCACCGGTGTCGAAGCCCCACGACTGGACGCCGACGACCTTGCCGCCGCTGGCCTTGGAGACCTCCAGGCCGATCTTCTTCAGGTCGTCCCAGGTCCAGGTGGCGTCGTCCGGCAGGGCGATCTTGTACTGCTCGAGGGCGGAGGTGTTGACGACGATCGAGTACGCGGCGACGCCGGTCGGGACGGCGTACTGCTTGCCGTCGACCTTGCCGGTGTCCAGCGCTGCCGGGTCGAGGGCGTCGGTCTTCAGGTGCTTGTTCGCGGTGCCGAGGTCGAGGAGGGCGCCGCGCTGGGCGTACGACGCGAGGTAGAGCTCGTCCATCTGGATGATGTCGGGGGCGTCGTTGGCGGCGACGGTGGTGGCCAGGCTGTCCCAGTAGCCGTTCCACTCCTTGAACTCGCCGGAGACGGTGATGTTCGGGTATTTCTTGGTGAACAGGTCGATCGCCTGCTGGGTCCGCTTGTGCCGGGCATCCGAGCCCCACCAGGTGAACCGCAGCTTCACGGCCTCCGTGGAGATCTCCCCGCCGGCGTCGCCACCGCTGCTGCCGCAGGCTGCCAGCGTGCTTCCGGCGAGGACACCGGCGCCCAGGGCGAGAGCACTTCTCCGGGTGAATGGCATGGGGTTCTCCTTATTTGATACCGGTGGTGGCGATGCCCTTGACCAGGTAGCGCTGGCCGATGAGGAAGGCGAGGAAGATCGGCAGCAGGGAGACCACGCTCATCGCGAACATGGATCCCCAGCTCGTCGCCACGGTGGCATCCACGAAGGAGCGCAGGGCGACCGGAACGGTGTACATCTCGGGGTCGGTCAGGTAGATCAGCTGGGAGAAGAAGTCGTTCCAGGTCCAGATGAACGTGAAGATCGTGGTGGTGGCCAGGGCCGGCAGCATCAGCGGCAGGATCACCCGCAGGAAGATCCGTGGGTGGCCGGCGCCGTCGATGCGGGCCGCCTCGTCGAGTTCCTTGGGCAGGCCGCGGATGAACTGGACCATCAGGAACACGAAGAACGCGTCGGTGGCCAGCAGTTTCGGCACGATCAACGGCAGGAACGTGTTCACCCAGCCGAGGTTGGAGAACATGATGTACTGCGGCACGATGATCACGTGGATCGGCAGCATGATGGTGCTGAGCATGAGGCCGAACCACAGTCTCTTGCCGGAGAACTCCAGGCGGGCGAAGGCGTACGCGGCCATCGAGCAGGACACCAGGTTGCCGATGATGCAGCCGAGCACGACGATCGCGGAGTTGGCCAGGAAGTGCCCGAACGGTGAGGACAGCGCGTCCCACCCGTCGCTGTAGTTGGACGCCTCGAAACTGTCCAGCACCAGGCCCGGCGAGCGGAAGATCTCGCTGCTGGGGCGGAGTGAGCTGACGACCATCCAGATCACCGGATACAGCATCACGACGGCCAGGGCGATCAGGCCGAGGTGCTTGCCGGCGTCCTTGATCGGCTGCGGCACCGTCCACTTCGGCGGCGGGGCGTCGCCGGTGGTGTCGATCTTCACGACACGGTCCTTGAGGTCAGTCATCGTAGAACACCCACTTCTTGGCGGCCCAGAAGTTGACCGCGGTGAACGCGGCGATGATCAGCAGGAGCAGCCAGGCGAGCGCGGAGGCGTAGCCCATGTCGAAGTTGTTGAAGCCGCGCTGGTAGAGGTAGAGCGTGTAGAACAGGGTGGAGTCCGACGGGCCGCCGGTGCCGTTGGAGACCACGAACGCCTGGGTGAACGACTGGAACGCGTGGATGATCTGCAGGACCAGGTTGAAGAAGATGATCGGTGACAGCAGCGGCATCGTGATCTTGCGGAACTGGGTCCACTTCCCGGCGCCGTCCACGCTGGCGGCCTCGTAGTACATGGCCGGGATCTGCCGCAGCCCGGCCAGGAAGATCACCATCGGGGCGCCGAAGGTCCACACGTTCAGCACGATCAGCGTGGACAGGGCGGTGTCGGGGTCGGAGATCCAGCCGCGGCCCTGGATGCCGAACAGGTCGAGGAGTTGGTTGAGCAGGCCCTCGGCGCCGAAGATCTGCCGCCACAGCACCGCGATCGCCACACTCGAACCCAGCAGGGACGGCAGGTAGAACGCGGAGCGGTAGAACGACAGGCCGCGCAGGCCCCGGTCCAGCAGCATGGCCAGGCCGAGGGCGGCGGCCAATTGCAGGGGTACGGAGATCAGCACGTACTTGAAGGTGACCAGCAGTGAGGCGTGCAGCCGCTCGTCGCCGAGCATGCGGGTCCAGTTCTCCAGGCCGTTGAACTCCGGCGGCTGGAGCAGGTTGTAGTCGGTGAAACCGAGCAGCAGTGACGCCGCCACCGGCCCGGCGGTGATCAGCACCAGCCCGGCGAACCAGGGGAGTAGGAACAGGAAGGCGGCCTTGTTGTCCCGCTTGCGCGGGGGGCTGCCCTTGGCGGCACTGAGGCGCTGGAGTTCGCCGAGGGCGCTCACATGCTCCTCCTTCGCATCGACGAGCTAGAACGAAGCGCTCACCTCGGCGGCTGCCCGGGGTGTTCGGTTCAGCAGGAGGAAAGCGCTTTCCAGGGAGTCTGCATCGATGTGACGAAGTCGTCAACGGTTTCGCCAGGGTAAATTCTGGATCGTTTCAGAAACCAGGACCACACGGCATGCGCCGGATGCACATGATCATTTTTGAACCATTCAATGCCGGTCACGCGCCCCTGCTGAGGCCAGGTGCGCCCGGGTGTGGCACCCGTCATTGACGATCCGAGCGCGGTCGCCGCCCGCTACGTTCTCTCGAAGCCGGACATCTTCTTGATGCTCCTGCCGTTGCATCGGCTCCTCGGCGCGGGGGGATCGCCCAAGATCGAAAAGCTGCCCGAACCTGTGCGTCCGGGTCCGGAATCCCGGCATCTCCTGAACAAGGTCCCGATGCTTGTTGTTCTTGGCCGGAAACCATCGGCACGAACGGCACAAGATCCCGAACGGCGACCGCTCGCGGTGATCAACTGTTCGAGAGCGAGTCGCGGCCGAGCCGTCGGGCCCTTTCGCCCGTGTCTGGGCGGTCGGGCCGTTCCGTCTGCGGCCGTATGGTCAGGCCGTTTCGTCCGCGGCTCGGCGGACGGATCGTTCCGTCTGCGGCCGGGCGGACAGGCCGTTTCATCTGCGGCGGGGCGGTCAGGCCCACCGCTCTGGCTCAAGCCGCCAGGACCTTCAGCCTGCCGTGATCTTGGGCCGCCGGCTCTCGATGCGGGCCATCTCCCCAGCCTTTTCGCCGTCGGCGGCAAACCCTGGCAGGGAGACGTGCGGCCGGGGAGCCACTCACGGCACGGTCGCCATCGACGGCAGGGCGTTCAGGAAGGCGCGCGCCAGGACCGTGTCGCCGGCCAACTCCGCGTTGACCCGGGCGGGATCCAACCGGTCCGCGGCCATGCGGCAGAACTCCACCAGGTCGACCGTCACCTCCGCGGCCGGCCGCGTGGTCGCCGGCACGACCGTGGCCAGGTCGAGCGGCACGGTCCAGACGCCGCCGCCCGGGCCGGTCAGGTGCAGCCGGATCAGCCGGTCGTGTGGTGGGGCGAGGTGCCGGGAGATGACGGCGGGCAGCACCCGTACGGCGAAATCGGTCATCGGATGGATGTGTTCCGGCAGTGGCACGGGGACCGTACGCCCGGTCGCGGCAGCGATGTCCTCGGTGTGGATCCACGTCTCGAAGGCCCGTGCCAGCACCGCGTCCACCAGCGGAAAGGGCCGGCCCATCAGGACTGTCGCGGTGTCCGGGGACGGCAGCCCGGCCAGCGCGTGGCACAGCTCGCCGGCCTGCGTACGCCAAGCGTGCCGGGTCTCCTCGGGGGAGCGCGCCCGTTCCACGCGCAGCACCGCGGCGGTCCGGGCGGCGAGTTTCTGGCCGGGTTCGGCCGGTGGATCGACCGGCAGCCCGATGCCGGCCGAGACCAGTCCGTCGGTGGCGCTGAGATGCGCGACGAGGTCGTGCACGGACAGTTCGCCGTACGCCGCGATCCGTCCCCATTCCGCGCCGGTCAGATCGGACAACAAAAGATCAAGGGCGGCGATCTGGGCGGCGTACGGGGCCGCGAACGGCGCCGTCGGTGTCGCCGGCCGCCGCGAACCGTGGGCCGCCGCGCGCAGCCGGGCCAGCCCGCCGGGCCGGGGCCGCAGCGTGGTGTCGGCGATGCCGGCGGCGGCTTCCCGCAGCTCACGGGCCAGGCTCGTGCAGTCGGGGCAGGTGGCCAGATGGGCCGCGACGAATGCGTCCTCCGCGGGCGAGCAGGCGTCCAGCGCCCACGCCCCGATGAGTGGGACGACCGTCTCGTGGCTGTCCGTGTCGGTCATTTCTCCTCCTCACCGTCGGTCTGGTCGGCCCGCATCGTCGCGGCTAATCGGCGCAGGCCCTCACGTAGCTGGGATTTCGCGGTCCCTTCCGGCAGGCCCAGTTCGGCGGCGACCTCACGATAGGTGCGGCCCTCCAGGTAGGCCAGCGCGATCGGCCGGCTCAGGTGCGCCGGCAGGGAGCGCAGCGCCGTGCTCAGCCGTTCGGCGGTGTCGGCGTCGGTGACCTGGTCGGCGACCGGATCACCGTGGTTCAGCGATCCGGTGTAGAGCCGTCCGTCGAGGGCGGTCCGGCGCTGCGCCTCCTCGCGCCGTACCAGGTCGACCGCGCGCCGGTGGGCCATCATCGCCAGCCAGGCCCGCAGGCTGCCCCTGGCCGGGTCGAACGCCAGCGGGCGCTGCCAGATCGCCAGGAACACCTCCTGGGTGATGTCCTCGGCGGCCCGGCGATCCCGGGTGACCCGGGCGGCGATCGAGTAGACCAGCGACTCGTACCGCTCGTACATCTCGGTGAACGCGCTCTCATCGCCGTACACCAGCCGATCGCGCAGCCGCGCGTCGTCACTGGCTGTGCTGGTGGAACGCTGCTGGGACAAGGCGCTCACCCCCACCGTCGACCTCACCTTAGGCGCTCACGCATGTCTTCTCCAGGACGGAACGGGCTGTCTCCACATCGCTGAGATACCGGGGTTCGGCGGTCCGGCTGTCCAACCGCAGGCGGAGATGACCCACCGTGACGATCACCGCGTCGACCTGCGCGGCCACGCCCGGATCGGCTGCCGTGTCGACCAGGTCCAATCGGTCCTGGATCCGGCGCAGCTCCGCCCGGTCGGCGGCGGAGATCCCGGTGACGTCGCGTCCGTGCGTGAGCCGGGCCAGCGCGAGCACCGCCTCGGCGGCGTCGCGGCAGGCGCCCGGCGCGAACTGCCCGGCCGAGGGCAGAACCAGCGGCGGTTCCGGAGACGGCAGGGGCTGTCGCAGCAGCATCAGACCGGCGGTGACGAGAGCGGCCGCCGTGGTCAGGCCGGCCGCCAGGAGGATGGGACGTTTCACGATGCGCTCCTTTCCCGGTGGCGCCGCGGGCGCGGCGCCACCGGTCGTGGGGTCACTTCTGCTGGTTCACCGCGACCACGTTGGGCAGCGCGACGTACGGGAACGCGTTCCGGAACGGCACGACGTTGGAGTCGACGGCGTCACCGAGCCCGTCGACCGCCGCCGGGTGGTTCGGCAGCAGCACGCCCTCGGCCACCCGCAGGGTGACGTCGGTGACGTCGTCGGCGAGCCGCCTGCCGTTCGGGAATCCGGCGTTGTCGCCGCCGAGCACACCGAGACGGTTCGGGTTCGCCGCCGGCGGGATGGACATGTTCAGCCGCAACTGTTCACTCGGCATGAAGTTCGCCGCGACCGCGTCCTTGTTGAGCCGCTGCGAGTTCAGGTCCACCGCCACCGGGCCGCACGCCTTGCACAGCCCGGTCAGGAACACCTCGACCAGGTCCTGCCGGGGTGTGGCCGGCGACGGGATCTTGTAGATCTGCTGGATCAGGCGGGGCACCTCCGGGTTGGTGACGAACGGCGCGAACTTGGCGTCGTTGCGCGGCGCCGTCGCGTTGAACTCGTCCTTCTTGCCGACCGGGACGACGACCTCGTTCACCAGCGGCATGCCCAGCCGGGACACCTGCTGCCAGCCGCCGTACCGCTGCCGGTTGTTCACCGTGTCCACGACCTCGATGCGCTGCCGGGACGTGGTGGACCAGATGCCGACGACCGGGTTGCGGGCCGCGTCGCCCTTGAGCGCCAGCACGCTCTTGGGCACCTGGATGGCCAGGGTGTTGGTGTTGTAACCCCGTACCGTGTCCTGCCCGACCTCGGAGAAGTCGCCGCCGTACAGCAGGTCGAAGATCCGCAGATCCAGGAAGAACGGGTCGTCGCCCTGCCCGGCGAAGGTCTTCCCGCCGCCCGGCACCGGCGTGATCGCCGCGTCGGCGAGCTGCTGGTAGTTGGGCATCGACGCGTTGCCGACCCGGGACGGCGCGACCTTGCCGTTGCTGATCAGCGTGGTGCTGCCGGCCGCCGTGATCGCCTCCAGCTTGTACGTCTGCCGGAAGTTGAGATCCGCGTCGTCCAGCGAGGTCACCACGCCGGTGTTGTAGAGGAACGTGTTCTTGCTGCGGTAGTTGTCGGTGAACGTCCAGCGGTAGATCAGGTCCGCGCGGGCGTCACCGTCGTTGTCGATGTTGATGTCGTACGCGGCGTCGTTGGCGAACGGGTAGAAGTTCGGACCACCGTTGGGCTCCTCGAACGGGATCCAGTTGGCGATCATCGTGACGGTGTCCGGCGCGTCGGGGCTGACGAACGCGTACACGTCCGTGTTGTCCAGCTGCGGTTCCCCGGCCACCAGCGGGGCTTCCCGGTGACTGGACGCCTGCGTCGCCACCGGGGCCAGCGACGCCACACAGGCCGCCGCGGCCACGGCCGCCACCGCCCCGAACGCCGCTCTGCGTCGTGAACGTTGAAGCACGTGCCTCCTCCTTCACTAGTTGCTGACGCAGGTCCTTCGCGTGCCGCCGGGCTCCGGATGAATCCGGTCGGCTTGGTGACATCGCGTCATCCGGGCGGTCCCGGCGTACGAATCCCTCCTCCGACGACATCCGCGTTATTCAGGAGGCCTCATGCGTCGCATGGTCATGCTCATCGCTTTCTCGGTGCTCGGCGTCGCGCTGGTCGTCGCCGCCGGGGCGCTGCTCATCCCCTGGGGCGACCGTTCCCCGGCCGGTCCGGCCGCCGCCCGCGAGACCGACCCGATCGTGCTGGCGCAGCAACGGCTCCAGCGGCTGCCCGACGACTGGACGACCTGGGCGCAGCTCGGGATGGCGTACGTCCAACGGGCCCGGACCACCGGGGACGCCGCCGACTACACCCACGCCGAGGAGGCGCTCGACCGGTCGCTGGCGATCCGGCCGGAGAACAACGCGGCAGCGCTGACCGGGCTCGGCGCGCTCGCCGCCGCGCACCACGACTTCCCCGGGGCGCTGGAGCACGGCAGGGCGGCGCTGAAGGTGGACCCGTACCGGGCCGCCGCGCTCGGCGTCGTGGCCGACGCGCTCACCGAGCTGGGCCGGTA
Source organism: Actinoplanes sp. NPDC019969 (assembly GCF_055562375.1). Taxonomy (NCBI): domain Bacteria; kingdom Bacillati; phylum Actinomycetota; class Actinomycetes; order Micromonosporales; family Micromonosporaceae; genus Actinoplanes; species Actinoplanes sp. NPDC019969. The sequence goes on along the minus strand of NZ_JBVHFK010000015.1, from coordinate 144,314 downwards.
CGACGAGGCGTTCCCGACGGTCCAGCGGATGGTGGATCTCAAACCGGACGCCGCCTCGTACGCGCGGGCCTCGTACTCCTGGGAACTGCGCGGGGAGACCACGCGCGCGACCGAGGCGATGCAACGGGCGCTGGACGCCTCGTACCTGCCCGCCGACAGCGCGTTCGCCCGGCTGCACCTCGGGCAGCTCGCCTTCGGCGCCGGCGACCCGGACACCGCCGAACAGCACTTCACCGAAGGTCTGCGGCTGCTGCCGGGGCATCCGCCGCTGCGGGCGGGCCTGGCCCGGGTACGCGCGGCGCGCGGCGACCTCACCGGAGCGTCCGGCGAGTTCCGGTCGATCGTGGGCACGGTTCTGGAGCCGGCGTACGTGGCCGAACTCGGTGACCTGCTCACCGCCGCCGGGCAGCCGGCCGAGGCGGAACGGGAGTACACCCGGGCGCGGGAGGCGTGGGCGGCCGAGGCGAAGAACGGGCACCCGCCGGAAGCCGACCCGGTCCTGTTCGCCGCGGACCACCGGGATCCGGGGGCCCTCGACGCCGCGCGGCGCCTCTACGACCGCCAGCCCGGTATCGGCGGCGCCGACGCGATGGGGTGGGCGCTGCGGGCGGCGGGCCGTCCCTCGGAAGCGCTGCGGTACGCCGATCAAGCTCTCCGGCTGGGCACCCGTAACGCGCTGGCGCACTTCCACCGCGGCATGATCCTGTCCGACCTGGGCCGGGACGCGGATGCCCGGGTGGAGTTCGAGACGGCCCTGCGGATCAACCCGCACTTCTCCGTCGTGCACGCCCCGGAGGCCCGCGCCGCCCTGAAACGCTGACGACCTCGGCTGTACGGCAGGCGCCTTTCGGGCGGCTGGAGGCAGGCGTGGGGTACGGCTGGCGACCTCGGCTGTACGGCAGGCGCCTTTCGGGCGACTCCGAACAGGCCTGGTGTACGGCTGGCGAACGTGGCCGTACTGCCCGATGTGTGAGGAGGCCGCCCCGATCAGGGGCGGCCTCCTGTCGCGGGGCGGTGGTGCTCAGACCGCCGCCGGGGTGGTCGTCCGGGTGGCCGGCTCGGTGGCAGCCGGAGCCGGGTGGCGGCGGGCACGCAGGCCGGCCGCCAGGCAGAGCAGCGCGCCGACGGCGAGCCAGGACAGCAGCACGACGACCGGCTGGGTGGTGGCGGCGCCGTCGAAGAAGGCGGTCGAGCGCAGCAGTGAACCCCCGGCGCCCGGCGGCAGGAACTGGCCGAGGGCGCCGGACCAGCCGGGCAGCATCTCCGGGGCGGTGGTGACACCGGACAGCGGGTTGCCGACCAGCATCATCAGGGCCGCGCCGAGGCCCAGGCCGGCGACGCCGAGCAGGGATTCCATGCCGAGCAGGGTCAGCGCGGTGGCGCCGATGGTCAGGGCGATCGCGCCGGCGTTGGACCAGTAGCCGCCGCCCAGTGAACCCAGCCAGAACTGCAGGATCGCGGCCATCGCCAGGCCGCCGGTGACCGCGAAGGACAGGGCGGCGACGATCTTGCGGCCGGTGCCCCGGAGCCGGGCGGTGAGCAGGGCGGCGGCCATGATGCCACCGATCACCAGCGGGAGCGCTCCGGCGGCCAGGCCCGCGCCACGGGGGTCGTCGGACGGCCACGCGACGAGGTCCCGTACCGCCGCAGCCGGATTTTGACCCTGGTGTTGGGCCTGGCTGAGGGCGGTGCCGAGCGCGGTCAGGGTCTGCGCGACCGGGGTGCCGGCGGCGGAGGCGGTGATCACCTGCGGGGCGCCGGTGGAGAGGTCGATCGCGCCGTAGACCTCCCGGTCGCGGATCAGCTGCTCGGCGGCCGCGGTGCCGGCGACGGCGGTGATCGTGAAGCCGTCCGGCACGCGCTGCTCGAGGGCGGCGGTGACCTGCTGGACGGCGGGGGCGGGACCGGCGACGGCGATCGGGATGTCGTGCACCGAGGACCGCACGGCAGGCCAGGCGAAGGCGGTGAGCAGCACGCTGATGATGACGGTGAGCAGTCCGACCGTGGCGGCGACCCGCGGCCAGGGTGACGGCTTGTCGCTGGTCATGGGAACTCCTTAAAGAGAACGATTGTTCGTTTTGAAGCGTGCGCGCCGGGCCGGGGTTTGTCAAGAACGAGCGTTCGTTTTAGCGTGGGACGCATGCCACGCGTTTCCGAGTCACATCGGGCGGAGCGCCGCGCCGAGATCGTGACGGCAGCGACCCGCCTCTTCGCCGCCAACGGGTTCCACAACACGTCGATGGCCGGGGTGATCGCCGGTTCCGGGCTGTCCGCCGGCGCTGTGTACAGCTATTTCCGCAGCAAGGAGGAGCTGATCGGGGCGGTCGCCGACCGGGCGATGGCGACCGCGGACGAGGTCTTCGAGGAGTTGCTGGCCGGCGGGAACGCGCCGTCCCCGGCCGCAGCGGTCACCGCCATGATCGACGGGCTCGCCGGGCGGTTCGCGGAGGATCCGGTGACCGGGGTGGATCTGACGCGGATAGCCGTACAGATCTGGTCCGAAGCTTTGCGGAACCCGGACCTCCGCAAGCGCGTCACCCACGTCGTGGAACGCCTGCGTGCGCACTGCGCGGAGATCGTCCGGCGCCGCCAGGAGGCCGGGCTGCTGCCCGGGAACGCCACCCCCGGCCAGGTGGGCGCCGCCATGCTGGGCCTGGTGCAGGGCTACATCCTGCAGCGGCTGCTGATCCCGGCGACCGATGCCGCCTACTATGTGGCCGGTCTGGAGGAACTGCTGGAGGCGCCGTGATCGACCCGTCCCCACCGATCTGGCTGCTCGACGTCGACGGGGTCCTCAACGCGCACCGGGCCGGCTGGTCCGCCCCGCCACGGATCGCACAGGTCTGGTCCGAGGCTGATCAGTACGACTACCGCATCCGTTACGAACCGAAACTGATCAGCGCCATCCGGCGGTTGCACGGCTCCGGGACGGTCGGCGTGACGTGGTGCACCACCTGGTGCAGCGACGCGGCGGCGCTGGAGAAGGGGCTCGGGTTGCCGTCGTTGCCGCGCGCGTTCACCGAGCCGGTGACCATCGAGGCGGCCTGTGCGGCGAAGTGGGCGGCCGCGCAACGCGTGATCGCCTCCGGCCGCCGCCTGATCTGGACCGACGACGTCGAGGTCGCCCATCACGCCGCGGAGTCGTCCGCCTGGGCATCGGAGGGGCGCGCGCTGCTGATCGGCCCCGACGAGAGCCGCGGACTCCGGCCGGACCATCTGCGCCGCATCGCGGAGTTCCTGTCGGCCGGGTGAATTCCCGCTGCGGGTGGCCCGGGCCGGATGCGCGGAATTTTGTCGGACCCCGGCCGTACCCTCTCGGCATGGTCAATCGTTCACCGGAAACCGACACCTTCGCCGATCGCACCGAGTTCGACGAGGCGGTGCAGCGGGCGCGGCACGCCGCCACGGCGTATTACGACACCGGCGACGCCGTGATGACCGACGCCGACTACGACGCGCTCGCCGACCGGATCGCCGCGTCGATCGCGGCGCATCCGGAGTGGGACGACCAGGGCGTCACCACCGCGGTGGCCGCGGGGGCCTCCGCCGGTGGCGACGTCCGGCACCCCACCGCGATGCTGTCCCTCGACAAGATCAAGACGCCGGAGGAGGTCGCGGCGTTCGTCGCCACCCTCGGCGGCGACGCCTGCCTGGTCGAGGTGAAACTCGACGGCCTCGCGATCCGCGCGGAATACGCCGGCGGCAAGCTCGTGCTGGCTGCGCTGCGCGGCGACGGGGCCACCGGCGAGGACGTCACCGCCCAGGTGCGGCGCGGTGTCGCCGGGTTGCCGTCCGAGCTGGCCACGCCTTGGTCCGGTGAGGTGCGCGGCGAGGTCTACATGACCGTCGACGACTTCGAGACCGCCAGCGCCAACCGGGTCGCCGCCGGCGGCAAGGCGTTCGTCAACTCGCGCGGCGCGGTCGCCGGGGCGATCCGCAGCATCGACCGGGCATACGAGGCGCCGATGACGTTCGCGGCCTACGAGATCACCGGCGCCGGCATCGACGCGTCCGGCACCCATCTCGCCCGGATGGACCGCGCCGAGGCGCTCGGCTTCCCGGCGGCGTGCCGGCTGATCCCCGAGGCCGCCGGCGAGTGCGTCACCGCCGAGCAGGTGACCGCGGCGATCGACCTGATCGGCGCCCGCCGGTCCACGCTGGTGTTCCCGATCGACGGCGCCGTCATCAAGGCCGACGCGGAGTCCACCCGGCGGCGCCTCGGCCTGGCCAGCCGCACGCCGTATTGGGCGGTCGCCTTCAAATACCCGCCGGACACCGCGTCGACCGTGCTGCGCGACATCGAGGTGCGTGTCGGCCGGACCGGCCGGATCAGCCTGCGCGCCGTCATCGACCCGGTCCACGTCAGCGGCACCACCGTCACCAAGGCCACCCTGCACAACCCGCAGTGGGTCGCCGAGCAGGGCCTCGCCATCGGGCAGACCGTCGCGGTGTGGCGGGCCGGTGACGTGATCCCCCGGGTCACCTCACCGATCGGCGAGCAGCCGCACGGCCTGACCCCGTGGGTGGCGCCCGAGGTGTGCCCGCAGTGCGGCGAGCCGTGGGACAAGTCGAGCCTGCTGTGGCGCTGCCACACCGCCTCGTGCGCCGCCGCTAACGCCCTGGCCTACTGGTGCAGCCGGGAGGCCCTGGACGTGGACGGCGCCGGCGACTCGTTCTGCGACGCGGTGATCGAGGCCGGGCTGGCCCGTAACGTCGCCGATCTGTACGCGCTGACCGTCGACGACATCGCCGAGCTGCCGGTCGGCAGGACCACGGCGGGCGGCACCGTGATGCTCGGCCGGTCCAACGCCGAGCGGATCATCGCCGGGCTGGAGGCGAGCAAGCAGCAGCCGTTCAACCGGGTCGTCACCGGCCTCGGCATCCGGATGACCGGCCGCAGCGTCGGCCGCTGGCTGGCCGCCCGGTTCAAGTCGATGACCGCGCTGCGCGCCGCCACCGTCGAGGAGATCGCCGAGATCGACAAGATGGGCCTGATCAAGGCGCAGCACGTGGTCGACGGCCTGGTCGCGATGAGTGACGTCATCGACCGCCTCGCCGGTCACGGCCTGACCATGGAGGTCGTCGACGACGGCGGCGCGAAACCGCTGGCCGGCCACACCTACGTGGTGTCCGGGTCGGTGCCCGGCTACACCCGCACGACGGTGAGCGAGCGGATCGAGGCGCTCGGCGGTTCCGCCAGCAGCAGCGTCTCGGCGAAGACGACGGCCCTGGTCACTGCCGAGACCACCACGGCCAAGGCGAAGAAGGCGGCCCAGCTCGGCATCCCGGTCATCGACCCGGAGGAGTTCGCCCGCATGCTCGCCTGACCGCCGCGGCGATCCAGGGTGCGAAGGTGACAGTGGCTGAGGAACGGGGGCGGATCGGCGTCGAGCGGGTGCACAGCGGGAGGGATCGCTTCGGGTCGATCGACGCCGTGGACGGGTCGGCGGGTCATGATGTCCACGTCCGGCGGGGATGCGAAGGCGGGTACGAGGTCACGGTCTGGGCGGAGGACGACCCGGTCGCGGCGGGGTGGACGGATGCCGTGCCGGAGATCGCGGGCACCATGCTGGGGTTGCGGGACGAGGCGCCGATCGAGGAGCTGTGCCGAGGATACCTCGCCCGCGTCGAACCCGGCGAGGCGAACGAGGTTCGGTGGCACCTGCTGATCAGGCACGGTGCGGGCCACCTTGCTCGTCTGGCCGCGGTGGCCGCCGCGGACCCGGTGCTGCGGGCTCTGCGGCCGTGGGTCAGCCACGGGACACTGCACCTGCTTCACCCGCGGGACCGCGTCGGTCATGCGCGATTCGGCCTCGCGGTCCACGGATTCTCCGGCGACCTGATGAGGCTGGGCGTCCCAGGCGCCCCACTCGGTCCCGCCGAAACACTTGATGCCGTGGTGGACAGGGCTGTCGCCGCTGCCGGGAGATGGTAGGTCCCCGGCAACGGCGGCCGGTCGGGGCTCAGGTGTGCTGGGGGAGTGGGGTGATCCGGTGGGCGGTGGGGGCGGTCGCGCGGCGGGCGGCGCGGCGCAGCATCGCCCGGACCACCGCGGGGTGGAAGAGGCGGACCAGGGCCAGGTAGGCGCGACCGGACCGGTTGTGGGCGGTGGCGTGGGTGGAGACGGTCACGATGGTGCCGCCGGGGCCGGGTTCGACCAGGATGGAGGCCCGGAAGTCGAGGTGGCCGGCGTCGGTGCCGAGGAGCAGTTCGCGGCCGTTGCGGTCGAGGGTGCCGAAAGCGGAACGCTCGCCGCGCTCGATGCCGAACGGGGCCACCAGGGCGTTACGCAGGCGCAGCAGGGCGACGACGGCGCTGGGCGGGTCACGGAAGACACGGTCCGCCCACTCCTGCGGGTCGGTGCTGGTGCCGGGTGGGACGCGGACCGAGAAGGCGTCGGCCAGATCGGGCCGGGGCAGCGCGGCGTGCAGCAGGGCCGCGCGGGACGGGACCGGGCCGGAACGGACGCGGCCGTTGGTGACGGCGACGGCGAGCCGGGCGACGAGCGGATAGCGGTACGGCCGCGCGACGGTGCCGGTCAGGGCACGCTCGGCGTTGTCGAGCAGGTGCTCCAGCACGGCGTCGTGGCAGGGGCGGACCACCGTCGGCCAGAGAAGGCGCATCGTGCCGTGGAGGCGGCCGGAGATCCGGTGCCGCAGGACGCACGAGCCGGGACCGTTGTCGACGACCTCGAGCGTGTGGGTGCCGACCAGGCCGATGTGCGGGTGGAAGGTGCACTCCACCAGGCGGCCGGGCCGGTACGCGGTGACGTGGTAACGGATCCCGTCGTGCCCGCCGTCGGCGCCGGCCCCGAGCGGGCGGTCGAAACGAATCGGCGCCCAGGTCGGGCTGGGCCACAGCGGATCGTCGGCGGAAGCCAGGCGGTCCAGCAGGCGGCCGGCTTCGGCGGCGGGAACGGGAAGCACGCGTTCGTGGACGTTCTCCATGCGGATCGCCTTTCCATACGGTGCCGTATGTTTTCCGTACTGTAGCGTATGGACATGTCGCCACGCCGTCCCGATAAGCAGACCGCGACCCGGCTCACAGCCGACGACTGGACACACGCGGCGCTGGAGGCCATCGGCAGGGGAGGCCTCGCGGCCGTCGCCGTCGAACCGCTCGCCGCCCGGCTCGGCGCCACCAAGGGCAGCTTCTACTGGCACTTCGCCAACCGGGACGCGCTCATCGAGGCGGCGCTGCAACGCTGGGAGGCCGACCACACCGAAGCGGTGATCGCGCTGGTCGAGGCCGAGCCGGATCCGCTCGCCCGGCTACGGCTGCTGATCAGCACGGTGATGGAGTCGACAGCGAGCGAACCGGCCGAGTCGATCGAGCTGGCCATGCTCGCGACCGCCGGACATCCGCACGTGGCGCCGGTGCTGGCCCGGGTGACGGAGCGGCGGATCGCGTACACGGCGCAGTTGTTCCTCGCCCTGGGGTCGAGCCGGGTGGAGGCGGAGCGGCGTGCCCTCCTCGCGGTCAGCGCCTATCTCGGGCACGCGCAACTGGCGCATGCCGCGCCGCGGGTGGTTCCGGGCACCGCGGAGGACCGGCGTGCCTATGTGGACCGGCTCATCGAGCTGTTCACCGCGCCGTGACGGCCGGGGCAGGCATGGCGGAACCGCCGCCGGGGTAGACGGACGGGTGCCAGCTTCCGGCTATCCGGGGAGGGAACCCGAGATGTCCTATCCGACCCGCAACCGTTCCGGCGCCCGTATCTGCACCATCATCGGTTTCGTCTGCGCGGTCCTCGCCGTGCTGGTCTATCCCGTCGCCTTCGGATTCCTGGCCGTCGTGCTGGGGCTGGTCGGCGGATTCCTCGGGGACCGTCCCCTCGGCTGGTACGCCGCGGCGGCCGGTGTCGGCGGGGCGGTCCTGGGTCTGCTCCTCGCCGCCGCTGTCCTCGGCTGACCGTTCCGCGGCGCGTTCAACCCGGGAGCACGCGCGTTCCGTTCCGCGGCGCGTACTTCCCGGGAGAACGCGCGCTCTAGGCTGGCGGCCGTGCAGAACGATGGGCGGCCGCTTCTCGCTGACGCCCCGGAGGCGGTACGAGCGGCAGTCGCGGAGATGCTCGGGGAGCCGGTCGTCGCGGAGCATCCGGCGGCTGCCGGGTTCACGCCGTCGATCGCCTCGATCGTGGCCGGGCGGTCGGGTGCGCGGCTGTTCGTCAAAGCGGCTGCTCACGAGATGGGCGCGGCGGTCGAGGCCGGCGCGGTGCTCGCGGATGCGGTCGGAGAGCTGGGCCCGCGCCTGATCGGCTTCGCGATCGTCGGGAGCGGCGATGCCGGCTGGCGGGTGGCCGGGTTCGAGGTGGTGGCGGGGGAGACGGTCGGCCGGTGGACCGCCGCGGATGTCGGTGGGCTGCTGGCGGTGGCCGAGCGGATGCGGGAACGGCTGGATCCCTGCCCGGTCGGGGGCGTCACCCCGTACGCCGAAGATTTCGTGCCCTTGCTGGGGGGCTGGCGGAGCCTCGGCGGGAGACGGCCACCGCCGCACGGGCTGCCGGTGGGGCTGCTCGCCGAGCTGGAGAGCCGCTGGACTGCCGTGCTCGCGCCGGGGACCGCCCTGCACCACGGCGATCTGCGGCGCGACAACGTGATCCGGGAGCCCGGCGGCGGGCTGCGGATCGTCGACTGGACGCATCTGTGGACCGCTCCTGCCTGGATGGATCTGATCCGGCTGCTGCCGGATGTGGCGGCCTGCGGGATCGACCCGGAGGCGGTGCTGCGGCGTTCCTGCTGGCGGGACGTGCCGGACGAGCACGTGAACGTGGCGCTGGCCGGGCTCGCCGGACGTGCCTGGCGGGACTGCGCGCTGCCGGGCGAGCCTCGGCTGCGGCGGATGCAGGCCGAACAGGCGGACTGCCTGCTGGCCTGGCTGTCCGCGCGGCTCGGCGGATGGTCGGCGGCTGTCCGCGGTTCACTCGGGTAGCAGACCGGCCGCGACGGCCCGAAGCTCGTTCTCCGGCACCCGCGTGTTGCCGCCGATCGAGATCACGGTCCCGTCGGGAGCGGTGATCAGGACGTCGTACGCCGTCTGCTTCGTCGTGATGAGCTGCGCCGTCCCGGCAGGCACGGTGAACGTGTCGACCACCTCGGCGCCCGGCGCCTGAGCGCCCAGCAGGTGCTGCGGAAGAACCACAACCCCCCGGTCGAGCGGAAGCGGCCGGAGCACCGTGATCCACAGATAGGATTCGCCGCCGGACTGTTCGAGCCGGCGCATCGACACCGCCGCCTGGTCCGCGGCGCCCGAGGGGGCGGTGACGACGGAGTCGCTGCGTTTCGGGTCGAGCCGGACCCCGGCGGGCAGGTAGGTGATCCGGAAGCGGTCCACGTCGCCCGCCGCCGCACTGGCCGAGGCGGCCGGCAGCGGTGGAGCCGCCGGGGACGGCCAGGCGACGAGCGCGACCCCGGACAAGCCGAGAACCACGCAGCCGGCGGTGACGGTCCGCAGCGTCCGGCGCCGTCGCACACCGTGCCGTACACGGTTCAGGAATTCGTCGGTGACCGGCAGGTCGAAGTCCATCGGCTGCATGCTCAGCTCTCCGTTCGGGGAGTGGTCATTCGTTCGCGCAGGGTGGCCAGGCCGCGGGACAGGTGGGTCCGGACGGTCCCGGGGGCGCAGCCGAGGATCGCGGCGATCTGCTCGTCCGGCTGGTCGGCGAGATAGCGCAGCGCGATCGCGGCCCGCTGCTGCGGTGGCAGCCCGGCGAGGATCTGCCGGATCACGGCGCTGTCGTGCACCGAGTCCAGCGCCGCGTCCTCCCGGGCACGCTCCGGAACCTGTGCCATCGGGACCGGGCGGCGACGGCGCCGCTCGTTCAGGAACAGGTTGACCATGGTGCGCTGGGCGTACCCCACCGGGTTGCCGTCCTTGCGGACCCGGGACCAGGACAGGCCGACCCGGATCAGGGTCTCCTGCGCGAGGTCCTCGGCGGCCTGCGGATCGAGGGTCAGGGCGTTGCCCAGGCGCAGCAGGGCGGGCGCGCTCTGCCGCAGGAACGTCTCGAATCCCGCACCCCTCATACCTATGAATACACGCGGGGCGTCCTGATTCGTTGACAGCCTCCGGAGCGGAAGTTCGCTCGGGGTACGGGGCCGGCCCCACCGGGCGAGCATCTCGAACTCGTCCGCCGCCGTCATCGCGGGTCCCGGCCGGGACGAGCGGCCGCGATGCCGGCGATGGCGTCCAGCGCGGTGGAACCGGGAACGAAGTAGCCGTCGTGGCCCTCGACGTCGTCACACGGCAGCGGCCGCGCCCCGAACCCCGGGTCGGACGGCAGCCGCCCGTGTCCGACGCCGAGCATCCGCAACCCCGGAACCCGCCGGATCCAGTCGCCCGGCGCGGCGCAGGCCCACACCTCGGCGCCGGTGCGCAGACCGGCCCGGCCGGTGACGCCCATCCCGGGACTGCCGATCGCCACCAGGTCGGTGACCTGCGGGCTCAGCGCGGCCGCGGCGAGCCCGGCGACGGTGGAGCCGTAACTGTGGCCGACCACGGCGACCGTCCGGTCCGGCCGCCCGAGCACCAGGCCGTCGACGAACCGGTCGAGCGCGCCGGCGCCGGCGGCCGCCCGGTCCTCGCGCAGGGTGGCGCGGCCCATGCCCTCGGGCGGGTCGTAACCGAGCCAGGCCACCACGGCGGTCCGGGCGCCGGGATCGGTGACGCGGGCCCGCTCGAACACCTGGCGGGCCTGCCAGCCGAGGGCCCGCCGCTGGACGCCGCCGAGCCCGGTGTCGAAGTCCGCCAGCCGGGTGTCCACGCCCGGCACCAGGACCGTCACCCGATCCGCCGTCTCCAGATCGCCGAGGACCTCGGCGATCAGGCCGTCGCCCCGGTCGTCGAAGGCGAGGATCTGCCGGCCGGCCGCCTGCGGGAACCGGAGCCGGTTGGCCGCGTACCGCAGGGGGACGGGGACGCCGTCGAGATTGCCGACGATCTCCGGATAGCGCGCCGCGAGCCCCGCCGCCCGCGCCGGCGGCAGACCGGCGAAGAACGCGGCCACCCGCGCCGGGGTGGCGGTGCGCGGGTCGGGCGGGGACAGCGGCTCGGCGAGCCAGCCGGACAGGCTCACCACACCCGCCGCCGGCGCCGGCAGCGTCGGGCCGAACAGCGACCCGCCGAGCAGGCCGAGTCCGGTGAGGACGGTCGCCAGCACGGCGTGGCGGGACATGACCATGACGTTCGACATGCCATTGAGCCTGGTCACAGGGCCGCTCCGGCACAGTGGTGCAGGCACTCGGACGATGGTGGGGTTATCCGAACCCCCAAGGTGGGGGTGGCACCCTCGCGGCCACCCGGCCGGGCACGAGATGCTGGCCGGGATGAAGACGATGCTCACCGTTTACTTCGGGCCCCGATCGCGGCGCGGGCTGGCATACCTGCTGCTCGTTCTGCCGATCGACCTGCTGAGCGCGATCCTGCTGCTGGTCGGCTCGCTGGCGGGCGCCATCCTGCTGATCACCCCGCTCGGCGCGTGGCTGCTGGCCGCGGTGCTGCGGGCCGCGATCGGCCTGGGCGCGAAACGGCGTGCGCTGTGCTCCTGGCTGCTCGGCGAGCAGATCCCGGACCCGGTGCGGACCGCCGGCGCCCGGGGCGCTTTCGGATGGCGGCGGGCGGTCCTCAGCGATCCGGTCAGCTGGCGGATGCTGGCGTACGTGCTGACCAAACCGCCCGTGGCAGCGCTGTCCCTGGTCCTGGCCGGCGGATGCTATTTCTACAGCCTGACCGCGCTCATCTACTTCCCGTTCCACACCGGCCCGTTCGACAACGAGTCGGTGGCGGTCCTTGTCACCAGCGTGATCCTGCTGCTGCTCGCTCCGTGGGTGCTGCGCGGGGTGCTCACGATGGAGCGGCTGCTGATCCGCGGACTGCTCGGTCCGACCCGGTCCAGCCAGCGGATGCGCGACCTGCGCGACTCGCGCGACCGGGCCGTGATCGACGCCGACGTGAACCTGCGCCGCATCGAGCGCGACCTGCACGACGGCGCCCAGGCGCGGCTGATCGGCGTCGGCATGCACCTGGCGATGGTCCGCGAGCTGGTCACCGCCCAGGCCCCGGCGCAGCAGGTGGTGGCGGCCGTCGACACCGCCCAGAGTTCCCTCGCCACCGCGGTCGCCGAGCTGCGCGATCTGGTGCGCGGCATCCACCCGCCGGTGCTCGACAACGGCCTGGAGGCGGCGCTGGCCACGGTCTCGGCGGGCAGCGCGGTGCCGGTGACGGTGGCGATCGACCTGCCCCGGCGGCCACCGCCGGCGCTGGAGAGCATCGCCTACTTCACCGTCTGCGAGCTGCTCACCAACGCGGGGCGGCACAGTGGGGCGAGCCGGGCTACGATCCGTGTCGATCTTCGTGACGAGGTGCTGGGCCTCCGGGTCGGTGACGACGGGCGCGGCGGCGCCCACCAGCGGGCCGGTGGCGGACTGGCCGGTCTGACCGAGCGGATCCGGGTGGTCGACGGCGAGCTGTCGATCGACAGCCCACCGGGCGGCCCGACCCTCGTCACCGTGGAGATCCCCTGCCCGGCACCGGAGAGGCCCTGAACGACACATGCGCATCGTCATCGCCGAGGACTCCGCGATCCTCCGCGAAGGTCTCGCCCAGTTGCTCACCGTCCGCGGTCACCAGGTGCTGGCCGCCGTCGTGGATGTGCCGGCCCTGTTCGAGGCGGTCGCGGCCGACCCGCCGGACGTCGCGATCGTCGACATCCGCCTGCCGCCGACGCACCGTGACGAGGGGCTGCGGGCAGCGGTCCGGTTGCGCCGGGAGTTCCCCGGCACCGGGGTCATGATCTTCTCGCAGTACGTGGAGACCGCCTTCGTCGCCGAGCTGCTCGCCGGCGGCTCCGAGCGGGTGGGCTATCTGCTGAAGGAACGGGTGGTCCAGCTCGACGACTTCATCGACGCGCTGCACCGGGTCGCGGCCGGCGGCACGGCCCTCGACCCGGACGTGATCACCCAGCTGTTCGGGCGCACCCGGCACCGGGACCTGCTCGCCGAGCTGACGCCACGGGAGCGGGAGGTGCTGGCGCTGATGGCGCAGGGCCGCACCAACACGGCGATCGCCACGGCGATCCGGGTGTCCGAGCGCGCGGTGGAGAAGCACATCGGCAACATCTTCACCAAGTTCGACCTGCCGCCGTCCGACGCCGACCACCGCCGGGTGCTCGCGGTGATCCGCTACCTGCAGAACTGACGCGGCTCAGCGGCGGGTCGCCTCGCGCACGTTGACCAGCAGGACCAGCAGCGCGGAGGCGAAGAAGGTGAACGTCAGCACGTAGAGGCCGTCCAGCCAGAGGAACGCCAGCGCCAGCACGGCGACCGCGGCCAGCAGCAGCCGCAGCATCACGGCCAGCAGCTTGCCGCGGACGAACCCCTCCACCAGCAGCAGCACCAGCAGCAGCGCCAGCGCGGTCTCCTGCCCGGAGAAGGACAGCCCGGAGAACGACCGCGGCGACACCACCGCGCCGATCGCCAGCAGGATCAGCGGCGTGCTCAGCACCGACCACCAGGACCGGGCCCGGCCCAGGAAACCGGCGGTCTGTTCCAGCGGCAGGCGGCGATGCAACAGGTGGGTGTGCGGGTGCTGCGGCGGCACCGGTACGGCGTTCGCCGCGCGATGCAGTTCGTCGGCCAAGCGGGTCCGTTCCATCCGCAGGTCGAGCAGCCGTTGCTCCTGCGGGGCGAGGGCGCGCACCTCGGGCGCCGACGCGGGCAGCCCGGCCGCGGCGACCGTCAGGTCGTGACGCAACTCGGCGATCTCGGCGTCGAGGTCGGCCAGGAGGTCACGATCCTTCTGGGTACGCAGCTCGATGAGCCGCTGTTCCGCCGCGGCGTCCGGGACGACCTTCGCCAGCCCGGCCCAGCCCACCGGATCGGCCCAGGCCTGCCGGACCGTGCCGTCCCTGCCGTACCGGGGCCCGGCCGGCCCGCGTTCCCCGCCGAGCCGGTCGCGGGTGTCGCGCCCCCACAGCCCCCGGTAGTCGCGCACCCACGGCGTCTCGTCGCCGATGACCACCTGATCCCACGACTCGCGCTGTCCCGGCCCGACCGCGCGGCCGTCGCCGCGGGCGTAGTCCACGTACGGGATGCCGACGATCCGCTGGTCCTCCGCCGACCACGGCGCCAGCAGCCGTGCCGACCAGCGCAGCGCGTCGACCAGCCCGCGCAGCCGCGGCGGCCGGACGGTGATCAGGTAGTCGCCGGGCAGGTACGCCCCGGAGTGTGACCCGGCGCCGACGAACACCACCGGATGCCGTCCGCCCTCGATGGTCAGATCCGGGTCGTCCCATCGCCGCCGCAGGTCGTCGCCGACCTCGTCGTGCGCGGAGAACACCACCCAGGACGGCGCCGGCGGCTCGTCGCCGGTGAAGCCGTTGGCGTCGACGAAGACGGTCACCTGCTCCCAGTCGCCCTCGTGCTCGTTGACCCCGCCGAACGCCGAACGCCAGTTGTTGAAGCTGTAGAAGAACCAGTACTGGCAGACGATCCACGGGTCGTCGCGCAGCACCCGCCCGTAGTAGGTGGGCCGGGACGCGTCCAGATGGTCGCGCTGGAGCAGGAACGAGCGGGCCGCGCTGCCGCCCGGGACACTGCCCCGGAACAGCAGCGAGAACCGGTTGAGCGTGTCGACGAGCCGGGCGGTGAGGCCGACCGACGCCAGCCGGCTGGACCTCTTGAGGTGCGGCGGGCGGTCCCGCAGCGGGATGTGCGCGTGTTTCTCGCCGGTCCCGATGCCGGACAGTGAGAAGCCCAGGCCCTGTTCGGCGCCGCCGGCCGCGGCCAGGCTGTCCAGGCGCAGCCGGCCCGGCCGGGCGATCTGCAGCGGGCTGGTGCCGGGCTCGTTGCGCCACAGGCTGGCGTGCCGCACGTAGTGCTCGACCGAGACGGGGAAGAAGTACTCACCCTCGGTGAACCGGGCCACCGGCTCGTATGCGCGCAGCAACCGCAGGTCGTCTCCGCTTCCCACCGCCTGAGATTATCCGGATCGGTCACCTCACCCGCCGGGTGTATGGACGTCAGGTTGGCGGGCGCCTATAGTCATGGGTGCGGGGCCTCGTTCGGTGCAAGTTGCAGGATCAGCCTTCCCTTGGGCCCGGTGGGCATACATAGGATGCGAGGCGGAGCGCGGTGGGGGGTGGCGGTGACGGAGTCGAGCGCGTGGGTGCCGGACGGCGTCGACATCACGGTGCCGAACGCTTCCCGGGTCTACGACTACGCGCTGGGCGGCGTGCACAACTTCACCGTCGACCGCGAGTTCTGGCATCAGACCGAGCAGGCGTTCCCGGAGGCCCGCATGGTCGCCCGCGCCAACCGGGCGTTCCTGGGCCGGGCCGTCCGGTGGCTGATC
Source organism: Actinoplanes sp. NPDC019969 (assembly GCF_055562375.1). NCBI lineage: Bacteria > Bacillati > Actinomycetota > Actinomycetes > Micromonosporales > Micromonosporaceae > Actinoplanes > Actinoplanes sp. NPDC019969. Next base: position 128,966 of record NZ_JBVHFK010000015.1, on the reverse strand, counting down.
GAGGAGCGCGGCGTCACCCAGTTCCTGGACATCGGCTCGGGCATCCCGACGCTGGGCAACGTGCACGAGGTCGCGCAGGAGATCGACCCGCGGGCCCGGGTGGTCTATGTCGATGTCGACCCGATAGCGGTGGAGCAGAGCCGCAGCCTGCTGCGCGGCAATCCGCACGCCCGGGCGGTCCGCGGCGACCTGCGCGATCCGGAGGTGTTCCTCGCCGACTCCCGGCTGCTGGAGTTCCTGGACTTCTCCCGGCCGATCGGGGTTCTGATGGTGGCAGTGCTGCATTTCGTGCCGGACACCGCCGGGCCGCGGTCGATCATCGCGCGGATCGGCGCCACGCTGGCGTCCGGCAGTCACCTGGTGCTGTCGCACGCCGGCCCCGATGCGACCGAGCAGGGGCGGGAGCGGCAGGAGCAGGTGCGCGCCCTGTATGAGAAGACGCCCACCCCGCTGGTGATCCGTGACCGAGAGCAACTGCGGGGCCTGATCGACGAGGCGTTCGAGGTGATCGAGCCGGGCGTGGTCACCGCCGAGCAGTGGCGGCCCGACCCGGAGGAGGCCGCCGAGATCCCCCCACAACCGACCGCTTTGGTGGTGGTGGCCCGCCGTGTCTGAGGGTCACCCGAGCGGGTGGATTCTCCCGCCCCCGTAACTTTCTCCGGTGTGATCCGTTCACGGAGCGAGCTGCGCATATCGTACGGGTGATCTTGGAGGTATACCGCAGCGGCGGCGGCGCTTCAACCCGTGGCAGCACTGTGCCCCGAGGAGGCACAGTTTTCGACGGCCCGCCACACAGGGTGCGCGGCCGTCGACTGTGAGGGGACCGCCTCATGACACACGCGGTCAGCAGCGCCGACGATCCGTCACTGAATGCGCTGGCCCAGCGATTGCTGCGGGTGATCGCGGCGGCCGGTTGGCTGCCCGGGCGACGGCACAGACCGCTCACCGCCGTGCGGGACGTCCTGCGGCAACTCGTGTCCGCGGTCGAGGCCGAGCCGTTCGAGCCCGAGCCGGGGCGGCGTGCCGGTGCTCACCTGGTCAAGGTGCGGATGGCGGATCCGCGGGTGCTCGGCGCCGCGGTCCGGCTCCTCGCCGCCCGGCTCCCGGGGCTGTGCCGGGGCGACCGCGAGACGGTCGCCGACCGGGTGCTGCAGGTCCTCGAACAGATGATCAACGGGTTCGGGGCGGCACTGCGCGACACCGCGATGCGGGCAGGTGACGACATGCACCGGGCGATGCGGCTGGCCTGGGAGAACGAGAAGGCGCTGCTGGAGATCGAGCTGCAGCACGCGCGGCTGCACGACCCGGTCACCGGCCTGCCGAACCGCAACTACCTGCGCGAGCAGTTACGCCGGACCCTCGAGACGGCCGGGCCGGCGCAGCGGATCGGGATGGTCCTGCTGCGGGTCGACGACTTCACCGGCCTCAACGACGCGCTCGGCCACGCCCACGGCGACGACATGCTCGCCGCGATCGGCGCCCGGCTGCGGGAACTGGTCCGGGAGTGGACCGGCACGGCCCGGCCCCGGCGGGCGGAACTCGGCGAGGACGGCGGCCGCTACCTGCTCGCCCACCTCGGCGGGGAGCAGTTCGTGCTGGTGGTGACCGGCACCGACACCGACGAGATGCGCAAGATCGCCGAGCGGGCCCGGGAGGTGCTGCGGACCGTGGCGCTGCCGTCGGTCGACGGCTACGAGCTGCGGATCCGCACCACTGCCGGGATCGTCGAGGCGCCCGCCGGCAGCCGGGCCGAGCCGGACGAGTGGCTGCGCGACGCGCACCGGGCGCTGGCCTGGGCACACCGGGACCAGCGGGGCGCGGTGGTGTTCGACGACCGGCGCGCCGATCAGGACATCGTCCGGCACCGGCTGGCCGCCGCGATGCCGGCGGCCCTGGAACGCGGCGAGTTCGAGCCGTACTTCCAGCCGATCGTGGACCTGAGCGACGGCCGGGTGATCGGCGTGGAGGCGCTGGCCCGCTGGTGGCGGCCCGGGATCGGCCTGGTCAACCCGCAGGAGTTCATCACCCCGGCGGAGAAGACCGGCCTGATCGTGCCGCTGGACCACACCATGCTGGAACAGTCCTGCCGCCAGGGCGCCACCTGGCGCGGCCAGGGTCACGACCTGGTGATCAGTGTGAACGTGTCCGGCTTCCACCTCGGCGAACCGGGGCTGATCGCGGCGATCGCCGCGCTGCTCGACGACACCGGACTGCCCGCCGACTGCCTGCAACTGGAGATCACCGAGAGCGCCGGCGTCGAGCAGCACCTCGCCGTGCTGGCGGAACTCGACGACATGGACGTCCGGCTGGCGCTGGACGACTTCGGCACCGGCTACGCGAGTCTCGCCTCGCTGGCGAACCTGCCGGTGTCCACGATCAAACTGGCCGGGAAACTGGTGCGCGCCCTGGACGACGCCGACGACGCGGCCGCCGCCGCGGTCGTCAAACACATGATCAAGCTGTGTCACGAGCTGAACATCACCGTCATCGCCGAGGGCGTCGAGACCGAGCGGCAGGACGAGCAGCTCGGCCGGATGGGCTGCGACCTCGGGCAGGGCTTCCTGTACGGCCGTCCGCACCCGGCCGATGTCATCGCCCGGAAGTTGTAGGAGGCGGTCCACCGCGGCGGACCGCCTCCCGTACGCGTCGCCTAGCTCTTCAGGCCGTGCTCGATCGCCTCGATGATGCGGGGGCGCAGCTCAGCGGTGCTGACGATGGCGTCGACCGAACCGACCTCGACCGCCCGCTGGATGCTGTGCACCCGATCGAACTCGGACGCGACCTCGCCCAGCTTCTCGGCCCGCACCGACGACTGGACCTCGGCGAGGCGGGTGTTCAGCGCGGCCCGCTCGGCGCCGCCGGCCGCCGCGACCTGCGCCTGCAGCTCGGCGACCCGCGGGTCGTTGGCGGTCCGGTTGTTCACCTCGCCGGAGAACACGACGGCCGCCGCGGGGGCGCCGCCGAGCACCGACGCGAACGAGCCCTCGAGGGCCAGAACGGTCATGTTCGGGTTCAGCGCCTTCGAGAAGACCACGAACGCGCCGCCGTGATAGCGGGAGATCACGCAGAACACGATCGGGCCCTGGAAGTTGACGATCGCCCGGCCGATCTCCGCGCCGTACTCCAGCTGCAGGTTCCGCATCGACTCCGGAGAACCGTCGAAGCCGGACAGGTTCGCGAGTACGACCAGCGGACGGTTCCCGGACGCCGCGTTGATCGCCCGTGCCGTCTTCTTCGACGAGCGCGGGAACAGCGTGCCCGCCGTGTAGGTGTCCGGGCCGTCGGTGGGCGGGAACCCCCGGCGGGGCACCGACCGGGACTCGATGCCGAGCAGGCAGACCGGCCGGCCGCCGATGTGCGCGTCCTGCACGACCGAGGTGTCGGCGTCCGCCATGCCCGCCCACCGCTCCAGGACCGGGTGATCCTGATCGGACACGGCACGCATGACCGTACGGATGTCGAAAGCCTTTTTGCGGTCCGGGTTGTGGGTCGCCGAGAAGATCTCGCCGACCGTGGCGAAGTCGCTGCCGGCCACCGTGTGCGGGAACGGGGAGATGTCCCGGTCGGCCGGGTCGGTGGAGAGCGCCGGCCGCGGACCGGTCTCGCCGGGCGCCACGTACGTGTGCTCGTAGTGCGCCATCAGCACGTCCCGGGCCGCCGGCAGCGACGGCGCCCAGTACTGCGCCTGACCGTTCGGGCCCATCACCCGGTCGTAGCCGCCGATGCCGAAGTTGTCCTCGGCCGACACGCCGCCGGAGAAGTCCAGGGACTGCTTGCCGGTCAGCACCATCGCCGAGTCCGGGGTCATCACCAGGACGCCCTTGGTGTGCATGAGCATGGTGGCCTCGGCGTTCCAGTACGGCTGGGCGCCCACGTTGATTCCCGCCACCACGATGTTGATCTCACCGCCGGCCTGGGTGAACGTGACGATCCGCTTGAGCGCGGCGGCCACCCAGTCCATGTTCTCGGTGCCCGACGTCATCGAGATCCGGGCGCCGGCCGACAGTGCGAACCACTCCAGCGGGACCTGCATCGACTCCGCCAGATCCAGGGCCGCGATGACCCGGGCGCACTCCGGCTCGGACAGCGCGCCCAGCGACTTGGTCGGGTCGCCGAGCAGCACCACCCGGGTGATGCCCTCGGGGTACCGGTCGGTCTTCGTGGTGACCACACCCGCCACGATCGCTGCCGCGTTCCTGCCCTTGGGCCGGTCGACGGGCTCGAGGACACCGGACGGCGACAGGTCGTACTCGGTGAAGTCGCCGAGCAGACCGGTCAGCTCGTACGGGTAGACAGTGCCCCGCCGCGCCGCCCGCAGCACCTTCTGCCGGTAGTCGTCGAGCGGCTGCACCGGGTCGGTCGACGGCTCACCCACGTGCAGGTGCGCGCCGTTGCCCGGCTCCAGGGTGATCGTCACCGCCACCTCGGTCAGCTCCCCGCTGGACCGGCGCTGGCGGGCGATGAACTGCACCTCCTCCAGCCCGGCCCCGCTGGCCGTCGGGAGGATGCGCTGGACCAGGGCGTTGAGTTCGTCGATCGACAGTTCGGTGACCGGCCAGACGTACATCATGATCCGGTTGGTGTCGAACCGCTTGTTCTGCGGACGCTGCGCCTGGATGTTGCGGATCGCGTCCAGGGCGAGCGTGACCGCCTCCTCCAGCGCGGGCAGCGCGACCAGGCGGCCGTCCGTCTCGCGCAGCGCGGTCAGGTCGCGGACCTGGTACATCGCGACGAGACGCTCGTCGGAGGGGTTGCTCTTGGCGACCGCTTTGAAGAGGTACATCTCCTCGTCGGTGGAGGGCAGGCGGGTCAGGTCGAAGTCGCGGAGCCGTTCCAGTTGGAGGCGGCGGGCGATCTGCGGGTGGAGGCCACGGATGAGCCGATCTTCCGCAAAATGTCCCGACTTATCCGCACGGAAGGTGAAGTGGTGGTGCATCGTGGCGCCGCTGGTCCCGGCGATCGTCGTGGTGACTCGCCGAACCCCCGGCAGCGACACCTCGGCGAACAAGGAGCTGAGGTGGGCTGCCATCTCATCTGCGGAGGTCGGCTGCGCCTCCCAGGAGACATAAATATCGGAAACGTCCGATTCGCTCCCGGCCAGGGCGGCGAGAGAGGTGGACAAGTCCGAAATGTCAACCGCAGTGGCGGCGATGCGCGTGACCTCAGCGCCGCCCGTGTGGGACGTCGTCATGAACCGGATGTCACCCACGGTCTTGACTGACGGAACCGACAGCCCACGGTTGTCGTAGTACCGGCGGGTCAGGACCTCCAGCAGCGGGATGTGATCCCGCCCCGGCCGCCCGATCCGCTGCCCCAGCAGCCGGACCAGCGGCTCCGAACACGCCACCATGCTCTGGATCCGCTCGGCACGGTCCGCCGCGTCCGGGTGGTGGTCGAGATGCCGCAGGTCGGCGCGCACCGAGGCGTAGACCTCCGCCCGGGTACGCCGGAGCAGCGGCTGCGCGAACCACCGGAACACGATGCCCCGGGCCAGGTCCGACACCGACGGGAACCGGATCTGGGTCGCCTCGATCACGTGCTCCAGGGCGATCCCGGCCCGTTCGGCGAGCGGCTCCTGCGGCGGGTTCCCGGCGATCCACAGGCGCAGGATCTCCGAGACGACGCCGACGTTCGCCGCCGACCGCTGCAGCGCCAGGAAGATCCGGAAGACCGCGTCCTCGAGTTCCGGCGTCCGGTCCAGGCTGGTCACGCCGTAGTGGGCGAGCACCTGGGTGAGCCGCGCCTGGAACTCCGGCGTGACACCGGCCCGCTCCACGTCGAGGCTCTGCAGGTAGGCGTGGAAGTACTCGCGGGGGCTGTGCACCGCGTTGCCCGGCTCGGTCTTCCAGTCGTCGCCGGGCTTGTTGCGGCTGAGTTCGAGAAGGTCGGCGCAGATCGTCAGCAGCTCGATCTCACCGGCGCCGGGCCGGCGGCCGTGCCCCGCGAGGTACGTCTTGACCACGCTCGGGTCGACGTCGTACCCCAGCAGCAGTGCCCGCAGGTCGTCCAGACCGTGGTCGCCCGGCTCACCGGCCGGCAGGTCGATCTCGATCGGCGCGTTCTCCTCCGGAGCGTCGTCCGTGGCGTCGCCGATCGGTTCCAGGCGCATCAGCGGTGCGCCGGTCTCCACCTGGCTGCCGACGGCGACCGGGCATTCCCGGACGCGGGCCTTGAACGGCGCCCGCAGCACGTTCTCCATCTTCATGCTTTCCAGCACGAGGATGGGCGCGCCCGCCTCGACCTCGTCGCCGACGGCGAGGGGGGTGGCGACCACCAGGGCGGGGGCGGGGGAGCGGACCACGCCGCCCTCGTCGCGGCTGACCCGGTGGGTGACGCCGTCGACCTCGATCGTGTGGATCGGGCCGTGCGTGGCGGTGACCAGCCGGAACCGGTGGCCGTTGACGAACATCTGCTGGCTGTGCTCGTCGAACCGCTCGCAGATCACGTCGGCGTGCCCGAACGAGCCGCCGGAGAAGATCCCGACCCGGAACCGGTGCAGGCCCAGCCGGGACACCTGCACCCGGTAGCCGACGCCGCGCAGCTTCAGGTCCAGCGGCCGGCCGGAGTCGTGCTGCACCTGCGGGCGGCCGCCGTGCGCGGTGGTGATCAGCCGCTGCCGGGAGATCTCCTCCTCGTCCTGGTACGCCTCGATGCCGGCGGCGGCCAGGGCGATGCCGGAGTGCCGGTGGCTGATCAGGCGGCCCTCGGCGCGGACCCGGTCGATCCAGCCGGTGTCGGCGGAGCCGTCGACGACCTCGGGCTGGTCGAGCAGGTCCAGGACGAAGCTCTTGTTGGTGGAGCCGCCCTCGATGATGACAGTGGTCTCGGCCATGGCGCGGCGCAGGCGGCCGAGGGCCTCGTCACGGTTCCTGCCGTACGCAATGATCTTGGCGATCATCGAGTCGAAGGCGGCCGGAATGCTGTCGCCCTCGCTGACCCCGGTGTCCACCCGGATGCCCGGACCGGCCGGCAGCGCGAGACGGGCGATGCGGCCCGGCGACGGCGCGAAGTCACGGTCCGGGTCCTCGGCGTTGAGCCGCGCCTCGACCGCGTGACCCTGCTCGGCGGGCGGCGTGCCCTCGAGGCGGCCGCCGGCGGCCACGTGCAGCTGGAGCTTGACCAGGTCGGTGCCGGTGGTGATCTCGGTGATCGGGTGCTCGACCTGCAGTCGCGTGTTGACCTCGAGGAACGCGAACAGCTTCTCGCCCGGGTGGTACAGGAACTCGACGGTGCCCGCGCCCCGGTAGCCGACCGCCAGCGCCAGCCGGACCGCTGATTCCTTCAGCTCGGCCGCCTGCTCCGGCGCCATCACCACCGAGGACGACTCCTCGATGATCTTCTGGTTGCGCCGCTGGACCGAGCAGTCCCGGACGCCCAGCGCCCACGCGCCGCCCTGCCCGTCCGCGATCATCTGCACCTCGACGTGCCGCGCGCCGGTGACCAGGCGCTCCAGGAACACCACGCCCGAGCCGAACGCCCGCAGCGCCTCCTGGCTGGTCCGCTCGTAGGCGTCAGTCAGGTCGGCCGCCGAGTCGACGCGCCGGATGCCGCGCCCGCCACCACCGGCGGTCGCCTTCAGCATCAGCGGGTAGCCGATCTCGTCGCCGGCGCGCAGCGCGTCCTCGAGGGTCGCGACCTCGCCGCGGCTCCACGGCGCGACCGGAACGCCGACCTCCTCGGCGATCAGCTTCGAGCCGATCTTGTCACCGAGCTTGCGCATCGCCTCCGCGCTGGGCCCGACGAACGTCACCCCGATCCGGTCGCACAGCTCCGCGAACACCGGGTCCTCGGCGACGAAACCCCAGCCCACCCAGGCCGCATCCGCGCCGGACTCGCGCATCGCCTGCTCCAGCAGCGCGTGGTTGAGGTAGGGCCGGGCGGCGGCCGGGCCGAGCGGATAGGTCAGATCCGCCTCACGGACGAACGTCGACGTGCGGTCCTCGTCGGTGTAGAGGGCGACCGTCTCGATCCGGGTCCCGGTCTCCGCGGACAGATCCCGCACGGCGTGGATGAGCCGCATGGCGGCTTCCCCACGGTTGATGATCGCGACACGCCTGAACACTTGCCGAGCCTCCCGATAGCCCCGTCCGATTCTCCTCCTCCACCCTCTCGGCTACCGTCCGGTCGAGCCATAAGCCGGATCATGCATGTCGGGCACCGTTGTTTGTAGGAATCCTCCAAACCGCGTTGTCCCCGACGGCCGATTCCGGACGACAGGAGCGTTGCGGGCTCAGTCCCATCCGTTGAACACCGTCTCGCCGACCGTCGTCGCCTTCCACCCGTGGATCTGCCGCCACTCCGCCTTGGTCAGCGCCGACGTGTCGACAGCCGTCAACGGCGACGCCAGCAGTTCCCGGCCCAGCACCGTGAACCCCCGCTCGGTGAAGGCCCCCGCCCAGGCCGGCGGCTTGACGAACTCCCGCGGCTCCAGCCAGGACGCGTCGATGTCGGCCACGAACGCGATCAGCGGGTACCCGGCATGGCACAGGATCCCCGCCCCGGCCACCACCGCGCGGTGATAGCCCCGCGGGTACGCCGCCTCGTCGATCGACTCCACCGCCCCGCCGGACGCCAGCGCCGCCGTGTGACACCCGCCCCGGAACATCCGCACCTCCACCCGCGGCGGCTCCGGGTCGTTCCTGCCCCAGAACCCCGTCACCCCACGCTCCAACCGGAACACCATCCGGCTAGTGTTCCCGCGTGACCGATCCGGACGCCATCGCGTCCGCCCACACCGCCGCCGAACTGGACGTCGTGCGCCCCGGCGAACTGCGGGCCTGCCTGGTCCAGGAACTGGCCCTGCGCGGCGCGGCGGACATGAGGCACACCGGTCCGCCCCATCCGCTCGCCTGGCTGCCGCCGGCCCTGACCGAGATCGAGCGACGGCCCCGCCTGCCCAGCTACAGCATGCGCGGGTCCGGCTGGTCCAGCCCCACCGCGAAGCCGCGGCCGATCGACGGCGACGCCCCGGTTCCCACCTGGCGTGAGAGCACCACCGCTGCCGAGTCCGAGGCGATCAGCGCCGCCGTGGCGAACTGGGCCGAGCACTCCAACGGCCGCATCGAAGCCCGGACGTTCGCCTTCGACGCCGATCTGCCGCCCGCGGCGGTCCGGGGCGCGCTGACCTCCCTCGGCCTGGCGTCGGCGGACGGGCTGACCACCGGGTTCGGGGCCTGCACGGCGGCGGATGCCTGGCACGTGCTGTTCGGGGCGGCGTCGCTGGGCGGCGCCTACAACTCCGGCGAACACGGGGCGTACGGGCGGCTGCTCGCCTGGCGTACGATCGCCGCCCTGACCGGCGCAGCCGGGAACTTCCCCGCCGTGCACGCCGCGACGCAGCGCTCCACCTGGTACTCGTTCGCCGCCACCACCTCCTGGTTTGAACAGGTCGCCTGGGACATCGGCCTGGCCGTCGTCACACCGGACCACCGCCGCCTGGCCGTCCTCGCCGCCACCGACACCGACTGACCCCGGCGCGCGAACCCCACCATCGATGGGCGGTTCGCCGGCAACATCGCCAGCTACGTCATGGACGGCGACGTGGGGTACGCCAACGCCCGCGCCACGGAAATCGAGGACACCATCCTCCGCCTCGACACCTGACCCGCGTCACAGCAGCCGGAGCATGGTATCGATTCATCACTCGCGGAGATTTGTCCCATTGTTCGGGGAAAGCGTCTCGATGGCGAGCAGGATCACGCCCGGCAGGAGGAAGGCGCCGACGCTCGGCAGGCTCAGTGCGGCGGTGAGCGCGAGCAACACGCCGCTCACCAGGGCGGCGCGGCGGCGGTGGCGTCGCTTGACGATCAGCGGTACGGCGGTGAGCGCGACCGGGATCAGCATGAGCGCCGCCACGTCCGCCCCTTGCGAGAGCAGGCTCAAGCCGAGGAGCAGTGAGAACGCCGTCGTGATGCCGAACGCGCCGAGCACCCAGGAGCGATCGTGGGTGGGGTGTCTCATCGCATCGCTGGTCATTGATCGATCTTAGCGGCGCGGTCCGTGGATCTCGCGGTGCAGGCGTTCCATCCGCAGGTCGAGACGGGCGGCGTCCTCGGCGGCGGCGGTCAGTTCGTCCCGCAGCCGCGGCGGCACCACCTCGGGGTCGTGCTTGTAGTAGATCTTGTGTTCGAGGCTCGCCCAGAAGTCCATGGCGACGGTGCGCAGCTGCACCTCGACCGGGACGGCGACGACCCGGTCGGACATGAAGACCGGGATCTCGACGATCAGGTGCAGGCTGCGGTACCCGTTGGTCTTCGGCTTGGCGATGTAGTCCTTGGTGACGACCAGGTTGACGTCGGGCTGGCGGGTCAGCATGTTCGCCACCGTGTAGACGTCGGAGACGAAACTGCACACGATCCGGATGCCGGCGATGTCGCGGATCCGGGCGCGCAGGTCGTCGAAGGTGAGCGGGCAGTTCAGCCGGCGGGCCTTGGCGGTGATGCTGGCCGGCGACTTCAGGCGCGGGTTGACGTGTTCGATCGGGTTGCCGGAGCCGCGGTGGGTGAGTTCCTCGGCCAGGATGGTGATCTTCGTGTTGATCTCCGCCAGGCCGAACTTGTAGACCATCAGGAAGTGATTCAGATCAGTCAGGTGCTGATGCCAGGCCTCGGGATGCTCCCGTCTCGCGAGCTGGCCGGGCTGGTCGGTCGTCACGTCGGTGGTCTCCACTGATCCGTTCATGCAGGCACGCCGCCGGCCCGGGCCGGCGCCGGGCGGGATTCTCCGGGAAGCCGGAGGCGCCCGCCCAGCCGGGCTACCGTATCGGTGCGCCGCAACACGTCACTCACACGGACATGATCCCGCAGATCGGGGCAGAACCGTCGCTACTCGCAGACGACGCCGTCGTTGTCCCGGTCGGTGTACCAGTCGTACTCCGGGTCGCTGCCTTCGTGATACGGACCGTAGCCTGCGGCTTTCGCTTTCGCGCAGGTGCTGAAACGGGGGTCGGTGCCGTCGTCCGCGGGCTCCTCGGTGGCGGCCGGCTCGTCGTCGTCCCCGCTGTCGTTGGCCTCGCAGGCCACGCCGTCACCGTCGCGGTCGAGCGCTTTCCGGTAACCGGGTTCACCCGCACGTAGTTCATGCGGCGCCGCGGCACAGTTCGCGTAATAAACTGATTTAGGCGACTTGGTGGCCTTCTTTGTCGCGGTGGTCGTCGCCTTCGGACCGGGTGTGGCCTTCTTGGTGGCGGTGGTGGTGGTCGGCTTGGGGACGACTCTCGTGAGGCTGGGGCTGCTCTCCGCGCGCACCGGCTGCGTGACGGCCGCCGCGTTCGGGACCGCGTTCGACGGCTGCTGATCCGGCGGATCCGGGGCGAACAGCGCGACCCCGCACAGGCACAACGCCAGCACACCGATGACACCGAGCGTCACCTTGTGCCACGGCTTCCACTTCGATGGCGGAGGCCCCGGCGGCGCGAACGGCGGGGCGACCGGCATCCCCTGAGTCGGGTGCGGCGGCGGGAACGGATTCGGCTGACCCCAGGGATCCTGCGGTGGTGGCAAGTTCACAGCGTGAGCTTGGAGTCACGTGGTCACGCTCGGTACCCGCCGACCGGCTGATCTCCGCGGACGTATGGGCGATACGGGCCCGGTCGTTCCTCGAGTCCGGATCCGCCCGGCCGGCAGCCGGGCGGATCCGGGCGGCTCAGCGGAAGCCGAGGGCGGACAGGACGGAGCGGACCGCCGCCCCGGCCGGGCGCAGGATCTCGTCCATCGTCCAGCGCCAGACGTGGCCGATGGCCCGGAGGACCGGCGCGAACGTGTACCGCCAGACGAACGCGATCGCGATGCCGATCGGGCGCAGCAGGAACCGGTAGAGCTGCCGGAACACCCACGACGTGCCGGTCCAGCCCAGCTCCAGGAACCACAGCAGGGCCCGGCCGACCGGCGCGATCAGCCACTGCCAGAGGAACCGCAGCGACACCGTGAGCGCGATCCCGATCGGCCGCAGCACCCACTGGTGGAACAGCATGGCGGCGGGCACCAGCGCGTGCTCCCACAGCCAGGTCAGCGGCACGGCGAACAGGGCCAGCACGAACGCCAGCACCTTGACCAGCCCCTTGCCGAGCCAGACGGCCGGCGGCACGATCAGCGTCTTCCACACCCAGGACACCGGCACGACGATCGTCCGATGCAGGAGCCACAGCAGCGGCTTCCACACGAACCGGTGGAGGAGATTGCCGACGAACTCGAAGGCCGCGAGGAGCAGACGGAACGGCAGGACCACGACGACCGCGATCGCCCGCACCGGCCACAGCAGCCAGGCGGGAACGGACTCGGATGATTGATCGACCTTCGACACGGCATCAAGGTAGCCGACGCCCTCCAACGGGCTAGTAGTCTGGTGTCAACGTGTGAGATCCCCGCCGGGAGGCATCAGTGCCGCTCGTTTACGTCCACGGCATCGCCAACCGCTCCGGAGCCAGGACGGATCACGCCGCCGCCGTGCGTGACCATCTCTTCCGGGAGTGCCTGCTTCCCGCCTGCGCCGGCCCGCAGACCGTTCACGCGCCGTTCTGGGGCGACCTGGCCGGGCGGCTGCGCTGGGACGGCGCCAGCATCCCCCGGGGTCCCCGGCAGCCGCTGGGCGCCGACGACGAGTACGCGAGCGTCATCGACGATCTCGCCGCCGACGGCCCGGTCGACCCGGACGAGGTGGTCCTCGGCGTGGCCCGCCGGTCGCTGGCCGACGGGATCGACCTGCTCTACACGGCAGGCCTGGCCGCGAGCGCCGGCGTCGGCGAGGAGACGGCGGGCGGCCTCGGCACGGTCGCCGCCCGCCTGGTCACGGCAGCCGGTGCGCAGGGCGACCGCCCGGACTGGCTGGCCGGCATCACCGACGACGACGAGCTGCTGGACCGGCTCGAGGAGCTGACCACGACACCCGCCGCCGGCGGGGACGGGCAGGCGCTGGGTGCGGCAGGCGACGCGTGGGCGGTTCTGCGGCGCGGGGCGTCCCGATTGCGGCGTACGGCTGTCGCGCTCTCCGGCCGCCCGGTGATCGCCGGCGCCCGGCTCGCCGAACGCCGTACCGTCCCGGTGCTGGTCGGTGACGTGCTCGCCTACCTGGCACAGCGCGGCACCCGGGCCGCGCCGGGCCCGATCGTCGCCGAGGTCCTCGCCGCCCTGGACGCGGCGGCCGCCGAGCCGGGCCCGCTGATCGTGGTCGCGCACAGCATGGGCGGCAACATCGTGTACGACATCCTCACCCACTACCGCCCCGTTCTCGCCGTGGACGCGTTCGTCACGGTCGGTTCCCAGGTCGGCCTGTTCGAGGAGCTGAAGCTGTTCCATGCCAGCGCGGACGACGTCCCGGGCGCGGGCGGCGAGCGGGTCGCGGCGCCCGCCGGGGTCCGGCGATGGATCAACGTGGTCGACCGTAACGACCCGCTCGCGTTCCGGGCCGAGCCGATCTTCGAGGGCGCTGACGACTACGACTACCCGTCCGGGTCGGTCTGGGCCCACGGGGCGTACCTTCGCCAGCCGCACTTCCACGCCCGCCTGGGCCGGCGGATCGGGCCGCTGACCTGATGACGGCCCGCCGGATGCACGCCCTGATCGTCGGTGCGAGCCGCTACCCGGCGGCGGCGCGTTCCCGGAACGCCCTGGTCCGCGGGCTGGAGGACGTTCCCGGGGCGGCGGTGAGCGCCCGGTCGGTGGCCGAGTGGCTGACGGCGGGGCAGGCCGGTGACCCGGAGGTGCCGCTGGCGAGCGTCGAGTTGCTCGCCACCCCGGGCGAAGCGACTCTGGACGGGTTCCTCAAAGGCTTCCAGCAGTGGTACGACCGCTGCGACGACCCGTCCGCCGTGGGCCTGTTCTACTTCTGCGGCCACGGGTACGCCCGCAGCGTCCAGCAGCAGATGCTCCTGTTGGAGGACTTCGGCAGTCACCCCGCCAACCCGTTCGTCCACGCGATCGACTTCGAGGAGACCCGCGCGGGGATGCTCGGCAACCGGGCCGGCCTGCTGATCTACCTGCTGGACACGTGCCGGACGGTGCCCGCCGGGGTCGACGGGACGGTACGCCTCAACGGGACCGTGCCCACGATGATCCCCCTGGTGCGCCGGCCGGCGGTCGACGTCGCCGTCTACGCCGCCCGCAGCGGCCGGCAGGCGTTCGCGTACCCCGACCGCCCCACCGATTTCGCCGTGGCGGTCCGTCAGGCGTTCGCCGGTGGCGCGGCGGTCCGGGGCGCCGACGGCACCTGGCGGATCATGGCGGACCGGCTCGGGCCCGCCGTCGCCGCCGTGCTGCCGGAGACCGAGGTGGACGGTTCGCACGGGCCGGCGGTGCTGCGGGCGCTGGCCGGCCCGCCGGAGGTGCCGTTCGACGTCGGCTGCCTGCCCGAGAACGCCCAGCGGACCGCCCGGCTGAGTCTGCGCCGGTCCCGTGACCAGGCCGAGGTGCTGTCCCGGGCGCCGGGCCGGGACCGGTGGACCGGCGCGGTGCGGGCCGGGGTCTACGACGTCCGGGCCGAGTTCGGCGCCGGCGAGTGGACGGACCGGTGCCACGAGGACGAGGTGGTCTTCCCGCCGTCGCGCCGGTTCGATCTGCGGGTCGCGTCCCGATGAGCGAGCTGCTCGTGATCTGGTGCACCGGCGTCGACGCTCCGAGAGACGCCTTCGTCCTGGCCGCCGAGGTGCTGGACGACGAGCTGCGGGTCATCACGAGTACGGCGGTGACCCGGGAGGGCGTCTTCGTCGAGGTGCCGGGCCCCGGCCGCTATCACGTGCGCGGCTGGACCCCGGACGGCTGGTCGTGCACCAGTTCGAGGACCGTTCATCGCCGTGGTCCCTTTCCCGTCCACTTCGACGTCGCGCCGGTTCCCGAAGGTCCGGCTTCCGGCCCTGCCGCGGGAACCCTCGTCGACGACCCGGTGGACGCACCGATCACCGGGGGTGTCGCGTTCCACGGCGGCGTGGTCCGGAGCGATCGACCGGTCGCTCTCGTGAGTGTGCCCGCCGGCGACGGCTGGACCGTCGTGACCCATGTGCCGCCGTCGACACCCCTCGACGTCTTCCCGGCCGGCGGGCTGGAACTGCCGTCCGGCTCGGCGCGGACGCTGCTGAGGTTCCTGCGGCGCGGCGATCTGACCGGCGCCGGAGCCGTCGCCGGGAGTCTGCTCGGTGACCGGCGGCGGACAGCGGTCGAGGACATCGCGATCGGCTACTACCTGCTTCGCCACGACGATCCGCGGGCCGGGGAGTGGGCGGCCCGGCTCGCCGGTGAGTATCCGGGCATCCCTGATCCGTTCCTGCTGCGGTGTGCCGTCGCCTGGCAGCGGGGCCGCGTCCCGGATCGGGCGGAGTCCGCGATCTACGAGCGGGTCGCCCGAGGTGACCTGCCGGTGATCGCGGCCGGCATGCCGATCCTGGCCCGTTGCCTGGCGTGGAACGAACGTTCCGCCCAGGGAACGGCCGTGCCCACGACGATCCGTGACCGTGTCGCCGACCGGATGGCTGCCGCCTGCCCATCGCTGCTGACCGGTTACACCGTCGATGCCGAGGGGCGGGTCCGGCCACCACGGCAGCCGATCGGGCGTCCCGCCGGTCCCGCCGCCGGCCGCCTCACCTACATCTCGGTGGCCGAACCGTGGCGGCTGCCGCGCCTCGATCGTCCCGGGGAGTTGCTGGGCGCCGGCCGCGGCCTCGAGGACGCCGGCGAGCCGAAGCACACCATCGCCTCGCACGTGGCCGAGGAGGGCGGCTGGCGCGCGCGGCAGACGCTGTACTCCGACGACAGCTTGCGCGCCGAGGTGTCCCCACCGGCTACCCGGAGCGGGGACGCCGGCCTGATCCGCCTGTGGATCGGCGGCGTCGACTACCTGCTGCCGGCGAACCCGCGTCGGGTCACGGTGACCGTCAGTGGCCCCGAGCGGTCCGGACCCGTGCTGGTGGAACGCGAGTTGCTCGACGTCGGGCAGCTGTCGGCCGCCGACGCTCCCGCCCTGGTCCGGGGCGCACGCGACGCGGAGTCCCGGCTGCCGATCCTGCTGTTCCTCGCCGGCCTCGACGAGGACCACCCGGTCCGGATCGCGGCGCTGGAGTTGATCAACGACGGCGAATGACCTGATGTTTCACTAATCTTCTTCGCTTTCCCGGACATCGGTGAGCAATCGTCCATATCGTCGCCTTCATGACGCGCAGACTGTGCCTCGCGACCCTGCTCACCGGCGCCCTCACCCTGACCGGCGCGCCGCCCGCCCACGCGGACACCGTTCCGCTGGTCTCGGCGACCCCGGACCGGACCGCCGGCTTCGACGGACCCGTCTACGCCAGCACCCACGTCGGCGACACCGTGTACATCGGCGGCAACTTCACCCACGCGATCGTCGACGGTCAGCGGATCAAGCGGAAGCGGCTCGCCGCCGTCGACGCCCGGACCGGCCGGCTGCTGCCCTGGGCGCCCGCCGCCGACGACGCCATCACGGCCCTCACCGCCGCCGGATCATCACTCTACGTGACCGGAGAGTTCAGCAGCATCGGCGGCCAGTCACGACCCGGCATCGCCGACATCAACCTGGCCACGGGCGCGCTCGGCTCGCTGCGGCACACCGTCAAGGGCACCGGCCACGCCATCGCCACCGTCGGCGGCCGTCTCTTCCTCGGTGGCAGCTTCAGCACGGTCGACGGGCGGCCGGCCCGCAACCTCGCCGCGTTCCGGCTCTCCGACGGGGCGCTGGACCCCGCCTTCGGCGGCGGCACGGACGGAAAAGTGCTGGTGCTGACCCCGTCCGGGTCCCGGCTCTACGTGGGCGGGGCTTTCAAGAGCCTCAGCGGTACGCCGGGATCGGCCCGTCTCGCCGCCCTGCGCGTGAGTGACGGCAAGCCGGACCAGACGTTCCGCCCCACCGTGCCGTACCCGGTGTTCGCCCTGACCACCGCCGCCGATCGGGTCTACGCCGGGCTCGCCGGGGCCGGTGGCCGGGTGGCCGCCTACCGCCCGGACGGCGGGCTGGCCTGGAGCAGTGTCACCGACGGTGACGTCCAGGCGATCACATACCTGAACGGCGCGATCTACGCCGGCGGCCATTTCACCGTGGCGTGCCCGGAGCCGTCGCGGACGGCCACCTCCTGGTGCCCGCGGGAGCAGCGCCGCCAGCCGAAGCTGGGCGCCTGGGATCCGGCGACCGGCCGGCTGCTGAACTGGAATCCGAACAGCAACGGCAAGTGGGGCGTCCTCACCCTGCGGGCGAACCCGAAACTGCGCACGGTCACCGTCGGTGGCGACTTCACGGCCTTCGGCAAGACCGGGAGCACCCGGTTCGCCAAGTTCGGCCTGTGCGCGTACGGCTGTGGGCGCGGTGGCCGCTGACCGCGATGTGGCGGGGGATCGGCCGGGGATGACATCCTCGCCCGCATGTCGTTGCGCGCCGGTCTCGCCGTCCTCGCCGTCCTGGCGCTGTCCGGGTGCGGGGCCGCCCCGCCCGAGCCGGCGGTCCCGCCGGCCCCGGTGACCTCACGTGCCGCCCCGGCCGCTCCGGTCGTCGAGAGGACGTCAGCGCCGGCGAAACCCGGGACGAGCCGGGCCGGGGCGCTGCCGCCGGTGGTCCAGCACGGGCCGCGGGACGCCAGGAGGGTGGCGCTGACGTTCGACGCCGACATGACCGACGCGATGATCGCCCGGTTGCGGCGGGGCGAGGTCACCTCGTACGCCAATCTCCGTCTTCTCGATCTGCTCGAGAAACGGCGGATCCCGGCGACCTTCTTCGTGACCGGGCAGTGGGCCGAGCAGTATCCCGACGTGACCCGCCGGATCGCCGGGAACCCGCTGTTCGAGGTGGCCAACCACAGTTACGAGCACGCGGCGTTCACCGGCGACTGCTACAACCTGCCGCGCGTGAGACCGGCGGAGATGACCGAGGACGTGGCGAAGACGTTCCGGGTGCTGGAGCCGTTCGGCGGGCGGCAGACCCGCTATTTCCGGTTCCCCGGCCTGTGCCACGACCCGGCGGCGCTGCGGGCGCTGGCCCCGCTCGGCGTCACGGTGATCGACGGTGACGTGGTCAGCGGCGACCCGTTCGCTCGCGGGCCGAAGCCGGTGGTGAACGCGGTGCTGTCGCAGGTGCGGCCGGGCTCCGTGGTGATCATGCACGTGACCGAGGCGAACGCCCTCTACACCGACGACGCGCTGCCGGCGATCCTGGCCGGTCTGCGCCGCGAGGGCCTGACGCCGGTCACCCTGTCCGAGCTGCTGGGGTGACATTTTGCACTCGCAGTGCATCTTGTCCGGGCGGTGCCGGGTGCATAGCGTCGCGGCATGGTTGCAACGTGGACGTTCGCCGTCGCTCGCGACGATCTCGGCAGGACCACCGTCGTCGACGGCGCGATCCCCCCACTGCGGGAGGGCGAGGCGTTGCTGCGGGTGGACCGGGTCGGGCTCACCGCCAACAACGTGACGTACGCGGTGCTCGGCGAGTCGTTCCGCTACTGGGAGTTCTTCCCCGGCGAACCGCGCGGGCTCGGCCCCGAGTGGGGCCTGCCGCCGCTGTGGGGCTTCGCCGAGGTCACCGCGTCGACGGTGCCGGGCGTCGAGCCCGGACAGCGGGTGTACGGCTACCTGCCACCCGCCGGGCACCTCGTGGTGCGGCCGGAGCGGGTCGACGCCACCGGCTTCCGGGACGGCGCCACCCACCGGGCCGGCCTGCCGTCGCCGTACAACGCGTACCGGGCCACCACCGGCGACCCCGCCTACCGCGCCGACCAGGAGGATCTGCTGATCCTGTTCCGGCCGCTGTTCTTCACCTCGTTCATGCTGGCCGACCAGGTCGCCGACAACGACTTCTACGGCGCGGACACGATCGTCGTCTCGTCGGCGTCCAGCAAGACCGCGTACGCCGCCGCGTTCGAGCTGCACGGCAAGGGCCCGCGCCTGATCGGGCTCACCTCACCCAGCAACGTGGACTTCACCCGGTCGCTCGGCTGCTACGACGACGTCCGCACGTACGAGCAGGCCGTCGAGTTGACGAAGGCGCCGACCGTCTACCTCGACCTGTCCGGGGCGCCCGCCACCCGGGCCCTCTTGAAAGAACACCTCGGCGACCATCTCGTCCGGGACATCGCCGTCGGCCTCACCAACAAGGTGCCGAACGCCGACACCGCCGGAGAGGTGTTCTTCGCCCCGAACCAGATGGGCAAACGCCGCCGTGACTGGGGCCGCGACGGTCTCGACGCCCGGTTCGCCGACGCCTGGCACCGGTTCGCCGCCGTCGCCGCCGGCTGGCTCGACGTCCAGGCCGGAACGGGCCCCGAAGACCTCCGGAAAGCCTGGCTGGAGGTCCTCGAGGGCCGTACGTCACCGCGCGCCGGTCAGATCATCCAGCTGTGAACGGACCGGGTCAGCGGTCGATGGTCTGCTGCAGGTGCGCGGGGTAGCGGTCGCCCTGCACCAGGATCTTCGCGGCGGCGGCGTCGAGGTCGGCGACCTCGGCCGCGGTGAGCGTCAGGTCGGCGGCCGCGATGTTCTCGGCGAGCCGGCCCGGGTTGCGGGTGCCCGGGATCGGGACGATCCACGGTTCGCGGGCGAGCAGCCAGGCCAGCGCCACCTGGCCCGGGGTGGCGCCCCGGCCGGCCGCGACGGCGCCGAGCAGATCGACCACCGCCTGGTTGGCGGCGCGGGCCCCGGGCGTGAACCGGGGCAGCCCGTTGCGCATGTCCCCGTCGGCGAACGCGGTGTCCGCGCTGATCTTGCCGGTCAGGAAGCCACGCCCGAGCGGGCTGAACGGGACGAAGCCGATGCCGAGCTCCGCCAGCACGGGCAGGATCTCGTCCTCCGGCTCGCGCCACCACAGCGAGTACTCGCTCTGCACCGCCGTCACCGGCTGCACCGCGTGTGCCCGGCGGATGGTCCCGGCGCCGGCCTCGGACAGGCCGAAGTGCCGTACCTTACCGGCGGCGATCAGCTCCCCGACCGTGCCGGCGACGTCCTCGATCGGCACGTCCGGGTCGACCCGGTGCTGGTAGAACAGGTCGATCGTGTCGATGCCGAGCCGGCGCAGACTGGCGTCGGCGACCTCGCGGATGTGCTCGGGCCGGCTGTCCAGGCCGGTGCGCCGGGCGCCGTCGCCGATCCCGAACCCGAACTTGGTCGCGATCACCACCCGCTCCCGGAACGGGACGAGGGCCTCGCCGACCACCTCCTCGTTGACGAACGGGCCGTACACCTCGGCGGTGTCGAAGAACGTGACGCCCGCCTCGACGGCGGCCCGGATCAGCGCGACACCCTCCGACCGGTCGGTGGCCGGCCCGTAGCCGTGGCTGATGCCCATACAGCCGAGCCCGAGAGCGGAGACCTCGAGCCCGTTACCCAGCGTGCGCTTCTGCACAGTCGGTTCCTCCGGAGAAAGAGCGACAACCCTCCGGGCAGCGTACGGGTGAGTTTCGGTCCCCGTGGCCGGTGGCGATCGACCGTCCATGAACCAGGCCCGCACACCGATCCTCGAAGCCATCGAGCAGTACCGCAGCCAGGGCTATCACACGTTCGCGCCGCCCGGGCACCGGCTCGGCGCGGAAGTGGGGGAGCGGACCGCCGCCGTGCTGTCCCGTGGCGCGTTCGCCGCCGACGCGATCACCGCGAAGCAGCACGCCGGCGAGGCCGAGGAACTGTTCGCCGACGCGGTCGGCGCCCGGTCGGCCGTGTTCAGCACCTGCGGCTCCAGCATCTCGATCCACACCGCGATGCTGACGATCACCGGCCCGGGCCGGAAGATCCTGGTCGGCCGGATCAGCGCGGAGATGATCAGCCCGTACCCGCCGGGTGTGCCGGCGATCCCGCCGGGCGAACGGTTCAACGCCGAGGTCGTGGACTATCTGCGGGCCGGGGAGTGACGGCACGTCGATCATGCGGGCTGCCCACTAGGATGAGGCCACAGCGGTAGCGGCCGACATACAGGTGAGGCGAAGTGTCGACATGATCGAGGCCGGGATGCTCGGCCGTCTTCGTCTGGGCGATCACGCGTGTGTCGTCGTCGAGGACGATGACGCCAGGCTGCGAAGCCTGGCGACATACATACGCGCGGGCATCCGGGACAACGACCGGATCCTCTACTTCGGCCCCGACCCCGAGCTCCTGGCCGCCGGCCTGGACCGGGCCGGTGTGGACGCGTCCGGCGCGGCCGCCCGCGGGCAGTTGCGGATGGTGACGGCCGAGGAGTCGTACCTCGCTTCCGGAGCCTTCGACCCGGAGGCGACGATGGCGGGCTGGCGTGCCGAGACCGAGCAGGCCCGGGCCGACGGCCACCGCGGCCTGCGAGCCATCGGCGACATGTCGTGGGCGTCCCGCCCGGTGCCCGGCGCCGACCGTCTCGCGTGGTACGAAGCGAACGTGAACCGGGTGTTCGCCGACGGCGGGGCGATGGCCATCTGCCTCTACGACCGGCGCGTGTTCAGCGGCACCGACCTGCAACGGGTGACCTGGTCGCATCCGGCCACGGTCGGCGCGCACACCAGCGTCACCACCGAGCCCGCGCTGCGGGCGCTGCGCACCACCGATCCGCCCGGCATCCGGATCGAGGGCGACGCCGACCTGTCGAACCGGCAGGCGCTGCGGGCCCTGCTGCAGCATCTCGTCGAGGACACCCCGGCCGACAGCAGGCCGCTGACCGTGGACGTGTCCGGGCTGCGGTTCGCCGACGCGGCCGCCGTGCGGATCCTGCTGGAGACCGCGGCCGCCGAGGCCCGCCGGATGCGGGTGGTCGGCTGCTCGCCGGGCCTGTGGCGGGTGCTCGCGTTCAACGGCGCCGACGCCGTCGCCGGACTGACGGTGGAGCCCGCGGCGAACCGTGTGGCGCAACGCCGTGCGGAGATGTGATCAGTAGGGGCCGATGGTGAAGGCGGCGCCGCTGCTGACGATGGACGGGTTGCCGTTGCCGGCGGCGTTGGTGGCGCCGTTCTCGACGACCGTCACGACATAGGCGTCGTTGAGGATCGGGCTGCCGGTGGGGGAGCTGGTCGCCGGGTCGAGGGCGTTCTCGGTCAGGTCGACGGTGCAGATGAGTTCGTTGTCGGTGACGACGACCACGTCCTTGCATTCGGCGACGCCCCGGTTGCTGCCCGCGAGGTAGGCGCCGTCGACCAGGAACACGTGCGGGTCGGTGCTGGTCGGGGCGCTGCCGTTGACGAACTGGAGTTCCTGGAACCCGGCGCCGGTGATGTCGAGGGTGACCTTCTTCGCGGGGCGGCCGTTGTCCGGCGAGACGGAGATGCCGTTGCTGTAGTCGAACAGGATCGCCGGATCGCCGGTGCCGGGATTGTTGTCGGGGTCGCTGCTGCTCACCTTGCCGCCGGGCGTGCTGATCGTCATGGTGAGGTTGCCGCCCGGCGCGCGGGCCCCGGTGGTCGCGGTGAAGCTCTTGCCGTCGGCGCCGAGTTTGATGTTGCTGACCGGGGTGCCGCCGATCGTGGCGGTGACCGGCATCGTGACGGCGGTGAAGCCGGTGCCGGTGACCGTGACCGTCTGACCGCCGCCGGCCGGGCTGCTCGTCGGCGAGATCGTGCTGATCGTCGGTTTGGTCACCACGTTGTAGGTGGAAGTGGCCAGCAGCGGGCCGGTGGCCGAGGCGCCGGAGTAGACGCAGACGTTCCACTTCCCGGTGCTCTGCCCGGCGACCAGGACCAGCCCGGTGGTGTTGACGGCGCTGGGCGCCCCTTGGTCGTCGAGGGCGGGGTACGCGCTCGACGGCACCCGGAAGGCGATCTTCGTCCCGCTGACCCGGGTCACGTCGGCGGGGTCGACGTTCAGGATCCCGGCGGTGACCGTGCCGCCGCTCGACGCGATCTGGACCGGGTTCTTCGCCGTGGAGGTGCAGGCCCCGAACTGGAACTGGATCTTCGGCGGCACCCCGTCCACGAACGTGTTCGCGTTGGCGGGGTTGGACGGAACGGTGCCGACGACCATGTTGCCGCCACCGCTGAGCCCGTACGGCTTGGTCAGGGTCATGTTCAGCGCGGCGGCGCTGGCCGGCACGGCAATGCAGGTCAGGACCAGAACGGTCGTGGCGGCACACGCCAGGCAGGCTGCGGGTTTCGACAGGCTCACCGGGAGCAGCGTAGCGACGCCACGACCGTCCGTAGCGGGAAACGGGAAAGGCTCTCAGCCCAGATAGGGCGGCGCGACTCCCCAGCCCCAGTGCGGCACCGGCGCCTCGCGCGGGGGAGTGGCGCCCGGCTGCGAGTTGGCCAGCGCCAGCCGGGTGCCCCACTCGAGGTAGCCGGTGAACGCCGCCCGGAACTCCGGATCGTCCGGCAGCCCCACCTCGTCGGCCGCGTCGAGCAGCAGGTTCACCCAGCGCCGGCGCTGCTGCTCGGTGATCGACTTGCCGAGGTGGTGGGCGAGCATGTGCGCGTAGCCGCCGCGCTCGGCGGTGTAGCGGGCCGGGCCACCGAACACCTCCGACAGCCAGATCGCGACGTGCCGCGGATGGGCCGGATCCATGTGCGCGAACAGCGGCCCGACCACCGGATCGGCTTTCACCAGCTCGTAGAACCGCTCGGTGAGCCGCTCGAACGCCTCGGCGCCGCCGGCCCACGCGAACAGCGTCGGCACCGAGCCGCCGGCGCCCCGGACCGTCGTGGGCTCGTAGTGGCGCATCTCCTCGATCGCCTCGATCCAGGGCCGGATCTCGGCGAGGAAACCGGGGAACAGCTCGCCGCCGCGGAAGCCCTTCAGATGGTCCTCCGCCGAGGTCCACGTGATCCGGAGAATGTAGACCGCCGGTTCCTCGGAGCAGCGGCTCAGCTCGTAGTCGGCGCATTGCGGCGCCTCGGCCAGAAAACGCGACGCCCGCTGGTAGGCCTGCTCGAAGGCCGCGGTGTCGCCGGGAATGCGGTACCGGATGTACTCCACCGTCATGTAATCATGTAATCATCCGGGGCATCAGAGCGCGAGTGTGAACCGGGTGCCGAGCAGCCCGACCGTGCCGACGCCGGCCCGCTCGACCGCCTCCGCGGTGGTGTCGGCCAGATGCAGCAGCGGGATCCCGGCCGCGGCCTCGACCTGGCCGGCGACCTTGTGCATGGTGTTGGTGCACAGCACCACGAACTCCGCGCCCGCCGCCGCCCGGTGAGACGCATGCCGTGGACGCTATCGGGTAGGCGCGTGTCGGTCACCGCGATTCCCGGCCTCCCGGGTTATGTTCGATGGGTATGACAGACACCGATGCCATACAGCCTCCCACCGATCTTCACGAGCACCTGGCCGCCTACCTCGCGGCGTTCGCCACCGGTTCCGGAGCGGTGCTCGACCGGTTCTACGAGCCCGGCGCCGTCCTCATCCCCTCGCCCGGCACACCGGTCACCGATTCCCCCGCCCGCCTTGCGGCGTTGCAACACCTTGCGGGGTACGGGCTACCGATGACCGCCGAGACCCGGCACCTGTACGTCGCCGGCGACGTCGCCCTGGCCATCGTGGACTGGTCGATCCGCGGCACCGCCCGCCAGGGTTTCCCGCTCGACCTGCGGGGCAGCGCCACCGACGTGCTCCGCCGGGGCGCTGACGGCCGCTGGCGCTACCTCATCGACAACCCGTTCGGCACCGGCGCGGGCTGATCACAGCACATACGTGGCGATCATCTGGCCGAGCTGGCGGATGTCCGAGCTGGCCTTGAACTCCAGGCGCACCTTGCCGAGGCCGCTGAAGTACAGCTCCAGCTCGGCGTCCCGGTCGAAGTTGCCCGCCGTCTCGATCGAGAACGCCTGAATCTTGCTGTACGGCAGGGAGGTGAAGTCCACCTTCTTCCCGGTCATGCCCTGAATGTTCGCGGCGATCAGGCGCTTGTTCGTGAACGCCACGAAGTCCCGGGTCGTCTTGAACGCGTACACCAGCTGCTCCCCGTTGATCAGCAGCGGCGCGACCTGCTGATAGACGGCGCCGGGGTCGACCGGGGTGAGCTTGAAAACCGACGGACTGGAAAAATCGATCACGCGCCGATCGTAGTTCCCACCCGCACCCCCACCACCGCACAATCCACGGCTGTTCGGGCGGACTCGTCCCACCCCGAAATCGGTCGGTGGAGTGGGGCGGTCCGTGTGAGCATGTCGGTTCTGGATGGGAGGCGGCGGGATGGAGCGCTTCGAGGCGGGGCAGCGGAGCCGTGAGTACTTCCACGGGCTCACCGTGCTGCCCGGGGTGTGGACGGTGCTGCGGCTGGACGGGCGGGGCTTCTCCCGTTTCACCGAGCAGCACTTCGGCAAGCCGTTCGACGAGCGGTTCGCCGAGCACATGAGCGGGACGGCCGAGGCTCTGCTGGTCGAGATGGGAGCGCGGTACGCGTACACGGTCAGTGACGAGATCTCCCTGCTGTTCGACCCCGGATTCGCGCTTTTCGGCCGCTCGGTGGAGAAGCTCGTGTCGGTGTCGGCGGGCCTCGCCAGCGCCTCGTTCACCCATGCCGCCGGGATCTCCGCCCACTTCGACGCGCGGCTGTGGCTCGGTGCGGGCGTCGCGGACGTCGCCGACTACTTCTCCTGGCGGCAGTCGGACGCGGCCCGGTCCGCGCTCAACGGCTGGTGCTACTGGACGCTGCGAGCCGCGGGGCGGACCCGCCGGCAGGCCGCCGAGGCGATCGACGGCACGAGCACCGAGGACAAGAACGAGCTGCTGTTCCGGCACGGCATCAACTACAACGAGGTGCCGGCCTGGCAGCGGCGTGGCATCGGCCTGTGGTGGGAGGCGTACCAGCAGTCCGGTCACGACCCGATCCGCGGCATCGACGTCATCGCCGACCGCCGGCGCGTCCACGTCGAACGTTCCCTGCCGATGAAGGACGCCTACCGTGAAATCGTCGGGCAACTCCTCCACGACCCGGCCTAACCCACCTCCCGGGCCCAGCCGAGCAGCCGGTCGAGATGCGGGTCGGTGTCGCCGGTGGTGGTCTCGGCCGTACCGATGACGACCTCGCCACCGGTCCCGTCGATGGTGATCACCGTGCCGGCCGGGAACGACCGGCTGCCACAGTGCACCAGCCCGCCGCCCGGATCGACGGTGAGCGCGGCGGTGGCGACGACCGCCGGTTTCCCCATCGAACGGGCGACCACCGCGGCATGACTGGTCGTCCCGCCGACCGTGGTGACGATCCCGGCAGCGGCGGCCAGGCCGTGCATGTCCAGCGGTGACGTCTGCGGCCGGACCAGGACGACCGGGCCGTCCGCCGCCATCCGTACCGCCTGGTCCGCCGTGACCGCGATCCGCCCGCTCGCCACCCCGGGACTGGCCCCGGTCCCACGCGCGAGAAGCTGCGTCACGTCACGGATCCGCGGGGTGCGGGCGGCCCGCACCTGCTGCGGAGTGACCCGCGCCCGAGCCGTCGCCCGGTCGATGAGGCCCTCACCGACCAGGTCCACGGCGACGCGCACCGCCGCCCGGCCCGCCAGCCCGCCCGGCCTGACCTGCAGGAACCAGAGCCGGCCGGACTCGAACGTGAACTCCACATGGCAGACGTCCCGGTAGTGCCGTTCCACCCGCCCGAGACCGTCGAGCAGCTCGGCCCAGACCGCCGGCTCGCGCGCCGCGAGATCATCCAGTGGCCGGGTGTCCGCCCGCCCGGACACCACCGCGTCGCCACGGTGCCCGAACAGCACGTCCCCGTACGGCCCCGGCGCGCCGGTGCTCGGATCCCGGCTGAACGCGACACCGCTGCCACTGTGCTCGTCACGATCGCCGAACACCATGGCCTGCACGATCACCGCCGTCCCGAGATCGTGCGGAATGCCGTGCACCTCCCGATAGGTGACCGCTCGCGGAGAACGCCACGACGCGAACACCGCCTCCACCGCCTCGCGCAGCCCACCGGCCGGGTCGACATCGAGAATCGTGTCCATCATGCCGGGCATCGGGACCGCCGCCCCCGACCGCACCGAAACCGACAGCGGCCGATCCTCGAGGTATGGCTTCTCGCCACGTCGCCCCTGGACCGTCGACTGCAGAACGCGGGTCCCCGCCGCCAGTTCAGCCTCGAGCCCGTCCGGGAACCGGCCTCCCTCAAGGAACGCGCGGCATGCGCCGGTGACGACGACGAACCCGGGCGGCACCGGCAGCCCGAGCCCCATCAGCGTCCGCAGCCCCAGCGCCTTCCCTCCGAGCACACCCTCCTGACCAGCGGTGGTGTTGGCGGAGGGCGGAGCGGCGTGGTCCCGAGGGTCTGCGGTGGTGCTGGGAGAGGGCGGAGCCTCGGTGGTGGCCCGCGAGGCGGCATCGGCGGCGCGGTGGGAACGCGGGCTGTCGCCGGCTGTGTCGGGGGAGAGGTGGTGGAGGAAAGTCATCGGGGGATGCCCAGCGTGACCAGCAGGTCTTCGTGGAGCTGGAACCAGACGGCATGGTACGACGTGGTGGCGTCGGCCAGATACTCCCAACGGCCGGACGAAGCGCTGGCCAGAGCCGCCGCCAACCGCCCCCGGTAGCGCCCGAAGCGGGGCAGCGCCGCGTCCAGGTCCGCGCAGACCGGCCCGGCCCGCCGGTCCAGGTCGACGAAGCGGGCCAGCACCCGCGCGTCATATCCCGTGTCAGCGTGATCGTTGACCGTGGCGACCCCGTCGACGGTCCGCAGGTGCCAGGCCGAACACAGATCCAGCAGCTCCGGGTTGAGCACCATGAACCGCTCATATGCCCGGGTCACCGCCGCCGTGGCGCCGGCCGTGCGCAACTGCTCGCCGATCAGCCGGGCGTCCTCGGCCTTGCCCGCGTCGGTCAGCCCCCAGCCGCCGAACGCCCCCGGCGTGCGGGTCACCAGACCGGCCACCGCCAGATCGATCAGCCGTGACTCGGCCTCCGGCGCGGGCAGCCCACTGGCGTCCGCGATCCGGTCCAGGTCGGTGAACCCCATGCACCGCAGCGTGTGCAGCACGAGCAGATCGGTCATGGTCGCTCCTCCAGGTGCGCGGTGGCGACCGCGTGACCGGCGCCCCGGCCCGAGGCGCGGGCCACGATCCGGCCGCCGCGCACCCGGACCGCCACCTCGGTGTCGTCGGCCGGCTCCGCGCCGGCGGCCGCGGCGAGTGACGGGCCCTCGTCGAGCTCCACCTGCACCGGTGGGGCCGCGTCCGCGGGGAACGCCTGCCGCAGGCACGCGGCGAGACCGGTGATCCGCAGCCGGACCAGCGCCCCCGTCTCGGCCGGATCGCCGGTGACCACGGCCACGGTGACCCGGTCCTCCGGGCCGGCGGCGCGCACCGCCTCCTCGGCGGAACCGAGCCGGGCCGCACCGAGCACCACGATGACGCCGTCGCCGGCGGGTTCGGGCTCTGGCCAGGGGTCGTCGCAGAGTTCGGCGCCCCGTACGAAAGGAAGGTGTGGGGGGTCCCAGGCGTCGGCCAAGCCGAGGCCGGTGAGGTGACCGCAAGCCCGCGCCACCTCGAAGGGGTCGCCGAAACCGGGAGCGGCCCCGGCGAGATGGTCGGCGCCGTGCAGCAGCGCGAGGATGAGCTCGGCGAGCCGCACCCGGCGGCCCGCCCGGGGTGGGCAGGACTCCAGCGCCAGCCCGAGGAGCAGCGCCTCCAGGCGGGTCAGCTGGCCCAGGACGGCCCGGCCCGGCTCGTCGTCGAAGACGCCGGTCACCGAACGGGATCGCAACCGGGCCGCGGCCGCCGTGTCGGTGGCGAGGGGGAGCCGCTGCAGCCAGGCGCGGGCGAACGCCTCGGCGGCGCCGGTCACATCGGACACCGAGGCGGGCTGGATCGGGGCGTGCGGCCAGGAGTCGAGCAGGACGGCGAGATAGAGGGACCGTTTGCTGGTGAAGTTCGAATACACCGCGCCGCGGGTCAGCTCGGCCCGCGCGGCGATCCGGTCGAC
The DNA here is from genome assembly GCF_055562375.1 of Actinoplanes sp. NPDC019969. Classification (NCBI taxonomy): domain Bacteria; kingdom Bacillati; phylum Actinomycetota; class Actinomycetes; order Micromonosporales; family Micromonosporaceae; genus Actinoplanes; species Actinoplanes sp. NPDC019969. The sequence goes on along the minus strand of NZ_JBVHFK010000015.1, from coordinate 100,188 downwards.
CTTGGCGTCGGCATAGCCGTGCTCGGCGAACTCCTCGACGGCCGCGTCGAGCACCGCCGCCCTGGTGCGCGCCTGCTGCTGCGCCCGCGTCAATCGAACCATGCCCGCCACGATACACCCACCATCCCGATGTTCCGAACATCCGAATAATCGATTGGCCGCCCGCGCCGGCTCGGATAGCCTTGCCGCCATGTGTGACGGAGTCGTGTTCATGAGGACGCGCGGCCGCCGCTGACGGCGGCGCGACCTTCCTCGATTGCCCGCCGTCTCGGCGTCCCGCCGGGCGGTCGCATCCGGCTGCCCGGCTCTCTTCGAGCCGCGGAGCTTCCACAACCATGTCTCACGCGCACCTTCGTGCCGAAAATGTCACCGTCCGTCTCGGCGCCCGCCTGGTCCTCGACCGCGTGTCCGTCACCGTCTCACCCGCGTCCCGCCTGGCCGTCACCGGTGAGAACGGCCGCGGCAAGACCACCCTGCTGCACGTCCTGGCCGGCCTGATCGTCCCCGCCGAGGGCGCCGTGCACCGGTCCGGAACCATCGGGCTCGCCGCCCAGGCCCTGCGCACCGCGCCGGGCGACACCGTCGGCACCCTCACCGCCGCCGCCCTGGCCGACTCGCGAGCCGCCCTGGCGGCCTTGGACCGGGAGCTTGCCGCGGGGGAATACGGTGACCGCTACGCGACCGCCCTGGAGACCGCCACCCGCCTCGACGCCTGGGACGCCGATCGCCGCGTCGACATCGCCCTGAAGGCCCTGGACGCCTGCACCGACCGGGCCCGTGAGCTGCGGACCCTCTCGGTCGGCCAGCGTTACCGGGTGCGGCTGGCCTGCCTGCTCGGCGCACACCACGACATCCTGCTGCTGGACGAGCCGACGAACCATCTGGACGCCTCCGGGCTGGCCTTCCTGACCACCCGGCTGCGTGCCCACTCCGGCGGGCTCGCCCTGGTCAGCCATGACCGGCAACTCCTGCGGGACGTCGCCGGCCAGTTCCTCGACCTCGATCCGAGCGTGGACGGCCACGCGCGGCTCTACGCCGGCGGCTACGACGAGTGGCAGGTGGGCCGCCGCCGGGACCGCGCCTCCTGGGAACAGGACTACGCCGCCCAGCAGGCCGAACACGCCCGGCTGTCGGCGGCGGCCGACCGGGCACGCGGCCGGCTGACCACCGGATGGCGCCCGGACAAGGGCGTGAACAAGCACAAACGGCAGTCGCACACACCCGGGGTGGTGCAGGCCCTCAACCGGGAGCGGGAGGCTCTCGAGGCCCATCGGATCACGGTTCCCGAGCCGCCGCCGGCGCTCCGCTTCCCGGCCCTCGACACCCGCAAAGGCGTTCCACTTCTCAAAACTGACGGGGTACGGGTACCAGGGCGCCTGAACGACCCGGTCACCCTCGCCCTCTCCGGCGGCGACCGGCTGCTCGTGACCGGTGGCAACGGAACCGGCAAGTCCACCCTGCTGGCCCTGCTGGCCGGCCGCCTGCGACCGGTGACCGGCACGATCCACCGGTCGCCGGAGGCCCGGATCGCGCTGATCGCCCAGGAGGTCCCGGAACAGCCCGCGGACGTGACGGCGCACCGGCTGCTCCAGGGGCGTTCGACGATGGGCCTGCTCGACGCGGAGGCCCTGCGCACCCCGGTCCGGCTGCTGTCACAGGGTCAGCAGCGCCGCCTCGACCTGGCGCTGTCGCTGGCCGTACGCCCCGATCTGCTGATCTTCGACGAACCCACCAACCATCTGTCGTCCACCCTGGTCGACGAGCTGACCGAGGCCCTTCTGAGCACGCCCGCCGCCGTGGTCGTCGCCACCCACGACCGGCAACTGCTCGCCGACCTGTCCACCTGGCCCCGCCTGGATCTCACACCTGATACCCGTTGACCGCGGAGGCGAGTCGCTGAGCCATGCCGGCGAGTTCCGCAGCGGTGCTGCGGGCCTCGTCGGCGCTGTGCGTGGTCTGTGTCGCGGTCTGCGCGACGCTGGTGATGTCCGCCGCGATGTTGCCCGACCCGGACGCCGCCGCCGCCACGTTGCGGCCCATCTCGCCGGTCGTGGCCGTCTGCTCCTCCACCGCCGCCGCGATCGTCGTCGCGTAGTCGTTGATCTGCGCGATCACGTTCCCGATGTCGCCGATCGCGGCGACCGCCGCGTCGGTGTCGGACTGGATCGCCGAGATCCGTTTGCTGATGTCCTCGGTGGCCCGGGCGGTCTCCTGCGCCAGATCCTTGACCTCGGACGCGACCACCGCGAACCCCTTGCCGGACTCACCGGCCCGGGCCGCCTCGATGGTCGCGTTGAGGGCGAGCAGGTTGGTCTGCTCCGCGATGCTGGTGATCGCGTTGATCACCTCGCTGATCTCCGCGCTGGCCGCCCCCAGCTTGGCCATCGTGTCGCTGGTGCGCTGGGCGGCGGTGGTGGCGGTGCCGGCCACGTGCGCGGCGTCGCCGGCGCTGCTGGCGATCTCCCGGATCGAGGCGCCCATCTCCTCGGTGCCGGCCGCGACGGTCTGCACGTTCGCCGAGATGATCTCGGCGGCGGCGGAGACGGACCCGGCCTGTTCGGCGGTGTTCTTCGCGGAGCGGGTGAGCTCCTCGGCGATGGCGGACAGCCGGTCGGAGGTGCCGGCCAGGGCGGTCGCGTCGTCGCGGACGTGCCGGACGGTGGTGGCGACCGTGGACGCGGTGCTGTTCAGTGCGGTCGCCAGCTCACCCAGTTCGTCGGCGCCGCGCACACCGGCCCGCGCGGTCAGGTCGCCGTCGTCGATGCGGCGCAGCACCTGGACGCACTCGGCGAGGGGCCGGGTGAGCCCGCGGGCGAGCAGCACGGCGACGGCCGCGCCGATCAGCAGGACGACGACGATCGCGGTGAGCACGACGGCGCGGCCGGTGCGGTACGTGTCCTGGGCGTCCTCGTGCGAGCTGGTCGCCTCCACCACCGCCGCGGCGGACAGCCCGGTCAGCGCCTCGACCATATCGGTGATCAGCGGGGGCAGTTCGGTGGCCCGTACCGAGCGCACCTGGTCGAGGCGGCCCTGCTGGGAGAGCGGGAACAGCTTGTCCGTGACGAGCCCGAGGTACGCGCTCCAGGTGGTCGAGAACGCCTTGACGCCGGCCTGCTCGTCGCCGGTGAGAGACATCGCCTGGTACGCGGTGAGCGCGTCGGCGACGTTCTGCACCTCGGTGTCGAACTTCCCGCGTTCGGTGGCGCGGGTCGCGTCGTCCCCGGCGAGCAGATACTCCAGGCCGTTGATCCGGACCCGGTTGAACGCGGACCGTACGTCGGCGACCGCCTGGGTCTTGAGAGTCTGCGCGTACTCACCCTCACCGGTGTCCGCGAGGTCGGACATCCGCATCAGGGCGAAGATGCCTACCGCGCCGCCGAGGGCGGCCACCAGCAGCACCACCACGAGGATCTTGGCACCGATGCGTACGTCGCTCAGCAAGCGCTTCTCGGCGCCGGGCGGCACGGGTTCGCTCATGAGAGAAATCTTCGTCATTCGCGACGGGCTCCACGGCCGATTGAGCCGAAAAGCCGGTGGGAGGGGGCCACGGCGCCGACCGGGCTTTGGCATCATCAGCGCGTGATTCGTCTCTACTCGCTGTTCGCGCTGATAGACCTCGTGTTGATCATATGCGCGCTGATCTCCTGCCTCTCCGCCGAGGAACACGAGATCCGCGCCCTGCCCCGGATCGTCTGGGTCATCCTGATCCTGCTGTTCTCCCCGATCGGCGGCATCGCCTGGTTCGTGGCCGGCCGCCCGCCCCGCCCGGTGAAGCTCAGCAACGGCACCACGTGGCGGCCGGGCAGCGGCTTCCCGGAGAAGGCGCGGCCGCGCTCGCCCGACGACGACCCGGAGTTCCTGCGCGGCATCAGCGAGCGGCAGAAGAAGGAGGACGAGGACCTGATGAAGAAGTGGGAGGCCGACCTGCGCCGCCGCGAGGACGACCTCAAGCGCCGGGAGCAGGGTGGGACTGATTGATCGCCGTACCCGATAGACGGGTCGGCATCGATGGAGATTGATCGCGTCGCGGCGTAGGTTGACGAGACCCGTACCGTGCGAAGGGGCCACGCCAATGACGCTCCGTGACAAACCTCCGTTCCGTGCCGACCACGTCGGCAGCCTGCTGCGGCCGCCGAGCCTGCTGAAGGCCCGCGAGCAGCGCGCCGTCGGCGAGATCACCGCCGAGGAGTTGCGGGCCGTCGAGGACGACGCGATCCGCGAGGTCGTCCGGATGCAGCGCGACGTGGGCCTGCGCTCGGCCACCGACGGCGAGTTCCGCCGTACCTCCTGGCACATGGACTTCATCTATCGGCTCGGCGGCATCCGGCCCACCGACGAGAAGATCCAGGTCCACTTCCGCAACGCCGACGGCGAACTCGACTTCGAGTCGGCCGCCCTGGCCGTCGGCGGCCCGATCACCCTCGAGGAGACGATCTTCGGCTCCGACTTCGCGTTCCTCAACGCGCAGGTCGGCGGCGACGTCACCGCCAAACTGACCATCCCGTCGCCGAGCATGGTGCACTACCGCGGCGGGCGGGCCGCCATCGATCCGGGCGTCTACCCCGACGAGGAGCGTTTCTGGGCCGACCTGAGCGCCGCGTACGCCGAGCAGGTCCGCCGGGTCGCCGCCCTCGGCTGCCGCTACCTGCAACTCGACGACACCAGCCTGGCCTACCTCAACGACCCGGCCCAGCGCCGCCTGCTCACCGACCGCGGCGACGACGCCGAGCACCAGCATCTCCGCTACATCCGCCAGATCAACGCCGCCATCGCCGGCCGCCCGGCCGGCCTGAACGTCACCACCCACATGTGCCGCGGCAACTTCCGCTCCTCGTGGGCCGCCGAGGGCGGTTACGACTTCGTCGCCGAGGCGCTCTTCAGCGAACTCGCCGTCGACGGCTTCTTCCTCGAGTACGACGACGACCGCTCCGGCGGCTTCGCCCCACTCCGTTTCGTCCCGCCCGGGAAAACGGTCGTCCTCGGCCTGGTCACCACGAAACGCGGCGCCCTGGAATCCAGGGACACCCTGAAACGGCGGATCGACGAGGCCGCCCGCTACATCCCCCTCGACCAGCTCTGCCTCTCCCCGCAGTGCGGCTTCTCCTCGACCGTCGAGGGCAACGTCCTGACGTACGCCGAGCAGGTCGCGAAACTTCGCCTCATCGCCGAGACCGCCGCCGAGGTCTGGGGCTGAGTCCGGTCAGTGCCGGACCAGCCCGCCGACCGGGACCGGCGCGGTATGGCCGGTCCCCGGAAGGTCCCGGGCCAGCGCGAGCCCGACGTCGACGAGCGATGCCCGCCGCAGCCCCGCCACCTCGTCGAGCGGGGTCCATACCGACTCGGCGGTCGCCCCGTCCGGCTCCGGCCGGGGCGTCCCGCCGGTGATCCGTACCCGATAGAAGATCCCGATGTTCTGATGCTCGACGCCCGCCCGGGACTCGCTCGCCGGGATCACCCGCGAATCCACCCCGAGCAGCCGTTCCACCGCCGCGTCGTACCCGGTCTCCTCGGCCACCTCCCGCACCACCGCGTCGAACGGATCCTCGCCGTGCTCGACCCGCCCACCGGGCAGCGTCCAGTTCGTGTCCCCGTCCACCGCCACGAAGCGGGCCAGCAGAACCCGCCCGTCCTCGATGCAGACCGCGTATGCCGCCAGCCGGAAGCTCATCCCCGGATTCTGCCCAGCCGTCGTCGCCCGACCGCGAGCGCGGCACCTCCCGATTGTCGCCCCTTCCAGGAGGCAGCCCGCGTTTGATACCTCAGGATTGCATCGGCGGCGAGTCGAATCGTCCGTTTGTGAGGTCCGGGCGAAACCGGGTCGGAGCCGGTCTTCGGGTTTGGATTCTTGTCGTACGCATGTTCGAGAATGCTGGCATGCAGGAGACGATGCGGCAGCTCACCGACCTAGCGGCGCAGTGCGCGACGTGGCGCACGAGTCCGCTGCCAGACGGCGAGCTGCTGGACTTCCTCGATGGAGTGCATCAGGCCCAGCAGATGTTGCACGCCGCCGTCCTGCACGCCGTCCAGGAGGTTCGCAGCCGGAAGATCCCGGCTGCTCAGCATGCCGCGTCGCCTCGGCTGTGGTTGCGCGACCGGTTGCGCATCAGCGCTCGTGCCGCGACCCTGTTGCTGCGCCAGGCTGCTGTGGTCGATCGGGATCCTGATCTGGATGCGGCGCTGGCGGAGGGGAAGGTGAACGCCGAGCAGCTGGGGGCGATCACCAACGCTCTGGCCGGTCTGCCGAAGAGGCTGGACGCCGGCATTCGTGCCGATGCGGCGACGACGTTGGCCGGTTGGGCGCAGCAGTTGGACCCGGAAGGGCTGCGCGCGATGGGCCGGCGCATCCTCGATCATGTCGCGCCCGAGATCGCCGAGGCGACCGAGGAACGGCGTCTGCGTGAGGCCGAACGCGATGCTCACGAGCAGCGGTATCTGACGTTGACCGCGCTCGGCGACGGCCGGGTCCGGGTGTCGGGCATCGTCGACAGTGAAGCGGCGGCGATCGTCACGGCCGCGCTCGATCCGCTGTGCAAACCGGAGACGGTCGCTGCGGAGGCGGCGGCAAGCGGGCAGGTGCGGTCGCCGGGGCAGCGGCGGGCGGATGCGCTGGTGGAGGTGTGCCGACTCGTTCTGACCGGGAGCGGCCTGCCGGACAACGGTGGTGACCGGCCGCAGATCGCTGTCACCGTCGCCTTCGACCCACTGCGCGCGGCGCTCGGAGCGGGTGTGCTGGATTCGGGGGAGCCGGTGTCCGCGGAGACGGTGCGGCGGCTGGGCTGCGATGCCCGGATCCTGCCGATCGTCCTCGGCGGCGCCGGGCAGATCCTGGACGCGGGACGTTCCCGCCGGACCGCCACCGGGCCGTTGCGCCGGGCGTTGACGGTCCGGGACAAGGGCTGTGCGTTCCCCGGCTGTGATCGGCCGGCCCGGTGGTGCGACGCCCACCATGTGATCAGCTGGGCCGACAACGGACCCACCGACCTGCGGAACCTGGTGCTGTTGTGCGGTCACCACCACCGTCTGATCCACACCGACGCCGGCTGGGAGATCCACATTGCCGGCGACGGACTACCGGAGTTCCTGCCGCCGGCCTGGCTCGACGCGAACCGGCTACCCCGCCGCAACCAATATCACCGGCGACCGTGAGGTCACCCCGATCAGACCGCGCGGGCACCGCGATCACATCGTGGACCGCGGAGGGCGAGAGTCGGCCGACCACTGATCACACATCGGGCGCGAGATATCAGCGGTGATGCATCGCGACCGGTCCGTGCTACCGGTCCACCCGGCGCCGGCCGTGCCGGGAACCCGGAGATCCGGCTCACACGCCGACCGCGCGGATCGCGGCGGCGACGTCGTCCAGGCGGGTGGCGGGGATGCCGGCCAGGTTGATCCGGCCGGTCGGTAGCCCGTACACCGCGAACTCGGTCGTGAGGCGCCGCATCGCCGCAGCGTCCAGGGGAAGCGTGAGGAACATGCCCCGCTGGTCGGCGAGGCCGGGCATACCGAGGCGGCCGGCGAGACCGTCCCGCAGCGCGGTCAGCCGGGTCCGCATCGTGGACAGCTCGGCACGCCAGGAGGCGGCCAGAACGGGATCGCCGAGGATCTCCTCGACGATCGCGGCTCCGTGCGCGGGCGGCTGCGAGTAGCTGGCGCGGGCGATGTTCTCCAGCAGGCCGCGCGCCTGACCGCGGCAGCCCGGATCGTCGCTGACCACGAGGGCGCAGCCGGTCCGCTCGCTGTACAGACCCCACGCCTTGGACGCGCTGACCGCCACGACCGCGTCCGGCACCGCCCGCAGCAGCCGCCGCATGCCGGTGAGGTCCTCGGTGAGGCCGTCGCCGAGCCCGAAGTACGCCTGGTCGACGAACGGCACCACACCCCGCCGGACCAGCACCGCGGCGAGCTCGTCCCACATCGCGGCGGGCATGCTCCAGCCGGTCGGGTTGTGGCAGCAGCCCTGCAGCAACAGCACGTCACCGGGACGGGCCTGATCCATCGCGGTCAGGACATCACGGACCGGGTGGGTGACGACGCGCAGGCCGGCGGCGGCCAGGATCGCCGGGTGGTTGACGTAGGCGGGCGTGCCCAGGTGGACCGTCCGGTCCGGTCCGGTGGCCGCCAGCATGTCGGCGAGCAGCCGTAACGCGCCGGTTCCGGCGACGGTCTGGACTCCCGCGGTCCGCGACTCCAGTTCGACGTCGGCGAACAGCAGTGCTGTCATCATCCGGGTGAAGCGCTCGTTGCCGGCCAGCCCGACGTACGCCTTCGACCCGGCCCGGTCCGCGAGCCGCCGTTCCGCGTCCCGGACCGCGCCCATCACCGGCGCGAACCCGGCGTCGTCCCGGTACACGCCGACGATCAGATCCAGTCGCTCCGGCCGGGTGTCACGGGCGCAGTCCGCGGTCAGTTGCCAGAGCGTGTCGACGGTCGGTGACGGTGCGGTCAGCAACATGGCGAGGGAGTCCTTGCGGTAGACGGTTGTAGACGACGACCCCGGCGACGACCAGGGCCAGCCCGGCCGCGTCCGGTAGCGCGATCGGTTCGCCGAGCAGCGGGATCGCGGCGAGCGCGGTGACGACCGGGCTCAGCGCGCCCAGCGTCGCGGCGGTGCGGCCGCCGAGATGACGGATCGCGACCGGGTAGCAGAGGCCGGCCAGCACGCCCACGCCGACGCCCTGAACCAGCAGGTAGAGCACGATGTCGGAGGAGCGGGCGACGCCGGTGGCCAGGTGGGAGGGCAGGACGCCGGCGCCGATCAGCAGGATCGCGATGACGCTGGAGGGGAGGCAGAGGGCGAGGGCCGTACCGATCGGATCAAGCACCGTGACCCGCAGCGACATGGTGTAGACCGCCCAGATCAGCCCCGCCAGGAGCAGCACGACGCCGCCCGGCTGGAAGCCGGCGGTCGCGACACCCGCGAGGATGACGGCGAGCGCGGCGGCTTGCGGTTTCGAGACGGTCAGACCATGGATCCTGTACGCGAGAAGCGCCACGAACACCGGCACCGTCCCGGGAATCACCAGCCCGACCAGCGCCGCACTGGTGAGCCGGCCGGCCAGCGCTGCCACCAGGAAGTACGGCAGTCCCGCCCCGATCAGCAGCCCGGCCAGCACGACCGGGCGCTCGGAGCGCAGCCGGCGGACCGTCCGGGGGATCCACGGCGCCAGCAGCAGCACCGGCACCCCGAACCGGATCAGCGCCGCGTCCGCGGTCGTCAGCGTGGACACGCCGATCCCGCGGACGCTGAGCGCGAACCCGGCCCACACCACGACGGTCACCGCCATGGCGATGAGTCCCGTGCTCCTCTTCATGACTGGCACGGTAGGCGTTTCGCCAAGGCAGCCGATTGCTAATTCGTGCTCGCCGGGTCCGGTCTTTGGCAGAATCTGCCACATGCGCGACCTGGACGACATCGACCGGCGGATCCTGCTCGAACTGCAGCGCGACGGCCGCCTCAGCAATCAGGACCTCGCCGACCGGATCGGGCTGTCCCCGTCACCGTGCCTGCGGCGGGTGCGGCTGCTCGAGGAGGCCGGGGTGATCGCCGGTTACCGGGCGGTCGTCGACCAGGAGGCGGTCGGGCTGCCGATCACCGCGTTCGTCCGGATCACCCTGGAGTCGCACGAGTTCGAGCTGGTCGAGCGGGTGGAGGCGCAGATCCGTCAGGTGCCGGAGATCGTCGAGGCCTACCTGCTCGCCGGTGACCAGGACTACCTGCTGAAGATCACGATCGACTCGTTCGCGTCGTACGAGAACTTCGTCCGCACCCGGCTGCGCACCATCCCGGCGCTCGCATCGATCCAGACCACGTTCGCGTTCGGTGTCACCAAACAGGTGTCCCCGCTGCCGAATCTTTTCGGATCATCTTGGGTACGGGGGTTATGACCGTTTCCCGCCGGACCATGAGGAGATCAGATGACTGCCGTCGCGAACCCGGCCACCGTCGCCGAGTGCCTGCGTGTCGGTGCCGGATTCTCACAGGGTGACCTGAACTGGCTCGTCGAGCAGTTCGGAACCCTGGATGCCCGCCTGGCCTCCTTCCACGCCGACGCCACCGCCCTGGAGATCTCCGTGAAGGACCGGGCGGCCCGTGGCCAGAAGGTGACCCTGGAGTGCTGGGTCAGCGGTGGCGACAAGATCGTCACCACGTCGTCGGAGGAGGACCTGCACGCGGCGGTGATGGACGTCCGCGACGACCTGCGGCGCCGGCTCAACGACGCGAAGACCAAGCACGAGCCGCGGCACAACCGTCACCTGCGCGAGGTGCCCCAGCCCGACCCGACCGTCCTCGAGGACTGATCCGTCCGGAGCCGGGACACACCCTTGCCGGCCAGGTGGGCGGCAAGGGTCCCGGCGAGGCCGACGATGAAGGCGGCGGCGATCCCCAGGGGTACGAGCAGCACCGCCACCAGGAAACAGAACACCGCGAACCCGATCAGCCCGCGTACCACCCCGGCCGCCGTCCTGATCGCCGCCGCTGGCCCCTGCTGCGCCAGCGCGAACGTGGCGACCACGCTGATCGCGACCGGGAACGGCGCCAGGATCCCGGTGACCACCGGCCCGACCGCGGCCGAGATCCCGGTGACCAGCAGGACCAGCGCGGCTGTGGCGAGCGCGCGGCCCGGCAGATCCCACCACGGGGCCTCGTTCGGCGTGTTGATCTGCGGCGAACCGGTCCGCCGCAGATCAACACGCCGAATCAGGCGATGCGCGACCAGGACCGCGACGAGGACGACGGCGATTCCCTGGTACGCGTTCACAGGGAGCCGGACGAGCACGACATCGGACAGGATCGTCGCCGCCCACGACAGCCCGAGCGCCGGCGCCCAGCGGAAACGGCGGCTCGCGTAGGCGAACGCCGTCACGAACACCGCCAGCGAGACCAGCCCGAGCAGTGAGGCCGCGGCCGCCCGCGCGCCGAAACCCGTGCCGTGGTCGAGGGCGGAGATCAGCAGGATCGGCCCGGCCACGATCGGGAACGCCACCAGCATGCCGGTGACCCGGTCACCCCAGCGCCGCCCGGCCAGCGACGAGCCGACGACCAGCAACGGAGCCAGCAACAGCTTCAGCATCAGCGTCACTGACGCCACCCTATCCCGTCGATGTCGCGGTGCGCCGCCGGCCATCACCAGGGCCGGCGGCGTCCTGACGTCAGTGCGCGATCGGGCAGCCGCCGGTCAGCTTGCCGAGGAACGCGTTCGGGTCGTAGTAGTGCTCGACCTCGAGCAGCTTCAGGTCGTCGTTCACCTTGGCGACGCTCATGCCGAACATCTCGATCGTCTTCCCGTTCGGCTGGAAGCCGTGGTACTCGCCGTCGAACGCGCCCCAGTGCCGCCACTTGAAGGCGACCACCGGCGGCGGGCTGAGGACCTCGAGGACCTCCCAGTAGAACCCGTTCGGGAACGCGCCGTGGAAGACGTCGTGCTGGCTGTCGAACGACTCCTTGCCGACCCGGTAGAACGGGCTGTCGCCGATCAGCACGTTGTAGCTGCCCTGCTCGGCGATGTCCTGCGCGGACGCCCAGCCGCCACCGTTCACGTTGGTGCGGAACTTCTCCGACACCATCGACACCCAGGTCTGCGGGTCGTGCTTGTGCGAGACCTCCATCTCGAAGACCTGCACGATGGACTCGACGATCGCCTCGAGCGAACCGGGCGCGTGGTCGGTGGTCCGCTGGCCGGGCATCACCACGTGGGACAGATGGTAGTCAGGGGTGCCGTGCCGGAACTCGGACGGGTCGGCGGCCTCGATCACGGCCGAACGGCCCTGCAGCCACAACGGGGTCTCAGACAAGGGTGGTCCTTCCAACGGCTTCTATGTGTCGCACTTCGGTTACCGCGCGTAGATCAAAACGGTGATCACCCTATCCACCGTGGACCGATGCGAAAAGACCACATTGGTTAACACCTATTTGCGAAACGACTTATGTATTAACGAACGACGAAGTCTGCCGCTCGCGAGGTGTTTCGGCCGGCTGTGAACTTCCCGTGACACGCCCGCCATCACCTACAAAACCTAGAGGTTATGTGGTTAGGTTGGGGAAGTCTCACACCCCCGGGAGGACGCGATGCCGGAGCACTGTAGCGAGCGGCCCACGAGCGCGGCGGCAATGCGGTGACCAGCACCATCACCCGCGGCCCGAGCGTGGCCGCCCCGGCCCGGCACGGCCCGGGCACCATCGCGGTGATCGGCGGCGGCGCTGCCGGCGCCCTCACCGCGGCCGCCATCGCCCAGGATCCCGCATGGCGGACTGTGCTGATCTCGCCCGAGGACCAGCCCGGCCGCGGCGTCGCCTACGGCACCGCGGAACCCTGGCACCTGCTCAACTCCCGCGCCGCCGCGATGAGCGCCCACCCCGGCGACCCGCACCACCTCCTGCGCTGGTGCCACGAGCGCGGCCTGCCCGCCGACCCGGCCACCTTCCTGCCCCGCACCGTCTACGGCGAATACCTCGCCGACCACTTCCGGTCCGCGGCCGGCCCCCGCTTGTCCCACCACCGGGCCACCGCGACGGGGGTACGCCGTACGCCCGCCGGAGATTTCGTCGTCACCGACGACTCCGGAGCCGAGATCCAGGCCGGCCACGTGGTGCTGGCACTCGGCAACCCGCCGCCGTGCGTACCGTCCGCGGTCAGCGAGGCCGCCCGCCCCGACGTCGCCTTCGTCGCCGACCCGTGGGCCCCCGGAGCCCTCGACGCGGTCCCCGCCGACGAGCCGGTGCTGCTGCTCGGCACCGGGCTCACCGCCGTCGACGTCGCGCTCACCCTGACCCGTGACGGGCGGACCGTACCCATCGACGCCCTCTCCCGCCGCGGCCTCCCGCCGCTCGCGCACCCCGCGCAGCCCGCCCCCGCCGCCGTCCTCGACCTGCCGTCCTCCCCGGCCCTGACGCCGCTGATCCGCCAGGTGCGGCAGGCGATCGCCGCCGGCGCCGACGGGACCGCCGTGATCGACCACGTCCGCACCCAGGCGGACCGGCTGTGGGCGGCCCTCGAACCCGCCGCCCAGCAACGGTTCCTGCGCCACCTGCAGCGGTACTGGGAGGTGCACCGTCACCGGATGGCGCCACCGATCGCCGCCCGCGTCGCCGGCCTGCGCTCCCAAGGGCTGCTCAACCTCCACCGTGGCCACCTGACCTCGATCGAACCCGGCCCGCGCGGCGGCCTGACCGTCCACGTCCAGGGCGAACCCCCCCAGCGGTACGGGGCCGTGATCACCTGTACGGGCCCGGGACCACTGCCGTGCTCGGCGGGCCCACTGCTCGCCGGCCTGCTCCGTGACGGCCTGGTCCGGACCGGCCCGCACAACCTCGGCATCGACACCGACCCGGCGGGCCAGGCCGGCCCGGGGTTGTGGCTGGTCGGACCGCTGCGCCGCGGACACCTCTGGGAATCGACCGCCATCCCGGAGATCCGGGCACAGGCGTATCGGCTCGCGGCGGCACTCCCGTCCCGTGCCCCGGTGACCGCCGGCTGACCGATCCCGTCCCGCACCGAGCGGCGGGGTTCCGCGACCGAGTTGCTGCCGGGTGTGCTGGTCGACCGGCCGGCGCTCCGCAGCCGAGTCGTCGCAGCGCCGGCCGGTCGTCGCGATGCTCACCGTGGACGTGGTGCGGAGCCGGTCGACGTCCGTGCTGGTTGCTGCGACCCGGGATCGGGTGCTTTGCCCGAGTCGAGCGATCCGGCTCTGCGCAGTTCCACCGGCCGCGTCCGTGGCTGGGCCTTCGGCTACCTCGGCGGCGGACTCCTGCCCCTGCTCCTCGAACGGAGCTGCGCCTTCTGCTCGGCCACTTCCAGCGTCCGAGCTAAGGCCGTCGGCCGGCTGACCCGCCATCCCCGCGACCTTGCACGACCTGCCTCATCCAGAAGGCTCATGCCGGTGGATCTTGTGGCGGCTGGCTCTCATGGCTGTCTCCCGCCCGTCGAGACAGCCATGAGAGCCAGCCGGGTTGTTCCGGCTGGTCGTCAGGGCTGCCTCCGGCGGGCGGGAGACAGCACTCACAGCCCGCCGGATGTGCACGCCACCGAACCAGCCCGCCGCTGGCCGGATACTCCCGTCCAGGAGCGCGGCGGTCCGGCGTGAGGTCCTTGCCCGATCTTGGGGGTTTGGCGCCGGAGCCGGGCGCGCAAGATCGGCACGCTGTCCATACTGGTGCGCGCAGCTTCGGAAATCCGGTGCCTGATACCCAAGATCGTGAGCCTTGGCGATCTCGTGGGGGGAGTGCCGGTGTGACCCGCACAAGATCAAGGGCTGACGGTCGATCCCGGTGGCAAATGCTCAAGATCGCCATGCGCCCGGTCCCATCGAAGCGGACGGTGAGCGGTGGCGGGCGGTGAGTGGCATTGCGGGCGTCGGGTGACGCATGTCGGTGGAACCCGGGCGGTGAGCGGTTGCGGGCCGTGGGTGGCGTTGCGGGCGTCGGGTGGCGCATGTCGGCGACTCGGACCCGGACGGTGAATGGCGTCGTGAGCGGGGGCATATCGGTTCCCGGGGCACGGGCGGTAGGGGCCGCTGGCCGTAGCGGGGGCAATTCGGTGATCGGCAGTGCGGTGGACCGGCTACGGGCAAGGGCTGCGGCCGGCGATCCCGGGTGCGGAATTGGTGAAGCTCCGGGTGACCGGGAAGATCCGGGCCTGAGGTGCCAGCGCAGCATATGCGAGCGATGGCCGAGGAGGCGACGTGAAGATGCGGTAGGGGATACGGGCCCGGGATGGCAGGTGCGAGAGGAATAGAATCTCCGCCGTGACGGGGTTTCGGATCGGTGAGGTGGCGGAGTTGCTGGGGGTCAGCGCCGACACCGTGCGCCGGTGGGTCGACGCCGGGCGGCTGCCCGCGGGACGTGATGACGGCGGGCACCGGGTGGTCGACGGGGTGGAGCTGGCGGCGTTCGTACGGGCCAAGGGCAACGATCCGGACGAGCGGGCGGACGAGTCGTCGGCGCGGAACCGGCTGCGGGGGATCGTGACCGCGGTGGTGAAGGACACCGTGATGGCGCAGGTGGACATTCAGTGCGGGCCGTTCCGGGTGGTGTCGCTGATGAGCCGGGAAGCGGTCGACGAGCTGGATCTGCGGGTCGGTTCGGTGGCGGTGGCGGTGATCAAGTCGACGACGGTGGTGGTGGAGCGGTCGGCGCCGTCCGCGGGAACCAGGCGGGCATCGACGGGATGAGGGCGAAGGCGGGGCGCGTACCCGTACCTCTGCTGGTGCCCGCAGTCCTGGGTTTGATCTTCTTGATCCTGCCGCTGGTGGGGCTGCTGGCGCGGACGCCGTGGGGGAGCCTGCTCGAACGGCTGACCGAGCCGGGTGTGGTGGCCGCGCTGCGGCTGTCGCTGCTGACGTCGACGGTGGCGACCGTGTTGTGCCTGGTGCTCGGGGTGCCGCTGGCGTGGCTGCTGGCCCGGGTGGAGTTTCCGGGGCGGCGGCTGGTGCGGGCGCTGATCACCGTGCCGCTGGTGCTGCCGCCGGTGGTCGGCGGGATCGCGCTGTTGCTGGCGCTCGGGCGGCGTGGGCTGGTCGGGCAGTGGCTGGACGCGACGTTCGGGATCACGTTGCCGTTCACGACGGCGGGGGTGGTGATCGCCGAGTCGTTCGTGGCGCTGCCGTTCCTGGTGATCGCGGTCGAGGGGGCGTTGCGGGGGGCTGACAGCCGGTACGAGGAGGCGGCGGCGACGCTCGGGTCCGGCCGCTGGACGACGTTCACGCATGTGACGTTGCCGCTGGTGGCGCCGGGGATCGCGGCGGGGGCGGTGCTGTGCTGGGCGCGGGCGCTGGGGGAGTTCGGGGCGACGATCACGTTCGCCGGGAACTATCCGGGCATCACGCAGACGATGCCGCTCGCGGTCTATCAGACGATGGAGAGCGGTGACCTGGAGGGAGCGGTCGTGCTGAGCCTGATCCTGCTGGTCGTCTCGGTCGCGATCCTGGCCGGGCTGCGTGACCGCTGGCTGACCGCCCCATGACCGGATCTCTGCTGGACGCGCGGCTGATGGTGCGGCGCGGGACGTTCCAGCTCGACATCGGCCTGCGGATCGGCCGGGGTGAGACGGTGGCGCTGCTCGGGCCGAACGGCGCCGGGAAGACCACGGCGTTGCGGGCGCTCGCCGGGCTGACCCCGCTGTCCGGCGGTCATCTCACGGTGGACGGCAGAGATCTGAGCCGTACGCCGCCGGAGCAGCGCCCGATCGGTGTCGTGTTCCAGGACTATCTGCTGTTTCCGCACCTCAGCGCCCGGGACAATGTGGCGTTCGGGCCGCGTCGGCACGGGCGGGACCGGGCGGCGGCGCATGCGGTCGCCGACCGGTGGCTGGACCGGGTGGGGCTTGCGGGGTACGCGCGCCGCAAGCCCCGTGACCTGTCCGGCGGCCAGGCGCAGCGGGTCGCCCTGGCCCGGGCGCTGGCGGTCGACCCGACGGTGCTGCTGCTCGACGAGCCGCTCGCCGCGCTGGACGCCCGGACCCGCCTGGAGACCCGTGGTGAGCTGCGGCGGCACCTGGCCGAGCATCCGGGCGCGACCCTGCTGGTGACCCACGATCCGCTGGACGCGCTGGTGCTCGCGGACCGTCTGGTCATCGTCGAGAACGGCCGGGTGGTGCAGGAGGGGGACGCGGCGACGATCACGGCGCGGCCGCGTACCGACTATGTGGCCCGTCTCGTCGGTCTCAACCTGTACCGCGGCCGCGGCGCCGGGCATTCCGTCACGGTCGCCGACGGGTTCGCCCTGACCAGCACGGACACGGTGCACGGGGACGCGTTCGTGGCGTTCCCGCCGGCGGCGGTCGCGCTGCACCCGCACCAGCCGGACGGCAGCCCCCGCAACACCTGGCCTGCGGTGCTCGCCGACATCCAGCGTCACGGCGACAACCTGCGGGTCCGGCTGGACGGGCCGATCAGTGTGGCGGCCGACATCACGCCCGCGGCGGCCACCCAGCTCGACCTGTCGCCGGGGCGGGAACTGTGGGTGGCGGTGAAGGCGACCGAGACCCGCGCCTATCCGGACGTCAGCAGCGTGGCGGGCTGATCGGCGGCGATCCGCAGGGCCTCGACCAGCCGGCGGTACAGGTCGTCGGTCTCGTACAGCGTGGCGTGCGTGCCCTGGGCGCGGATCCTGCCGTCCTCCAGCACCACGATCCGGTCGGCGTCGAGGACCGTGGACAGCCGGTGCGCGATCGTCACCACGGCGCCGTGGGCGGCGCGTTCCCGGATGCAGTCCTGCACGGCGGCTTCGGTCAGGCCGTCGACCTGGGCGGTGGCCTCGTCGAGCAGCAGCACGTCGGGGGTGCGCAGCAGGGCCCGGGCCAGCGCGATCCGCTGCCGCTGGCCGCCGGAGACGTCGGTGGCCCGCAGGGCGGTGTCGAGGTCGCCGAGCCGGACGGAACGGAGCGCCGCCCGTACCTCCTCGTCGGAAGCCTCGGGATGGGTGAACCGCAAGTTGTCACCGACAGTGCCCGGGACCACCGGGGTCTCCTGCTCGACGTAGGCGAGCCGCGCCCGGACCTCCTGATGCCCCCACGCCGCGTAGGGCTGCCCGTCCAGCAGGAGGCGGCCACCATCCGGTTCGAGGAAGCGCAGGAGCAGCGAGAACAGGGTGGTCTTCCCGGCGCCGGACGGGCCGACGATCGCGATGTGACCGCGCCGGGGAATCGTCAGGTCGATGTCATGCAGCACCTCGGGCGCGTCCGGGCCGTAGCGGGCGGTCACCGACAGCAACTCCAGGATCGGACCGTCACCGGCGGTGGCCGGTGCGGCGGTCTCCGGGGCGGCGGGTTCGAGGGCGATCGCGTCGAGTTCGTCGATCCGGCCGGCGGCGGCGATGCCGGCCTGCAGCGCGGTCAGGTTCTGGGTGAGTTCGCCGATCGGGCCCATCAGCTGGAACACGTACAGCAGGAAGGCGACCAGGCTGGACACCTCCAGCAGCCCGGCGTGGGCGCGCCACGCGCCGACCGCGAGGATCAGCAGGACCGCGAGGTGGATGCCGGACCAGGCGATGGTCCACACGGTGGCCGCCACCTTCGCGGCGCGGATGCTGTGCGCGGCGGCGTCCTGAGCGTTGCCGACGACCTGGTCGCCCTGGCGGGCCTCCGCCCGGCTCGCCTTGACGGTACGGATGGCGCGTAACGACCCCTCCAGGTTGGCTCCGAGCCGCCCGACCGCCTCCTGAGCAGCGGTCTGCGCGACCCCGATCCTCGGCAGCAGCACCGTCATGAGAACGGCCACCACCGACACCGCGGCGAGCGTGCAGCCGAGCAGCGTCAGGTCGAGAACGGCCATCAGCACGAGCGTGCCGGCCAGCCCGATCCCGGCGTTGATCAGGCCGATGACGCTGCTGGACGCCTGGTGCAGCAGCGCGGTGTCGGAGGTGACCCGGGTGACCAACTCGCCGGTGGGCCGGGCCAGCAGGTCGTGGAGGCGGGCCCGGAAATACCGCCGGATGATCGAGGTGCGGGCGTCGAGCACGATCTGTTCGGCCAGCGTGCCGAGCAGGATCGACTGCCAGAGGGTGATCGCGGTGCCGGCGACGACCAGCGCGGCGAGGACGGTGATCGGGGTGGCCAGGTCGACGCCGTCGGAGAAGCTGTCCAGCACCCACTTGGTGACCATCGGGGTGGCCAGGCCCGCGGCGTTGCCGGCCAGGCCGAGGGCGAGCCCGAGCGCCATGGTGCGGCGGTGCGGACGGAGCAGTCTCATCAGTCTCGCGGTATCCGGCATTCCCATAGTGGAACACCGTTGTTCCGTAATGGGCAAGTGTTATTCTGCCGCGGTGACCACCGCACCCACCGGCAGCCGCGCCCGGACCAGGCAGGCGATCCTCACCGCCGCCATCGAGGTCCTGGCACGCCATCCGGCCGCGCCGCTCGGTGACGTGGCCGCCGCCGCCGACGTCGGCCGCACCACGCTGCATCGCTACTTCCCGGAGCGCACCGACCTGATCGCCGCGCTGAAGGAGGAGGCCGGGCGGCGGCTCGACGAGGCCGGGGCGCGGGCCCGGGTCGGGGACGACAGCGGGGCCACCGCGCTGCGCCGCCTCTGCCAGGAGTATTTCGACCTCGGCGACGTGCTGTCGCTGCTGTTCCAGGAGCAGGTGTCGTTCGAGGCCGGCTGCGACGACGAGATCGAGTCGATGGTCCGGCGCGGGCACGCCGACGGCAGCATCGACCCGGAGCTGCCACCGGTGTGGGTGCAGAACCTGATGTGGTCCCACCTGTACGCCGCCTGGAACTACCTGGCCGAGACGCGCGCATCCCGCCACGACACGCTGCGCCTGCTGTTGCGCTGCGTCGAAGGCGCGGTCCGCCCGCTGTCCTGAAACCCGGCAGTTTCTGGTGGCTGTCTCCAGCGGCCGGAGACAGCCACCAGAACCAGCCGGGGGTCGCGCTACTCGCCGGTGAAGACGGGCGGGCGGCGGGCCAGGCTCGCGGCGATGCCCTCGGCGCTGTCCTTCGTGGCCCAGTGGATCTTCTGTTCGGCCAGCTCGTGGTCCAGTGCGGCACGGACCCGCTCGGCCAGGCCGGCCCGCAGCGTGGCCCGGATCGAACGGACCGCCAGCGGGGCCGAGGCGGCGATCTCGGCGGCCAGCTCCCGGGCCGCCTGCCGGAGGTGACCGGGCGCGGCGAGACGGTCGGCCAGCCGCAGCCGCAGCGCCTCCGCGCCATCGACGCGACGGCCGGTCAGCAGCATGTCGGCGGCCGCCTGCCGCCCGACGATCTCCGGGAGCGTCACGCTGACCCCGAAACCCTGGTGGAACCCGAGCCGGGCGAAGTTCGCCACGAACCGGGTGGACGCCTCGGCGACCCGGAAATCGGCGGCGCAGGCCAGCCCCAGCCCGCCTCCGACGGCGGTGCCCTGCACGGCGGCGACGATGGGCGTACGGACGTCGAACAGCTCCGCCGCCCGCCGGTACAGCCGCTCCGCCGCCGTGACGTGATCCTCCGCGAACTCGCCGCCACCGAAATCCGCCCCGGCACAGAAGTGCTTCCCGTCCGACGCCAGAATGATCACCCGGCAGTCCGGGTCGTGGTCGAAACTCCGCGCGGCGTCGACGATCCGCCCGATCAGCGCCTCGTCGAAGTGGTTCGCCGGCGGCCGCCGCATCTCCAGCAGCGCGACGCCACCCTCGACGCTGACCGACAGATCGTTGCTCATGACCGCATCCTCGCACGCATCCCCGGCCCCGTGATCAGGACGGTTCTCCGGCGATCGCGGCGCGAGCGATGATCGCGGCGTCGATCAGACGTTCGTCGGCGCGCATCTCGGCGTCCCGGTCCGGCAGCGAGAAACCCGCGCGGTGCCGCGACCCGATCAGCCCGTCCAGGAACCCGAGCAGCGGCCGGGCGTGTGGGCCCATCGCGGCGAACACCCGCAGGACCCGCGGGCCGTAGAGGTCGTCGTCGACATAGCTCGGCAGCTCCCGGAGCAGGTCACCGGCGGCTGCCGGGCCTTCGTGCCGCCAGAGGGTCCCGGCGGTCTCCACCCGCATCCTGCCCGGCTGCCCGAAGAGATGCCGCAGCTGGCGGTGCTGGCGGACGGTGAGCCCACCGTTGTCGACCAGCCAGGACAACAGCCCGGGCGCGACCCGGCAGTGCCGCAGCTGCTCGGGCTTCCCGGCCAGATAGTCGTCAGCGAGCGTACGGTTCCCGGTGATCCGTACCAGCGCGCCGGCCGCGAGATCAGCCGACCCGCCGCCGCTCGCCGCGAACCGTTCCAGAACCGGAACCGCCTCCCGGGCCGCCGGCCCGGCCTTCCCCAGAACGCCGATCTCCCAGTTGACGTCCCCGAGATTCGCGCGGTCACGCGTGACCCCGTGATCGAACGCATCCCGAACCCGCACGGCGCCGTCGAGCGCGTGCTCGAGCTGCGTGACCAGTAACGGCACGATCGCGGCCGCATGCTGTGGGGCCGCGGCCAGAACCCGCAGGGCCGGCGCCACCGCGCACTCCCACCACGGCACCGGGCAGTCGACGGGATGTTCGACCATAACCCCCGTTGCGGCGGTGACCAGCGGCGGCGCGTCCGGCGCCAACGTGGCGAGCGCTTCGCCGAGGCCGGGTTCGCGGCACCCGGTCCGGACCAATCTTGCGAGGTACGGCACGGCCCGCTGATCACCCGCGCTCCCCAGCGCGACCGCGGCGGCATTGCCGAGTTCCGGGTCCTCCAGCACGGTCGCCAGTTGATCCGCCGCCATCCGGGTCGCAGTCGCTGAGGCGGTCAGCGCCCGCAGCACCGCCTCCGGGGGTGTGGAAGGAGAGGGGAGGGGTTGCCGGACCGCGGTGAGGAGGGCGGCCAGGGCCGGAGCGAGCCCGGTCGCGGCGGCTCGCCAGGTGCGCATGGCTTCGGCGGCGAGGAGCAGGCCGGCGCGGTGGGCGGCCGGGCTCTCGGACGGGTCCAGCAGACGGATGGTCCAGGCGTAGCATTCCTCCTCCCGGTCGTCGCGGCGGAAAGCAGAGGCCCAGCGGTGACCCGTGGACCAGCGGATACGACTGCCCGGGGCGGCCAGCACACCATCGGCCGCGTCCACGTCGGCACGGATCGCCGCGTCGACCGGCGCCGACCCGGGTGTCGCGCAGGCGGCCAGCACACGGATCGCCGGAATCCGGTCGGCCCGTAACGCGCGTACCGGGTCCAGCCAGGAATCACGGTCGGTGCTGGTGATCGCGGCGGCGGTCATCGCCTCGGCGACGGCGACCCGGACGATCGGGTCGGCCGAGGAGCCGATCACGGCCACGCAGCGGCCGGGTGTGCCGGCTTCGGCGAGCAACCAGGCCGCGGCGCGCCGGGCTTCCTCGTCCGGATCGGTCAGGGCACGGCCGGCTGCGTCCGCCGCCTCGGGCCAGGGCCGGTCGTGCGGGGACAGTTCGGTCAGAAGCCGGAGAGCGGCCCGCCGGACGGCGACGCGTTCGTCGGCGGCATAGGTGATCAATCGCTGGGCGACGGCGCCACCGAGGTCGGCGCGGACCTCGTCGAAGATCCGTACGCGGGCCGGACTCCCGTAGTCGGCGGCGGCCATCGAGATGATCGCCGTCTCGAGCCAGTCGGTGCCGCCCGACGGCGGCACGGCACTCACTTGGCGGGGCGCTGGACGCCCTTTCCCTCAGACATGCGGCTGATCCTGACCGACCTCCGGCGAATCCGCAACATCGATTCCGCCGGCCCACCCGCTGAACGAAGAGCCGTACAGCAGGCCGGTCACGCGGGCCCGAGAACAGGCGTGGGCGACGGCTCGCGGTCTGTGGGGGTCCGGAAGTGCAAGATCCGCACAACCGGGCACGGCGGCGAGCACGTGCGACATGTGAATCCGGATTTACATTGGGGACCAGCACGGCCACCGGACTTCTCCACCGAAGCAGGAGCGCACCGTGACCGAGATCCTCACTCCGAACCAGACACAGGTGTTGCGGCTTCTCTGCGACACCATCGTCCCCTCGTTCGACCGTCCCGGCGACACCGACGGGTTCTGGGCTCGCAAGGCCACCGACGTCGGCGCTGATCAGGGCGTTCTCGACATGCTCGCGGACATGCCGGCCGAACAGCGGCAGGCGATCGGCGGGCTCCTCGACATCCTCGCCCTGCAGGGTTTCCAGCCGCGGGCCTCGCAGGAGTCGCGGGAGCAGATCCTCACCACCCTGTCGCTGGCCTCGTCGCCGGCGGCGGTCGGCATCGGGTCGCTGACCAGCCTGATCCTGCTGATGACGTACGGGCGCACGGACGCGGCCGGCCGGAATCCGAACTGGACCCGGCTCGGCTATCCCGGGCCGGTCGACTGCCGTACCGAACAGCTCGGCCGTACCATCGAGCCCCTCCGGATCGACGGGGACCGGGAACTGGCCGCCGACGTCGTGGTGGTCGGATCCGGTGCCGGAGGCGGCCTGATCGCCGGGCGGCTCGCCGCGACCGGCGCCCGGGTGGTGGTGCTGGAGGCCGGGCGCTATCGCACCGAGGACGACTTCGACCAGCTGGAGCTGCCCGCCTACCAGGGGTCCTACTGGCGGGGCGGCCCGAACACGACAGCCGACCTCAACGTCACCCTGATGGCCGGCGCCGGGGTCGGTGGAGGAACCGTCATCAACTGGACCAACTGCCTGAAGACCAAGGACGGGGTACGCCAGGAGTGGGCCACCGAGCACGGGCTCACCGACCTCGCCACTGATGCCTTCGACCGCCACCTCGACGCCGTCTGGCGGGAGCTCTCGGTGACCGATCAGTGTTCCGAGCTGAACCGGGTGCACGAGGCCATGCACCGGGGCGCCGAGGCGCTGGGCTGGTCATTCGCCACGATCTTCCGGAACTGGGACGAGAAACGGCACGACGCCGCGATCGCCGGGCACCTCGGGTTCGGGGACCGGTCGGGGGCGAAACGGTCGACGCTGAAGGTCTATCTGGAGCCCGCCGTCCTGGAGCACGGCGCGCAGCTCGTCGAGGGCTGCCGGGTCGAGAAGGTGCTGGTGGAGAACGGCAGGGCGGCGGGGGTGACGGGCCGGACCCGGAGCGGGGCGGCGGTGACCGTGCGGGCCCCGATCGTCGTGGTGGCGGCGGGCGCCCTGGAGTCGCCGGGGGTGCTGCTGCGGTCGGGCATCGGTGGGCCGGCCGCCGGCGACCACCTGCGGTTGCATCCGTGCACGGTGACGATGGGTGACTACGGGACGGACATGCAGGCGTGGTGGGGCGCGCCGCAGGCCGGGCTGGTCGACGAGTTCGCGAACGTCGAAGACGGGCACGGGTTCCTGATGGAGAGCGTGCAGTACACGACCGGGCTCGGAGCGTCGTCGGTGCCGTTCACGTCGGCTGCCGAGCACAAGCAGGCGATGGCCGACTTCCGGAACAACGCCTCGTTCATCGGGCTGATCCGGGACCGCGGGCACGGCAGGGTCACCCTCGACGCTGCCGGGAACACCGTGCACTGGTACTCGCTGACCGACGACCTCGACATCCGCAACAGCTACCGGGCTCTCGAAGCGGAGATCCGGCTGCATCACGCGGCCGGAGCGCGGGGGATCCGGGTGCTGGCGCGCGGGATACCGCCGTGGCGGTACGGCGACGACCTGGAGGCCTACATCGAACGGGCGCGGCGGGTGCCGCTGCGGGCCGGCGGGGCGACGATCTTCTCGGCGCACCAGATGGGTAGCTGCCGGATGGGCACGGACCCGGCCACCAGCGTCGCGGACCCGCGGGGCGAGCTGCACGACACGCCCGGGGTGTGGATCGGGGACGCGTCGGCGTTCCCGAGCCCGTCCGGGACCAACCCGATGATCACGATCATGGCCCTGGCGTGCAGGACCGCCGAGAACATCAAGGAGGCGTCACGGTGAACACCGACAAGCTGTTCATCGGCGGCCGGTGGGTGGAACCGGCCTCTGCGGAGAAGATCGAGGTCGTCAACCCGTACACCGAAGAGGTCTTCGCCACCGTCCCCGCCGCAAGCCCGGCGGACGCCGATGCCGCCGTCGACGCCGCGCGGAACGCCTTCGAGGGCTGGGCCGCGACACCGCTCACCGATCGAGTGGCCGTGTGCACGGCGGTCGCGTCGAAGCTGCAGGAACGCCAGGGCGAGCTGTCCGCGCTGATCAGCCGCGAGATGGGGTCGCCGCTGCCGTTCTCGGCGGGGGTGCAGACCGCGCTGCCGATCGCCACGTTCACCTCGATGCAGCATCTCGCCGAGGACCTGCCGTGGCGGCAGCGGATCGGGAACTCCCTGGTCGAACGCGAGCCGGTCGGGGTGGTCGCGGCGATCACCCCGTGGAACTACCCGCTGCACCAGGTCGCCGCGAAGGTCGCCGCCGCGCTCGTCGCCGGGTGCACGATCGTGGTGAAGCCGAGTGAGGTGGCGCCGCTCAGCGCGTTCGTGCTCGCCGGGATCCTCGACGAGGTGGGCCTGCCGGCGGGGGTGTTCAACCTGGTCACCGGCTACGGCCCGGTGGTCGGGGAGGCGCTCGCCGGGCATCCGGGCGTGGACATGGTGTCGTTCACCGGGTCGACCCGGGCCGGACGGCGGATCAGCGAGGTCGCGGCGGCGACGGTCAAACGGGTCGCCCTGGAGCTCGGCGGGAAGTCGGCGAACATCATCCTCGACGACGCCGACCTCAAGGACGCGGTCGCCGACGGGCTCGCCAAGTGCTACATCAACTCCGGGCAGACGTGCACCGCGCTGACCCGGATGCTGGTGCCGCGGGCGGCGCTGCCGGTGGTCGAGGAGATCGCGGCGGCGGTGGCCGGGCACTTCGCGACCGGTGACCCGGACGATCCCGGGACGGTGCTCGGGCCGCTGGTCTCGGCGGCGCAGCGGGACCGGGTCCGCGACTACATCGCGCAGGGGCAGGCGGAAGGCGCGCGGCTGGTCACGGGCGGGGAGCCGGATCACGAGCGGGGCTATTTCGTACGGCCCACCGTGTTCAGTGACGTCACCCCGGACATGACGATCGCTCGCGAGGAGATCTTCGGCCCGGTTCTGGCGATCATCCCGTACGACGGTGAGGACGACGCCGTCCGGATCGCCAACGACAGCCCGTACGGGCTCGCCGGCGCCGTCTGGTCCGGTGACCGGGACCGGGCGGTCCGGGTGGCCCGGCGGTTGCGGACCGGACAGGTCGAGATCAACGGGGCCGCGTTCAACCCGCTCGCCCCGTTCGGCGGTTACAAGCAGTCCGGGCACGGCAGGGAACTCGGCCCGTACGGCATCCTCGAGTTCACCCAGACGAAGGCTATTCAGCTCTGACCGACAGCTCCACGCGGCGGTTCGGCGGGTTCTCCCGGGTTCGCGGGCGGGACTCGCCGTGACCGACAGCGGTCATCCGCTCGTCGGCCACCCCGAGGTTCCGGAGCCGGGCCCGTACCGCGTCGGCGCGGGCCCAGCTCAGCGTCAGGTTCGTGGCCGCGCTGCCCCGGGCGTCGGTGTGCCCGGCGATCAGGATCGTGGCGTCCGGGAACTCCCGCAGGATCGCGGCGATCCGGGGCAGGTCGCGCTGGGACTCTCCGGTCAGGCGGGTGCCGTCGGCCTCGAAGGTCAGCGGGGGGACGGCGGCCAGGCGCTCCCGCACCCGGTCGCGCGTCTCCGCTGGTCGCACCGGCTGTGTTCCCGGTTGCACCGGCTGTGTTCCCGGTCGCACCGGCTGCGCCCCCGGTTGCGCCGCCTGCGTTTCCCGTCGCGTCGGCTGCGGGGCGGCCGCCGGTGCGGGACCCGTCACCCGGATGTGGACCGTGCGGACCCCGGCGACCGCCCGGACGATCGCCCCGGCCCGGTCCGCCTCGGCCGGGGAACCGGCCACCACCAGGGCGTCCTGACCGTCGAAGGTGACCACGGCATGCGGCTGCCCGGCGGCGGTCAGGGCAGCGGTGGCGTGCCGGGTCAGGTCGTCCTCGATGCGGTACCGGTTCGGGCCGAGCTGCGCGGCGACGATCACGGCGAGACCGAGCAGGGCAGCCGGGACGACGAACCGGCGCGACGTCATCGGGGCGCTCGGGGCCGCGGGGACGGGCGGCCGGCCGGCGCGGCCGACGGCGGGGAAGGCCCGGCCGCCGGCGGAACCGGGGCGGCGTCACGGTCCGGCGTCCCGGCCCGGAAACCCGTCACGGTGTGCACCCGGGGCTTCTCGGCGGCCTTCCACAACCGGCCGGTGACCACGCCGAGGACGAACGCGAGCAGGATGAAGACCAGTGACTGGCCGACGAACCAGGTCACACCGACCTCCGGAGCCCCGACATCAAGATCACGATATCTCACGTGCCGAACAGGAAGAGATTGGCCGCCGCCTCCCGGGCCAGCAGGAAACCGGCGATCCCCACGATCCACGCGACCGTGTCGCTGTGCGTCATCCAGTCGGAGACCTTCGTCAGCGCCGGGACGATCCGCTTGCCGGCGGCCAGGCGGACCACCATCAGCACCAACGCCGGCGTGATCATCAGGAGGCAGTACCCCGCCATGACCGCGGCGATCTGCGGCACCGCCAGGTCCGCCGCCGTGACCAGGCCGATCGCCCCCAGATAGGGCAGCATCGTGGACACCTCGACCAGCGCGGCCAGCAGCGCCAGCCCGGCCAGCGGCAGCGCCCCGCCGTCCTCGGCCAGGACCCGCCGCCGCCAGCGGGACATCCGGCCCTCGGCGCCCGGCCGGTTCCTGTGGCCCAGCCAGAAGCTCCACAGGAACAGCGCCACCCCGAGGACCAGCAGCGTCCACTGTGCGGCATCCGTCGCGAAGATCCGGGTGATCTGCGGCAGGAAGGCGCCGGCCCCGAGCGTGACGGCCACACCGACGGCGAAGTAGAAGGTGGCGACCGTGCCCAGGAAGATCAGGATCCGCCCGGCCCGCACCGGACCGGGATGGATCAGCAGCCAGATCGGGATCAGCAGGGTCCCGAAACTGGTCGAGTCGATCAGCGCGAGCACGGCCAGCGAACCGAGAAGGGCGACATCCATACCGGTCATCGTGAGCCATCCGCGCTCGCCCGCCGTGCCCGGGCGGCGGCGTAGACTGCGCCCGTGATCGATGGGAGAAGACCTGCGGCGTACGCGGGTTTCCGGCTGACCGTGGCCCTGGCAGTGCTCGTGGTCGTGGCCGATCAGCTGACCAAGTTCTGGGCCGTGGCCGCGCTGACCGGCCGGCCCCCGGTCGACGTCGTCGGCGACCTGATCCAGTTCCAGCTGACCTACAACCCGGGCGCCGCGTTCTCGGTGGCCGCCGGCGCGACCTGGCTCCTCACCCTCTTCACCGCGGCCGCCGTGATCGCCACCGGCGTCGTCGCGCTCCGGGTCCGGTCCCGCGCCTGGACCGTGACGCTCGGCCTGCTCCTCGGCGGCGCGGTCACCCACCTGGCCGACCGCCTCTTCCGCGAGCCGGGCCCCGGCCGGGGCCACGTCGTCGACTTCATCGACTACTTCGGCCTCTTCATCGGCAACGTCGCCGACATCGCCCTGGTCGCCGGCGCCGCCCTGGCCGTCCTGCTGAACCTGCGCGGCGTGACCCTGACCGGCGGCACGGACCTCCCGAGGGCCGAACCGGTCGCCGGCTGAGGCGTCAGTTCTCGACGACGATGCCGAGGGCGCCGGCCAGGGCGTAGGACAGGCCCAGCAGGTCGTCCGGGTGCACGACGGCGCCCGCCCAGCTGGTGATGCCGCCGATGCCGGACAGCTCGCAGCGCCGGAAACGGGCGCCGCGCATCGTCGCGTTGCTGAACTGGGCGCCGCTCAGGTCGCAGTCGACGAACGTCGCCGTGCGCAGGTCGGCGTTGGTGAAGTCGGCGCCGGTCAGATTGCAGCCGGTCACGGTGACCGCGGCGAACCGGGTGAAGCGCCAGTTCGTCAGGTCGAGCTTGCAGTCGGTGAACGTGACGTCCCGCAGAACGCCGCCGCTCCAGGCCAGGCCGGTCATCCGGCTCCCGGAGACGGCGAGGCGCTCCATCGAGCCGCTCTCGGCGCGCACGTTCGACCAGTCGGAGCGCTCGACCAGGCAGTCGGTCAGCCGCACCTTCGGCAGCACCGCGCCGGCCAGCCGGGCCGCCCGGAACCGGCACTGGGCGAACTCCACGGTCTGCGCGAACACTCCGATCAGGTCGGCGCCGTCGAACGAACGCTTCTCGTGGAAGTCGTCCGACTCCAGGCCGGGGGCGGGGGCCTCCAGGTCGTCGGGCAGGATCGGCCGGGCCGGGGAGTCGTCGCGCATCGGCACACCGTACCCAGGAAGGGGTTTTGTCATGGAGAGCACCGTCTGGGACGCCGCCCGGCGCTGGCGTGAGTTCCTCGACGAGCGGAACGGCGCCGACCCCCTGGAGCTGACCTGCCGGATCATGAAGATCACCGAGGAGGCCGGCGAGGCCGCCCAGGCGTGGATCGGTGTGCTCGGCCAGAACCCCCGCAAGGGTGTCACCCACACCACCGAGGACGTGGTCGGCGAACTCGCGGACGTGGTGTTCACCGCCCTGGTCGCCATCGCCAGCCTCGGCGCCGACCCGCGCGAGGCGGTCGAGACGGTGGTCACCAAGGCCGAGGGCTACCTGCCCGGGGGCACGGTGTGACGTGGGTCGCGGGTGACCTGTGGGATTGTGCTTCGGCAGGGTCAGGCTAGATTCCTAGACTTCGGTGGCCCGTACAGCTGAAGAACCCCGGAAGGACGCCCCGACGTGACCCTGACCCAGAACGCCCCCGCGCCGCACCAAGCGCAGCCGATGCCGCCGGCCGCCGACCAGGCCGTGCTGATCGTGCACGGACGGGACCGGACCGGGATCGTCGCGGCCATCAGCACCGTTCTCGGGCGGCACGGGGCGAACATCGTCTCGCTCGACCAGTACTCGGACAACCCGCACGGCGGCGCGTTCTTCCAGCGGACCGTGTTCGGCAGGCCGGACCTGAAGGCAGCGCTCCCGGCGATCGAGGCGGACCTGCGGCAGGAGCTGGCGAACGGGTTCGAGCTGGAGTACACGCTGCGTGATCTGTCCGTGCCGAAGCGGGTGGCGATCTTCGCCTCGAAGACCGACCACTGCCTGCTGGACCTGCTGTGGCGCCACCGGCGCGGCGAGCTGCCGGTGAACGTGTCGATGGTGATCTCCAACCACGCCGACTCGGCGGACGAGGTGCGCTCGTTCGGCATCCCGTTCTTCCACGTGCCGTCGAAGGGCGCCGACAAGTCGGCCGCCGAGGCGCAGCACCTGCAGCTGCTCACCGGCAACGTCGACTTCATCGTGCTGGCCCGCTACATGCAGATCCTGTCCGGGGAGTTCATCGAGCGGGTCGGCGTCCCGATCATCAACATCCACCACAGCTTCCTGCCGGCGTTCATCGGCGCCGACCCGTACGCGAAAGCCCGGCAGCGTGGCGTCAAGCTGATCGGCGCGACCGCCCACTACGTCACCGAGGACCTGGACGAGGGCCCGATCATCGAGCAGGACGTGGTCCGGGTGAACCACGCCCACACCGTCGCCGAGCTGCGGCGGCAGGGTGCGGACGTGGAGCGGTCGGTGCTGTCCCGGGCGGTGCTGTGGCACGCCGAGGACCGGGTGATCCGGCACGGCAACCACACGATCGTCTTCCAGTAGGACCGGTCAGCGCCGCCGCCACGGCCAGCCCGGCCGCCCCGGCGGGCGGGTCCCGGCGGCGCTGCGCAGAACGGTGTGCGGATCCCGGACGGTCCGGGCCGGGGCCAGGCCGGCGCCGGTCAGAGCTGCGGCCACCTGCTCGTCCTCGCCGACGAGCACGACCGCGCCGACGTCCGACGGGGTCAGCTCGGCGTCGGCCAGCAACTGCTTGACGGTGTCGGCGAGACGATCGAGGTGCACGGCGGTGGCCGCGGCCAGATCGGCCCTGGTCACGACCACTGCCTGATGCGGTTCCGGCAGGAGCACCGCGGCCCGGGGCTGCACCGCCAGCACCGCCCGGGCCCGCTCGATCTCCCAGAGCAGCCGCCAGTCGTCGGCGTCCGCGTCGGCGCCGGCCCGCACCGCCGCCACTCGCAGCAGCGCCTCGTCGACAGCGGCGGCGCCCGGCGCGCGGACCGGGGCGGCGGTGAGCCGCTGCTGCCCGTCCCGGGCGTCCACCAGGGTGACCTCCGGCCACGCCGGGCCGGGCGCGCACACCACCACGACGTCCTCGCCGGTGAGCGTGGCGACCGCGGCGGCGGCGGTGACCACCCGGGGCCGGGGGAGCCGGGCGAGGGCTGCCGCCTTCTCCAGGCGCTGCCGGGCCGGCTGGTCCCAGGACTGGGCGGTGACGACGGTGAGGGCGGACGCGCCGCCGGTGCGGGCGGCGACGTGGGCCAGGACCGCGGCGATCGCCTCCGCCGGACCGCCGTGCCGCAGCAGGGTCATCGGGTCGGGCCGGTAGTCCTCCGGCCGGGCGATGCCCCGGGTGAGGGCGGCCGTGCCGGCGCGGTAGGCGCCGTCGTCGTGGAACACCCCGCTGGGTGTGCGGGCTCGTCCGTCGAAGAGCACGGGCTGAACATCGTTCCCGGACTCGTACGCCGCGGTGATCCACCAGGCGGCGATGTCGACGACCAGATGGAGATCTGTCGTTGGCATGTCGGGCAGTGTCGCAAATGGACGGACAGACCGCACATCTTGTCCGGAATTTTCCACGCATAGTGATAGATCAACGGCAACGTGTGTGCCGATTCTGTCATAGGCGGGTAGCTGTGCGTATCAGCAGGGCCAACGGCCGGGACCGGCTGTGCGGCGGCCAGGCGATCACCGTCGTCACCGGGTGCGCGTCGGTGACCGGCACGGTGGCGAGCTCCGGGCGCAGCTGGGACCGTACCGATTCCGGCAGCACCGCCGACGCCCGGCCGAGCGCGATCAGCTGCAGCAACTGGGCGTGGTCGCGGATCTCCGGTCCCGGGCCGTCGTCGGTGCCCGGCCAGCGCGGCGGCGGCAGCCCGGGGATCGTGACCGCCTCGGCCATCGTCAGCGACTCCCGGCCGGCGACCGGGTGCCCGGCCGGCAGCACCAGGACCTGCCGCTCGGTGGCCAGCTCCTCGAAGTCCAGGCCGGCCGTCGAGTCGAACGGCAGGTGCAGCAGCGCCACGTCGGCCCGCCCGTCCCGCAGCAGGCCCTCCTGCTGGGCGATGCCGCACAGCACCACGTCGACGGCGACCGAACCGGGCTCGGCGGCGTACGCGTCGAGCAGTCGCGGCAGCAGCTCGCTGGACGCGCCGGCCTTCGTGACCAGCACCAGCTCGGCGGACCCCAGCGCGGCCCGGCGGGTGCGGCGCTCGGCGGCGTCGACCGCGTCCAGCGCCGCCCGGCCCTCACGTAGCAGCACCGCGCCGGCCTCGGTGAGGCCGACCGTGCGGCTGGTGCGTTCCAGCAGGGTGACCCCGAGCCGGCGCTCCAGGTGCCCGATCGCCCGGGACAGCGGCGGCTGGGCGATCCCGAGGCGCAGCGCCGCCCGGCCGAAGTGCAGCTCCTCGGCGACGGCGACGAAATAGCGCAGCTCTCGCGTCTCCATCCCGCCACCGTAATCGATACCCACCGGGTATCGATGCGCGCGTAAGTGGTGTTGGTCGCGCTGTCCGGCCCGGCCAGGATCGGTGTCATGAGTGAGAACACGATCGCGCTGGTCACCGGCGCCAACAAGGGGATCGGGTACGAGATCGCGGCCGGTCTGGGCGCGCTGGGCTGGACCGTCGGCGTCGGCGCCCGCGACGAGCAGCGGCGCGAGACGGCGGTCGGGAAGCTGCGGGCCGCGGGGGTGGACGCGTTCGGGGCGCCGCTCGACGTGACCGACGACGCGAGCGTGACCGCGGCGGCCGCGCTGATCGAGGAGCGGTTCGGGCGCCTCGACGTGCTGGTCAACAACGCGGCGATCACCGGTGGCCGGAATCAGGTGCCGACCGCCACCGATCTCGCCGAGATCCGGGCCGTCCTGGAGACGAACGTGCTCGGTGTCATCCGGGTCACCGACGCTCTGCTGCCGCTGCTGCGCCGGTCGGCGGCGCCGCGGATCGTCAACATGTCCAGCGGCGTCGGCTCGCTGACCCGGCAGAGCGAGCACGAGGGGGACACCGGGCCGCTGTCGATGGCGTACGCGCCGTCGAAGACGCTGCTCAACAGCATCACCATCCAGTACGCGAAGGCGCTGCGGGACACCGGCATCCTGATCAACCTGGGCTGCCCGGGGTTCACCGCCACCGACCTGAACGGGCACCGCGGTCGCCGCACCCCGCAGCAGGGCGCGGCGATCGCGATCACGCTGGCCACCCTCCCGGACGGCGGGCCGACCGGCGGGTTCTTCGAGGACGCCGGGCCGATCCCGTGGTGAGAGCTCAGGCGGCGTACGGGGCCAGCCGCCGCAGCATCTCGTCCAGCACCGGCTGCGACGTCGCGAAGTTGAGCCGCGCGTAACCGGCGCCGCCGGGCCCGAACTGCGGCCCCGGGCTGAGCATCACCCCCGACTCGGCCAGGATCCGCCCGGCGGGGTCACCGCCCAGCGACCGCAGGTCCAGCCAGGCCAGATAGGTCGCCTCGGGCGAGTGGTGCCGGCCGAGGCGCTCGGCGATCAGGCGGCGGTTGCGTTCCAGCAGGGTCCGCACCTCGGCCAGCCACGGCCCGCCGTGCTCCCACGCCGCGAGGGTGGCCACGACCCCCGGCGTGCCCGGCTGGCCGAGCAGCCGCTCCGGCAGCGCGTCCAGGGCCTTGCGGACCCGCGGCGCCGCCACGTCGGCGACCGCGCAGCGCAGCCCGGCCAGGTTGAACGCCTTGCTGGCGGTGGCGAGGGTGATCGTCCGGTTCGGTGCGAACGGCGCGAACGGCAGATGCCGGCCCGGCGCGTAGACCAGCTCGGAGTGCACCTCGTCGGCGATCACCAGCAGGTCGTGCCGTTCCGCCAGATCGGCCAGCCCGGACAGCTCGGCACGGGTGAAGACCCGGCCGGTCGGGTTCTGCGGGTTCACCAGGATCAGCGCCCGGCACCCGGCCAGGGCGTGCCGGTCCACCTCGAACGCCCAGCCGCTGCCGGTGTCGGTCATCGGGATCGGCACCAGGCGGCGGCCCATCCGCTCGAGGGTCTTCAGGAACGGCGGATAGCTCGGCACGTGCATGGCCACCGCGTCACCGGGTTCGGTGGCCACGTGCAGGATCGCCTGCAGCGCCTGGATCGTCTCGGTGAAGACGCGGACCGACCCCGGGTCCGGCCGGTGCCCGTGCAGCGTCTCCGTCCGGCTGACGTAGGCGTCGATCAGCGGATTGGCGCGGGGGTCCTCCTCCCACACCGGATAGCCGTGGTCGGCGTCCCGGATCGCGGCGAGCACCGGCTCGGCCACCGGGAAGTCCATGTCGGCGATCCACGCCGGGATCGCGCCGGCGGCGGTGGCCCGGGCCCACTTGACCCCGGACCGTGCGGACAGTTCGGCAACATCGATGTCGTCCAGCATGCGACCAGGCTAACGCTGATATCGACGGTTGGTGATGAGTTCGCCGGTCGGTGCTTGACCACGTCAGCCGGCCGGGAAAGCGACGCCTCATGGACTTCTTCGGCGGCCAGCCGGGCCGGTTCGCGGGGCCGGGTGCGGGCCGCGCGGCGGGGCGGGTCCGCGCCGATGCTGGTGTTCGGGCTGTTCATGGTGACGTTCGCCGGTTATCAGGGGCTGGTGAACTACTACGTCTGGCCGGCGCCGGCACACTGGCCGCGGTGCAGCCTGCTCGCGCTGGTCGTGCTGTGGCTGACCGGGCGGGTGCGGGTGCGGCGCAGCGGGGTCGGGGAGGGCCCGCGGTCGTACGGGAAAGCCGCCGTCCTGCTCCTCGCGGTGCTGGTGATCGGCAACGTGACCTGGCTGCTGCCGTTCACCCGGATCCTGCTCCGGCCCGCGTCGGTGCTGACGTTCCTGGCGCTGTGGCAGCGCAACCGGCGGCCGGCCGCCTGGTCCGGCGCCGTCGCGATCGCCATGATCGCCGGGTGGCTGGTGGATCTCCTCCTGATCCGCGGCTTCCCGGGGACGCGCGCACGGGCGGACGGCGCTCGCCGCCGAGATGGACGTGCTCGCCACGCTGGTGGACCGCTTCCGGGCCGCGCGTGCGGGCAGTCCGGGCCGATACGAGTGACGGTCAGCGGCAGGCGGGCTCGTACGGCAGGGTCGGCGCGTACGCCGCCCACTCCGCCGCGCTGAGGCCACCCTGCCGCAGACAGCCCTCCGCGAGCGGCTCCCGCAGGGTCGCCCGCATCGCGCCGACGTCCCAGATCGTGGTGCCACCGGCGTCGGCGACGGTGAGCAGCGGGCCGCGCGGGCTGAACGCCACCGACGACGGCCGGCCCGGCAGCACCGCCACCAGCAGCGGGTCGGCGTCCGCGGACAGGCTCCACAGCTCGGTGCCGGTGAACCCGGCGACCGCCAGCAGCGAGGCGTCGGCGGCCAGGCTGACCGCACCCGCCCCGATCACGGTCCGGCCCGGGCGCCGCACCGACCGCACGTCCTGGCCGTTCCAGGTGACGATGTCACGGTTCACGGCCACGACGGTGCCGCCGCGGGCGTCCAGCACCTGGGTGCCGCCCGGCGCGGCGAGCATCGTGGCGGCGACCGGGCCGGCCGGGCCGGCGGGCCGCCACACGGTCAGCGACGGGTCCGCGCCGCCGTTGTCGCCGGCGATCACCAGGTCGCCGGTGACCTGGTCGAAGACGGCGGCCGCCAGATAGTCGGCGGGGATCTCGGCGAGCAGTCGCGGGGTGGCGGCGATCCGGTACACGAGCACCCGGGAACCCTGGTCCAGGACGGCGGCCAGGCCCCGGGCGGGGTCGATGTCCAGGACGTTCGCCAGCAGGGCTCGGGGCTCGCCGGCGAGGTCGTAGAGGGTTCCGGCGGTGAGCAGGAGGGTGCCGGTCACCCGTACCCTCGAAGCTCCCGCAACCCCGGCCACCGCCTGCCGTGCCGCCGCCGGACGGCCCGCATCGCGCAGATCCCAGAATTCCGTCCTCCCGCCGGAGGTGACCGCCAGCACGTCCGTGGGGGAGACGCCGACCAGGCGTGCCGGGTCCGGTGGAGCGTCCAGGCGGGCCCGCCGGACCGGGGTGAACGGGGCGACCCGCCACAGCGCCGCCGACCGGGCCGCGCCCTGCCAGCCCGCGGTGAGCAGCCGGGCGCCGTCCGGGGTGAAGTCCAGCGAGGAGATCCAGCCGCCGTCCCGGCGCAGCGTGCGCAGCAGCACCGGATCGCCCCCGCCGGCGAGGCTCCACAGGCCGACCGTCCGCTGTTCGCCGCCGGCCGCCAGCAGCGTCCCGGTCGGGTCGAACGCCACCCGCGTGGTCGTCCCCTCACCGCCCCCGAACGTCGACAGCAACCGGGGCCGCGCCGGGTCCGTGAGGTCGTAGAGCCGTACCCCGTCACTGACCGTGGCCGCCGCGAGCCGTCTGCCGTCCGGGCTGAACGCCAGGTTGATCACCGCGTCGGCGTCGGTGAGCACCGCCGCCTTCCGGGGCGGGCCGGTCACCGACCAGATCGTCAGCAGCTCGCCCTCGGCCACCCCGGCCAGCAGCCGACCGTCCGGGCTGAGCCGCGCGCCACCCCGGGTGACCGTCCCGGCCGGGGCGCTCCACACCGACCGCGGTTGCTGGCGGTCCCGGACGTCCCACAGCTCGATCCGGTCCGAGACGCTCAGCAGGCGGGCGCCGTCCTGGCTGAACTGCACCGCGTCCCACGCCTGCCCGGTCAGCTCGGCGAGGGGATAGGCCCCGAAGGTGTCCCACAACCGCAGCCGCGCCCCCGCTGTCGCGATGGTCCGCCCGTCCGGGCTGAACGACAGATCGGTGGTCTCCTCACCACCCGTCTCCAGCGCGCCGGCCCGGTTGAACCGGCCGCCCGCCACCGACCACAATCGGACGTCGCCCGCGCCTGCCGTCGCCACCATGCCGCCGTCCGGCCGGAACTCGGCGGCGTAGACGGCCTCGTCCGGGCTCAGTTCCGTCTCGTACCCGGTGGCCAGCGCCGCGTCCGTGGCGGCCCGGCTGCGTGCCGACGCCCCGATCGTCTGCGCGCTCACCGCCAGCCGCAGGGCCAGCCCCGGGTCGGTCTCCAGCACCTGCGCCGACCGGTCCAGCAGGTCCCGCTGGGCCAGCGTCCGTTCCTGCCGTTCGGCCCGGTCACCGGCCCGCGCCAGCGCCACCGCCGAACCCGCGATCAAGCTCGCCACCAGCGCGCCCGCCGCCGCCCAGCCGATCCAGCGGCGGGCCGGGCGGCGGCTGGCCTGCGCGGCCCGGGCGGCCCGCTGCAGCTCCGGCGTGACATCCGGGCGGCCCGCCGACAGCAGCGCGTCCAGCAGCCCGGACGCCTCCGGGCGGCGGGCCGGGTCCTTCTCCAGCGCCGACGCGGCGAGCGTGCGCAACGGCTCCGGCAGGCCGGTCAGGTCGGGTGGCTGGGTGAGGATCCGGCCCACCGTGGCCAGCGGCGAGTCGGCGGCGAACGGGGTGCGGCCGGTCGCGGCGTACCCGACCAGCACACCCCACGCGAACACGTCGGCGGGCGGCCCGACCCGGTCGCGCGACCCGGTGTCCAGGCACTCCGGCGCCAGGTAGGCGAGCGTGCCGACGACCTGATCCGGGCCGGTCAGCTCGGCGCTCAGGTCGGCGCTGCGGGCGATCCCGAAGTCGATCACCTTGGGCAGGCCGACGGCGAGGAGCACGTTCGCCGGTTTCAGGTCGCGGTGCACCACACCGGCGCCGTGGATGGCGACCAGGGCGGTGGCGACACCGACGGCCACGGCGTACGTCTCGGAGGGGGAGAGGGGACCGCGGTCGCCGACCACCTCGGCCAGGCTCGGGCCGTCGACGTATTCGACGACCAGGTACGGCGGGTCGTGCTCGAGATCGTCGTGCAGGACGGCGGCGGTGCAGAACGGGGGGACCTGGCGGGCCCGCTTGACCTCGCTGCGGAACCGGGCCAGGAACTTGGGATCGGGGCGGACCACCTTGATCGCGACCTGCCGGCCGCCGGGGTCGAGGGCGAGGTAGACGGTGCCCATGCCGCCGCTGCCGAGGCGACCGGTCAGAATATGATCATCGATCTGATCCGGGTCGCTGGGGAGCAGCGGCGCGACGGGCACCTCTGCTTACCCTTTTTCCGGATTTACCAGGATTTTCGCGTGTTTGCCCGGCTGGCGGAGGCGGTCGAAAGCCCCGGCGAG
This sequence comes from Actinoplanes sp. NPDC019969, assembly GCF_055562375.1. Taxonomy (NCBI): domain Bacteria; kingdom Bacillati; phylum Actinomycetota; class Actinomycetes; order Micromonosporales; family Micromonosporaceae; genus Actinoplanes; species Actinoplanes sp. NPDC019969. Next base: position 62,611 of record NZ_JBVHFK010000015.1, on the reverse strand, counting down.
CTGTTCGAGCGGCACGATGCCGGTCAGCAGCGGGCGTGGATCGATCCTGCGCCGGGCGATCATCTGCAGAGTGGAACGGAACTCCGCCGGGTCGTAGCAGAACGAGAACCGCAGATCGATCTCCTTGTTGCTCGCCATCGTCGGGCGGAACGTGTCCGGTTCCATGCAGACGCCGACGACCACGACCCGGGAGCGGATCGGGGCGCGCGTGACGATGTCCTCGATCACGCCCGGCACGCCGACACACTCGAACACGACCGGGCCCCGGCCCAGCCGGCGGGCCGCCGCGACCGCCTGCCACCAGGGCATCCCCGGGACCTGGCGAAGCCGGTGCAGCGCATCCAGGCCGGTGCCGTAGATCTCGGTGATCGGCTTGGTGAGCCCGGCCCACGGCTCCCCGGTGACCACGTCCGCGCCGCACCGGCGGGCCAGCTCACGGCGGCCCTCGACGAGGTCGGTGGCGATCACCCGGCGTACCCCCAGGGCTTTCAGCATCAGGATCACCGCGAGCCCGATCGGACCGCAACCGATCACCACCGCGGTGTCCCGCCCGGTCACGTCACCGCGATGCACGGCGTGCAGGGCGACCGCGAGGGGTTCGGTGAGCGCCGCCAGATCCGCCGGGACCCCGGTCGGCACCGGCATCGCGGCGTCCTCGGCGACCAGCATGTACTCCGCGTAGGCGCCCGGCGCGTGCTCGGACAGCCCGATCATGTGCACGTCGTCGCCGTGCCGGATCAGCGGCAGCGCGACGAGCGGCTGCCCCTTCCTCCACCGTCGCCTCGTGTCCGGCCCGTATTCGTCCACCACGCCGGTGAATTCGTGACCCATCACGACACGGTGCTTCGATCGCATGAAATCCGGATAACCCACCTCGGCGGCGACGTCCGCGCTGTCGTCGGCGTGCACCCGCACGTGCAGATCCGACCCGCAGATCCCGGCGCGCGTCACCCGCAACCGTATCTGCCCTGGTCCCGGCACCGGCAACGGCACCTCGGCGACCGACAGCACCCCGTCCTGCACGACCACGGCCCTCATAGGGAGAGTCTCGTTAGGACGAACCTTCCCCGTCAACGCCCCGAAACTGTCATACCTCCGTGCTTCCATCCATTCATGCCGACGCATCGAATCCCCGCCAGCCCGCCGGTGGCGATCCGCAACCCACCGGCACACCCCGTCGACGTGCTGCTTCTCCTCACCGACGGCGATCACGTGCTGCTCGCCCTGCGCGACAACACCGGTTACGCCGACGGCCAGTGGAACCTGCCGAGCGGCAAACTCGAACACGGTGAGGACGTTCTGTCCGGTCTGCGCCGTGAGGCCCTCGAGGAGGTCGGGCTGGCCCTGGCCTCCGACGAGCCACGTCTGGTCAGCACGATCCACCACCGCACGCCGTCCGGCCACGCGCGGATCGGCCTCGCCTTCGCCGTCGCCTTCGACCCGTCCCGGCACGGCACACCGATCAACGCGGAGCCGCACAAGTGCGCGCGCATCGGGTGGTTCCGGTGGGATGAGCTGCCACCGGAGACATATCCGTACTCCGCGGCGTGCGTCGATGCCTGGCGCCGGGACGTGCCGTTGCGGTTGAGCGGCTGGTGAACCCCCTTTCGGTGTACGGGCCGACGACGGTCCCGTGGCCGGCTGCCCGGTCCACGCCCTCCGCCATGATCGATATCCTGGGTGGCGTGGCTGGAGATCTGAGGATTCTGCTGTTGAGGACGGCCGGCGCGACGCTGCCGACCGTTCCCCTCGGGCCGGAGGGGACGTGGTCGCTCCTGCCGCTGACCGACGAGATCGTCACCGGTCTGCTGGGCGCGCCGGACGAGACCGAGGCCGTGGACGGCTTCTACGAACTGACCGCCGGGATCGCGGAGTGGGCGCGGCAGCGGTCCGTGGACGGCGAGGTGGCATACCTGCATGTCGAGTTCTTCGGCGGCACCGGGTTCCACGCGGCGGTCGTCTGGCGCGGCGGTGAGGTCGTCTGGGGGCCCCGGTTCACGGCGAACATGCCGGGCGAGGCCGAGGACCACTACGAGATCATCCGGGAGTTCGACGGCATGGCGGCCAATACGATGCTGCGCTGGCTGGGCGTCGACCGGGGGGACGCGAGCGACGAGTTCGCGGCCATCGGCCTGGAGCGGCACCGTTTCACCGCCGGATGGGCGCGGCTCCTCACACGGCCGTAACGGTGTTCCCGGCGATCCGGGTCAGCAGGCCGTCGGCGAGTGCTTCCAGCGCTTCGGGACCCTGTTCCGGCCGCCTGCCGCCGGTGGAGTGGGCGGCGTGCGCCGTCCCGGATCTGCGCGCGGGAGGACACCGGGCGTCTTCGCCGAGGCACGGGCCGGCCGGAAGACCTGGCGCGGCGCCTCCGGTGTCGTCGACGTCCGCCCCGGCCGCCCGGTCACGCCGGACATGCGGCACCGGGCCGGCAGCATCATCAAGACCTTCGAGCGAACCGGTCGGTGGCGGTGATCAGCTCGTGGACGATGCCCGGCTCCAGGGAGGCGTGCCCGGCGCCGCCGACGATCCGGAGGTCCGCCTCCGGCCAGCGGCGGGCCAGGTCGTACGCGGTGATCGGGGGACAGCACAGGTCGTACCGGCCCTGGATGATCACGCACGGCAGGTGCCGGATCCGGTCGATGTCGTCGAGCAGCTGGGTCTCCGGCTCGAAGAAGCCGCCGTTGACCACGTAGTGGGCGAGGATCCGGCTGCTCTCCAGCACCGTGTCGTCCGCGGTCAGGGTCGCGAGGATCTCCGGGCTCGGCACCAGCGACGAGATGATCGCCTCCCACCGCATCCAGGCGGCCGCGCAACGCCGCGCCTCGTCCCGGTCGTCGCCGGTGAGCCGCCGGTGGTAGGCCGCGAGGATGTCGCCGCGCTCGGGTTCCGGGATCGGCGCCACGAACCGTTCCCACTCCTCCGGCTGGAGGCGGTCGAGTCCTTCCTGGTAGACCCAGCGGCGTTCGGCGGCGCGCACCAGATAGACGCCACGTAGCACGAGGCCGGTCACCCGGTCCGGGTGCTTCTGGGCGTACGCGAGAGCCAGCGTCGAACCCCACGACCCACCGAACACCAGCCACGCCGGAATGCCGAGGGCCTCCCGGATCACCTCGATGTCGTCGACGAGATGCCAGGTGGTGTTGTCGTGCAGCGAACCGGCCGGAGTGCTCCGCCCCGAACCGCGCTGGTCGAACAGGACGATCCGGTACCGCGACGGGTCGAAGAACCGCCGGGTGAACGGGGCCAGCCCACCGCCCGGCCCGCCGTGCAGGAACAGCACCGGGATCCCGTCCGGATCGCCGGCCTCTTCCACGTACAGCCGGTGCCCGCCGCCGACCTCCAGGAACCGTGTCGCATAGGGATCGATCGGCGGGTACAGCGTCCGGACAGTCACGCATCGACCCTAACGAAGGTCACCAGGCGACGACGCCCTGCCGGCTCGGCTGGAGCGTACCGATCGTGAGGTTCTTCATGGTGATGCCGCTGGACTCGGCCGCCGGGAAACCCTCCAGCTCCGCAACCGGGCCGTCGGCCGACGTGCCCAGGTCGAAGCGGATCGTGTTGCCCACGCCGCAACTCCCGTCGGCCTTGTCGCACGAGGTCCACTTGATCCCCGCGAAGGCGGAGGCCCCGGCCGCGATCTCGACCGTCTCGGCCGGCCCCGGCTCGTCCACCTTGCCGGTCGGCACCTTCACCGGCTCGTTCGCCGCGTTGACCAGGGTGATCGTCAGCCAGCCGCGGACCGTGCAGGCCTGCTTCGTGGAATTGGTGACAGTGACCAGCGCCGTCCGGGTCGTACCGGCGCCGTCCGGCTGCCCGGCGATGTCGACCGCGAGATCCTGGTTCCGGCACGCCCCGGTCTTGCCCGACGTCGCCGTCTTCGTCCTCACTGGCGCGGCCGTCGTCGCCTTCCCCTTGCCCGTCGTCGCCGAGGTGGCAGGCGTCTTCGCGGTGCCGGCCGTCGAGGCGCTGCCCGTGCCGGACCGGCCACAAGCGGTCAGGGCCGTCAGCAGGGCGAGAGCCGGAACGGTCGCCTTCAAGGTGTTGCGCATGTCGCCTGTCTCCAGGATGTCGTGCCACTCGATCAACGACGACCACAGTGCACGGCCCCTTCGCCCAGCGTCTTGGGAGCCCTCCCGCACGGCACGAAGCCGGGAGAACCCCCACTCCGCCAGCCGTCGCCCATACCCCTCAACGCCGTCCCGTGACAGCGCTGCGCGACGGCCGCCGCCCTCAGCCGTCGTTCACGCTCCTTATGGCTGTCGTGTAGCGAGGGTGGGCGACGGCTGGCGATCTCGGCCGCCGCTCAACCCGGTCACGGGCGGCTGGTAGCCGTCGTGGCGAATCCGGGCGCGGTCAACTCCGGCTGGTTCTGGTGGCTGTCTCAGCGGGGCTGAGACAGCCACCAGGACCAGCCGGACGAACCGTGACCGGCCGGGAACCGCTCGGTGCCGCGACCCGCCGTAGCGCCGCCGGCTCCAGCCCTCGCCGCCGCACGCCGGACTGCCCGCTGCCTGCCGGTAGCCGGACTGCACGCTGCCTGCCGGGCGCCGGACTGCACGCCGCCGGTTGCTGGGTTCCGGGCGGCGGCTGTCGGTGGGTGGTGGCGGCGTTCAGGGGAGGGCGGGGGAGTGGGCGCGGCGGGAGAGGGTGGCGACTGCCGTGAGGAGGGTGAACAGGGCGGCGGCGAACCACGTCATCACGGTGACGACGCCCGCGAACCGGGTGGCGACGCCGATCGCGAGCGCGGAGACCGCCAGGGCCGCGTAGCCGATCAGGAAGATGCCGGCGAGGGCGGCGCCGCGTTCGGCGGGGGCGGCGAGCGCGACGACCGTACCGATGGAGGCCTTGAAGAGCACCCCGGCGCCGACGCCGGCCAGCACGCCGCCGGTGAGGAAGACCGGCAGGCTCGCCAGGTGCATGCCGGTGACCAGGGTGAGGACGCCGGCGGCCAGCGTGCCCACCCCGAGCCCGCCGATGTTCGCCGCCGTGGAGACGATCTCGAAACGGGTGCCGGAGGCGCCCGGCCGGTGTGCCGCGTGCAGCTCGTGCAGGTGCGCGGTGGCCGTCGCGGTGATCATGCCGACGCCGAGGCCGGTGATGAACCGGGCGGCGAGCAGCACCGGCAGGGACGTCCCGGTCAGGAACAGCACCGCGGCGACCGCTTCGAGGGCCAGCGCCGGGATGAGGACCCGCTTGCGGCCGAGCCGGTCGGAGACGTGCCCGGCCAGCACCAGGCTGGCGACGACACCGACCGCGTAGGCCGCGAACACCACGGTGACGGTGAACGTGGAGAAACCGTAGAGCGGGTAGAGCGGCGCCGGCACGGTGGAGAACGCCATCGCGACCAGGAACGCCGCCGCGACCGCCCAGAAGCCCGTACGCGCCTTGAGAAGTTCCATGCGCCGACTGTGCGCCGACCCGATCATCATCGCCAACGAAAGTTCCCGCTCCAACCGATCGCGATCGTTGATGATTGACGGGTGGAACTGCGCCAGCTCGAATACTTCGTCGCCGTCGCCGAGGAACAGCACTTCACCCGGGCGGCCGCTCGCCTGCACGTGGTGCAGTCCGCGGTGTCCGCCGCGATCAAGACCCTGGAACGGGAGCTCGGCGCCCCGCTGCTCGACCGCAACGCCAAACGGGTTCTCCTCACCGACGCCGGCGAGGCGCTGCTGCCACGCGCCCGGATCGCCCTCGACGCGGCCCGCGACGCCCGGGACGCGGTCGCCGAGGTCAGCGGCGGCCTGCGCGGCACGCTGCGGATCGGCACGCTCACCTCGATCCGGGTGATCGACCTGCCGGCGCTGCTCGGGGAGTACCACCGGCGGCACCCCGGCGTGCGGATCCAGACCGCGGTGTCGCCGCAAGGCTCCGGCGGGCTGATCGAGATGCTCCGGGAACACCGGCTCGACCTGGCGTTCGTCTCGGTGCCCGGGCCGCGGCCCGCCGGGGTGCACCTCACCGAGCTGACCAGTTCGATCATGGATCTGGCGGTGCCGCTCGATCACCCGCTCGCCGGGCGGGCCTCGGTCGCCCTCGCGGACCTGGCGGAGCTGGGGTTCATCGACCTGCCGAGCGGTTACGGCAACCGGGACGTCGCGGACCGGGCGTTCGCGGTGGCCGGGGTCCGGCGGCACGTCACGATCGAGCTGACCGACATCGGGACGAGCGCGGATTACGTACGGCACGGGCTGGGTGTCGCTCTTCTCCCCAGATTCCTCCTCACGGGTGTGGAAGGGGTCGCGACGATGCCGGTGATCGGCGCTGACCTGCGGTGGCCACTGTCCCTCGCGGTGCCCGCGGACCGGCCGCCCGGCGCGGCGGCACGGGCGCTGGTGGCCCTGACCGCCGAGTTCCTCGCTAAAGTGGGCGCCCATGAAGTCGTTCCGGGTCTGGATTCTCGCCGTGGCGGTGGTCGGAATGCTCGGCGGAGGGGCGTTGATCGTGGCCGGCCTGAGCAGTGACGAGCCGGCCACCGCGTCGGTGACGGGTGCGCGGGGCGCGTCGGCGCCGCCCGCTTCCACGAGTCCCCGCGCGGCCGCCACACCGACGCCGACCGGGCCCACCGCCGCTCAGATCGCCGCCGCGAACCGGGCGAAACAGGTGAAAGCTCTGGACGCGGCGCTGAAGACCCTCGGCGGCACCACGCCGGACTTCTCGGTTGCGGTCTACGACCGGAGGACCGGGCAGCGGTACGCGTGGCGCGGCGCCGTCAAGTTCGACACCGCCAGCATCGTCAAGACCCAGATCCTCGCCTGCATGCTGCTGAAGGCCCAGGACGCCGGCCGTCAGCCGACCGCCGCCGAGATGACCCTGGCGAAGCCGATGATCCGGCTCAGCGACAACAACGCGACCACCTCGCTGTACCAGCGTCTCGGCGGCAAGTCGGCCATCACCAAGTGCAACAAGCGGATGGGGATGACCCAGACCGTGGTCAACAGCAGCTGGGGCCTGACCAAGACGACCGCCGCCGACCAGATCGTCCTGCTGGAGTCGCTGGTCAACCCGAAGGGCCCGCTGAACGCGACGTCCCGCAGGACGGCCTTCACGCTGATGAACACCGTGGACAAGGCGCAGGACTGGGGTGTGCCGGTGCTGGCGAGGACCGGCGAGATCAGCATCGTCAAGAACGGCTGGGACACCCGCTCGGCCGACGGCGGCCTGTGGGCGGTCAACACGATCGGCCGGATCACCGCGAAGGACGGCAAGGTCGACGTGTCGGTCGCCGTCCTCTCCCACAACAACAAGAGCCAGCAGGCCGGCATGACGCTGGTCGAGAAGATCGCCAAACTGACCCGCCAGCACCTCAAGTTCTGACACCGATAAATGTCGTACGCGGGTGATCACCTGACGACTTGATGTTCGCCGCTATCGTCGGGCCGATGGGGGTCCGTCGATGGCTGGCAGGTCTCACCCGCGTGGGTCGCTGGGTCCTCGGCGCCCTCACGGTGGTGGCTGTCGTCTGCGGTGTGCCGCTGCTGGTGGGGATGGGCGGGGCGCTGCTGGACGCGCTCACCGGCTACAACCCGACCTTCGGGAACAGTCTGTGCATGCTGTTCCTGCTGATCGGGGGCGTGCTGGCGCTGCTCCACCGGTTCCGGGCGGAGCAGCGGGTGACGACGCGCCTCGCTCGGGAGGGCTGGACCGAGGTCGACCCGGCCACGCGGGACTGGCCGTGGACCGACCTGCGGCTGCGCGGCACGATCGAGGTGGTGCGGGCCTGGTCGTTCCCGGCGCAGGGCTTCCCGGTGGTCGCGGGGGAGATCCGGTGGAGCGGCAACGCGCTGTCCGGTGCGGTCGGTGAGCCGGAAGGCAAGGGCGTCTGCGTCGTGGTGGAGTTGGCGGAGCCGATGCCGTCGATGGCGTTGCGGATGCCGTTCGTGCGGGTCGGCGACTCACCGCTGCTGGACAGGCCGGAGATGCACACGGCGTTCCTGCGGGGTCTGATCCCGCCGTGGACGATCCGGGGGCGTGAGCTGTTCACCGTGCGGTCGGCCGGCGACCCGCTCACCCCGGACGAGATCGATGACGCCGTCGCACGAACCCTGCGCATCACCGGCCTGCTCGGCCTGCCCGGCGCACCCGCACCGGACCCGTCCTGACCACGGTCAGAGGCGCGTGGCGTACCGCTGCATCGCCGCGCCGAGGAACTCCACCATCCGCGGGTGGTAGGAGTCGTGCCAGTCGCGCATCTTGTCGTCCTCGCCGTACAGCAGCGCCATGCCGAGGTAGGCGTCCCGGCTCGGGGCGTAGAACCGGCTCGCGATCGCGTAGTGCCTGCCGATCATCTCCTGCACCGCCTCGTCGTCCGGCTGCGCGCCGGCGGTGATGGCGGCCGCGATCTCGCCGTACAGGTCGTGCCAGTCCCGGTGGACCCGGTCCTTGTCGACGTGGGACCAGCCGTCGGTCGCGGCGAGACTCGCGGTCTGCTCCTCGGTCAGCGCCCGGCGGAAGCGGTCGGCGTCGTCGCGGTCGATCGTGGTGTTGCTCATGTGTGGTGTCATGCCCTGTCGTTCGGGAACGGTTGCGGCTGCGAACCGTCGCACGTGGAGAGCGGCCGGGCAAACGGATTTGGTGGGGTGGCCGTGAGTGGGGATCGAAGCCCGCAGGCCGCGGGCCGGCCCGATGCCGCTGCTGCGCCGGCCCCGGCCGTGGCGGGACGGGGTGGTCGCTGGTGGTGCGGTGTACGGCGTACCGGAAACTGGTTTTGACCTGGGGTTTGGTGATGATTGACACGGGTGGCTGGTTCGCGGTGTAAGGACCCGGGCGTGCTACGGTCCGTCGGGGAGGACGCAGCATGCAAAGGCGCACGGATCTCATCGAAGATCTGATGGGACGGTTCCCGCACATCCCGCGTGAGGCGGTGATCAAGGAAGACCTGCTGCGGGGCGGGCTGGCGTTCGACGAGTCGGCGCTCACCGACAACGAGAACGGTGACGTGAAGCCGAAGTCGTACTTCATCTTCTCGTTCGATCACCGGACCCTGCCGGAGCTGGGTGAGGCGGCGCTGCGGCGGCCGCCGGAGGAGATCGTGCTCACCGGCGGGCCGTATGGACTGCGGCGCACCGTCGTCTCGGTGCGGGTCAATCCCTCGTCGCCATATCGGGTGAAGCCGGGGGAGAACGGGCAGCTCCAGCTGTTCCTGGACGACCGGCCGATCGGTGACGTCGGGCTGCCGCCGATGCCGGACTATTACCGGCACACGCTCGAGAACGGCAAGTCGGTGATGGAGGTCGCGCCCACCATTCAGTGGGGCTATCTCGTCTATCTGACCGTCTTCCGGGTCTGCCAGTATTTCGGCGCCAAGGAAGAATGTCAGTACTGCGACATCAACCACAACTGGCGTCAGCACAAGGCGGCCGGCCGCCCCTACACGGGTGTGAAGCCGGTCGAGGAGGTGCTGGAAGCGCTCGCGATCGTCGACAAATACGACACCGCGAAGACGTCCCACGCCTACACGCTCACCGGCGGCAGTGTCACCAGCAAGGTCGAAGGGCTGGCCGAGGCCGACTTCTACGGGCGGTACGCGCAGGCCATCGAGGAGCGGTTCCCGGGCCGGTGGATCGGCAAGGTTGTCGCGCAGGCGTTGCCGAAAGCGGACGTCCAGCGGTTCTTCGATTACGGGATCCGCATCTACCACCCCAATTACGAGGTGTGGGACAAGTACCTGTTCGAGCGTTACTGCCCGGGCAAAGAGCGGTATGTCGGCCGCGAGGAATGGCACCGCCGCATTCTCGACTCGGCCGAGGTGTTCGGGCCACGGAATGTGATCCCGAACTTCGTCGCCGGGATCGAGATGGCCGCGCCGTTCGGTTTCACGACCGTCGACGAGGCGATCGCGTCGACCACCGAGGGCCTGCAATATTTCATGTCCCGGGGGATCACGCCGCGGTTCACCACCTGGTGCCCGGAGCCGACCACCCCGCTGGGCAAGATGAACCCGGACGGCGCCCCGCTGGAGTACCACATCCGGCTCCTCGAGGCGTACCGCGCGACCATGGAGGTGAACGGGCTGACCAGCCCGCCCGGCTACGGTCCGCCCGGCGCCGGCAACGCGGTCTTCTCGGTCAGCTCGTTCATGGACACGCTGCCGGCCGAAGAATGATCGAGGCGTTCCGCGACCTGCTCCGGATCCCCACCGTCTCCGGCCGCAGCGCGTGGGACGAAGCCGCTTTCGACTCGTTTCTTGAAGTGTTGAAGCGACATTCCCGTCGGGAGTCACGGCCTGTTGTTCCATGGGCCGGGGCGGAATGCGGACAAACCGGTTGTATTGATGGCGTACGGTGACGTCGTCCCCGTCGAAGGGGAGTGGAGACACCCCCCTTCGGCGCGGTCGTCGAGGACGGCGTCATCTGGGGTCGCGGAACCCTCGACTGCAAAGGCAGCCCGAACTGCGCGTCGACGGCCGCGGCGGGCACGCCTCCACCCCGGCGCCGCTCGGCCCCACCGCCCGGCCGGCGCGGGCGATCACCCGCCTGGACCGCACCCCGATGCGGTATGCCCTGCGTGCCGCCGTCCGCAGCCGGGCCCTGCTCACCCGGCTGCTGCCGGCGTCCGGTCCCGAGTCGGCGGCGATGGCCCGGACGACGTTCACGGTCACCACGGAGCACTTCCCGGAAGCGGTCACCTCGCCGTACGTGATGATGGCCGCCACCGACGCCCGCCATTTCACCACGATCTGCGACCGGGTCTACCGCTTCACGCCGTTCGAGATGACGAAGAAGCAGCGCGAGTCGATCCACACCACCGACGAGCACATCACCGTCGCGGCGTGGCTCCAGGGCGTCGACTGGTACCGGACGCTCATCGAGCGTCTTTGGGCCGCGCCCGGACGTGCATCCGCTCGCCCTGGCGCCCGAGGATGCTGATGATCTCGACGGTGTGTTCGCCGGTGCTGCCGAACCAGTGCGGCAGCCGGGTGTCGAACTCGGCCGCCTCACCCGGCCCGATCACGAAATCGTGCTCGCCCAGCACGAGGCGTAGCCGCCCGGACAGCACGTACAGCCACTCGTAGCCCTCGTGCGTCTTCGGCTCCGGCTCGGTCTGATCGGCCGGGATGATCACCTTCCAGGCCTGCAGCGAACCGGCGTGCGGCGTCAGCGGCAGCACGATCCGCCCGTTCGCCTTGCGCGGCACCAGGCGCACCCGCGGGTCACCGACCTGCTGCGCGCCGATCAGCTCGTCGACCGGCACCCGGTGCGCCTGCGCGATCGGCAGCAGCAGCTCCAGACTGGGTTTGCGCTGCCCGCTCTCCAGCCGGGACAGGGTGCTCTTGGAGATGCCGGTCGCCTCGGCGAGCGCGGTCAGGGTGATGTTGCGCTGGGTGCGCAGCCGCTTGAGCCGCGGCCCGACCTCGGCGAGCGCCGCCGCGATACCTTCGTCCACCCGGCCATTGCACCCGCTGCGTCCCTCTCGCGGCAACCTTTGTTGCCGAAACCGGGACGCGTTGCGGAAACGGCAACGTTCTTTGCCGCCGCCACCCGGCCCGGCGCACGGTAGGCGGCATGAACGAACACGACATCGTCATCGTCGGTGGCGGGGCCGCCGGTCTCAGCGCCGCGCTGGTGCTGGGCCGGGCCCGGCGCCGGGTCGCGGTCGTCGACGCGGGCCGGCCCCGCAACGCGCCCGCCGCCCACATGCAGGGTTTCCTCTCCCGAGACGGCATCCCGCCGGCGGATTTCCTGGCTCTTTCCCAGACCGAGATTGCGGCGTACGGGGTGAGCCTGATCGCCGGCACCGCCACCTCGATCACCCCCGGCTTCACCGTCCGGCTCGCCTCCGGGGACGTGCTCCGGGCGCGCCGGGTGCTCGTCGCGACCGGCCTGCGTGACGAGATCCCCGCCATTCCCGGCCTGGCCGAACGCTGGGGCCGGGACGTGCTGCACTGCCCGTACTGCCACGGCTACGAGGTCCGGGACCGCCCGCTCGGTGTGCTCGGTGGCAGCCCCGAGGCCGTCCAGCACGCCCTGCTGATCCGGCAGTGGTCGGACGACGTGGCCTTCTTCGCCCACACGTACCCGCTGAGCGGCGACGAACGGCAGCGCCTCGCCGCCCGCGACATCCGGATCGTCGACGGCACGGTGAACCGGCTGATCGTCGACGGCGACCGGTTCGCCGGGATCGAACTGGACCGGGGCAGCGTGGTGGCCCCGTACGCCCTGTTCGTCCGGCCCCGCCTCGTCCCCAGCGACACCCTGCTGACCGCTCTCGGCGCCGTGGTGATCGACGAGCGGACCGGCCGTACCACCGTCCCCGGTGTCTGGGCGGCCGGCAACGCCGTCGACCCGCGCGCCCAGGTGATCACCGCGGCCGGGGCCGGTTCGGCCGCGGCCATCGACCTGCACGCCGACCTCGTCGACGAGGACGTGCGGGACGCCCTCCCGTTCTCCGCGGCCCAGGAACGCCGGGTCGCCGCCATCCTCGCCCACGCCTCGAACCAGGAGTGACCACCATGCCGAACAACCGTCCCAGCCGCCACCAGATGGCCGTCATGATCTGGCTCGCCGTCTTCCCGACCCTCGTCGTCCTGCAGTCGCTGCTCGGCGGCCTGCTCAGCGGCACCCCGATGGTGGTGCGCACGCTGGTCCTGGCGACCATCGCCGTCCCGATCGTCGTCTACGCCATCCTGCCGGCCCTCCAGCGACTGCGGGCCCGCCTCCTCTGAGCGTGTGGAGTTCGGCCGCTCTACGCGCCCGAACTCCACACGCCGATGGCAGCGCTGAGCGTGTTGATTTCGGCCGTCATACGCGCCCGAAACCAACACGCGTGATCGTCAGCAGCCCGGTGGGGCCGTCGGTTCGCCGATGGCGACCATTGCCTGGTTGAGTTCGGTGGTGGTGGCGAGCCTGGTGAACTCCGACCCGAGCATCAGCTCGATCGTGTCGCCGTCCCGCTGGGGCTCGAATCGCATGACCACCTCGCCGTGCACCGCCGCTCGCAGCAGCGTGGCCGTGCCGATCGACAACGGGCCGTAATGGAGCGTGGTCTTCGCACCGAGGTCGGTCCGCTCACCGGGCCCGGAGATCTTCGTGGTGCCGGCCACCGTGAAAGATCGTTCGCGCAGCTCCGTGGCGATCCTGGTGGCGATCCCGGTGGCGCCGTTGACGTGGACCCGGACCTGGGCCGGGTCGTCCGGGAGGGTGATCACGCAGGTGAGAGGGGCGCTTGCGCCCGGGGCGATGGGCGGTGGCGCCGGCTGCTGCTGCGGCCACGCGAACGCTGCTCCTGCCGTGACGGCTGCCACCGCACCGGCTGCCGTCACCGTGGCGAGCCGGCGGCGGGAGCGGCGGTTGCCGCGGGCACGGATCTCGGCGGCGGGCGCCACGGCGAGGTCCCGTACCTCGGTGGCAAGATCTTGCAGTTGATCATCGACGGGACGGGGCATCGCTGGTCTCCTGTTCTCTGAGAAGTTCACCGAGGGCCGCGCGGGCACGCGACAGCCGCACCTTCACCGTCCCGGCCGGGACACCGATGCTCGTGGCGATCTCCTGGACCGGCATGTCGAGCAGGTAATGCAGGGCGATGGCCTGCCGCTGCGCCGCCGGTAACCTCTGGAGCGCGCCGACCACGGCGACCCGGTCCTCGGACGGGCCATCGGTCGCCTCGTCGGGACGGCCCAGCCGGGAGCGGGCGGCCAGCCAGCGGCGCAGGCCACGCCACCGGTTGGCCAGCAGCCGCCAGGCGACCGACCGTACCCAGGCTTCGGGGTCGTCGTACGCCGCGATCCGGGACCAGTTCTGCCAGGCCCGGGCGAACGCCTCCTGCGCCAGGTCCTGCGCCTCGGCCCGGTCGCCGCAGGCCGCGTACAGGTAGAGCACGACGCGGCGGACCGTCGCTATGTAGAAGGCGTCGAAGTCGGCGCTGTCCCTCGGTGTTCGCACATCAGACATCACACCGCTGCGGCCCCTCCGGTTACATGGTCCGCCGGAAATTCTGCACCGGGTACTCTTCCGGGCGTGAGGAACAGTCGGTTCGCGCTGGTGAGAGCGGATCTGGAGCACGCTGTCTGCCCCCTGCCGGACGATCTCGCCGAGAGTCTGAAGGATCGCGGCCCGGTGACGGTGGTGCTGGACCACCGGGTGCGGGGTGTCACGCCGGAGCGGGCGTCGTTCGAGTCGGCGGTCGTGCTGGATCCGGGGTGGCGGCTCACCGACGTCGGCTGGCCGCCGGATGTGCGGCCGGGTGTGCTGGTCAGCGTCTCGTGGAAGTCGGCCGAGGACTATGTGCTGCTGCGGACGACGGCGCTGGACGAGCCGATCCGGGTGGACGGGGTCGACTACTACCACCACTACGACCCGATGGTGATCACCCGCGAGTTCGATCCGGGGCTGTCGAACCGGGGACAGGTGCTGAACGCGGTCCGCCGGCTGGGCCGCGTCTTCGACGACGGCAGCGCCGCGTTCCCGGAGGCGGAGCTGCCGGCGCACTGCGGGCTGGGGCGGGGCAAGAAGGGTACGTTCCTGCTGCGCAACGCCGTCGACCAGTTGCTCCGCGAGGGGTACGTCACCCGCGTCACCGGCAGCACCGGCCCGGACGGCGAGCCGAACTATCCGGCGGTCGACGGCGAGGAGACCCTGGACCTGCTGTTCTATGCCCCGCTCGTGGAGGAGGCGCCGCTGCCGGGCGCCGGCGGGGAGGGCCACGGTGACGGCGGCGAACGCCGGGACCACTGGGTCAACGGGTTCGTCCGCCGCCTGCCGCCCGGCGCGCACGCCTCACGCAAGCAGTTCACCCTGCACCAGCAGGCGATCGAGAAGGAGGACATCGACGGGTTCACCCTGGAGCCGGGTTACACCTTCGTGAAACGGCATCACCGCAACGGGTAGCCGATCTCCGCGATGTCGTCGGCGAGGTACGCCACGGTCAGGTCCGGGTTGAGGCGCTTGACGAGCGGGTCGGTGAGCGGCCGCAGCGCGAAGACCTCGGCGACCGCCTCCAGATCCACGTCCTCCTCGTAGTAGTCCTCGGCGAACTCCTGGTAGGCCTCCGGCGTCCCGTCCATCAGCAGCTCGAACAGCCAGCCCACGTCGTCGCGGCCCCGCCCGTGCCAGCGGTCGTCGCCGGCCCGCCGCCAGAAGCAGACGTTGGCGCCCCGGCTGAACGCGGGCTCCCGGACGTGCTCGGCGAACTCGGCGGGCACGTCGTCGAAGAGCCCGGGGTCGGCGCCGTGCTCGTGATCCAGCCCGCGCAGGTAGGCCCCGTCAGGTGAGAACACGATCGAGTACTCGTCGCCGGACCCGTTGCGCATCGACGCCATGTGCTGTCCGGGGTGCCACCGGGAGTCGTACGAGTAATAGCGTGTCTCCCATCCCGGGCTCAGGATCGCGTCGCACATGGCCAGCGCCCGTGACCGCCGCCGCAGCTCCTCGATGTCCGGCAGGCGCAGCGCCACCTCAAGAATGTTCACCCGCACATCGTGGCACCCTTGTCCGATGAAAGTCCTCGCCGGCCTCGGTGTCGCCTGCGTGCTCGCCTCCCTCGGGCTGTTCGCGTCACTGCACCTGCTGCCGCCTTCCGCCGAGCTGGACTGGTCGCGCCGCACCATCAGCCAGTACGCGCTGATGCCCGACGGCTGGATCTTCGACGCCGCGGTCCTGCTGCTGGCCGCCGGTTCCGCCGTGATCGTGACCGCGCTGCGCCGCTCCGCCGGGCTGACCGGGGGAGCGGTGCTGGCACTGGCGCTGTGGGTGGCGGGCCTGGTCGGCGTGGTCTGGTTCGAGAAGCACAACTGGCAGGTCGGCCCGTCGGTCAGCGGCGACGTGCACCGGGTGGCGAGCGTCGTCGCGTTCCTGAGCCTGCCGATCGGCGCGCTGCTCGCCGCCCGGCCGGCCCTGCGGCACGCCGGCCCGGCCCGGTGGGTGGCGATCGGCGGGGTGATCTCGCTGCTCTGCTTCCTGCCCATCCTGTGGGCGGTGGTGTCCGAGCCGTGGACGGGGGTCCGCTGGTGGCGGGCGATCCCGCTGGGTGGGGTGGAGCGGCTGCTGGGCCTGGCCGAGGTGGTGACCGTGCTGCTTCTGGCCAGATGGGCGGTCCAGGATCAGCCGAAAAGCCCTCCTTTAGAAACGTCTGTATGTTGATAAGGCGGACTTTCCCGGCGCGCTGACGGAGGTGAGGAAAGGTCATACCTTCGTACCTTTGGTGAGTGCGGTATCGAACCCTGACTGTTGCCGCGGCGCTGACCGCCGCCTCCCTCACCGGTGTGGCCCCCGCCGCCGCGGCGGACGCCACCAGCACCGTGACGATCGGCCTGAACCCGGGTACGACCGCCGGGGAGGCCGTCCGGGCGCTGGACGACGCCCCGGGCGTCCGGGTGCTCGGCAGCGAGCCCGCCGCCGCCCTCGACGCGGTCACCGTGACCGTCACCGGTGACGCCGCCCGGGCGCTCGCGGACGACCCCGGCGTGGCCTACGTCGAGAAGACGCCGGTCGCGCGGATCATGCTCAGCCCGAACGACCCGCTCCAGTCCCAGCAGTGGGGCAACCGCCTGGTCAAGGCGCCCGCCGCCTGGGACGTCACCACCGGCTCGGCGGACGTGACGGTCGCCGTCCTGGACACCGGCGTCAACCCGGTCAGTGAACTCGCCGGCCGGGTCCTGCCCGGTTACGACTTCGTCGGCGACGACGCCGACCCGTCCGACGACCACGGTCACGGCACCGCCGCCGCCTCGGTGATCGCGGCCGCCGGGAACAACGGGTCCGGTTTCGCCGGGCTCTGCTGGACCTGCCGCATCCTGCCGGTCAAGGTGATGAACGCCGCCGGCGAGGGTGGCCACGACGACATCGCACGGGGCATCGTCTACGCCGTCGACCACGGCGCCGACGTGATCAACATGTCGCTCGGCGGGCCGGCCGGCTCGCAGATCCTCGCCGACGCCGTCGGGTACGCGGCGGCGCGCGGGGTGGTCGTGGTGGCCTCGGCCGGCAACGACGGCGTGGACACGCCGAACTACCCGGCCGCCTACCCGCCGGCCATCGCGGTTGCCGGGTCGACCGCGACCGACGCCCGCTACAGCTGGTCCAACCACGGCTCAAGCTGGGTGGATGTGGCCGCGCCCGGCACCAACGCGGCGCAGTCCAAGGACGGCGGCCACGTCTGGTTCTCCGGCACCTCGTCGGCCGGCCCGGTCGTCGCCGGTGTCGCCGCGCTTGCCCGGTCGGTGAACCCGCGGGCCACCGCCGTGCAGGTGCGGGCCGCGATCGAGTCGACCGCCGACCCGGTGGGTTCCTACGTGGCGACGGGCCGGGTCGACGCCGAGGGCGCGGTACGGGCGGTCGCGGCCACGGTCACGGCCACCGACGTCACCGCGCCGACCGTCGCCTGGGCGTCCCCGGCGGTGTCCGGCACCCCGCGCCGCGGCCGGATCACCGTCACCGCGACGGCGGCCGACGCGTCCGGCGTCGCCAAGGTCGAACTGCTGCGCGCCGGCAAGGTGATCAGCACCGACACCGCCGCGCCGTGGTCGCTGACCTTCGACAGCACCGGCCTCAACGGCACGCAGACCCTCACGCTGCGGGCCACCGACCGGGCCGGCAACACCCGGACCGCGAACCGGGCCCTGCTGGTGGACAACGCCGCCCCGGCCATCACGACGATCAAATCCGCTGTGGCACGCAAACGCAACGTCACCATCTCCCCGTCGGTCCGCGACAACCTGGGCGTCAAGCAGGTCACCGCCGTGATCACCAACGGCGCGAAGAAGGTCACCCTGACGTCCGTGAGGAGCCCGTGGACCCTGAAGTGGACCGCGCCGCGGGCGGCCGCCTACCCGGTCACGGTCACCGTCACGGACCGGGCCGGCAACACCCGTACGCTCAAGAAGTCGGTGAAGACGCCCCGGTAGGGGCCGTGTCAGAGCCGTGACAGGCCGGTGTCAGCCAGGCCCGCGAATCTTCGGGGCATGACCTCAGCGATCGAAGTCTCCGGGCTCCGGAAGGCGTTCAAGGACAAGGCGGTGCTGGACGGCATCGACCTGGATGTCCGGGCCGGCACCATCTTCTCCCTGCTCGGCCCGAACGGGGCCGGCAAGACCACCACGGTCAACGTGCTGACCACCCTGATGCGGGCCGACAGCGGCACGGTCCGCATCGGCGGCCACGACGCGGTCACCGACGCGAAAGCGGTACGGGCGCTGATCGGCGTCACCGGCCAGTTCGCCGCCGTCGACGACCTGCTCACCGGAGCTGAGAACCTGCAGCTCATGGTCGACCTGCACCGCGGCCGTGGCAAACGGGGCGTCGACGAGCTGCTGGAACGGTTCGACCTGGTCGAGGCCGCTCCGAAGCCGGCGGCCACGTACTCCGGTGGCATGCGCCGCAAGCTCGACCTGGCCATGACGCTGGTCGGCGACCCCCGCATCATCTTCCTCGACGAGCCGACCACCGGCCTCGACCCGCGCAGCCGCCGCACCATGTGGGACATCGTCCGGGCGCTGGTCGCGGACGGGGTGACGATCTTCCTCACCACGCAGTACCTGGAGGAGGCGGACCAGCTCGCCGACCGGATCGCCGTGCTGGACCAGGGCCGGCTCGTCGCCCAGGGCAGCCCCGCCGAACTGAAACGGCAGATCCCCGGCACCAACGTACGGCTCGGCTTCACCACCGCCGCCGGCCTGGACGCGGCCGCGCGCCTGTTCCCCGACGCCACCCGCGACGACGAGGGCCTGACCCTGCGGGTGCCCAGCGACGGCGGCACGGCATCCCTGCGGGCCGTGCTGGACCGGCTCGACGAGAACTCCCTCAGCGCCGCCGAGTTCGCCGTGGACACCCCGGACCTCGACGACGTCTTCCTCGCCCTGACCGGCCACGACACGAAGGTGGACGCCCGATGAGCTTCGTCATGCTGCGCCGCAACCTCAAGCACCTGCTCCGCAACCCCGCCTCGATCTTCAACGCGGTGCTGATGCCGGTCGTGATGATGCTGATGTTCGTCTACGTGTTCGGGGACGCGTTCGACGTCGGGGTCGACTACATCGACTACGCGACACCCGGCCTGATGCTGCTGGCCGTCTGCTACGGCCTCGGCGCCACCGCCACCTCGGTCAACTCCGACATGACCAAGGGCATCATCAACCGGTTCAAGGTGATGGACGTGCCCCGCGGCGCGGTCCTCAACGGCCACGTCGTGTCCAGCGTGCTGACCAACCTGATCGCCATCGCGGCGCTGCTCGGCGTCGCGTTCCTGCTCGGCTTCGACCCGGCGGCGAGCGCCCTCGACTGGCTCGGCGCGATCGGCGTCGTGCTGCTGCTGGCGATCGCGGCCGGCTGGTTCACCATCGCCCTCGGGCTGGCCGCGAAGTCCCCGGAGACCGCCGGCATGGCCGCCGTGCCGCTGGTCATGCTGCCGTTCTTCAGCAGCGCCATCGTTCCCGCCGAGATGATGGGGCAGGGCGTCCGGCAGTTCGCCGAGTACCAGCCGTTCACCCCGATCATCGAGAGCCTGCGCGGGTTCCTCAACGGCGCGCCGCAGACCGCCGACCTGGTCGCCGCGGTCGCCTGGTGCGCGGTGATCACCCTGGCCGGTTACCTGTGGGCGTCGTCGACGTTCCGGAAGCGAGCGTGACAGCGGTCAGCTGCCGCCAGTCGGCCTGGCCACCCTGGCGAACCGCCTCGGCGAACCCCGTGTCGCCGAGGCTGCTTCGTGCCGCCCGCTCGATCCGGGCCGCGTCCGGGCTCGACCGGTCCGGCAGCCCGCGCAGCGCGTCGGCCGCGCCGAGCAGCCGGGCCGCCTGCTCCGGCCGGGCCGAACGCAGCGCCAGATCGGCGACCCCGACGACGATCATCGCGACCAGGTGGGTGTGCCCGGCCTCGGCCGCCGCCTCGCAGGCCGCCACCCGGTGGGCGCGGGCCTCGGCGAGATCGTCGGTGAGGTAGGCGCTGCGGTCGTGGACGTGTGCCCGTACGTTGGCCTGCTCCGCCTTCCCGCCGAGCATCGTCACCGCGGCGGCCAGCTGCCGGCGGGCCTCCGCGAGGTCACCGTCCAGGCGGGCCAGCTCCGCCTTCGCCAGGGCCAGCTCCGACAGCGAGTCCGGCCAGTTCACCCGGGCCGCCAGCCGGTCCGCCTCGGCCATCACCGCCGTGCTCGCCGCCGGGTCGCCGAGCAGCCGGAACAGCAGCGCCTGCCGGGACCGCATCTCGATCACGTCCTCGATCGAGCCGACCTCGCTGACCGCGGCGATGGCCTGCTCGTAGTACTCGCAGGCGGCGGCGAACTCCCCGCGGGTGGCGATCCGGCCGGCCAGCTCGGTCAGTGCGAAGTAGGTGCCGAAGCGTTCGCCGATCGCCCGGAACTCGGCGAGCGCCCCCGCCAGGTACGCGTCGGCGTCCCGGTCGCCGTGCCCGGCCGCGACCCGCATCTTGCCGAGATGCAGGCGCGCGAGGGCCCGTACCCAAGGATCCGGATTCTTCAGTACGGGTTCCCAGGCGAGCAGGAACTGCGACGGATCCCGCAACAGGCGTTCCAGCGGCTCGACCAGCCCCAGGATCGGATGACTCAGATTGCTGCGGCGGGTCAGCTCGGCGGCCTTGT
The DNA here is from genome assembly GCF_055562375.1 of Actinoplanes sp. NPDC019969. Taxonomy (NCBI): domain Bacteria; kingdom Bacillati; phylum Actinomycetota; class Actinomycetes; order Micromonosporales; family Micromonosporaceae; genus Actinoplanes; species Actinoplanes sp. NPDC019969. Next base: position 42,085 of record NZ_JBVHFK010000015.1, on the reverse strand, counting down.
GGATCCACTCGGCGGCCTGCCGCTCGTCGGCCCGGCCGGAACCGGCGAAGAGGACGATCAGCGAGTACACGTGCGCCTGGATCTCGTCGGAGACCTCGCCGGGCGTTCCGGCGGCCGCGGTGATCAGCTCGATGCCTTCGGCCTTGTGCCCGCTCAGCCACCAGTACCACCCGGCGTGCCCGGCGAGCCGCATCGCCGGTTCCGCCTCGCCGGCCGCGAGCGCGCCCCGCATCGCCGCGCCGATGTTGTCGTGCTCCGCCGCCAGCACGGCCAGCCACTCCAACTGCTCGGCCCGGCGCAGATGCGGGTCGGCGGTCGCGGCGAGCTCGGTGAAGTACGCCAGGTGCGCCTGCCGGGCCGCCTCGGACCCACCGGCCTCCGCGAGCCGCTGGGCCGCGTACTCCTTGATCGTTCCGAGCATCCGGTAGCGTGGCGCGCCCTCGTCACCGACCACCACCAGGGACTTCTCCACCAGCGACGACAGCAGGTCGAGGACGTCGTCCTGGTCGGCGCAGACCCGTTCGGCCGCCTCCAGGCCCGCCCCGCCGGAGAACACCGACAGCCGGCACAACACCGTCCGCTCCGCGTCGCTGAGCAGCTCCCAGCTCCAGTCGACGAGCGCGCGCAGCGTCCGGTGCCGGGGCAGCGCCGTCCGGCTGCCCCCGGTGAGCAGCCGGAACCGGTCGTCCAACCGGTTCGCGAGCTGATCGAGCGACATGGTGCGCAGCCGGGCCGCGGCCAGCTCGATCGCGAGGGGCATGCCGTCCAGCGCCCGGCAGACCCGGGCCATCGTCGCCCGCGCGGCGTCATCGAGCACGAGATCCTTGCGTACGGCCACCGCCCGGTCCCGCAGCAGCGCCACCGCGGCATCGGTGCCCAGCGGCGCGACCGGCCACAGCACCTCCCCGGTGATACCGAGCGGCTCCCGGCTCGTCGCCAGGATCCGCAGCCGCCGGCACTCGCCGAGCAGCCGGTGCGCGAACGTCGCCGCCGCCTCGATCACGTGCTCGCAGTTGTCCAGCACCAGCAGCGCGTCGCGGTCCCGGATCGCGGTGATCAGGCGTTCCGTGAGATCCGCGTGCGGCGCCTCACCGAGCAGCGCGTCCCGCAGCCCCAGCCCGGTGATCGTCGCCTGCGCCACGTCGCCGGGGGCGCTGTCCGGGCCGATCGCCGCGAGCTCCACCAGCCACGCCCCGTCCGGCAGGCCGTCCAGCAGCGTGCGCGCGGTCTCGGTGGCGAGCCGGGTCTTGCCCGAGCCGCCCGGCCCGATCAGCGTGGTGAGCCGGTTCCCGGTGACCAGGTCACCGACCGCCGCGACATCGCCCTCCTTGCCGACGTAGCTGGTCAGCTCGGCCCGCAGGTTCGTCCGCCGGTCCTCGCGCTGCCGCCCCGCGTCGGCGCGCAGCAGCGCCACGTGCAACGCCGACAACTCCGGCGACGGATCCACGCCCAGCGCGTCGGCCAGCGCCTCCCGGGTCTGCTGGAACACGGCCAGGGCCTCGGTGCCGCGCCCCGCCGCGACCAGCGCCCGCATCAGCGCGGCGACCAGACGCTCCCGCATCGGATGCGCCGCCACCAGAACGGTCAGCTCGTCGACCAGATCGGCGCCATGACCGAGAGTGATCTCCGCGTCGAACCGGTCCTCCTGCGCCGCCAGCCGCAGCCCCTCCAGGCGGGTGACGGCCGCGCCGAACGCCGCGCTGTCCGGCAGCACCACATCCGGCATGGCCGTGCCCCGCCACAGCGCGAGCGCGTCCCGCAGCAGCCCCGCCCGGTCCGGGTGGCCACGGCTCGCGGTGATCAGCCGCTCGAACCGGACCGCGTCCACGTCGTCCGGCGCCACCGTCAGCCGGTAGCCGTCGGTGTGCCCCTCGATCACGCCGTCCGGCAGCGCCTTCCGGAGCCGCGACACCAGCCGGTGCAGCGCGTTCGCGGCGTCGGCCGGCGGATGCTCGCCCCAGATCCAGTCGACGAGCGTGCCCTTCGGGACGACCCGGCCGGTCTCCAGCGCGAGAGCGATCAGCAGGCCGCGCAGCCGCGCACCGGGGACGTCCAGGAGGATGCCGTCGTCCGCGCGAACCTCGAACGACCCGAGCACCCCGATCTGCACCCGCAGAGTCTGTCACATATGAATCGCCATCATTTCCCGCGTCGCCCCGTCATGATCACAGCTAGCGGCGGTGCAGGCAGGGGAGGCGGCCACGCTTGAGGGTCCGGTCGCGCGGCGGCCATGATCCGCGGCGCGCGCGCCGGAGGCCACGGGCCCGGGCCGCCGTGTGATCCGCCATCCTCGTCACGAACGACGGCCGGGCATCGACCACCGTCACCGCCGATTCGCGCCCCGTCCGCCAGGCGATCTCGTGTCTGGTCATCCCGGCCCACAGGTCGAGAATCGACCCGCTCATCTGCCGGGCTCCGTCGTATCCCGCCGTCATCCGATCGAACAGCGTCCATGCCGATTCACGCACGCCGCTATTCGACGCGATCACTGCCGGTCGCGGCAAGCGATTAACCCCCTTGCCTTGTACGGGCCGCGAACGCGTTCCGTGCCCATCCCGCGAGGCCTTCCACCCTGTCCTGCCCGCGCGGGCGTGCCTCACCCGTTGGGCTTCGCGTCGCTCCGGCCGGCAGCCAGCCGGAAGTTATCGGCTGGTTCTCAGGGCTGTCTCCCGCGCGCCGAGACAGCCCTGAGAGCCAGCCGCACAAGATCCGCGGTTCGCCGCGCGGGATGGCTGTCACGGTTCGGTGCGGTGGCCGTACGGAAAATGAACCGGGGCTGCGGATCGTTGATGATCGGGGCAGGATGCCGAGGTGAACGTTTCCGACGGGGAATATGGGACGGCGTATGCGGGGCAGGTGCTGGGTGGGCGCTATCGCTTGATGGAGCCGATCGGCGCCGGTGGGATGGCGGTGGTCTGGCAGGCGCATGACGATGTGCTGGGCCGGGCGGTGGCGGTCAAACTGGTGGCGCCGTCGCAGGCCGGGGACGCCGGTTCACGGGAACGGATCCGCCGCGAGGCGCGGGCGGCGGCGGTGTTGTCACATCCGAACGTGGCGCAGGTGTACGACTACGGCGAAGTCCGCAGCGCCGGTGGGGTGCTGCCGTTCGTCGTGATGGAGCTGGTGCCGGGCGGGACACTGTGGGACCGGCTGGCGGCGGGGCCGCTCGCGCCGCGGTTCGGGATGCGCATCGGTGCGGAGATCGCGGCGGGGCTGGCGGCGGCCCACGCCGAAGGGCTCGTGCACCGCGACATCAAACCGGGGAACGTGATGCTCGCGCCGACCGGGGCGAAGGTCGTGGACTTCGGCATCGCCGCAGCGGTTTCGCCGGAACGACCGGAAGTGATCGGGGAGGTCCTGGGCACGCCGGCGTACCTGGCGCCGGAACGGCTGCTCGCCGACGCGATCGTTCCGGCCTCCGATGTGTACGCGCTCGGGGTCGTGCTGTACCTGATGTTCACCGGGCGGTCGCCGTGGAGCAGCGAGAACACCCGGCAGATGCTGAACGCGCACCTGTACGTGGCGCCCGCGCCGTTGCCACCCGTGCCGGAGGTGCCGGCGGAGGTGGCGCGGCTCTGTGATAGCTGCCTGGCGAAGGAGCCGGGGGACCGGCCGAGCGCGCGCGAGGTGGCGGCGGTTCTCGCGCAGGCGGCGGGCATGCGGGTGGTGGCGGACGAGCCGCATCCGTCGCTGGCCGCCGTCTCGGAGCCGACGGTGCTGGTCCGGGACCTGCGGGCCGAGCCCCAGGCCCGTCTGCAGCCTCCGGCGGCCCCGGCCGTACCTTCTCTCGGCCCGGCCGTGCCTCCTCTCGGCCCGGCCGTGCCTCCTCTCGGCACGGGCGTGCCTTCTCTCGGCCCGGACCTGCCGGGGTGGGCCGCGCCGCCGGCGCCTGTCGCGGCGGCGGGTGGTGGCTTGAATCCGGCGTCCGGGGCGGGCGCGGGTGTGTTGCCGGGCGGCGGACCGGTGGAGGATCCGGCTTCGGCGGGGCCTCGCACGCGGGTGGGGCTGGAGCGGCTCGGGGCGGCGGGGGAACGGGATGTCGCACCGGGCCGGGCGCCGGTCGGGCGATGGGTGGCTGCGGCGGCGGTGCTGGCCACGGCCGCGGCCGGGGGATGGCTTCTGCTGAAGGACGCGCCGGAGAGCACCGCGCCACAGGTGGTGGCGGGCGCATCAGCGCCGGCGTCCCATACCGGCGGCCCCGCGTCCGCCGGCACGCCGGCGTCGGCGCCGTCGCGTACGGCAGGGCCGCCGGTGAGTGGCCGGTCGGGTGACGCCGGTGAGAAGCCGGCCGGTACGCGTACGACAGCGCCCGCTCGGACCTCGGGCCCAGGCGTGCCGGTGGCCTCCGCGACCGCTGCGGCCGGGACTCCGCCGACCGCCGCGCCGGCCACCACGACCGCGGCCGCGACCCCGGTCGAGCGGACCTTCACGTCGGCCGGCGGCACGGTCGTGGCGACCTGCCCGGCGCCGGACACCGCGCGGCTTCTCTCCTGGCCGGCGACGAAACCGTACAAGGTGCAGTCGGTCGAGGCAGGCCCGGCGGCGGCGCCGGCGGTGAGCTTCAAGCACGGTGGCGATGTGGTCACGATGACGGTGACTTGTACGGGCGGGGTTCCCTCCCTCACCTAATAGCAGTCATAGTGCAATAATCATGACTGTCAATCGGGAGGGTCGATGGGGATTACTCGCCGAAGTTTGATCGGGGTACCCGCGGGCGTCGCGCTCGCCGGACTGCCCGCACTGCCTGCCACTGCCGGGCATCGGCCCCGGCACCGGCCGGTGATCTTCATCCACGGTAGCGCCGGCTCCGCCATGCAGTTCCGCATCCAGGCGAAACGACTGGCCGGCAACGGCTATCCGATCGGGATCATCGAGGCGCACGAGTACGATTCGCCGAACATCGCCACGATCATCCAGCAGGTGTACGCCGGTCTGGACGCCCGGATCGAACGGCTGCTCGCCGCTTCCGGCGCCGACCGGGTCGATCTGCTGGCGCACTCGCTCGGCACCTTCGTCACCCAGGGTTATCTCAACAGCTCGCCGGAGCGGGCCGCGCGTGTCGCGCACTACGTCAACCTGGACGGCCGGCCCGCCGCGGCCCTGCCCGGCGGCGTCGAGACCCTGGCGATCTGGGGCGAGGGCGATCCGGCCCGGACCGTGGTGGGCGCGACGAACGTCCACTTCCCGGATCAGTCGCACACGCAGACCGTGTCGTCGGCCGCGTCGTTCCGGGAGATCCACCGCTTCCTGCGCGGCCGGGACGCCTCCCCGCGTGTCGTCCCGACCAGGATCGCGTACGTCTCCGGGCGGGCCGTGCTCTTCCCCAGCAACGCCGGGGTCACCGACGCGGTGCTGGAGGTGCACCGGGTCCGCACGTCGACCGGCCGCCGCGAGCGCCGGGTCTGGCGTGGCCCGCTCGGTGCGGGCGGCGCGTTCGGCCCGATCCCGCTGTCACCCCACGCCAGGTACGAGTTCGCCCTGATCCGTGCGGAACAGGCCACCCACCACTTCTACTTCGAGCCGTTCCGCCGCTCCGACTCGTTCGTCCGGCTGCTCACCAGCAAGCCCGGCGAAGGGCTCGGCGCCCTGGTCGACACCAGCGACCGGCACACCGCGCTCACCTTCCAGCGGCAGAAGGAGTGGTGGGGCGGCGAGGGCGACAACCTGTGGATCAACGGTCAGGACGTCCTGAACCCGGCGACCGCCCCGCACAACCGGCGGATCATCGGCGTGTTCGCCTTCGACGACGACAGTGACGCGGTGACCGACCTGTCCGCGCCGCTGCCGGAGTTCATCGCCACGACCTTCATCTCCGGGGTGGACGTCTTCATCCCGGCGTCGGCCCGCGGCACGGTGTCGGTGACCGCCCGGGAGCGCGGCGGCGGCATCACCGAGCTGCCGGTGCCGGCCTGGCGCTCCAGTGAGCACCGGGTCAGCCTGGAATTCGGCTGAGCTTCTCGACCACCTCCACCACCTCGGGGAACTTGTCGACGGACGCCGTCACGTAACGGGGGTCGAACTCGTCGAGGCGCCGGACACCGCTCTGCAGGCAGGCGATGAAGGCGATCCCGGCGCCGCCTGCCGCGACCGCGTCACCGGGCGAGTCGCCGACGTAGACACACTGCGCCGGCGACAGCCCGGTGTGCGCGAGAAGCTCGTCGAACGCCCGTGGGTCGGGTTTGCCGTACCGCGTGTTGTCCTTGTGCCAGGCGCCGCTGATCCGGCCCGCCAGCACGTGATCGTCCGCCAGCATGTGCCGCAGCTCCACCTCGGCCCGGGAGGTCAGCAGCATCACGGTCCGGCCGGACAGGACCAGCCGGTCGAGCGCCTCCAGGTTCTCCGGGGCGATCACGTCGATGCGGCCGTCGGCGACGTGCCGGTGCATGGCGGTGTGGAACAGCGGCAGGAACCGCTCCAGATCCAGCCCCGGCGACCGCTGCGGCATCGCGTCCAGCAGCGGCTCGCCCCAGGTGGCCAGGTGTAGCGCGCGGGACATCGGTGGCCGGCCCATCTCGGCCAGAACCTCGTTCTCCAGGTCGAACGAGGTCGCCTCGGTCAGGCAGAGCGTGTCGTCCACATCGACGATGACGGCCTTGATCATGCCTAGAGGTTATCCGCCCGCCCGGCCGCCCACAGTAGTGCGGGATATACCTTCAGGACTCCACCCTGCACGACTGTGCCGGGCGTTCCGGTCCGGTTGGCTGGAGCCCATGACCACCACATTCGACATCGCCAAGCGGGCCGCCGTGAGCGTCGTGCTGTCCGCGGCCACCATCGCCTCCGCCGTCCCGGTCCTGCCCGGTCCGGCCGCCGCCGGGGTGTCGGTTCCCGCCTCGTCGCCGTTCGCGCTGCCGGCCCCCACCGGAGCCTTCCCGGTCGGGCGGGATGTGCTGCACCTGATCGACCGTTCGCGGCGCGACCCATGGACGCCGTCGATGCCCCGCGAGCTGATGGTGTCGATGTTCTATCCCGCGACGACCGGGTCCGGCCGTCCGGCGCGCTATCTGACCGAGGCCGAGATCCGCCCGCTCCTCGAGGCGCGCGGGCTGACCGGCGTGATCTCGCCCGAGGCGGTCCGGGACACCCGCACGTCGGCGACCGCCGCCGCGGCGCCCCGGCGCGGCCGGTTCCCGCTGGTGGTGCTCTCGCCCGGGTTCAGCCTGCACCGGCACACCCTCACCCACCTCGCCGAGGAGCTTGCGAGCAGGGGATACGTCGTGGCCACCGTCGACCACGCCTACGAATCGTTCGGCACCGCGTTCCCCGGCGGCCGGGTCCTGCCGTTCACCGCCTTGGACGTCACCGAGACGGTGGGATACGCGTCGGTCGTCACCGTCCGGGCCGCTGACATCTCGTTCCTGCTCGACCGTCTGACCGGGGCGCGGCCGGCCTGGCGCCACGCCGGCCTGATCGACCGTTCCCGCATCGGGGTGGCCGGTCACTCGGCCGGCGGAGCGGCGGCCGCGACGACGATGGCGGCCGACCCACGGGTGCGGGCCGGGGCCAACATGGACGGTGGCTTCTTCGTCCCGATTCCCGAGGCGGGGGTGGCCGGCCGGCCGTTCCTGATGCTCGGCGCGCAGAGCAGCGTCCCGGGGCAGCCGGGACCGGGGACGTGGGACGGCGCGTGGCAGGCGCTCGACGGGTGGAAGCGGTGGATCACCGTCACCGGCACGGGTCACATGGACTTCACCGACTTCCCGGTCCTCGGTGATCAGGCCGGCCTGCCGGACCCCGGCTCGCCGATCACCGGCGCGCGGGCGGCACAGCTCACCCGGCGCTATGTCGGCGCCTTCTTCGACCTGCACCTGCGGGGCATTCCCCAGCCGCTGCTGAACGGGCCGTCGGCGACGGAGCCCGAGGCCGTGTTCCACCAGCCTTGACCTCAAGTGCGATGGAGGTCCTACGGTCCCGCGCATGAGCATCGATCAGTTGAGTGACGAGGAGCTGGCCGGGCAGCCGGCCGCCTACTGGACCGGGATGGCGTACGAGGCCCTGATCGCCTTCACCCGTGCCCGGCAGGCCGAGGCGGGATTCACGCAGCCGCAGTTCTGGATCCTGCGCAACCTGTCGGCCGGTGATCTCTGGCCGGACGGTTCGGCCCGGTCGATCGCCGAGCTGCGGGAGGCGATGAGCACCTACCTGCGCGCGGAGGACGACCTGGAGGCCGAGGCGGCGGTTCTGGCGGAGCACGGCCTGATCCTCCGGGAGGGCCGGAGCGGCTGGCGCATCACGGAAGAGGGGGAGGCGGCCCGCCTGGAGATCAAGAAGCTCGCCCCGGGGATCCGGGCGCGCATCCACGACGGCATCGACGACGCCGACTACGTGGCGGCGCTGAAGGTCCTCCGCCGGATGATCGCCAACGTGCGGTCCTGAGGGCCGGCTGGTCGTGGGTGCCGTCTCGACGGCCCGGGGACAACACCCACGACCAGCCGGGGGGTTGCGGTTGAGATAGGCAGGCAGATGACTGCATAATGCTGGTCATGGCCGAGGACATGGACAGGGTGTTCCGGGCGCTCGCCGATCCCACCCGGCGCCGGCTGCTCGACAGCCTCCGCGAGGAGAACGGGCAGACCCTCGGGCGGCTCTGCGGCAGCCTGGACATGACCCGGCAGTCCGTCACCCAGCACCTCGACGTGCTCGCGGAGGCGAACCTGATCAGCACGGTCCGGCGCGGCCGGGAGAGGCTGCACTACCTCAACCCGGTTCCGATTCACGAGTTGCAGCAGCGATGGGTCGCATCGTTCGAGGAGCCGCGGTTGCGGGCCCTCGACGCGATCCGGCGGCATGCGGAGGAGTCACCGATGAAACCGAGCTTCGTGTACGTGACGTACATCCACGCCACCCCCCACCGGGTGTGGGAGGCGCTGACCTCGGCCGATCTGACCGGGGAGTATTGGGGCCACAGCAACGTCTCCGACTGGCGGCCGGGCTCGCCATGGGAGCACCGGCGCACCGACGGCTCCGGGATCGCCGACGGGGGCGGCGTCGTCCTCGAGGTGGAGCCGCCGGTCCGGCTCGTGATGACGTTCGGGGAGGCCGGGTCCGGGCCGGGGCCGGCGGCGACCACGGTGACGTTCCTGGTCGAGCCGTTCCACGACATCGTCCGGCTGACCGTCACCCACGAGAACCTGCAGACCGAGGACGACCTCAAGGCCGTCTCGGCCGGTTGGCCGGCGATGATGGCCAACCTGAAATCCCTGCTGGAGACCGGTCGCGTCCTCCCGCAGGCCCCCTGGGAGATGCACGCCGACCCGCGCGCCGCGGGCTGACGCCGCGGCGCGCGGGACCGACGGTCAGGCGGGTTCGACGGGCATCCAGAGCTCGCACGTCGCGGTGCTGAAGTCGGCGGCGATGTCCAGCATCGCGACGATCGACGGGCCGGGACGCAGCCGCCACGGATTCGACGGGAACCAGTCCGTGGCGGTGGCGGCCCAGGCGTCCTGAAGCGCCGACGGGTACGGGCCCGAGGTGCGGAACACCGCCCACTTGCCGGCCGGCACCGCGATGACGTCGAGGTCGTCGGGGACCGGAGTGCCGGCGCTGACGGCGGCCCCGTGCAGATAGGTCAGTTCGCTGCCCTCCGGGGCGTCGGGGTCGATGCCGTCGGTGACCTGCAGCAGCCCGGCCGGTTCGGTCGAGCTGAGATCCTTGAGACGCTGGTGCGCCTCCGCGGGCAGGCCGGCGACGAACTCCTGGATGTGCGGGTTGGCGCCGACGTGGATCAGCGGGACGCGGGTGGCGTGCCCGGCGAGCCGGATGCCGGGCAGGTCGGCGATGCGGGTGTCCATGGGGGTGCTCCCTTCGACGGTCAGGCGGAACCTGATCTGCGGTTGTGTGCGAAGGGGGCCTCCGTCACGGCGTACCTCACCCGGTCCCGCGCCGTGAACCGCGCGGAACGCGCGGCCGAACGCCTCGGCCGAACCGTAACCGTGACGGACCGCGATCGTCAGCAGATCGTCCTCGCCGCGGACCACGTCACCGGCGGCGACGGTCATCCGGCGGCGCCGCACGTACTCCGACAGCGGCATCCCGGCCAGCGACGAGAACATCCGGCGCAGGTGGTACTCGGTGGTGCCGAGCGCACGGGCGACAGCGGTCACGTCCAGTTCCGTGGTGAGCCGCTCTTCGACGATGTCGACGAGGCGGTTGAGTGCCGAGATCACGAGGCCTCCTTTCGGCTTCCAGCCTGGCCGCCGGGGGCCGCCCGCCGCCCGATCGTTCCGGTCCGATCCGATCACCCACGCCTCGGACCCGGTCACCGCCAGGAAACCCCGGCTGGCTCTCATGGCTGTCTCGGCGCGGTCGAGACAGCCATGAGAGCCAGCCGGACGTGATCTTCAGCGGGCGGAGTCGTAGGAGGTGCGGGACTGCTCGACCTTGGGGAGATTGTCGGTGGCCCAGGTGGTGAGGTGGGCGAAGAGCGGGCCGAGACTGCGGCCGAGGTCGCTGATCTCGTACTCGACGCGGGGCGGGACCTCCGGGTGGTACGTGCGGGTGATCAGGCCGTCGCGTTCGAGCTGGCGCAGGCGCTGGGTGAGCACCTTCGGGGTGATCGTGGTGATGCGGCGTTCCAGCTCGACGAAGCGCATCCGCCCGAACTCGTGCAGCGTCCACAGGATCGGCGTGGTCCAGCGGCTGAAGACGATGTCGACCACGGGCGCGATCGGGCAGGCCTGCTCAGGGGACGATTCGGTCATGCGCATGCCGAAAGGATAGTCACTTTCCTCTAGGTACCTACTATATGCAGGCTGTTAGCGTCCTCCACGACGATGATCCTTCGACGACAGGGAGTCGATCGTGTACGTGGTGACGGGGGCGACGGGCAATGTCGGACGGCCGCTGGTGCGGGCGCTGACAGCCCAGGGCGCTTCGGTGCGGGCGGTGTCCCGGCAGTCGCCGGCTGATCTTCCGGCGGGCGCGGAGCATCATCGGGCCGACCTGACCGAGCCGGAGAGCCTGCGCGCCGTGGTGTCCGGTGCGGAGGCGCTGTTCCTGCTGGTCTCCGGGGCGGGCGCGCATCTCGACGCGCCGGCGATCCTGGATGTGGTGAAGTCAGGCGGCGTACGCCGGATCGTGCTGCTGTCCTCGCAGGCGGCCGGCACCCGCCCGGATGCCGTGTCGCATGCGCCGCTGCGGGCGCTGGAGGACACGGTCCGGAACTCGGGACTGGACTGGACGGTGCTGCGGCCGGGCGGGTTCGCCTCGAACGCGTTCGCCTGGGCGCCGCAGGTGCGCGAGTCGCGTACCGTGACCTCGCCTTTCGGGAACGTCGCTCTGCCGGTGGTGGACCCGGCCGACATCGCCGAGGTCGCCGCGGCGGCACTTCAGGATCAACGGCATCGCGGTGCGGTGTACGAGTTGACCGGCCCCGCCTCCACCACCCCGCGTGATCGTGCGGCAGTGATCGGGACAGTGCTGGGCGAGCCGGTCCGGTTCGCCGACCAGTCCGCCGAGGAGGCCCGGGCACAGATGCTCACCTTCATGCCGGCGCCGGTGGTCGACGGCACCCTGGACATCCTGGGCCGCCCGACCGCACAGGAACAGCGGGTCAGCCCGCACATCCCGGAGATCCTGGGCCGCCGGGCACGGTCCTTCGCCGACTGGGCCGGCCGTCACCTCGACGCGTTCCGCTGACAGTGGAAGGATCTCGAGGTGGGCGACCTCCTCGATGATCAGCGACTGCACGCCTCGTCCGTCGTGGCGAACAACCTGATCGAGGCGCCCGCCTGACGCCCACCGGGTCCTTCGCCGCCGACCTGGACCTCGCATCGGTCCGTCTCGCCGGCGGCGGCCCGGCCGGGCGGCGCCTGACCGGGCTGCGGCGGGCGGCGGACATCACCGACGAACTACACCGGCCAGCCCGCCGTGAACTCCTACTACGAAATGGGTTGACGGCGCCGATATTCTGATCCTCCGTGCTCGCGGTGAGTTTCGAGGGGGGCGATTGCCCACCTCGAGACTCCAGGAGCCGCAATGCGCCGGGCGCCCGCCCTCTCCTTCCTGCTCGTCACCGTCTTCCTCGACATGCTCGGCCTCGGCCTGGTCGTGCCGATCCTGCCCGCCCTGATGACATCGGTCACCGCCGATCCCGCGTCCGCCGTGCTGTGGTCCGGGGTGCTCGGGTCGACCTACGGCGTGCTGCAGTTCGCCCTGTCGCCGCTGCTCGGCCGGTTCGCCGACCGGTACGGCCGCCGGCCCGTCCTGCTCCTCTCGCTGGGGTGCCTGGGCATCGACTGGCTGGCCCACGCCGTCACGTCCGGACCGTGGGCGCTGCTGGTCTTCCACGCTCTCGCCGGGGCGTGCGCGGGCACGAACACCGTGGTCAACGCGTACGTCGCCGATGTCACCCCGCCATCGGGACGGGCCCGCGCGTACAGCCGGATCGGCGCCGCCTTCGGTCTCGGGTTCGTCGCCGGGCCGACCCTCGGCGGGCTGCTCGGCGCCGTCGACATCCGCCTGCCGTTCCTGGCCGCGGCCGTGCTGTGCTTCGCGAACGTCGCCTACGGCTGGTTCGTGCTGCCCGAGTCCCGCCCCGGCGACCGCACCACCCCACTGACCTTGCGCACCGCGAACCCGGTCACCGCGATCACCACTGTGCTGCGCCGCCCGGTGCTGGGCCGGCTCGCCGTGGCACGGTTCTGCGCCGACGTCGGCCGGATGATCCACCAGTCGGTGTGGACGTTCTATCTCACCGTGCAGTTCGCGTGGAGCACCGCGCACATCGGCGTCGTGATGGCGGTCGGCGCGCTGGCCGGCGCGGTCGTCCAGGTGCGGGCGATCGGCCCGATCGTGCGGCGGCTCGGTGACCGGCGTGCCGCGGTCGCCGGCACCACGATGACCGCGCTGTCGCTGGCCGGGACGGCGTTCGCCGGGTCGCCGTGGACGCTCTACACCTGGCAGGCCGCCGGGGTGCTGGCGGCGTTCGGGGGCGCGGCCGCGCTGTCGCTGATCTCCGCCCAGGTCGGCGCGGACGAGCAGGGGACGGTGCAGGGCGCGCTGACCGGCGTCAGCGCGACGGCCGAGGCTGCGGTCCCGGTGGCGGCGGGCGCGGCTTTCGCCTGGTCCTTGACGTACGCGACCCCGGCCCTGGTGTTCCTCTTCGCCGCCGCCGTCACCGCCGTGTCAGCGGTCCTGCTGGCCGTCCAGCCAGGCCCGCAGCGGCTCGAGAACGGCCCGCAGGTCACCGCTGTCGACGACGGCCCGCGCCGCTGACCGGGCGGCAGGCGCGGCGTTGAACGCGATCGGCAGCCCCACCGCCGCGAACAGCGGCAGATCCGACCGGCTGTCCCCGATCGCCGCGCACCGGTCCATGGTGACCCCGTACTCGGCGGCCAGCGCCGTCGCGTAGTCCCGTTTGCCCAGCTCGTCGAGGTGCTCGGCGACCGCCCCGCTGTAGCGGCCGTCGAGCACCTCCAGGCGGGGCCCGCAGGCGCGGGCGAAGCCGAACCGCTCGCACAGGTAGGCGCCGGTCGGGTCCCACGCCAGCGTCGCCAGGGCCGGCGCCAGCCCGTGCGCCCGGCACCAGGCAACCGTCTCCGGGATGCCGTCGACCAGCGGCAGCGTCGCCAGGAAGCCGTGCACCTCGGCCGGGGTGCGCCCGGCCCAGCCACGCGCGTCGACGATCGACGCCTCCTGGTTGGTCATCAGCCCGGCGTCGTACGCCTCCTCGACCTCCCGGCACGCCTCGGCGTGCCCGAGCAGCCCGGCGAGATGCCGGCCGCTGCTGCCCGGCGCGAGTGTGCCGTCCACATCGAAGAACACCACGCCCCGGATTGCCCCGGCCGGTGCGGGAACCGCCGGATTCAGGTGATCGCCCACCCGGCCCACAGTAGTCAGGTGGGCTCATGACGGGGTTCGGGGTACGGCTGCGAGCGCTGCGCCGTGATGCCGGTCTGACGATGGAACAACTCTCCGAGGCGTCCGGGGTGAGCGTCCGCGCGATCAGCGACAGGGAACGCGGCCACAGCCGGACGCCGCAGCCACGCACCCTCGCCGCGCTGGCCACCGCGCTCGGCCTGGGCGAGGACGAGCACGACAGGTTCGCCGGGAAGGCCCGGGAGCTGCGGATGCGGACCGCCGGAACGCGGCCCCGGCTGTGCGAGCCACCTCGTGACGTTCTGGCCGCGGTCGATGGCCGCCGGGCACCGCAACGCCTACGAGTTGACGCCGTACGCCCGCCGGCCGCGACCGACTCGCGACCGGCGGGCCGCATCCGGTGGCCGTGCCGCTACGAGCGCCCGGCCGCCGACCCGATCTCGTCCCGGGACGCCTCGTCGGCCCTGGACTTCGCGGCCGGGTGCCGCGGCAGCTTCTCGACGTCGTCGTCCCGCTTGCGGAACGCCGCCGCCAGCTTGTCCCCGTGGATCTTCTTGGACTCGTCCTGCAGGTGCGCCTCTCCCATACCCCCATCGTGAGCCCGTCCCGCCCCGGAAACCGGCGAATCACTAGAGGTCGCCGGACTCGTTCTCGTGCAGGAACAGGCAGGTCAGGGCGGACTGGGCGGGTTTGCCGTCGACCGGGGCGAGGATCCGCGGGTCGGCGTCCGGTGGCATCACGCACGACCGCCGGGCCTGGTCGATGCGCTCCAGGGCGGCGGTGATGTCGTCGCGGCGGTCCGGGCAGCGGTAGCTGACGTCCAGGTGCACCTTGCCGAGGGTGCCGTCGTCGGCGTTGAGCGCCACCCAGTCGGCGAACTCGTCGCCGTCCCAGCCGCACGCCATCCCCGCCACGTCCTCGATCCTGGCGAAGTTCGCGGCGGTCAGCTTGTGCCCGATGTCCGCTTCCAGGGCGTGCCGGTAGGCGCCCGGGTCGTACACGAACGGGGTCCCGGCGGCGGGCGCCGGCAGTCCCGGGGCAGCCTCCGGGTGCTCGGCGTACAGCACGCCACCGGCCAGGGCCGCGGCCACCCCGGCGACACCCAGCGCGCTGAGCGCCGCGGCCGCCAGCGGACTGCGCCGGTCCCGCGGCCGCGCGCGAACGCCTCGGTAGCGCCCCTCCATACCGTCGATCCTTCCGTCGCCTGGCCGATCCCCCTACTTTTCAGTCGGCCGAAGTGCTCAACGACTAAGCCCGCCGGAAAGGATCACTAGGCGTTCCGTCCCCGCGGTGCTGGAATGTCCGGATGGTGGACGACGTCCGGAGACTCTTCGAGGACCGGCAGCGCGCCTGGGCGCGGGAGATCCCGGACGGGATGCGGGATCTGCCGGTGGTGCGGCTGCGCAGGCACGCACGGCTGACGCCGGCCGGGGACGGGCCGCGACCGGTCCGGGTGTCGGTGGGCCCGGCGGGGGAGGCGGTGGCGCTGTGGGCGGGCGGCGCCTTCTGGCACGCCCAGTCGTCGCTGGCCGACACGTCGGGGGAGCCGCCCGTCGAAGCCTGGATCACCGTGCACGAGCCGGCCGCGGTGGTGCGGATCATGACGAGGCTGGTGGCGGTCACGGCGCCGCAGCCGCTGCCGGGCGGCCGGTTCGTGGTGCCGCGACAATCGAAAGGCGATGCGATCGTGTACGGCGAGGATGGCTCCGCCGTGGGCGAGTTCGCGTTCGGTGACGGGGTGACCAAGGTGCTGACCACGCCGTCGGGACGATCGTGGGCCGGATACATCCACCCCGGCCCGGACCGGCCGGGCGGGCTGGCCCGGTTCCGCCCGGACGGGGCGCCGGACTGGGCGATCCCCGGGAACGGCCACTGTCTCGCGCTCAACGCCGACGGGGAGACGGCGTGGGTGTGCCGGGACTGGGGCACGCCGCTGGTCCGGGTGACCGGCGACCACGTCACCACCTGGCACGCCGATCTCCTCGCCGGGTCCACCAGCGTGATCACCGACGGCCGCCGGGTCGCGCTGCTCAGCGGCCATCGCCGGATGGGGGACCAGCTCACCACCGCCGAGTTAGGCGGCGGTGAGCTGCACGAGACCGGCCGCTACCGGCTGGCGCTGCCCGGCGGCGAGCGCCCGAGGTTCGACGCGATCGTGGGGCGTGGGCCGGACCTGCACGTCTTCGTGGGCGACGAGTGGTACCGGGCGGATCTGGACGACGTCAGTCGCCCTTGACGTTGACGATCTGGCGCAGGGTGTGGCGGATCTCGACCAGGTCGGCGGCGTCCTCCATGACCACGTCGATCGGCTTGTACGCCTGCGGGATCTCGTCGAGGAACGCGTCGGTGTCCCGGTACTCGATGCCCTTCATGGCCGTGCGCAGCTGCTCGCGGGTGAAGGTCTTGCGGGCCTTCGACCGCGAGTACGCCCGCCCGGCCCCGTGCGGTGACGAGTTCAGCGACGTCGGGTTCCCCTTGCCGACGACCACGTACGACGCGTCCCCCATCGAGCCGGGGATCAGCCCCGGCACCCCCTTGGCGGCGTTGATGGCGCCCTTGCGGGACAGCCACACCTGCTCGCCGTAGTGGGTCTCCTGCTCGGTGTAGTTGTGGTGACACTGCACCCGTTCCTGTTGCCGCACCTCGGCGCCGGTGTACGCGGCGACGCACGCGATCAGCCGGTCCATCATCTCGTCCCGGTTGACCAGGGCGAAGTTCTGCGCCCACCGCAGCTCCGTGAGGTACGCCTCGAACTCGGCGGTGCCCTCCTCCAGATAGGCGAGGTCCCGGTCGGGCAGGTCGATCCGCCGCTGCTCCATCAGGTTCTGCGCGACCCGGATGTGATGACTGGCGATCTTGTTGCCGACGCCCCGGGAGCCGGAGTGCAGGAACAGCCACACCGCGTCCTTCTCGTCGTGGCACACCTCGATGAAATGGTTGCCGCTGCCCAGGGTGCCGAGCTGAAGAGCCCAGTTCCTGGCGTACGCGGCCGGATCGAACGACGCCGCCGCGGTCAGCTCCTCGACCCGTTCGCGGGCCGAGTCGGTGAGCCTGGTGTTGTAGGCGCCGGCCGACAGCGGCACCGCCTGCTCGATCGACGTCCGCAGCCTGCTCAGGTCGCCGCGCAGGTCGTCGCGGTGGAACTGGGTGCGCACCGCGGCCATGCCGCAGCCGATGTCGACGCCCACCGCGGCCGGGATGATCGCCCCGCGGGTCGGGATGACCGATCCGACGGTGGCGCCCTTGCCGAGGTGGGCGTCCGGCATCAGCGCGATGTGCGGGTGGATGAACGGCAGGCGGGACGCCTTCTCCGCCTGCCGGAGCGTCTCCTCCTCGAGGATGCTGGCCCAGTTGATCAGACGCTCGTTGATCCGTTGCATCCCCGTACCGTACGGGCCCGTCTCATGATCGGAGACCGGTTTATGCCGTGCGGGTCCACTGCTGGTTGGCGCCCGCGGTGCAGGTGTACTGCTGGATGTCGGCGCCGTCGGCGGTGTTCGACGCGACCACGTCCAGGCACTTCCCGCTGTGCCGGGCCCGGAGCTGCCCGCCGCTGAACGTCCACTGCTGATTCGTGCCGTTGCCGCATGTCCACTGGATGATGTTGGCCCCGTCGGCGGCCGACGCGTTCGCCACGTCCAGGCACTTGCCGCTGTGCTGGGCGACGATCCGGACGTAACCGCTGCCGGCGTCCCGGAACTCCCAGCGCTGATTGCCGCCACCGTTCCAGGCGTACTGCTTGACCTCGGCGTTGTCGGCCATCGACGCGCTGACCACGTCCATCACCTTGCCGCTGTTCTGGTTGGTGACGCGGTGGTAGGTGGCCGGGTTCCCGGTGACCGTGCCGGCCGCTGCGTCGATCGTGACCGTCGGATACCAGGTCAGCGACATCGTGGTGCTGGACGGGAAGCTGATCGGCAGCCACACGTACCGGGAGTCGTTGACCGGCCCGGACCAGGCGCCCGCCCACCGGTCGCCCATGTAGAGGAAGCTGTTGCCGACCGGCAGCACGTAGGCCGGCTGCGATCCGAAGGTGGTCGCGTCGCCGACGTTCGTCCACCCCGACCACGGCCCGCTGATACTGGTGGCGGTCGCGTACTTCGCCTGGTTCGGGTTCCACCCCGAGGTGCCCGAGGTGAGCAGGAAGTAGACGCCGTTGCGCCGGAACATCGCCGGCGCCTCCCGGGTCGCGTTGTCCCAGAAGTTCCCGACCAGCGCCGCCACCTGCAGATAGTCCGCCGTGAGCCGGTAGATCTGCAGGTCCCGGTTCTCATCCGCCGCCGAGATCATGTAGGCCGTGCCGCCGTCGTCCCAGAGGGTGATGTCCCGGGACATGTGGTTCAAAGGCCGGAAGCTCCCGTGGTACGTGTAAACCCCGTCCACTGTCGCCGACGAGGCCACCGCCGCGCGCGCTTCGCCGTAATCGGTCCCGTTCTCCTTGTGCATCCACATCACGTACCGGCCGGTCGACGCGTTGTAGATCACCTTCGGCCGCTCGATCTTCGCGCTGCCCAGTTCCGCTGCCGACGACGAGGTCAGCACGTTGTTGCGGAACTCCCAGGTGCGCAGATCCGCCGACCGGTACACCGACACGGCCCGGAAGGTGTCGTCGGCGTTCCGGTTCTCCCCGAACCAGTACCAGTAGCCGCCGACCTTGATCACCCCGCCACCGTGGGCGTGCACGCCGGCCCCCGACGTGTCGGTGAACTGGACCCCGTTCGTGACGGTGACCGGCGCTGCCTGCGCCGGCCCGGGGAGCAACGCTACGGTCACCGCGGTCACCGCGGCGACTACGAGAAGCCTCATCCGGACACCCCATCGATGCGTAAGAATGTGCGTAACGTCTTCGTAAACGGTCGGAAACGGTGATGCCATGGTGCGATCCCGCTCGGTCGCAAACGCAACCAATCGAACAGCCCTGTTCCAGGTCCAGCGGCACGAGCGGCTGCTCACCGAACTCCGGCGCAGCGGCGCGGTCCGGGTCAGCGACCTCGCCCGTGACCTGGGCGTCAGCGAGCTGACCATCCGCCGCGACATCACCGCCCTGGCCGCCCGGAACCTGGTCCAGCGGGTGCACGGCGGCGCGACCCTGCCGGTGCCGCTGCCCGCCCGGCCGGCGGCACGGCGGACCGCGTTCACGATCGGGATGGTGGTGCCGTCACTCGACTTCTACTGGCCGCCGATCGTGGCCGGGGCACGGGCGGCGGGCGCGGCGCTCGGGGTGAACGTGCAGTTGCGCGGGTCCACCTACGATCCCGAGGAGGACCGGCGGCAGATCGGCCGGCTCGTCGACGCGGGCCAGGTGCAGGGGCTGCTGCTGGCGCCCCGGCTGGACGGCGACGACGCGGACCGGATGCTCGGCCGGCTCGCCCGGCTGCCGGTCCCGGTGATCCTGGTGGAGCGGCAGCCACGCCGGTGGACCGGTGGGCCCCGGCCGGTCGAATGGGTGCGCAGCGACCACGAACTGGGCCTGGAGATCGCCGTCCAGCACCTGTACGAGCAGGGCCACCGGCGGATCGGCCTGCTGCTGTCCGAGGGGAGCCCGACGTCGGCGTACCTCCGCAAGGGGTGGCGCCGCGCCTGCGCGCACCTGAACCTGACCGCCGACCTGGTGAACGTGCCCCTGTCCGGGCTGACCGCGGTCGTGGTGCACAGTGACCCGGAGGCGATCGCCGTCGCCCAGAACTGCGCCGACCAGGGCATCCGGGTGCCGGACGACCTGGCGATCGTCTCCTACGACGACGAGGTGGCGCATCTGGCCGAGCCGGCGCTCACCGCGATCCGCCCGCCGAAGAACCACGTCGGCCGGCTGGCCGTCGAGATGATGGTGTCCCGGCTGCTCGACGGCGACCGCCGGCCCGCCCAGGGCGTGCTGGTCGCTCCGGAACTGGTGGTGCGGCAGTCGTCGCTGTCCCGCCGTGTTCGGGTGTGAACGGTTCGGTTCGGTTCCTGGCGGCCGGTGCCGTGACGGCGGTCCCATGGCGCCATGAAGCGGATCTGCGCGGCGCTGGCCGCGGCCCTCCTGACCCTGGTCACCCTGGACGCCCCGGCGCAGGCGGCCACCACCGACTTCCGCGGCGTGAACTGGGCCGACGAGCGGGACAACTTCGTCGACGGGATGCTCGTGCTCGGCGGGCTGGCCACCACCGACAGTTACGCCACCACGGTGGCGAAGGCCAACGGGATCCTGACCGGGTTCCAGAACAACCTCGGGGCCAACACGGTACGGCTACCGGTGAACCACGCGACGGTCGCCGGCGCGTACTGGAACTCGTACACCGGGGTGATCGACGCCGCCACCGCCAAGGGCATGAAGGTCATCCTCAGCTACTGGGAGAGCGCGAGCTCCCGCAACGGCACGATCGACGACCTCACCCAGTTCTGGTCGCTGTGGCAGATCATCGTGGCGAAGTACGGCGGGAACGCGCTGGTCCACTTCGAGCCGATGAACGAGCCGTACGCGTACACCGACGACGCCTGGAAGAACCTCGCCGCGCAGTGGCTGGCGAACCATTCCTCGGTCCCGCGCGGCCGCGTCATCATCTCCGGGGCCGGATACAACCAGCGGCTCACCACGATCGGCAGCGACAGCCGGTTCGACGGGACGCTGATCTCCCGGCACACCTACCAGTTCTTCGACACCGCCCGCACCACCGAGGACTCCTGGCGCGAATCCCTGCGGACCAGCGTCGGCCCGTACGCGAACCGGGTCGTCATCACCGAGTTCGGCGCCCCGATGACCGACGGCCGCAACTACAACGCCCCGGCGACCAGCGACAGTTTCGTGGCGTTCATCCGCGGCACCGCCGCCGAGGCCCGGTCGCTGGGCCTGGGCACCGTCTACTGGCCGGGCGTGCGGCCGAACGACTGGTACCGGCTGCAGGACATCACCGGCTCCGGCACCACCCTCGGCCTCACCACGACCAGCGCGTCCGGCCGGGACCAGTTGCGGTACTCGTGGGGGCTGGCCGGCGGCGGCAACGTCCCGACCGTGCATTACCGGGTCACCGGGCAGGGCAGTGGCAAGGCCCTCGACCTGGTCGGCTCGTCCCTGGCCAACAGCGCCGAGGTCAAGCAGTACACCTGGAACGGCGGCCTGAACCAGCGCTGGGCCTTCGAGGACCTGGGCACCGGCTACCTCCGCATCGTCAACCAGAACAGCGGCAAGTGCCTCGACGTCGCCTCCGCCTCCACGGCCGATGGCGCCAACATCATCCAGTACACCTGCGGGACCGGCACGAACCAGCAGTGGTCGTTCACCGGCGGCCAGCTCAAGGCCCGTCACAGCGGCAAGTGCCTGGACGTGGTCAACGCGTCGACGGCCGACGGCGCCGACATCCACCAGTACACGTGCGGCTCCGGCACCAACCAGCAGTGGACCCGCACCCCCGCCTGACACTGCTACGGCGGCCCACGGCAGGCGTTCCCTCACGACAGTCCGGCGGGTGCGGGCCATGCATGCCCGTTCCGTCAGCGGGGCGGGGCGGCGGAGTCGCGGAGGCGCAGGGAAGGGCTGATCACGACGCGGTGGGTGGGGCGGTGGGGGTCGGCCAGGCGGTCGGCGGTGAGGCGGACGGCGGCGCGTCCGATCGAGCGCCGGGGTGGGCGGACCGCTGTCAGCGCGGGGCTGAACAGCCCCGCCACCTCGTCGTCGTAGGCGATCACCGACAGGTCGCCGGGGACCGTGATGCGGCGCTCCTCGCAGCGCTGGACCAGGGCGATCGCCTCCGCGTCGGCATGCACCAGCAGGGCGGTCGTGCCGGTCTCCCGAGCCCGGTCGAGGGCCGTGTCGACGGCGGCGCGGCAGTCGGGGGACTTGGCGTCCGGCACGACGGCATCGACGGTGCCGCTGACGTCGAGGCCCAGGTCGGTGGCGGCCTCCCGCCAGCCGCGGTGCACGTGCGGGCGGGTCGGGCTGGACGCGGCGAGGACCACGCCGACCCTGGTGTGACCGAGGCCGGTCAGGTGCCGTACGGCCATCGCCGCACCCTGCGCATGGTCGGTGACCACGGATTCCAGGTGGGCGTGGTGCGGGCCGGCGGTGGCGGTGCGTTCGAGGAGCACGACCGGGATGCCGAGCCCGGCCAGCCATTCGATGGTGCGCTGCGCGGTCGGCACGTCCATCCGCGGCGCGGCGATCAGCGCGCCGATGCCCTGGTCGACGAGGCGGGCGAGTTGTGGCCGGTCGTCCTGGGTCTCGTACGAGGAGCCGCGCAGCACGATCCGCAGGTCGAGGTCGCGGGCGGCCTCTTCGGCGCCGCGTGCCACGTGCGGCCAGTAGTAGTCGAGTGACGGCACCAGCATGCCGATGCTGCCGGTGCCGGGGTCGTCGCGTTCGGCGGTGCCGTCGGGCAGCGCGACCCCGCCGTGCACGCGGCGGACCAGCCCTTCGGAGGCGAGCTGCGCGATGTCGCGGCGGATCGTCACGGTGGAGGCGCCGAGCGCGTCGGTCAGCTCGGAGACGCGCAGGACCCCGTCGCGTTGCAGCTGTTCCAGCAGCCGGGCCCGGCGGGCGACCTGTAACGGCCCCCGCTTGTCTGAACTACTCACCGCAGCCCCTTCTCAGTGATCGATCCCGATCGCATCAGATCACTTTAACCACCCTGCGACAAGCGCCGAACGCCCACAGTGGCCACCGCGAACGGGCAAGGGGCCTGGTCAGCGTGGGCATCCGAGCGGTTTTGGCGCTCTCTGAGCGAACAACGCATTGACATGCTCAATTGTGAGCGTTTAACTTCCCGGAAACCGATCACGGTAGCCGTCCGATCGACTTCGGAGCGTGACGTGCAAGCGCTTTCCCCTGCCCTCGCCAGCCGTGCCGACTGGACCGCGTACGCCGACCGGCTGCTCGCCGCCGCCCACCGGCACGCCTCACCGGGCCACGCGCTGATCACGCTGCCCGGTGCCGAGGGCGGTTACGGCAGCGCCGTCGACGGCCTGGAGGGTTTCGCCCGCACGTTCCTGCTGGCCGGCTTCCGGATCGCCGGTGACCGCGGCGAAAACCTCGATGAGCTGATGGAACGCTGTGCGGCAGGGCTTGCGGCGGGCACCGATCCGGGTTCCCCCGAGCGGTGGGTACGCCTCACCGAACACGCCCAGGCCAAAGTGGAGGCGGCCTCGATCGCCCTGATCCTGGACATGACCCGCCCGTGGATCTGGGACCGCCTGGACGGCGCCGTGCAGGAACGGATCGTCGACTACCTGTCCCCCGCCGTCGGCGACGACACCTACCCGCGAATCAACTGGGTCTGGTTCCGCCTGGTCGTGCAGACGTTCCTGCGGTCGGTCGGCGGCCCGTTCGACACCGGCGAGATGGCCGAGGACCTGGCCACCCACGACACGTTCCGGCGCGCCGACGGCTGGCTGTCCGACGGGCGGTCGCGGGCCTACGACCACTACACCGGCTGGGCCCTGCACCTCTATCCGGTGCTGTGGTCGCGGATGTCCGGCGCCCCGCCGTTACGCGCCATCGACCGGGAGGCGCTCGACCGGTTCCTGTTCGACGCGCTCGCGCTCACCGGGGGCGACGGGTCCCCGCTGCTCCAGGGCCGCAGCCTGATCTACCGGTTCGCCGCCGCGGCCCCGTTCTGGGCCGGTGTCCTCGCGGACGTCCCGTCGCATGCGCCGGGCCGGCTCCGCAACGCGGCCGCCAAGATCGTCGGGCATTTCGACCCTGGGGAGACAGATCTGCTCACGCTCGGCTGGCACGGACCGTGGCCACGGCTGGCTCAGTCCTACTCGGGTCCCGGCTCGCCGTACTGGGCCAGCAAGGGCCTGCTCGGCGTGTCCCTTCCCGCCGATCATCCGGTGTGGGCAGCGCCGGCCGAGCCGTTGCCGGTGGAGACCGGTGACGTGCTGCGGGCCGTCCGCGCGCCGGGCTGGCTGATCTGCGGCACCCGCGCCGACGGCATCGTCCGGGTGCTCAACCACGGCACCGACCACGGCGAGGAGGGCGTGCCCGGCGCCGACTCGCCGCTGTACGCCCGGCTCGGCTACTCGACGGCCACGGCGCCCGTGCTCGACGAGAGCGGCTGGACCGACCCGGTCGACCAGTCGGTGGTCCTGGTCGACCCGGCCGGGCGTCGTTCCCATCGGACCGGCATGCGCGCGTTGGGCGTACACCTGCAAGAAGGGGTGGGGGTCGGCGGGTCGATCGCCGAAGCGCACTGGCTGGAACCGGGACCGCCCGCACGCGACCACGGTCAGGGGCGTCCCGGCAAGCTGCGCCCGGCCGGCCGGATCACGGTGTTCTCGCTGGTCCGCGGTCCGTGGGAGATCCGTCTGATCCGGGTCGCCGATCCGAGCGCGGAGGCCGTCCGGCTGCGGGCCGGCGGCTGGCCGGTCACCGGCGGGCTCGTGTCCGCGCTGGTCCCGGTCGTCGGCGACGGCACTCCCGGGGTCAGCGAGCACGACGACGCGGGGCCGCTCGGCGGTCCGGTCCGGGTGCCCTGGCTGGACTTCCCGATCGGCGACGGGTGGATCGCCGTGCTCGCCGAACTCACCACCTCCGAGATTCCGCCGCGATGTCACGTCGACATCCGCGGCGGGCAGGTCCGGGCGGTCTGGCCGGACGCCGTTCTCACACACACCCGCATCGACATAGAGGAGTAGAAATGAAGCGCTCCCTCGCCGCTGTCACGGCGCTCCTGCTCGCCGTGACCGGCTGCGGCAGCAGCGGAGGCGACGCCGACGACTCCGGCCCGATCACGCTCACCCTGGCCGGGTGGAGCCTGGCGACGACACCGGAGTTCAAGACGCTCGCCGACGGGTTCCGCGGCTCGCACCCGGACATCACGGTCGAGCTCAAGGAGTACGACGCCAACAACTACGACACGCAGATGACAGCGGACCTGGCCGCGGGCAAGGCGCCGGACATCTACGTCCAGAAGAACCTGAAGAACTTCTACACCTACCAGCACGGCAAGCAGCTCGTCGACGTGTCGGACGTGGCCGGGAAGCTGGGGGCCGGGGCCGACGGGCTGAGCGCGTACCAGGTCGACGGCAAGACGTGGGCCGTCCCGTACCGGTCGGACTCCTGGGTGCTGTTCTACAACAAGGCGCTGTTCGACAAGGCGGGCGTCAAGCATCCGGACGGCGCCTGGACCTGGGAGCAGTACGCGACCACGGCGAAGGAGCTGACCACCAGGCTCAAGGCGAGCGGATCCACGGCGCTCGGGACGTACCAGCACACCTGGCAGTCCACGGCGCAAGGGTTCGCGCTGGCGCAGACCGCCGGGGCCGAGCTGCAGAGCGGGAACTTCGGCTACCTCAAGCCGTACTACGAGACCGCGCTCGGCCTGCAGTCCGCCGGGGCGCAGGTCAGCTTCGGTGACGCGACCACGAACAGCCTCACCTACCAGGCGCAGTTCGGGAAACAGCGGGCGGCGATGATGCCGATGGGCACCTGGTACATCGCGACGCTGCTCAGCCAGCAGGCCAAGGGCGACGCGGACGCCTTCGCGTGGGGCATCGCGCCGGCGCCGCAGCTCACCGCGTCGGCCACCCCGGTCACCTTCGCCGACCCGACCGGGTTCGGCATCAACCCGAAGAGCAGCGAGCGGAAGATCGCGGCGGCGAAGGAGTTCCTGACGTACGCGGCCGGCCCGGACGCCGCGAAAGCGCTCGCCGGGATCGGGGTGACACCGGCTGACAACGCGTCCGCCGTCGACACCATCCTCGGACTCCAGGGCGCGCCGAACGACGAGGTGTCGAAAATGGCGTACACCAAGCACGACACCAAACCGGAGAATCCGGTGTCGGCATACACCGCGCCGCTGCAGAACGTCCTCAAGGATCTGCACACGGCGGTCATGTCCGGCAGCAAACCGATCGACGCGGCCATCACCGAGGCGCAGGACCGTGCCAAGAACGAGGTCCTGAGCAAGTGAACGCGGCGCGCGCCCGATGGCGTACCACCGCAATCGGGTTGTCCTTCCTGTTGCCGAACTTCCTCGGCTTCCTGGTCCTCACGCTGGTGCCGGTCGTCCTGCTGTTCTACTACGCGTTCACCGAATGGGACGTGTTCGGCGGGGCGACCTGGAGCGGGCTGGACAACTTCCGGCGGATGTGGGGCGACGCGAGTTTCTGGACGGCGCTGGGGAACACCGGCTATTACGCGGTGTTCCACATTCCGCTCACGCTCGCCGTGTCGCTCGGGCTGGCGCTGCTGCTGAACCGGAGACTGCGGGGCGTCGGATTCTTCCGGACGGTGGCGTTCTTCCCGTACATCACGTCCGTCGTGGCGATCGCGCAGATCTGGAACATGCTGTTCAGCCCCGGGTTCGGGCCGATCAACGAGGTGCTGCGGTGGCTCGGCGTGGACAACCCGCCCGGGTGGACCACGTCGGCGGACTGGTCCATGCCGGCCGTCATCGTGGTCGGCACCTGGCGCGACATGGGCTATTACATGCTGTTGTTCCTCGCCGGGCTGCAGACCATTCCGGGGCAACTGTACGAGGCGGCGCGGGTGGACGGGGCGAACGCGTGGCAGCGGTTCCGGGCGGTGACATTGCCCGGGCTGCGGCCCACCACCTTCTTCATCACCGTGCTGCTCACCATCGGCAGTTTCAAGGTGTTCGACCTGATCCTGGTGATGACCGACGGCGGGCCCGGCCAGTCGACGCTGGTGCTGTCGCAATACATCTACAAGAAGGGCTTCCAGGAGAACGAGTTCGGGTACGCGTCGGCGGTCTCCATCGTGCTGTTCGCGATCTGTTTCCTGGTGACGGTCCTGCAATTCGTCGTCAACAAGCGCAGGAGCTCGTGATGGCGCGGCGCGTTCTCGGATACCTGGCGCTGGGTGTCGCGGCGGCCGGTGTGCTGCTGCCGTTCTACTGGATGGTCATGTCGTCGCTGAAGACGAACAACGACGTCTTCACCCTGCCGGTGAAATGGGTGGCGACCGATCCGGTGTGGAGCAACTACGCCGACATCTGGGCGAAGTCCGACATGACGACGTGGCTGGGGAACACCGTCCTGCTGGCCGCGACGGTCACCTTCCTCCAGGTCCTCACGGGCAGCTTCGCGGCGTACGGGTTCGCGAAGATCCGTTTCCCCGGACGGGACGTGCTGTTCCTCGCCTACATCGGCACCCTCGCCGTGCCGTGGCAGTCGTACATGGTCCCGCAGTTCGTGATGATGTCGAAACTGCAGCTCACCGACACCCTGTGGTCGATCGTCGCGTTGCAGGCGTTCGGCGCGCTCGGCGTGTTCATGATGAAGCAGTTCTACGAGACCGTCCCGGACGAGCTGCTCGACGCGGCCCGCATCGACGGGATGAGCGAATACGGCATCTACCGGCGGATCATGCTGCCGCTGTCGGTGCCGGCGCTCGCCAGCCTCGCCCTGATCACCCTCGTCACGACCTGGAACGACTACCTCGGGCCGCTGCTCTACCTGCGCAGCCCCGACCTGTGGACGATCCAGCTCGGCCTGAAGTCGTTCATCAGCCAGTACAACGCCGAATACGCGCTGATCATGACGGGGTCGGTGCTGTCGGTGCTGCCGATCGTGGTGATCTTCCTGGCCGGGCAGCGGTACTTCGTCGAAGGCATCGCGACGACGGGGCTCAAAGGATGAGGTACGAGCGGATCTTCCAGGGCGTGCACCTGGCGCTGGCGACCAACCTGCTGCTCGCGGTCGCCTGCGCGCCGCTGCTCGCCGTGGTGCTGCTGACCGACCCGGGGCGGACCTGGCCGCTGCTGGTGCTGTTCGCGCCGCTCGGCGGGCCGGCTCTGGTGGCGGCGTTCACGGTGCTCACGGCGTACCCGCAAGGGGTTGTCCGTAGTTTCTGGAACGCCTGGCGGGCCTCCGCGCGACGCGCGCTGACCGCCGCGACCATCGCTTGCGGCGCGCTGCTGGTCCTCGGCGTCGATGCTTTCTTCTTCGGTACGCGTCAAGCCGGCGCCCTGCTGATTCCGGTGATCGTCGTGGCGATGACGCTGATCGTCGTCACGACATTGCTCGTTCTGGTGGCCCTCGCCGAACACCCCGGCATCCGATTGCGCGACGCCGCCCGCGCCGGCCTCTATCTCGGGATCCGCCGCTGGTATCTCAGCCTTTTCTCGCTGCTCGTCCTGCTCGTTTTCGAGGCCCTGCTGGCGGCCCGACCGGCGATCGCGATCGGTGTCGCCGCCGCCCCGATGCTTTCCATCGTTCTCGCCAACAGCCGTTTCACGCTCGCATCCCTGGCACCCCACCTGGAGAGGACGACATGACGGCGATCGCCGACCGGACCGGAACTGCCGTGACCGCCGCCCTGCGCACCATCGACGCCAACATCGCCGCATTCGGTGACCGTTATCCCGACGACACCACCGTCGGCGACCGCTATCTCCCCCGGCCCGCGAACACCGGCTGGACCACCAGTTTCTGGCCCGGAATGCTGTGGCTCGCGCACGATCTGACCGGCGAGCCACGCTATCGGGAAGCGGCCTCCGCGCATGTCGCGTCCTTCGTGGACCGGATCGACCGCGGCATCGATCTCGACACCCACGATCTGGGTTTCCTCTACACGCTGTCGTGCGTGACAGCGTGGCGCCGGAATCGGGACCCGGAGGCGCGGCGGGTGGCCCTCGCCGCCGCGGAACATCTGCTCGCGCGGGTGCTGCCGTCGGCCGGAATCATTCAGGCGTGGGGCGATCTGGCCGATCCCCGGCAACAGGGACGCACCATCGTGGACAGTCTGATGAACACGCCGCTGCTGTTCTGGGCGAGCCGGACGACCGGCGATCCACGGTTCGGCGCGGCGGCACGACGGCACGCCGGCCAGTTGCGGGATCACATTCTGCGGCCGGACGACACGACGTACCACACGTTCTATTGGGATCCGGCGACCGGTGAGCCGCTGCGCGGCGAGACCGAACAGGGCAGCGCGGACGATTCGTGCTGGGCGCGTGGGCAGGCGTGGGGCATCTACGGATTCACCCTCAACCATCAGTACACCGGTGATCCGACTCTGCTCGCCGCCGCGGTCCGGTGCGCCGACTACTTCCTCGCCCATCTGCCCGGCGACGGCGTCGCCCATTGGGATTTCGCCACGCGCGAGGAACGGGACAGTTCCGCGGCGGCCATCGCGGTGAACGGTCTCCTCGAACTCGCCGCCGCGGTCCCGCCGGCCCGCGCCGGCCATTACCGGGCCACCGCCGGGCGCATTCTGCGGTCCCTGATCGACGGCTATTCGACGGTGAACCGGCCCGACTCGAACGCGCTGCTGCTGCACGGCGTCTACGACAAACCGAAAGGTGTGGGCGTCGACGAGGGCAACCTGTGGGGCGACTACTTCTACCTGGAGGCCCTCACCCGGGCGAGCCGGCCCGGCTGGATCCGCCCCTGGTAGAAGGCGTCACAGCGAGGCGGTGAACACTGGCGGACGATGCACACCGTGGAGCTCCTTCTCGACGACGCCCTGGAAGCCGGTGTCCGGTCGCTGTGGGACCGGCTGGACGCCGCCGGGTTCGCCGGTCTGGCCCGGCACCGGCACGTCACCAACCGCCCGCACGTCACGCTGGTGTCCGCGGTCTCGCTGGCCGGCCTGCCCGCCCTGCCGCTGCCCGTCGACACGGTGCTCGGGCCGGTCCGGCTGCTGGGGCGGGCGCTGGCCCGTGAGGTGGCGGACACGCCGGCTCTGCGCCGCCTGCACGACGACGTCTGGCAAGCCGTCGGATCGGAGCATCCGCACTACGCCCCGGACCGCTGGATCCCGCACGTCAGCCTGTCGCTGAACCTCCCACCGGACCAGCGGGACGCCGCGTGCGCGCTGCTCGCCGGCATCCCGCCGGTGGCCGGCCGGCTGGTCGCCGCCCGCAGTTACGACACCGGGACCCGTACGGTCACGATGCTCTGAGCCGCACAGGTCAGGGAGTACCAGCGGCCCGGCGCGACCGCGTGCAGCACGCCCGTGTGGACGAGATGCTCGCAGGCGTCGTCGAGTTCGCCGACGGACAGGTGATCGTCGTCGGGCCAGTCGAAGTACTGGTGGACACGCCACGCGTCGAAGGCCTCGACCGACGTGCCGGACCCCGGAGCGGTCACCAGATCGATGTCGACCATGCGGCCGTCGTCGCCGACCATCCAGCAGCCCACCCCGTGCACCGAGTACCCGATTCCGCTCCGGGTGGTTCCCCGGCCGGGCAGGGTCCGCAGGGAACGGACCGCGAACAACAGCCCGGTCAGATCGGTGATCGGCGCCAGATCGGCGAAGAAGCGGGCCCGGACGGTACGGAGCGCATCGGTGAACTGGAGGACCGCGTCGACGGCGAGGCTGTTCTGGCGCATCGCCCGAGTATGGCGTCCGGCCGGTGCGGTGACGGGCCCGGATGCCGTGCGCCGGAAAATGTCGGGGGGTGCTGCCATGATGCGCGGCATGGAGATTCTGGCGGGTGTGGGAGTGACGGCGGCGCGGGTCGGCGAGAGCCGTGCGGTCATCGAGAGCCGCGTGGGGCCGGCCCTGCGCCCCGGCGGCAAACGCCTGGCGGTCTATCCATCGCATCCGGTGCTGATCGTCACCTACGGGGCCGACGACACCGCCGAGATGGTCGAGGTCGGCAACGACGGCGGCGCCGAGGAGGTGTTCTTCGAGGGCGTCCAGGTGACCTACCGGTTCATGGATGAGGTCGTCGCCGAGCTGGAGGCGCGTGGCCACCGCGCCGAGCGTCACGACATGGGTTATGTGTTCCCATCCGGGTTCCGGATCTGGTCGATGGGCACTGTCGAGCCGTGCGAGATCGACCCGGACGCTTTCGACGACGACCCCCGGCTGCTCGTCGAGGGCGTCACCGTCGCCCCCTACCGCGCCCTGGTCGGCGCCGACCGCTGACAGGCCATGGCGTCCATACTGATGCGCATGAATCTCGGCACCGCGGTTCCCGCCGGCCGCCGGTCACGTCTGGGCCTGTTACGTCCGTGCCGCATGTTGCGACGAGGTCGTCGCGCCGTACGGCCCGGTGGGCGCGGGATCCCGGTGTTCTCCGGATGGGTCAGCCGGCCCGAGGACGTGCCGACCGGCGAGACCGCTGAGTGGAGGCGCTCACCCGCCGGCGTCTCCGGGGATCCGGGTCTGGCGTCGGTGCAGGCGGGCCAGGTCCAGGACGACGTCCGTCACGAGGCGGCGCTGATCGGGCGTCAGATCGCGAACCGCACGGTCGATCTCCGACGCGAGCGGGCGCAGCAGGCTCAGCAGGGCTTCGTGGGTCTGCTGAGTGGCGACGAGCAGGTGGCGGCGGCGGTCGCTCGGATGCGGGTCTCGGGCGATCCAGCCCGCACGTTCCAGGCGGGCGACGAGCCCGGTCGCGGCGCCGGACGTCAGACCGAGCAGGCGCCCGAGCTCCACCGGCCCCATCGGCGCGTCGGCCATCAGCACGTGCTTGAGTGCCAGGTAGTCACCGGCACTCAGGTGCATGCGGGCTGCGAACGCGGCGTCCGTCTCGGCCACGGCGGTGGCGAGGTGGTGCACCGCCCAGGCCAGGTCGTCGAGTTGCTCCTCCACTCCCGGAAGTCTAGCTTGGAAACTAAGCGACTTCTGGAGGAGGCGGCGGTGGACACGATGCGCTCGCTGGCCTTGGCCGGGGCCTGCACGACGTTCGTCGCGGTGCCGAATCTGGGGGCCGTGTTCGGCGAGGGTGAACAGACCGATCGGTACGGCACGGCGATCACTCCGCCGGATTACGCGTTCGCCGTCTGGGCGCCGATCTTCGCCGCCTGTGCCGTATCGACAGTGGGTCAATGCCTGCCGGCCGGACGAAACGACCCGACGCGCCGGCACGCCGGCTGGCCCCTGGCCGGGGCGTACGCGGTGAACGCCCTGTGGTCCCTGGCGGCGCAGACCGGGCGGTTCGCGCTCACGCCGTACCTTCTGCCGCTCGGCACCGCCCTCACCGCGACCGCACACGTCCGGCTGCAGCGCACGCCGCCCGCTGCCGGCCTGCTCGCTGTCACCCCGGCCAGCACCGGACTGCTGCTGGGCTGGACGACCCTGGCGAGCGCTGTCAACATCGTCGCCGCGCGGGCGGACCGGAACACGCCACGCTCGGTCACGGCAGCCACCGCCGGCCTGCTCGTGACCGCCGCCGCGGTGGCCGTCGCCGTGGCGCGAAGCCGGCGTGGTGGGCGGGCCGTCGCGCTCGCCGCCGGGTGGGGGCTGGTGACGCTTGCCGGCACCCCTGCCCGCCCACGCCGCGTACGCCTGGTCGCGGCCGTGGGCGCAACCATGATCGGCTTCGCCCGGCGGCTCGCGACCCGCTGACACCTGGTCCTGGAGCGCATGGGTCGAGAGCGGCACCGAAGTACGCCACGCCGGGAGCCCTCTCGGCTGGTTCTCATGGCTGTCTCCCGCCCGCCGAGACAGCCATGAGAACCAGCCGGAAAAGATCGGACGGTGACCGGCGCATACGCCCGGGAGACGCCGGACGGTCCGGTGTGGGGATCACTTCGCGTTGACAGGAACGGGGCCCTTTGCCAGGTCGTACGACAAAGAAAAGCCTCGCTGCCGGAAGGGATGGGACCGGCAGCGAGGCGAGGCGGGGTGGGGGTTATCGCAGGGCCGGTTCGGCGGGCTCCGAGTGGGTGGCGTGGTGGGCGCCGGGGTGGGCGCGTTCCAGGGCGGCGCCCTCGACGTCCACGTCCGGGAGGATGCGGTCCAGCCAGCGGGGGATCCACCAGGCGGACCTGCCGAGCAGGTGCATGACCGCCGGGATGAGCAGCATGCGGACCAGGAACGCGTCGACCAGGACGCCGAACGCCAGACCGAAGCCGAGCGAGCGGATCATGGCGGTGTTGGAGAAGATGAAGCCGCCGAACACCGAGATCATGATGATGGCGGCGGCGGTGACGACCGTACGGCCGGCGTGCACGCCCTGCTGGACGGCGACCCGGGCGTCGGCGCCGTGGGCGTACGCCTCACGCATGCCGGACACCAGGAACAGCTGGTAGTCCATGGCCAGGCCGAACAGGATGCCGATCAGGATGGTCGGCAGGAAGCTCAGCACCGGGCCGGGGTCGTGGATGCCGAAGACCGGGGCGAGCCA
The DNA here is from genome assembly GCF_055562375.1 of Actinoplanes sp. NPDC019969. Classification (NCBI taxonomy): domain Bacteria; kingdom Bacillati; phylum Actinomycetota; class Actinomycetes; order Micromonosporales; family Micromonosporaceae; genus Actinoplanes; species Actinoplanes sp. NPDC019969. The sequence goes on along the minus strand of NZ_JBVHFK010000015.1, from coordinate 9,245 downwards.
GCCCCACTGGAAGATCGCGGTGACGCCGCCGAACGTGGCGAACAGCGACAGGATGAAACCGAGCGTCGCGGTCACCGGGACCAGGATGGACCGGAACACCAGGATCATGATGATCAGCGAGATGCCGATGACGACGCCCAGGTAGAGCGGGAGCGCGTTGGCCAGCTTCTCGGAGATGTCGATGTTGCCGCTGGCGCTGCCGGCCACCCCGAGATCGACGTCGCCGCCGAGCGGGGAGAGGCCGCGCAGGTCGTGGACCAGCTGTTCGGTCTCCGCGCTGGTCGGGCCCTCCTCCGGGATGATCTGGAAGCCGAGCGTCGTGTTGTCGGCGGAGGCGCCGATCGGGGCGACCGCGGCGACGTTGTTCTGCGACAGCAGGACGTTGCCGATGCGGGCCTGCTCGGCCTGCTGGGCGTCGCCGGTGACCGGGGCCGGCAGGTCGGCGACGACGACGAGGGAGCCGTTGACGCCGGCGCCGAACTGCTCCTCGATCATCTTGTACGCCTGGTACTGGCTCGACGCCTGATCCTCCGACGAGCCGTCGGGCAGGCCGAGTCGCATCGACATCGCCGGGATCGCGACCGTGACCAGGGCGACCAGCAGCGCGAGCACGGTGACGACGGCACGGCCGGTGCTCATCGGCGTCGTCGGCGCGGGGCTCGCGGCGTGTGCCTTGCGGTTGACGACGCGGCGGCCGATCAGCGCGAGCAGGGCGGGAGTGAGGGTGACCGCGATGAGTACGGCCACGGCCACGCAGATCGCCGCGACGGTGCCCATCAGGCCGAGGAACGGGATGCCGGTCACGTTCAGGGCCAGCAGCGCCACCAGCACGGTCGACCCGGCGAACACGACGGCGTTGCCGGACGTGCCGTTGGCCAGGCCGATCGACTCGTGCATCTCGACGCCGTCGATGAGCTGGCGGCGGTGCCGGTTCAGGATGAACAGGCTGTAGTCGATGCCGACGGCCAGGCCCAGCATGACGCCGAGCACCGGGGTGATCGACAGCATCTCCACCACACCGGACAGCGCGAGCGACGCGGTGACGCCGATACCGACGCCGGTCAGGGCGCTCAGGATGGGCAGGGCGGCGCCGATCAGCGTACGCAGCATGACCAGCAGCGTGATCGCGGCGATGACCAGGCCGATGATCTCGCCGATACCGACGATCTCCGGCAGGCCCTGGGTGATCTCGTTGGAGAACTCCACGGCGACGCCGGCCGGCAGACCGGCGGTGACGTGCTGGACCACCCCGTCCTTGGTCTCCGGGGTGACGTCGAGCTGCGGCACGGTGAACCGGACCTGCGCGACGGCGGTGCTGCCGTCGGCCGACACGGTGCGGATCGGCGCGGACATGGTGAGCAGCTGCTGCCCGACGGCCAGCTTGTCGGCGCCCTCCTGCAGCTCCTGGCTCTTGTCGATCAGCTCGGTCTGGCCGGCCTCGACCTTCGCCTTCGTCGCCGCGTCGAGATCGGCCCACAGGCCCTTGGCCTGGTTGATCTGCTGCTGGGCGGCGTCGATCTGAGCGCGGCCCGACTCGACCTGCTTCAGGCCGTCCTCGACCTGCGCGCGCCGGTCGGCGATCTGCATCTCGATGGCGAACGGGTCGGTCGTCCCCGCGACGCCGTCGAGTGCGCCGGTGGTCTTCAGCAGCTCGGTGATACCGGCCCGCTGGGCGTCGGTCAGCGCGCTGTCGTCGCTGGTGTGGAACACGAGTTTGCCGTTGCCGCCGGCCGCGACCGGCAGCCGTTCGGCGAGCCGGTCGCTCACCTCGGCGGTCTCGGTGCCGGGGATGTCGACGACCGGGGACAGCTCACCCCGGGCGACGAAATAGCCGGTCACGGAGAGGCCCAGAACGACGAGCCAGGTCGCCAGGACGACCCCGGCGCGCCTGGCGCAGAACCGGCCCAGGCGGTAGAGGAGCTCGGCCAATGTTTCGTTCCTTCTAGTAGCCGGTGCGGACGGTTGCGATGAGCTTTTCGAGCAGGTGGTGCCACAGGTCGCGGGCCGCGGAGTCGGTGGCCGCGGAGGTCTCGGTGAGCCAGTGGGTGGCGACGCAGACGGTCCCGTTCATCAGGGAGCTGACCAGGATCGCGGCGTCGAGCGGGTCGGCCTCGGGATAGCGCCGGGACAGCTCGCGGGCCATCTCGTCGGAGGTCCGCGCGAACGTGGCGTGGAAGATCTGGGTGGCCCGCGGATCGCCGGGCCCGAAGCCGCCGAGGGCGTGCCAGAGGAAGGCGATGATGCCGGGTACGTCGGTGGCCCGCAGCGCCCCGGCCACGTCGTCGAACATGGAGGCCCGCTCGCCGGCGGTGACGGTGGACCGGAAGCTGCCGATCACGCTGCGGAGCATCTCCGTGCAGACGGTGGTGACCACGTCGTCGATCGACACGAAGTGGTTGAAGATGGTGCGCCGGGAGACGTCGGCACGGTCGGCGAGCTCGTCGACGCTGAACCGGACGCCCTCGCTGACCAGCGCGTTGGCGGCGTCGAGAATGGCCCGCCGGTGACGTGCCTTGAGTGCCGCCCGCCGGTCCAGGGGAGTGGTCACAGTCTCTACACTAAGTGCATCGTTGCACTGGGTGCAAACGCGGACCGGCCCCCGCGAAGATTCGCGGGGGCCGGCCTCTCCCGAGGAGTCAGAGCTTCTGGGTCTCCGTCGTCGAAGGATGCAGCTCGGCGGTCGTCTCCTTGACGAACTTGCCGGTGCTCGCGCTGCGGTTGACCTCGCGCTCGCTGTGCTCCTTGTCACCACCCACGTGCTCGGTGGTCGTGGTGCGCGGGTTGCGCTCCGCGGTGCTCTCCTTGACGAAGCGTCCGGTCTTGGCGCTCCGGTTGACCTCGTGTTCGTTGCCGGCCATCGGGGGGCCTCCTCGTCCGGTGGGGATCCGTGTGTGCACCTTTATCACTGCCCGCTTGTCGGCGCGGGAAACGTCAACGCCCGATCCAGATCGGCGACGAGATCATCGGGATGCTCGATGCCGACCGCGATCCGGATCGTTCCCGGGCTGATCGACGCGCTGCGCAACTGCTCCGGGGACAGCTGCCGATGCGAGGAACTGGCCGGGTGCAGGATCAGCGTCTGCGTGCCGCCGAGGGACGGTGCGAGCTTGATCAGGCGTACCGATCGCTGGAAACGCAGTCCCGCGTCGTAGCCGCCGGCCAGGTCGAAGCAGAAGGGCGCCGCGAAGCCGCGCACGTACTTCTGGGCCACCGCGTTGCTGGGATGGTCGGCGGCCCCCGTCCACAGCACCCGCTCCACCGCCCGATGTCCGGAGAGGAACGCCGCGATCCGGGCCACGTTCGCCGCGTGCCGCTCCACCCGCAGCGGCAGCGTCTGCAGGCCACGCAACGTCAGCCAGGCCGCGAACGGGTCGGCGACCGCGCCGAACTCCACCGCGTGCCCCCACACCTCGCGGTACAGCGCGTCGTCGGCGAAGACCGCGATCCCGCCGGTCACGTCACTGTGGCCGCCCAGGAACTTGGTCACCGAGTGGATCACCACGTCCGCGCCGTGCTCGATCGGGCGGCACAGGATCGGGGTCGCGAACGTGTTGTCGACGATCGTCGTGATCCCGGCCGCGCGGGCGATCGGGGCGAGCGCGGGCAGGTCGCTGACGTGGCCGGTCGGGTTGGCGATCGTCTCCAGATAGAGGATCCGGGTACGCGGGGTGATCGCCTGGCGTACCTCCGCCGCGTCGTGGCCGGTCACGAACGTGACGGTGATGCCGTACCGGTCGGCCATGTCACGCAGCGTGGCGTGCGTGCCGCCGTAGAGGGTGTGCTGCGCGATCACGTGGTCGCCGGTGCGGAGCAGGCCGTGCAGCAGCATGGTGATCGCGCCCATGCCGGAGCCGGTCGCGATGGCGTTCGCGCCGCCCTCCAGGTCGGCGACGGCGTCCTCGAGCGCGCGTACGGTCGGGTTGGCGAAGCGGGAGTAGACGTACGATCGGTCGGGGTGATGGAGGCCGTCGGCCAGCGGTTCCGGGTCCTCGAACGAGAACGAGGACGTCTGGTACAGCGGCGGGCTCAGCGGGGTGCTCTCCGGAACCGGTACGCGGATGTGGATCACTCTCGTGTCGGGATGCATACCCCGATCCTGTTTCCCCTGTGCAGGTGCGGGCCAGAGCCAATGCCGCTGGGTTGGACCACCGTTCTGCCCTCTGCCGCCGTCGCCGCGGAAAATGTCAGGGGGTGCGGGCATAGTGCGGGCCATGTTCAACGGGCTGCACGATTCCTCCCTCCAGGGCCTCCTGACGGCGCTGCGGTCGGCCGACCGCAGCGCCGTCCATGATCACCCCGGCGCGGTCGAGAGCCTGCCGTTGCTGTTCACGATGGCCACCGACCCCGGCACCCCGGACCGGGCCGCCATCGTCGCCCTGCTGGTCGGTCTCGGCTCCACCGACAACGCCCGCGGCTACCTGCGATCCCGGGCCGACGCCTTCGCGGCACTCGCCGCCGACCCCGACGAGCAGGTCCGCCAGGCGGCGGTCCCGGCGCTCGGGCTGTTCCTCGACGACGCCCAGCAGGCCCTCGCGCTGCTCCGGGAGCGGCTGCACGCCGCGCCGGGCGCCGCCGAACGGATCCTGATCGTGGAGACCTCGGCCACCCTGGCGCTGCGGATCCCGGCCGCCGCCGACGACATCCTGCTGTGGTTCGGCCGGCTCGCCGGTGACCCCGCCGCCGACCTGCAGACCCGGCTCGCCGCGGTGATCCAGCGGGCCCGCTGCACCCCCGACCGGATCAGCGACGACCTGGCGCCCGCCGTGATCAGCCTCTTGTGGACGATCACCTCCCTGACCCCGCCGGCCGAGCCGGGCCCCGGCCACCGTGCGCCAGCCGATCCCGGCAACGGAGGGCTGCCCTTCGCTGACCGCGAGCGGCTCCCGCGCGTGCACCCGCCCGTCACCGGCCTGCTGCGGACCCTCCACGATCTCCTCGGCGGCCGGGTCGTCGAGCGGACCGCCGTCCTCGCCGAGCAACTGCGCAGCCCCGACGCGGGCTGGCGGCTCGACGCGATCCGGATGAGCGGCGACCTGATGACCGGGTGGCGCGGCGACCACACCGAGCTGGTCCGGCTGCTCGCCCGGCAGGTCGCCGACGACGACCCGGAGGTGGCGGCCGCCGCGGCAGCCGTTCTCGGCGCCTGCCATCCGATCGCCTCACCGGCCCGGGAGGCCCTGGCCGCGCGGGTCGTCGCCGCCGGTCCGGACACCTGGGCGGCGCCAGGCCCACGGTTCCGCCGCGCCCATCAGGCGGCGGTGGTGGCCCTGGCCCGCCTGGGGGACGAGCGTGCCGCCCCGAGCCTGTTCGCGGCCCTGACCGGTGGGGTGGACATGTGGCGCGCCGTCGAGGCCGCGCGGTGGCTGCCCGGTTCGTCGGACCTGCTGGCGCCGCTGGTCGCTGCCCGCTTGAGGGACGCCGGCCACGGTTCCGGCGTCCCCGCCATGCTCGCGACGCTGTCCGCCCTGGGTGAGCCGTCGACTGTTCCCGCCATCGCGTCCACTCTCACGGCGGCCGAGCACCCCGACACCATTGCGGCGGCGTTGGCAGCGCTCGCTTCCTTCGGGCCACTGGCGGAGGATGCCCTCGGTGACATCCGCCCGCTGATCGACGACCCGGATGTCGAGGTGCGCCTTGCTGCGCTGGCCGCGCTGTGGTCCGTCACCCGTGACCTCGACGAGGTTCTGCCGCGGCTGATCGATCTCCTCGGGCCGTCTTCCGCCTTCGGTTCCTCTCCGGCCTCAGGCTCTTCTCCCGCATCGGGTTCCCCCACCGCGGACGGCTCGTCTCCCGGCGCCCCGCCTGCTTCCGCGCCGCCCGGCGTTGGTGATCCGTCTTTCTCCGGCCCATGGTCCTCCCATCCTTCAGCCCTTTCTGGTCCGTCTCGCTCGGCCGATGCGGCGCCCGCATCCCGCATTTCTGGTTCGCCCGCTTTGTCGGACCGGGAGGGATGGTCGAGGACTGACGTGCTGGTGGGGGAAAGGGATACGTCGGCGGTTCGGGCTGCCGCTGAAGTGCTCAAGGCGATCGGGCCGCCGGCTGCGGCTGCGATTCCCCGGCTGCGGGAACTGGTCGGGGGCGGAGGGGAGTGGGTGCGGGTGCACTGTGCGGCAGCCCTCGGGGAGATCGGCGGGGAGCCCGAGGCTCCGGCGGTGATCGAAGCGCTGATGTCGGCCTGGCAGCGCAACGGCTGTGTCGCCAGCCCGGTGGTGACCTGCCTGCTCCGGATGGGCCCGGCCGCGGCGCCGGCCCTGCCGCACCTGATCGCCGAGCTGGCGCAGACCCGCCGCGTCGACGGGTGGAGCCCCGGCATCGAGGCCGACGAGAAACTACAGCGAACGTGCCGCAATGTCATCGCCCAGATCGGATAGTGAGCGGGGTCGACATATGTCGTCGAGCTACGTATGGTCCCGGCATGCGTGAGACCACGTACTTCATCCTGGCCGCTATCCAGGACACGCCGCGGCACGGATACGCGATCATCCAGCAGGCGTCGGCGCTGTCCGGCGGGCGGATCCGGCTCGCCACCGGCACGCTCTACACCGCACTGGACCGGCTCACCGGGTCCGGCCACATCCGGGTCGTCGACGAGCAGATCGTCAACGGCAGGGCCCGCCGGTCCTATGAGCTCACCCCGCACGGCCGGTCCGCCCTCGAGCAGCACGCCGAGCAACTGGCCGCCGCCGCCCGCGTCGTCACCGAGCGGCGCGTCACCCGGATGGTGGTGCGGCCCGCATGAGGATCTACGCCCGGCTGGTCCCCCTCTATCCCGCCACCTCTCCACGTGAGGAGATCCTGGACACCGTGATGCTCAGCTCCGGCCGCTTCTCCGTTCGAGAGAGTCTCGCCCTGATGATCGGCGCGCTGCGGGCCCGTACCGGTGCTGACGTACGCCGCAACCAAGGCGAGTTCGCCCGGTCCGCCGTCCGCCTCTCCGCCCTGGCCCTGCTCGTCTACGCGGCCGCCGTCGACCTGACCTCCACCCTGTCGCTCGACGTGCCTGCCGTGTTCGCCCGTTTCGACATCACGCAGTACGCGATCGCCGCCCTCATCGCGCTCGTCCTGCACATCGCCGCGATCGTCGCGCTGGCCCGGGGCGCTTATCTGCCGGCCGCCGCCGGTGCGGTCGCCGCGCTGATCGCCGCGGTGGTGTCGCAGTCGCGCTTCGGTTCACCGTGGAGCTACGCCTGGTACTACGACGGATTCTGGGCCGCCCCACTCACGGTGCTCCTGATTCTGGCCCTGCTCGGCGCACGCCGCGAACGTTCGTCCCCGGCCGGCTGGCTGATCGCGATTGTGCCGGCCGTCAGCGTGCTGCCGACCGGGGCCGGCCATGTCCTCGGGCTGGATCTGTTCTACCAGCAGCAGGCCCTCGTGGTCGTCTTCGCGCTGGCTCTGGCCTGGTCCTTCCTGGACGCCCGGGTTCCGCTGGCGGTCGCGGCCGTCGCCGCCGTCGGTATCCTCACCCGGCTGACCCTCGCCATGCTCAACGAGATCCCCGGCGGCGCCGAGACCATCGTCTCCGGCATCGCCGTCACCGCGATCCCTGCCGTGGCCCTGATCTCCGCCGCGGTCCTCAGCCGCCGCCGCGCCGCGATCTGACGAACAACACGCGGCTGGTGTTGTGTCAGCGCCGATGACACAACACCAGCCGTGTGAATCGCTTCGGGCCTGGCGTCCTGGCTGCTTGAGCCGTCGTCCTCGGTCCGAGCCCTCGTCGCGGCTGCTGGCGGTTGGCCTTCGCGGTTACCGAGGGCCTGCTCGTTAACTCTTCGGCCGGGCAGCCGGGCGGCCGGGCAGCCGGGCGGCCGGGCAGCCGGGCGGTGGGGCGGCCGGGCAGCCGGGCGGCGGGGCGGGGCAAGCCGGGCGGCGGGGCGGGGTGGCGAGGCGGCCGGGCGGCGGGGCGGAATTTCGGGCCATGTGTGCCCGGGACCGAGCCTGTTCCGGATCTTGTGGATGCGGTGTCGGATTGAAGTGCGCAAGATCGGTATCGTGGCCCATTTTGTGCGTCCGGCTCCGGAAAGCCGGTGTTCCGGGACCAAGATCGCGGGCTTTGCCGATCTTGGGTCGGGGAGGCCGGTGCGCAATGCTCAAGATTGCGGACGGCGGTCGGTTCCGGTTGCCTACTGCTCAAGATCGTTGCAGGGAAGCCGTGGGCCCGAGCGTTCGGGGAACTGTGGGCCTGAGTAGCCGGGGAACTGGGGGCCTGACTGGTCGGAGGAACCGTAGGGGGTACACCCATGTCTCGGAACTGCCGTGGGACGAGATCTCCACGGTGTCGACTCAGGTGATCGAGAATCCGGACGGTTCTCGGTGGAGCAGCCTCGTGGTGGATCTGACCTGGGGTGAGTTCTACGAGGTCGGGGAGAGTTCTGAGGGGTGCGCCGAGGTCGTACGGGAGCTGTGCCGTCCGTCCGGTCGTTCGGTGACCGAAGGGGAGATCCGGCCGGGCGGCGACGAGTGGAAGCGCCGTTCAGCGGTCCGGGGTGAGGGCGCCGTGCAGGAACAGGTCGACGAGCTGCTCGGTGCTGACCTCCGGCCCCATCGTGCCGGGGTGCCGGGCGCGGCCGGAGAACATGCCGAGGAACAGGGTGGCCATCTCGGCCGGTGACAGCCGGAGATCGGCCGCGTCGGGTTCGAACAGTTCGCGGATCGCGTCGAGGGTGGCCTGCTGGGAGGCTTCGCGGCTGCCGCGTTGGCCCCGCAGCGCCGACGGGTCCGGGCGGGCCGCGGTGGCGGTGGCGTGGAGAGCGCCGATGACCGCGCCCATCCGGGTCAGGTGGGCGTCGAGAGCGTAGACGGCGTCGGTGAGACGGCTGGCGAGAGGTTCGTCGAGCGAGATCGACCGTAGCTCCTCCAGTACGCGGGACGGGTCCATGGCGGCCATGGCGCAGGCCTGCAGGACGGCGTTCTTGTCGTCGAAGACCCGGAAGATGGTGGCCTCGCCGATGCCTGCGGCCCGGGCGATCTTCGCGGTGGTGACGGCGGCGCCGAGTTCGGCCACCAGTGGTAGCGCTGCCTGGACGATGGTGTCGCGTCGTTGTTCGGGGGTCATTCCCGGCGCGCGGCGCCGGTCGGTGGTGTTCGTCATGCGTCCACGCTACGGAGTGAGTACTCACTCCGTCAATGGAGGGCTCGAGCGGATCAGTGCCGGCCAACGGGGGGGGGGGGGGGGGGGGGTTGAAGGCAGCCGCCGAAAAAGGAAAACGGGGGGGAAGGAGGACGGGGGGGGGGGTGGAGGGAGG
>NZ_JBVHFK010000014.1:0-319472 GCF_055562375.1 Actinoplanes sp. NPDC019969 | reverse complement strand
ACCGTTCCGCATTCCGCGGCCCGTTCCTCCGGGGCACTCGCTCTACTTTACCCGCCGTTTCCGCCGTGTCAAATCCGCGTTTCGCAACCGAATTCAACAGAACTGAAACCGCACAGGCACCCAGGAAGAGTACACGATCTCTCGTGTCGCTCGATCTTGGGGGTTTGGCAGGACGGCCGCTAGCGAATCTCTCCGCTTGCCTCGCCCGTTTCCCTGCCGGCTCGGAGAACATTACCCGGTCCCCCTGCGCAACGCCAAATCGCCCCCCGCACCCGATCGCACCACCGTGACCACTGGTGCCGCCGGGCCAAAAGAGGTCAATGACCTTGCGAAGTCACACCGATACGGAATGAACATCTTTCTCATCCGAATCGTCGTTCCCACCGCTCACAGCCCGGCCGTAGCCGAGCCAGGTAATGGCTCCGCCATAACCGGCCTGAGCGACGGCTGGCGAACCTGACCGCCACCCAGGACCGCCGGGAGGCCACCCGCCCTCGGCTGCGGCCAGCAAACTTGACCGGCAGCGGCGACGGCCGGCAAACGTGGCAGGCAGGCGACGACGGCCGGCAAACGTGGCAGGCAGACGACGGCGGCCAGTCGACCTGACCGGCGACGATGGCCAGCGGACGTGGCCTACGGCAGCGGCGGCGGCGAACATGGCCGGCGGTGACGGTCAGCAGGCCAGCCCCAGCACCGATCGGCGACGTGACCAGCCGCAGCGACGGCCGACGAGCCTTGGACCGGAACGAGCGTCGGCGAGCCTGAGCGGACGCACGATGCGCCTGCCCAGGCATACCAATGTCGCCCTGGCGGTGCGGGGGCATCGCGCTCCCTTGCCCAGTGGGCGGCCGACATCCGTACAACTCAAGTCGCGACAAGGTCACCGGGCACCGGAAGGCCGCGCTTCGGCCGCAACCCCCAGCCCACCTCGCGGCGAGAGACGAGAGACGAGAGGGAACGAGGGCGGAGCGAGGGCGGAGCGAGGAAGGGAGGGAAGGCGAGAAGGAGGCAGGACGAGAGGGAGGGAGTGCGGTGCAAGGGAGGAAGGAAAGGCGGGGCGGAGGCAACCGGAGCGACGGCAGGCGGGAAAGAGAAGGAGGGAGTGCGGTGCAAGGGGGGGAGGACGGGGGAGGGAGAACGGAGCAGGGAAGGAAGGCGAGGGCAAAGGAAGAAGGGGAGCGGAGGAAGGAAGGACGAACGCGGGAAGGGAGGACAGGGGGAGGCGAGGCAGGGAGTAACGCCGGGGGGAGGTAGGCGCCGGCGGGAGAGAACGCGACTCCAGGAGGCAGTGCACGAGGGAGAAGGGAGCGCCGGATGGCTGAGCGGAGGCGGCTAGAGGCGTACGAAAGCGAAAGCCGCCCAGATGTGCTTCATCCTGGGTGTGCGGTACCAGCCGAGGTCGGTGGCGAAGGTTTTGGCGAGGCGCAGGCCGAGGCCGCCGAGGCCGACCGGGCGTTCCAGGTCGAAGAGGGGTTCGCCGGTGAGGTCGTGGTCGGCGACGTCGAGGATCACCCGGCCGGGTTCCTGGAGGAGCCGGACCAGGGCGGGCGGGCGTCCGTGCCGGAGGGCGTTGGTGGCGAGTTCGGTGGCGACGACCGCGATCCGCTCCTGGCCGTCGTCGCCGAGTGGCACGCCGGTCAGGCCGGAACGCAGGCCGGAGCGGAGGTGGCGCAACTCGCCGACGTTGTCGAGGTCCCAGCGGCGCAGCTCGATCGCCGCCGGGTGCGGAACCGAGGCTGGCGGCGACGTCATCCGCCCATCTTGCCCACTCCCGAGGGAAAAGCGGAGACCCGGAAGGTCGGTTGAGCTGGCTCTCCGGACACCTGATGGCTGAAGATTCTGCGGCCTTCGCCCAGCTAGTGCCGCTTTTGTCCCGTTAACGTACTCATACTTTCGGCTAGTCTTCTCTAGGACTGTCGTATAGAGTCTGCGTAACCGAACGGCCTAGCGTGCCTGGACGGCATCTTCGTATGCCGTCCTACAGATATGGACGCCTGACCGACCGGGCCCCACCAGGGGCCGGCTCTCCGGGAAGGTGTCAGGGAGGACCACGACATGACCGTCACCGAAACCACTACCGCGGTGCCGCAGAAGACGATCGCCAGCGCCGAGACCTCGGCGGACAGTGCGGCCGAGCTGCTCTCCGCGATGGCGGCGATGCCCGCCGGTCACCCGTCGCGTGCGGCGCTGAGGGACCGGGCGATCGAGGCCTGGCTGCCTCTCGCCCGCCACCTCGCCCACCGCTACTCCGGCCGGGGCGAGCCCACCGACGACCTCGTCCAGACCGCCAATGTCGGCCTGATCAAGGCGATCGACAAGTTCGACCCGGAGCGCGGCGTCGACTTCGCCGGCTATGCGATCCCGACCATCATCGGCGAGATCAAGCGGCACTTCCGCGACCGCACCTGGTCGGTCCGGGTGCCCCGCCGCCTGCAGGAGCTGCGCCTGGCCATCACCGAGGCCAACGCGACACTCACCCACTCCCTCGGGCGTTCGCCCCAGGTCGCCGACATCGCCGTCCACCTCGGGATCACCGAGGAAGAGGTCCTCGAAGGCCTGGAAGGCGCCCGCGCCTACAACGCGACCTCCCTGTCCACCCCGATCAGCGCCGACGGCACCACCGAACTCGGCGACACCCTCGGCGGCGAGGACCACGAATACGAGATCGCCGAGACCCGCGTCGCCCTCGGCCCGGCCCTGGCCACCCTCGACGAGCGCGAGCAGAAGATCCTGACGCTGCGCTTCTACGGCAACCTCACCCAGAGCCAGATCGCCGACCAGATCGGCATCTCCCAGATGCACGTCTCCCGCCTCCTCACCAAGGCGCTGACCAAGCTGCGCGGCCAGCTCGCTCCCGACGCTCTCTGATCAGACCTCAGCAATCGGCGCCGTCCCCGGAAGGGGCGGCGCCGATTGTCGTCAGGGCGAAAGGTCTGATCATCGGGCCGCACAGGTCCGTGTGCCGGTCGCTCGTACCTCCGGCTACCGTGTAGCGGATGCCACCTACTGCCGACCTTCCCGGGTTCCTCGACACCGTGGCCCCGATCCTGGACCGCTGGGGCTATCTGGCGATCGGCGGCATCATCGTGGTGGAGAGCTTCGGCGTGCCCGCCCCCGGTCAGACGATCATGGCGGCGGCCTCGATCTACGCCGGCGCCGGCCGGATGAACATCTGGATCGTCGCGCTGATCTGCTTCGTCACCGCCGTCGTCGGCGACAACATCGGCTACTGGATCGGCCTCCGCGGCGGCCGGAAGATCGTGAACCGGTGGGGGAAGTACATCCTGGTCACCCCGGCCCGGCTGGCGAAGGCGGAGGAGTTCTTCGCCCGGCGTGGCAACCGGATCATCGTGGTGGCCCGGTTCATCGACGGCCTACGGCAGCTCAACGGCGTGATCGCCGGGATCACCCGGATGCCGTGGAAGACGTTCCTGCTCTACAACGCGATCGGCGCGGCGCTCTGGGTCGGTTTCTGGTGCACGCTCGCCTACCATCTCGGCGCCAACCTCGGGCCGATCATGGGTCACATCCACAAGTACCAGTGGCCGGTCATCGGTGGTCTCGTGCTCGCGGTGACGACCTACGTGATCCTGCACGTGCGCCACATCCGGCGGCGCCGGGCCCGAACCGCGGCCACCGCCGAGGAGAGCCAGGCCTGACAGAGCCGCAGGCTAGAAACGGGCGAACCGTGGGCGCACCTGTCCCCCGATGGTGGTGAAGTCGCCGCCCGCGTCGAGGGAACCGGTGAGGCGATCGGTTGCCAGGACGCGTACTCCGATCACGCCGTTGGCCTGGGGGTTCCAGTCGGTGAGGCGGCCGTCCCCGGTGACGGCGGCGAGTTTGACGCGGGGCACGGAACCGTCCAGGCAGGCGCCCTGCGGGCCGTTGCGGGAGGTCAGGCAGACCCGGTCGAAGTGGCCGCCGATGTACGCGACCCCACCGACCGTGGTGATCGCTGTGGTGTCACCGTCGAAGACGCGTTGCCAGCGGGTACGGCCGTCGAAGGTGTAGGCGATGGCCCGGCCGCCCTGGCCGCCGGTGGCCGCGTAGACCCCGGCGCCGTCGACGGCGATCGCGTTGACCTCGGCGGTGACCTTGGGGCGGAAGTAGCGGTCCAGCACGCCGGTGGCCGCGTGGACGGCGGCGAGGCGTACCGCGAGCCGGTCCGCGTTGACGGCCTTGAAGGCGCCGCCGAGCAGGACGTCCTCGCCGGCGAGGGCGAGGGTGTGCACCCGGTCGTCGGCGGCGGCCTGCCAGCCGGTGTCGAGCGCGCCGGTGGCCAGGGAGAACGCGGCGACGTTGGCGACCGGACGGCCGCTGACGGCGGTGAGGCTGCCGCCGAGGTAGAGGCGGCCGTTACCGGCGGCCAGGGCGTACGGGGTACCGGCGATGCCGTGCTGGAACGAGGCGACCATGCCGGTGAGCGGGCTGATCCGGGCGAGCGCGTCGCGTCTCTGGCCGGCGATCCGGTGGAAGTCGCCGGCCGCGTAGATCGCCCCGGGCACGGCGGCCAGGGCCCGGACCGTCCCGTCGGCGGGTGGCGCCCAGTTCAGCAGTTCGCCGGTGCGCCCGTCGAAGGCTGCCAGCCGTTCCCGTGGGTGGGTGCGCCCGCCCCAGCCGACCTTGGTGAACGCCCCGCCGACGTAGACGGTGCTGCCGAGGTAGGCGACCGCGTAGACGGTTCCGTTGAAGGTGGGCGCGGTCCGGGCGGTGGGTTCGACAGCCCGGGCGGGAGCGGCAACCGTCAGAACGAACAGGAGGACAAGGGATAGCAGGCGCACATGTGGTCAACTCTCCCCGATGAGCGAAAGTCGCGCGGGGCTTCGCAATCCGAGCATGACCAGCCAGTCGGTGAGCTGCCGGTGTACCGCGTCCGGGCCGTTCAGGTCGTAGGTGACCGGCCACGACGCCGGGTGGACCAGCATCGCGTCGGTCTGCCAGCCGCCGAGGCCGCCGTGCGAGCCGACCAGTTCCTCGAACGCGGCCACCTCCTGCGTCTCCGGGTCCACCGAGCTGATCACCACGAGGTCGCCGACGTGCGCGGCGCTCTGGTGGCGCAGCAGGTCGGCGCAGGCGTGCGGACCGTACGGCAGCAGCGGATCGAGGCCGACGACAGTGCCGTCCCGGAGCCGGTGGGAGCCGCCGGGCCCGTACGCCATCGGTCCTTCCACCCCCTGCACCACCACGATCCCGATGCCCGGGTGGGTGGCCAGCCCGCTGATCAGCCGCGGGTGGGCGTGCTCGATGGCGCGCTGGTCGGCCCGGTGCGGGAGCCCGGTCAGGTAGAGCAGCGACAGGTTGCCCGAGGACACCACCAGCACGTCGTCCGCCAGCCGGGCGACCACCTCGTCCAGGGTCTCGCCGTACCGCTGGCGGAACGTGGCGCCCTGGCTCTGCCCGTGGTCGGAGAGCACCACCAGGTGGTAGTCGCGGGCCGCTTCCGGGGCCAGCCGGTCGAGCACGCCGAGCATCCGGTCCAGGCTCTCCAGCTGGCGCATCGACTCCGGCCGGGCCGGGCCGGCGTGGTGCGCGACCTCGTCGTAGTCGACCAGGTCGCAGTAGACGACCGGCACGCCGCGGGCCATCTGCTCGGCGACCAGCGAGATGTTGACGTCGCGCAGCAGCATCGAGGCGGGGCGCAGGGCCAGGAACGCGCCGGAGCGGCTGACCCGGGGCTGCAGGTTGCGGCGGCGCTGGACCCGGGCCTGGTGCAGCTCGGTGAAGACCTCGGCGACGCCGAGCACCAGGGCGCGGGTGAAGCCGTAGGGCGAGGCCATGAACGCGGCCCAGCCCTTGGCGGTACGGCCGGGCAGCGCCGCGTGGCTGATCGTGAGCAGACTGGTCGCCGCGTCGCCGCTGAACGCGTTGCTGATGCTCACCCCGCCGTCGCGCAGCAGCCCGTGACCGTCGGTGAGCCGGGACTCGATGACGGCTGCGTCGCGGGGGCGGTTGGCGACCATCAGGCGGCCGGTTTCCTTCTCGTACCAGCGGAAACCGGGGATCTGCCGGGACGCGCCGTGCAGGATGCCGGCCTGCGAGGCAGGCGTGGTCGACGGCAGGCCGGTGTGCCAGCCGCGGGCGGTGTGACTGCCGCTGCGCAGCCAGTGGCCCAGGACCGGCAGGTTGCCGGCCCGGATCGCCCAGCGCAGCACCGGCTCGGCGACCCCGTCGAGCTGCACGATCAGCAGGCCCGGCTCGGTGCCCGGCGGCAACCTGCGGAACGGCAGCATCCGCCGGGCGGACCGGCGCCCGGATCTGCGGCGGACCCCGCGCATCAGGCGGCGGGCCTCGCGGACGAACGTGTCGTCGCTGCCGCTGTCCGCCATCCAGTCGATCAGGGCGGCGACGACCACCGCCAGGATCGCGGCGGTCACCAGGTTCGGCAGTCCGCTGATCCGGTTGCCCGGGTCGAACCGCAGCGCCACCACCATCACCACGACCTGCGCGACCACGCCGAGCAGCATGGCCGCCCAGCCGCCCAGCGCGGTGATGCCGATCAGCAGCAGCGGGCGGAGCACGGCGCCGACCACCGCGACCAGCACCACCAGGCCGAGCGTGTCGACGATGTCGGTGCCGGCGACGCCGGGCATCAGCCAGAGGGTGAGGGTCAGCACCACGAACGTGGTGAGCGCGCTGCGCAGCACGGCACGGGCCCGGGCGAGGATCATGGCCACGTCTCGACGATGACACACCCGGCCACGTGTACCCGAACGGGCGAACGAATGGTCATCCACGGCACTGGAGCGGATAGCTTCGAGCCGGTGCGCTTGCCGTGGGTGTTATCCGTCCTGGTCCTGCTTCTGTCCGGGTGTTCCGCGCCGCCGCCGCGGGAGAAACGGAAGCTCCTGGTGGTGGGTTATCTGACCGAGTGGGCGGCGTACGACCGGGGCTACCGGGACGTGGACGCGTCCAAGCTGACCCACGTCAACTACGCGTTCGGCAAGGTGGACGGCGGGAAGTGCGCGGTCACCGACGCGTGGGCGGCGCATCAGAAGGACTCGTCCGGAAATTTCGGGCATCTGCGTACGCTGAAAGCCCAGCACCCGAAGCTCAAGGTCCTCTGGTCGTTCGGCGGCTGGAACGGCTCCGCCGGATTCACCCAGGCCGCGCAGGACCCCGCCAGGTTCGCGTCGTCCTGCCGGAGACTGCTCGACGATCCACGATGGGCCGGGCTGTTCGACGGCATCGACATCGACTGGGAGTATCCGAACGCCTGCGGCAAGGTCTGCGACGAAAGCGGCCCCGACGCGCTGACCGGGCTGCTCACGGCGCTGCGGGCCGAACTCGGGCCGGCTCGGCTGGTCACCGCGGCGATCCCGGCGGACCTCGGCAAACTCGCGGCGGCGGACTACGCGGGGGCGGCGCGGCACGCGGACTGGCTGGCGGCGATGACGTACGACTACTTCGGGACGGCGGGCCCGGCGGAGGCTCCGCATTCGGCGCTCACCCCGTACCCCGGAATCCCGAGGGAGACCGCAACCGCTCAGGCGACCGTGACCGCCCTGCTCGACCTGGGTGTGCCGGCCGCGAAGCTGCTGCTCGGAGTGGGTTTCTACGGGCGCGGCTGGACCGGGGCCGAGCACGGCATGGAGGACTACCGGGTGCTCGCCGAGCGCTGCCCGCCGACCGGGACGATCGGCGGGACGGCGTACGCGCAATGCGGCGCGCAGTGGTGGTCCTACGACACCCCGGCGACCATCGCGGGGAAGGTGACGTTCGCCCGGGACCGCGGTCTGGCCGGGGTGTTCGCCTGGGAACTGTCCGGGGACAGCCCGGACGCGGCGCTGCTGACGGCCCTCAGCGGCTGATCCGTACCCACACGTTGTCGAGCACCCCGTTGAACTGGTCGTTGTCGCGGTAGGCGCCCTTCGCCCCGATGCTCAGCGGCAGCCCGTTGGCGATCGACAGGCCGGCCGGCACGGTGGTCCGCCCGCGGGCCACGTCGTCGACGTAGACCTCGAGCAGCGTCCCGGTCCGCTGGCAGCGCAGCCGGTGCCAGCGGCCGTCGGCGGCGGTCACCGAGCTGCGGGCGACCCGGATGGTGGGGCGGCGTACGCCCACGAGCACGCAGCTGGGATGCCCGGCGGCCCCGTCGATCTGAAGTTTGTACTGGCTACCGGTGGTGGAGTAGCCCTTCTGCACCACGTTCTGGCCCTGGCTGGTCTGGCCCGGGGCGAGCAGCACGTCGGCGCCGAACGCCAGGTCACGGGTGCCCGGGTTGAGGTCGGCGGAGTCGCCGCTCTGCAGCACCACGTGCGGGCAGACCCGCTGGGTGCACTTGGCCGGGAAGGCGATCGCGGTGCCCGGACCGTGCGCGACCGGCCGGACCTGGCCGCCCTGCACCGCGATGACGCGCAGCGTGTGCCCGTTGCCCGACTCGTCGACGATGCTGCTGGACCGCCCGTTGAATCCGTAGTGCGCGGTCATCTCGGTGACCGGCACCGGGTCGCTCGCGTGCACCGGGGCGGCGCCCATCAGAACGCTTATTTGCATCAGAGCCGACAAACACCATCGCATGACCGAATTATTACTTGTGCGGTATTGTGTCGTGCTGACGGCTCAGGGGCGGTACTCCTCCGGCCGTACCGGCTTGCCGTCCCCCTTGCGCGCGAACAGCTTCCAGCCACGCTTCTTCTTCTCCGTCACAGCGGCCACCGCCGTACCGTTCAGCACGTCCAGCCGATGCTGGGCGACCGGATTCTCCGGCTCCAGCCGCAACGACGTCATCAGCGCCTGCCGGGCCTGATCCACGTGCCCCAGCGCGGCCAGCGCCACCCCGTGCGTGAAGTAGTAGTGTGCCTCGTTCGGATCCAGCCCCACCGCCGTCCGCGCGGCCTGCTCGGCGTCCCCCAGCTGCCGGTCCGCGGCCAGCAGCGCCCACGCCACCCGGTCGTGCCACAGCGGATTCTTCGGCTCCACCACGACCGCCCGGTACGCCATGGTCATCGCCTCCTCGTGCCGCCCCAGCAGAGTCAGCGCCCGGCTCGCGATGGCCAGCGGCCGCGGATCCTCCGGCGCCAGATCGACCGCCCGGTTCGCCGCCTCCAACGCCGGCTCGACCTGATCCAGCGCCAACCGAATCCGCGCCATCAGAATCCACCCGGGCGCCGACTCCGGCCGGTTCACCAGCACCGGCGCGAGCAGCTCGGCGGCCTTCTCCGGCTGCAGGTGCTCGAACAGGGCGGCGGCACGTGCCACCCCGAGATCGTTCGGATCCGCGAAGGCCACCGCGGAGGCTTCGGTCTCGCTCAGTGCCGTCATCGGCCCGCTCCGGAAACACCGTTGGGGATCACGAAGCCCCCATCGGCAGACAACCCCAAATTCTTAAGACCTTTCCTCGTACGGCTTATGCGAGGGTCACCGTCTTCTCCGGCTGGTTCTCTTGGCTGTCGCAACGCACCCGAGACAGCCAAGAGAACCAGCCCGTCATCCACAGGGCCTCCCGGCGGGCGGCGACGCCGATGACTCTTGGCGGATGCCGATCCGTGCCCGTGTTCCCGCCCCGCTCACCCATCGCACCTGGTGCGAGGCGGTCAGCCTGATCCTCCCGCCGGATGCCGCGATCGGCGGGCTCAGCGCGGCCCATCTGCTGGGCGTCGCGCTGGTACGCCACGACACGCCGGTGTCAGTGATCGCGCCCCGCACCGGATGGATGTTCCGGCACGAGCGGATTTCGGTGCATCACACCGTCATCGGCATGGGCGACGTCGGTTCCGTCGACGGGCTGCCGGTCAGCACCGCCGAACGCACCGCCTTCGATCTCGGGCGCCGGATGAGCCGGCTCGCGGACGGCCGGGCCGAGTCGCCGATGGAGAGCCGGCTGAGGCTCCTCCTGATCGACGGCGGTGTGCAGTCCGCCGGTTGGACCGTGCTACGCCTGACCGCCGACGACGTGCTGCTGCGCCCGGAGGAGACCGTCGCGCTGGTCGCCGCGGAACTGGCCCGGCGCCGTTGAGACCCGCGGCTGGTGCTGGTGGCTGTCTCAGCGGCGCTGAGACGGCCACCAGCACCAGCCGGGGGTCAGGAGGAGCGGGAGCGGCGGCGGGCGATGACTGCCAGGCAGGCCGCGGCGATCGCGGTAGCGGCGGCGGCCGCGGGAAGACGCCAGGCCGCCGGCAGGGTGTCGGTGGTCCAGGAGCCGACGGCAACGGCGGCGCAGACGCCGGCGATCAGGAGCAGTGAGTGGTTGGGCAGGACGCGGGCGGGGTCGCCGGGTTCGTCGAGCGGGGCGGTGAGCAGGCGTACCGCGAAACCGGCGAGGGTGGCGGTGCCGAGCAGCGCCGGCAGCCAGGCGGCAGGCGCGGCGAGCGAGACCAGCAGCAGGATCCCGGCGAGGCCGGCGGCCAGCACGGCGATCCGCTGGCGGCCGTGGGCGAGCAGATCCCGCAGGTAGGCGCGGAGCGCCGGGTCGAGACGGTTCAGGAAGTAGCCGGCGTAGGCGGCCGGGGCCAGCGCCGCCGCGGCCGCCAGCAGCCGGGCGGTGCCGGGCGACGTCTCGGCGAACCGCCAGCCCAGGTAGGCCAGCAGCACCAGGATGATCGACGTGTAGACCAGGAACTGCCGCAACGCCACGTCGAGCAGGAAGCGGCTGGCCTCCTGGCGCGGGTCGGCCCGCAGCGCGCCGGCCAGCCCGGACACCGCGCGGGCCAGCCGGCCCAGGGCGAACGGGCTGTGCCCGGCCACGTCGAGGACGGCCAGTTCGTGCCGGGCGACCGCGTTGTCCGGCTCCAGGGCGAGCGCGTCGCGGAGTGCCTGACCGGCCCGTTCCAGGAGGTTCAGCTGCTTCATCACCATGGCGTAGGTGATCCGGAAGTCGGCTTCCTGCGGGTCCAGCCGGATCGCCTCACGGGCGGCGTGCTCGGCCTCCACCGGATGTCTTCCGTCTTCCAGCAGGGCCCAGGCCAGGCGATTGTGCCGGTACGGGTTCTCCGGCTGACGTTCCGCCGCCGCCCTGGCCGTGGCGATCGCCTCGTCGTGCCGGCCCAGTTCGGTGTGCACCCGGCTGAGCGCGCCGAGCGCCTCCGGCCATTCCGGGGCGTGTTCGACGGCGCGCCGGGCCAGTTCGTCGGCGAGGTCCGGTTTCTTCAGGGCGAGCTGGGCGTGGGTCATCAGGACGAGCGCGGGAACGTGGTCGGGTTCGGCGGCGAGGATGGGGGCGAGGAGCCCGGCGGCCGCGGCGGGTTCGCCGCGGCCGAGCTGGATCCGGGCCAGGTCCAGGTTCTCCGTCATGCTCCCTCTTCGTCGGCGGGCACGGTGGCGTAGGCACGGACCTGCTGGGCGCCCCAGTTGTGTTCCCGGACCGGCGACGCGGTGAAGCGGGCGCCGATCGGCGGCAGTTCGCGCAGGTTGGTCAGGTTCCACACGACCGGGATGCCCGCCTCGGCCAGCACCCCGAAGACGGAGAGGTCCCATTCCGCGTCGACGCCGATCAGCGCGGCTCCCCCGGCCGCCAGGAACTCGGCGCCGTCAGGAGTCAGGCGGGGGCTTTCCGTCCGGTAGGACGCGGTTCCCCAGCGCCGGTCGCCGCCGGTGTGCAGCAGGACGGCCCGGCCGGTCACGGCCACGTCGGCGAACAGATCGGCGGTCATGCCGGGGTCCCCGCCGACCGAGCGCACCACCACCGCGGGCAGACCGGCGAAACGTTCCAGGGGGACCGCCGCCGCATCGAACGGGGTGGTCAACGTCGTGCCGCGCCGGCGGTCCAGCCCGTTCGTGGCGAGCTGGCTGAGGTCGACGTACCGGACCCGCTCGGCCGGCCGGTCGCCGGCCGGCGGGTGTGGTTCGGCGATGATCCGGATGTCGCTGACCTTGGCCCATTCGACCCGCTGCGGGGCGAGCGCGGCGGCCAGCAGGTCGGCGATCTCAACCTCGGTGACGTCGGCGTGCGGGATGAGCAACCGGAAGCCTCGCGCCCGCAGTTCGCCCCCGCCGTCGAGGGCTACTTCGGCGTCGAACTCGGCCCGGTACTCCAGCACGGCGGCTCCTCTATCGCAGTTCGATCACGCCTTCGGTGATCAACCAGATGCCGAAGATAGCGAAGAGTGCGGCGGCTCCGTACTTGATGACCTTTTCGGGTAGATGACGCCCGAGGTATCGACCGACCAGGATGGCGAGCGCGTCGGCGGCGACCATGCCGATGGTGGAGCCGATCCAGGTGCCGAACCAGCCGTGCTGGGTGGCCAGGGTGATGGTCGCCAGCATGGTCTTGTCGCCGAGTTCGGCCAGGAAGAACGCGCCGCCGACGGCCAGGATCGCCGAGCCGGTGGAGCGTTCGGCCTTGCCTTTCTCCTCGTCGGTGAGTTTGTCGCCGCGTAGGGTCCAGGCGCCGAAACCGAGGAAGGCGATACCGGCGATCAGGGAGATCCAGCCGGTCGGGATGGCGGCGCCGAGGCCGACGCCGATGCCGACGGAGATCAGGTGCACGACGGCGGTGGCGACGGTGATGCCGATCAGCACCGGCAGGGTCTTGAAGCGGGTGGCGAACGTCATCGCCATCAGCTGGGATTTGTCGCCGAGTTCGGCGACGAAGATGACCGCGAAGCTGATGCCCAGCGCGGCGAGGAACTGTTCCACGAGAACTCCCGGTGACACTCGACCGGGCGTTCGGGCGCAGGGCGACCTCGACCCGGCCGCAATCGAATACAGCCTGGTCGAAGGTCTCGCTCGCCCCGGTTGCCCGAGGCCGCACGGCCGGACCCCGGAGATCCAGGATCAGTATGTCGACCGCGACATTGGGAGCTACTCCCCTTCGCGGGAACGAGCTTAGCCCAGCACCAGCGAAAAGGCCCGGTGGCATACGCCACCGGGCCCCTCGTGCGTTCGGTCAGTGGATGCCGCGCTGCAGCCGCAGCCTTTCGGCGAGCGGGTTCGCCTTCTTGCCGGCCGGCAGCGGGGTCGGCTTGGCGATCGGCTCGCACTGCTTGTCCGAGCGGTCCGCCTTGACCCGGCCGGGCAGCGCGCCGGTCAGCAGGTAGTCGGCGATGGTGTTGTCCACGCAGCCGTTGCCGAACAGCGAGCCGGCGTGGGTGGTGCCGTCGAGCCCTTCGAGCAGGACCGAGCGGGGGAAGCGGCGACGGGCCTCCAGGGCGCCGGAGTACGGCGTGGCCGCGTCCAGCGTCTCGCTGATCAGCAGGATCGGCGGGGCCTTGCTGCCGTCCACCTCGACCGGCCGGCCGGCGTCGGCGGCCCAGTGCCGGCAGGGCGCGTTGTACCAGGCGTTGCCCCAGGTCTCGAACGGCGCCTTCTTGTGCATCCGCCAGTTGTCCCGGGCCCATTTGCGCCAGTCGGCCGGCCACGGCGCGTCGGTGCACTGGACGGCCAGGTAGACGGCGTACCCGTTGTCGGAGCCCGCGCTCTGCGGGTGGTTCTCGTCGTAGAGGCGCTTGAGCCCGGTCGCGTCCTTGCGCTGCACCCAGGCGGCGAAGGCCCGCGCGGTCTCCTCCCAGCCGAAGATGTAGTAGCCGGGCTGCAGGAAGACGTCGGTCAGCTCGGCCGGGCCGATCTCGCCGGCCGGCTTCTTGGTCAGCGCGGCGAGCTGCCGGTAGTAGAGCTTCTCCACGGCGGCGGCGGTCCGGCCCAGGTGGTAGACCGCGTCGTACTTGGCGATCCAGGCGAAGTACACCTTGATCGTCTTGTCGAACGCGAGGTCCTGGTCGAGGTTGGCCCGGTACCACACGCGGCGCGGGTCGACCACGCCGTCCAGGACCATCCGGTGCACCCGCTCCGGGTGCCGGGTGGCGTAGACCTGCCCGAGGTAGGTGCCGTAGGAGAACCCGTAGAAGCTGATCTTCTCGGCGCCGAGCGCCTGGCGCAGGCTGTCGATGTCCCGGACGGTGTCCTCGGTGCGCATGTGGTCCAGCAGGGCGCCGCCGGACTTGGCGCAGGCGGCCGCGTACGCCGTGGTCCGCGCGTGCCACGCCTTCTCGGTCTCCCGGTTGACCGGGACGTACGCCGGCCGGTTGTACCCCGCGTACCTGCTGTCACAGGTGAGCTTGGGCCGGCTCGCGCCCACACCGCGCGGGTCGAAGCCGATCCAGTCGTACGCCGCCCCGCCCTGCTTCGGCACGAGCCGCCCGAGCGCCGCGAGGCCGCGCCCGGAGCCGCCCGGACCGCCCGGGTTGACCAGCATGACGCCCTGCCGGTCGGCGGCCGGAACGGTCGCCTTGACCCGCGCGACGGCGATCTCGATCTTGCGGCCCTGGGGCTTCGCGTAGTCGAGCGGGACGGAGAGATATCCGCATTCGGCGCCGTGCGATTTCAGGGTGCTGTCGGTGCAGGCGCTCCATGCGATCGGCGCCGGTCCGACGCGCACCGTCCCGGCCCTCGCCCCGGTGACCGTGGCGCCGACCGCGGCGAGCGCTACCGCGGCGGCGGCCGCCCAGATTCTTCTCATGCCCACATGCTGTGGGGCCGCTCGTCACCTATCACTCTTCCACGCCGGGTTACCCCCTCAAAAGGTGGTTTTTCCGACCATAGCTATCCACTCGGACGTGCCGCCCCGAATTCCGCACCAGCACCTGGTCTGATTTGCGACCATTGCGAACCATGGACGAGTTCTGGGTCCACCCGCGGCTGGGGACGGCAACTCGGGATGGCCAGCAGCCCCGGTTCTACCTGCGGGCGCTGCAGCACGCCGTGCACCGGCTCGACGCGGATCCACGCTGGCAGCAGTGGTGGCGCGGATCCGGCTGCCGCGGCTGCGAGCTCGGCATCGTCACCGAGGGCCGGCTCGACCACCTGCGGCCCAGTGCCGACATCCGCCGGGTCGACGACCAGTTGCGGGCCAACTTCACCTGCGCGCTGCCGCCGGCCGGCACCGGCCGCGACGAGCTGGCCCGGCTGGCGTCCACCGAGGTCCGGACCATGTTCGAGGTGATCCGGGAGGCGATGGCGCTGCCCGCGCTGCCGCCGACCCCGGCGCCGACCGCGCCGCCGGAGGACGCCGGCGAGGTCCCGGTGACGGCCAAGAGCCTGCCGTCGATCCCGCGCGAGCTGGAGCCGCAGGGCTATCTGACCCTCACCCAGGTCCAGGACTTCTTTGGGTGATCCGCTCCGGGCGGTGCGCGCCGGGGTCGCGCTGCCGCGGGATGGACGGGGCCGGCGGCTTCGGGCGGCGCACCACCAGGGCATGGCCCACTCCCAGCAGCACGCACCCGAAAAGACCGCCGGGGATCGCAGTGACCAGGGCGAATCCGGCCGGCATACCCAGTAGCGCGGGCAGGTCGCCGAACGCCAGGAACGCCACCGTTCCCAGGGACACCAGGGACAGGGCGGGCGCGAGGAACCGCCCCCAGAAGCCTTCCGGGCCGGGCACCCGGTTCAGGTGCAGCAGCGCGGCCAGCACCGCGAGCAGCGACATCACCAGCAGGCTCAGCGCGCCGCCGACGATCAGCCAGCGCGCGGTCCGCGGCCCGGGAACGGCGCCAGCCAGACAGGCGCCGGTCAGCGCCGCCCCCGCGATCAGCGACTGGGTCACCGAGGCGGCGCGCGGCGCGGCGGTCCGCTGCCGGACGGTCCCCAGTACTCCGGGCAGCGCCCGGTCCCGGCCGAGGGCGAACAGGTAGCGGGCGATCACCTGGTGCAGCGCCAGGATCCCGGCCAGCACCCCGGCGAGCAGCACGAACCGGCCGAGCGTGACGGCCCACGGTGCGAGCCGCCCGGCGGCCAGGTCGAACAACAGCTCGGCGCCGCGGGTCTCGGCGACCGTGGCGGCCCGGTCCGGCCCGGCGGCGACGATCATCGTCCACGAGAAGCCGCCCAGCAGCAGGGCGATCAGCAGCACCGCCCCGTACCCGCCGAAGACGGCGCTACGGCGTGGCTGGAAACCCTCCTCGGCGTACGCGGCGGTGGACTCGAACCCGGCGAAGGCCAGCACCGCGACCACCAGCAGCAGGCCGAGGGCGGACCGGTCGAGCACCGGCCAGCCGGCGACCAGGATGGAGTGCCCGGTCACCCGGCCGCCGAACGGCTGCAGCACCCCGGCCGCCCCGATCCCGGCGAGCACGGCCGCCTGGGCCACCGCGAGCAGCCCGAGCACCCCGGCGGCGACCTCGATCCGCATGGTTCCGCAGATCGCGACGACCGCCCAGCAGGCCGCCGCCACCGCCCACCACGGCGCGGCCAGCCCGAGGAAGCTGCTCAGCAGCGGGGCCGCGGCCAGGCCGGCCAGCGCGTAGAGACCGAACTGGATCGTCTGGTAGCCGGCGATCGCGAGCCAGGCGGCGGCCAGGCCGGCGGGACGGCCGAGGCCCAGCGTCACCTGCGCGTACGCGGCGCCGGCCCCGGGCAGCCGGCGGATCATCGCGGCCTGGCCGGCGCCGCAGAGCAGCAGGATCAGGCCGGCGGCGGCGCACGTCCAGGGCACCAGGGGGCCGGCGCCACCGGCGAGGGCGTCCGGGACCACGGTGACGAGGGTGACGATGGGAGCGGCCGCGGCCAGGCCGAGAAAGGCGATGGAGGCGGCGCCGACGCGACCCGACGCCAACATCTCCACGGATCCATTCAGTCGCAGCCGACCGACTTTGACAACCGTACGTATCGACAGGCTGACCGTTCGTGACCAGGTTGGCACGAACCCCGAACGGCTTGCGCGTTTCCCTCAACTGCGGGTCCCGGTAGCCGACTGCAACCATGTGCTCGCCACCCAGCAATTGACCGAGTTCCTCGCCGTGGTTGCCGACCGGCCGGACGAGGCCGCGGCCCAGCACGCCGCCGTCGAGTGCGCTCTCCGCGCGCTCGACGCCGATCTCGCGGTGCTCGCGGTCGACGGTGGCGTGGCCGCCGCCGTCGGGCTTCCCGACGACGAGATCCCGGCGTACGCACTGACCGCCGGCTACCTCGTCGGCCACCCCGCCACGCTCCGCACCGGCGGCGGCGTCGAGTACCTGCTCGCGGTCGCGCCGCTGGGCGGCTCCTCCTCCGGCATGCTGGTGATCGGCCGTACCTCTCGGGAATTCACCGACGAGGAGGTCTGCCTGCTCCGCGGCATGGCCCGGGTCCTGGAACTGAGCCTGCAGGCGCTGCAGCTGGTGGAGACGGAACGCCGGCTGCTCGACTCGATGCAGCGCCGGCAGCGGCTCTTCGACCACCTCAGCACTGTCCAGCGGTCGATCGCCCGGCGCGAGCCGCTGCGCCTGATCCTGGACCAGGTCACCGCCGGCGCGGGGGACCTGCTGGAGGTCGACATCGCCGGGCTCACCGTGCTGGAGAACGACGACCCGGGCCGGATGAGCCTGGTCGCGACGTTCGGCATCCCGCCCGAGGCGCTGGAGCGGATGCAGCGGATGCCGATCGCCGCCCTCGGTGTCGCCGGTCTGGCGATCATGGGTGACGAGCTGGTGGCCGTGGACGACTACGCCAGCTCGCCGATGGCGGTGCCGGAGCTGGCGCACGAGCACCGGATCAAGAGCGTGATGGCCGTACCGGTGCACGAGAACGGCGTGGTGGTCGGCGCCATGTTCGTCGGGTCGCACCGCGAGCCACGGGCCTGGGACGAGTCCTCCCGGGAGATGCTGCTGGCCTTCGCCGAGCACGCCAGCCTGGCCGTCACCGACGCGCGGGCGCTGCGCGAGATGAACGCGTCGTTCCACGACGCGCTGACCGGCCTGGCCAGCCGCGCGCTCTTCGTCACCCGGATGGAGCACGCGCTCGGCACGGCCCGCGCCGGGGGCGTCGCCACCCTGCTGATCGGCCTGGACCGGTTCAAGGTGATCAACGACGCGCTCGGCCACGCCTCGGGTGACCGGCTGCTGGCCGCGGTCGCCGACCGGCTGCGGGAGTGCCTGCGTACCGACGACACCGCGGCCCGGCTGGGCGGCGACGAGTTCGCCGTGCTGCTGCCGGAGGCCGGTTCGGCGGAGACCGCGGCGCCGGTGGCCCAGCGGATCGTGACCGCGATGCGCGAGCCGTTCGACCTGGACGGCAGGGAGACGTTCGTGACGTGCAGCATCGGTGTCGCCTTCGGCGAGGCCGGCCGGCACGACGCCCAGGAACTGCTGGTCCGCGCCGACCTGGCGATGTTCGAGGCCAAGAAGAAGGGCAAGGACCAGTTCGCGGTCTTCGAGCCGTCGATGCGCGAGTCCTTCCAGCGGCACCTGGAGATGGAGGCCGACCTGCGCCGGGCCGTGCTGCGGCACGAGTTCCAGCTGCGGTTCCAGCCGATCGTGCGGCTGGCCACCGGCGAGATCTCCGGCCTGGAGGCGCTGGTCCGGTGGCAGCATCCGGAGCGCGGGATGATCCCGCCGCTGGACTTCATCCCGCTGGCCGAGGAGACCGGGATGATCGTCCCGATCGGCGAGTGGGTGCTGCGCGAGGCGTGCCGGCAGGCCGCCCGGTGGAACGACCAGCGCGGCCCGGAGGCCCCGCTCACGGTGAGCGTGAACCTCTCCGCGGTGCAGCTGGAACGCCCCGACCTGCCGGACGTGGTCGGCTCGGCGCTGGCCGAGAGCGGCCTGCCGGCCCGCTGCCTGGTGATCGAGCTAACCGAGTCGCTGCTGGTCGATCACCGGCAGGAGACGCTGGACCGGCTGGGAGCGATCAAGGCTCTGGGGGTACGGCTGGCCATCGACGACTTCGGCACCGGTTACTCGTCGCTCGCCTACCTGCGGCGGTTCCCGGTCGACATCATCAAGATCGACAAGTCGTTCGTCGACGACATCGGCGACGTGCCGGCCG
Organism: Actinoplanes sp. NPDC019969; assembly: GCF_055562375.1. NCBI lineage: Bacteria > Bacillati > Actinomycetota > Actinomycetes > Micromonosporales > Micromonosporaceae > Actinoplanes > Actinoplanes sp. NPDC019969. The sequence goes on along the minus strand of NZ_JBVHFK010000014.1, from coordinate 300,800 downwards.
CCGCGTCGCTGACCCTCGGCATCATCCAGCTCGGCCAGGCGCTGCAGCTGTCCACGGTGGCCGAGGGGATCGAGGACGCGGGGCAGCTCAGCGAGCTCGCCGACGGCAACTGTGAGCTGGGTCAGGGCTACTACTTCGCCGAGCCGCTGACCACCGACGCGATGCAGGAGTTGCTGTTCCGCAAGAGCTAAGGTTGCGCGCATGACCGTTCAGCTCTCCGTCGTGGTGCCCGTCTACGGAGTCGAGCGATACCTCTACGAGTGCCTGGACTCGATCCGTGCCGGCCTGACCCCGGAGGAGAACGCGCGGGTCGAGGTCGTCGCCGTCGACGACGCGTCGCCCGACTCGTGCGGCGAGATGCTGGACGCCTATGCCGCCCGGCACGGCAACCTCCGGGTGCTCCACCTGACCGCGAACGTGGGTCTCGGCCTGGCGCGCAACGCGGGCCTGGCCGAGGCCACCGGCGAGTTCGTCTGGTTCGTCGACAGCGACGACGTGCTGCCCGAGGGGTCGACCCACGCCGTGCTGGAGCGGCTGCGGGAGACCACCGCCGACGTGCTGCTCATCGACCATCTCCGGGTGTTCGACGACGGCCGCACCGAGGTCGACGCCAGCTCGCCGGTGCTGGCCGGTCCGCACACCCTGGAGAATCTGCTCGGTCTGCAGCACACCGCGTGGAACCGGATCGTCCGCCGATCCCTGCTCGCCGAGAGCGGCCTGGAGTTCCCCCCGGGGTGGTATGAGGACGTGCCCTTCACCAAGCCGGTGCTGATCGCCGCGACGAGCATCGCGGTGCTGAACCGGGTCTGCTACCACTATCGGATCGGCCGGGCCGGGGCGATCACCGCGACCCGCAGCGAGCGGCATTTCGAGGCCTTCGAGCAATATGACCGGCTGCACGAGTGGCTCGCCGCCCGCGACGTGCCGGACTCGGTGCGACACCGGATGTTCACCTTGACGATGAACCATCTGATGGTCGTCGCCGGCAACGACACCCGGGTGCTGCCGGTGCACCGGCGGGCCTTCTTCCACCGCATCGTGCAGCTGTACCGGCGCCACCAACCGGCCGGTTACCAGGCGCCGGGCGGCGCGGCGGGCCTGAAGATCCGTCTCGTCGCGGCCGGCAACTACAGCATGTACGCGGCGCTGCGAGCCGGTTACCGGGTCGCCGGCCTGCGCCGCCGATCCATGCAACGGACACCTTCCGTTAACCCGGGAGTCGTGTCCACGTCGCAAACGGTCCAGACCACGTCCCTACCTTGACGACGTGCTTCGACCCGCCCGCGACACCGACCGTGACCTGGTACTTCCCTGGCGTAACCACCAGTCGGTGCGTGCCGTCAGCCTGACCACTCACGAAATTCACCCCTCCGAGCACGCCGCTTGGTGGGCCAAGAGAAGTGGCGACGTCCTGATCTACGAGGAGGACGGCGTCCCCGCCGGGGTGGTGATCTTCAACGGCAACACCTGGTCGTTCTACCTCGACGTCGAGGGGCTCGGCCAGCGTCTCCTGCCCGCGTGGATGCGGCTGGAGAAAGAGGCCGTCGAGTACGCGTTCGGCACCCTCGGCCTGGAGACCCTCGGCGGCGAGACGCTCGCCGAGAACAAGCAGGTTCTCGCGTTGCACCGGCGATTCGGGTTCCGCGAGACGCGCAGATATGAACGACTGATCGACGGAGTCCCGAAGACGGTCGTCTGGACGGAGAGAAGCAAATGAGCAGCAAGAAGCCGTACATCGTCGCGGAGATGTCGGGCAACCACAACGGTTCCCTGGAGCGCGCCCTGCAGCTGGTGGACGCCGCGGCCGACGCCGGCGCGGACGCCATCAAGATCCAGACGTACACCGCGGACACCATGACCGTGGACGTCAAGCACCCGCGCTTCCAGCTCTCCGCCGGTCACGACCTGTGGGGCGGCGAGTACCTCTACCAGCTCTTCGAGCGGGCGCACACCCCGTGGGACTGGCACAAGCCGATCTTCGAGCGCGCCCGCGAGCGGGGCATCACCCCGTTCTCCAGCCCGTTCGACCGGACCGCGGTCGACCTGCTGGAAAGCCTGGACGCCCCGATGTACAAGATCGCGTCCTCGGAGGTCACCGACCTGCCGCTGGTCCGCCTCGCCGCCTCCACCGGCAAGCCGATCATCATCTCCACCGGCATGGCCACGCTGCGCGAGATCACCGCCGCGGTCGAGGCCGCCCAGGGCGCCGGCGCGACCGACATCACCGTGCTCAGCTGCACCGCGTCGTACCCCGCACCGCCGGAGGCGACCAACCTGCGCCGCATCCCGGTGCTGGCCGAGGCGCTGCGCCTGCCGATCGGCCTGAGCGACCACACCATGGGCATCGGCGTGCCGATCGCCGCGGTCGCGCTCGGCGCCGTCCTGATCGAGAAGCACTTCACCCTGGACCGGGCCGACGGCGGCGTGGACTCGGCGTTCTCGCTCGACCAGAACGAGCTGAAGGCGCTGGTCGTCGAGTCGGAGCGGGCCTGGCAGGCGCTCGGCACCACCGAGATCGGGCCGAACGAGGCGGAGAAGGAGAGCCTGCGGTTCCGGCGCTCGCTCTACGTCGTCACCGACGTGAAGGCCGGCGACCCGGTCACCGCGGAGAACGTGCGCTCGATCCGCCCGACCGGTGGTCTCGAGCCGGACCAGATCGGGACAGTGCTGGGGCGTACCTTCAAGGAAGACGCGGCCAAGGGCACGCCGCTGACCTGGGACATCATCTGATCTGTGGATGACGAGGAGGCGGCGGGCTCAGGGCCCGCCGCCTCTTCGCTTTACTTCCGGACCTTCTTGTACGCCTTCTTCGCCAGCATCAGGCCCCGGCCGCTCCAGCTGCGGCGCAGCAGTTGCAGCTCGAAATCCATCTTGCTGAGCGCCGAGTCCCGGGACCGGATGATCTGCTCGGTCCACTCCATCATCGCCAGCAGGTGACTGGCCTGGTAACGCTGCCGCCACAGCGCCTCGGTGAGATCGTCGTACCCCGCGACGTCGACCGGGGCGGTGCCCGGCTGCACGGCGAGCAGCGCCAGCCGGTGCGCCTGCCGTTCGGGCTGGCTCAGGCCGAACTCGGCGCCGTCCAGCGCGACCTGCAGGTCGATGGCGGAGCGCAGTTCCTCGTCGGCGAGGCTGCGGCCGGCCATGCCGACCAGGATCGCGGCCAGGTCGGCGGCGCTCGCGGTGATCGGCCACGGGTGCGGGCGGGCCCAGGTGATCAGCCGGACCGCGAACTGCCACAGCGCCCGGACCAGCGCGATCTCCACTCCGACGGCCTCGACCGGCTCCCAGCGTGCGGCCAGCACGGTCGGCCCGGCCGGGGTGACCGCGACACCGGACAGGTCGGCCAGCGCGATCGGGCCGTCGACCAGGCCGTCCGTGGCGTGGGTGGACAGCCAGGACTCGTACTGCGCGATCTCCTGCCGCAACCGCCGCACGTCAGCGGCCGCGCACAGCTCCAGAAGCCGCTGCTCCAGCAGGTAACCGCCGGTGAACGGGGCGACCGGGGCGTCCAGCCGGCGCAGCCCCTCCCGCTCCACCGGGCCGTCGTGCGGCACCAGGACCTTCGGGCCGTCGGCGGTCACCGTGTAGGTGAAGGCGCCCTGCACGTCCCCGACCAGCACGTCGTGCCACGGGGTCCGGGCCGCCGGGGCGTCACCGGGTGCCCGCGCGATCACCAGCCAGCCGCCGGCGACGGTGTCCTCCGCACCGGCCCGCAGAGCCCGCCCGACCAGCCGGCGCGGGTCGCTGAGCACCGGGCGGTTACGGAAAGCGGAGGTGTAGGCCTGCTCGAGCACCGACTGCAACCAGGGCCGCAGCGGCGAGGCGACGTCACCGAGGGTGTCGCCGCCGATCAGCACAGCGGGGGCGGACGGTTCCGGGAACGCCGCGTACGCCACGTCCACCGCCAGGCCGGCCTCGGTCAGCCGGGCGGTGAGCTGCCCCCGGGCGGCCGGGTTGTCGGAGGCCTGTTCATCGGACGGGTACCACGCGGCGTCGTCGCGCTGCCGGCGGCCCGGCTCGAGACGGACCGTGTGGTGCGCCCCGAGCTGGTTGTCGTGCATCAGGACCAGCGCGCCGTCCGGCCGGACCGCCTGCGCCAGCCGGTCCAGCAGCTCGCCGGCCGACAGCTGGTCGCCCTCGGCCGAGTTCAGGCGCTGGATGCCGTCGGCCGCCACCACCAGGTCGAACCCGGTCGTCAGGTCCACCTTGCCGAACGCGCCGGCCAGCACCGAGATGGTGGGGTGGGTCCGGGCGGCCTGCTCGGCGTCCGCGAGCGAGCGCAGCAGCCAGGTGACCTCGGCCCCGCCGGCGGTCAGCGCGGCGACCACCTCGTCCGGGTGCGGGCCGGCGACCAGAACGGTCCGGCCCGGGCCGCCCAGCTCGACGATCAGATGGGTGAGCAGCGCGTTCTGCCGGGCACGCCGGTCGCTCCAGTTGAACATCTCGCCGCCGAACCGGGTCAGGTTGGTCAGCGGCGGGGCGGCGAGCGCCGCGGCCATGTCCGGACGGTCCGGCATCACACGTACCCTTCCTTGGGCCAGCCCAGGAGCTTGCGCAGCTCGTCGGGACCGGCCAGTTCGTCGGCGCCCAGTTGGACCCGGGCAAGCTGGTGGCAGGCGTCGTAATCGGTCTCCTGGCCGTAGACCTCCGGCCACTGGCGGTGCAGGCGCGGCTCGCCGCCGAACGTCATGTCGGCGTTGTCGAGGACCATCGGGTCGCCGTAGACCGCGACCTCCCGGCCGGCGAGGGCGCCGTACCAGATGGCGCTGCACAGCCGATTGGAGATCACCCGCTTGTGGCGGCGCAGCTCGGCGAGCTGGTTGACCAGGAAGTCCCGGTGGTGGTCGCGCCACCAGAAGCCCCGGTAGCCGTGGCAGATCACCCGGAACCCGGCCTTCTCGTAGAGCGTGCGCACCGCCCGCATCCGGTACTCGTTCCAGTACAGACAGGCGGTGATCGGGCCGGTCTCGGTCGCTTTCACCTCGTCGATGAGGCGCTGGTGGTCGCCGTGGACCTGCTGCCCCTCCCAGCCGTGGAAGGGGTAGAAGATGGTGCCCTCGGCGGGCGCACCGTCGTCCGGTGTCATCTCCACCAGGTAGGAGAAGGGCGCGCCGACCACGACCGCGTTGCGCCGGCCCTGGGACCAGGAACGGCGACGGGTCTCCTCGGACCAGACCAGCAGCCGGGAACCGGACACGTACGGCGTCCCGGGCGCCAGCCCGTCCCCGATGTTCCAGCCGTGCTGCAGGTAACCCATGATCCGTGGTGGGTGCATCGGCTCGGCGATGCGGCAGTACCGGGCCAGGATGTGGGCGTGCCCGTAATGATGATTGGCGTGGTGCATTCTCTTCCCGCTCCGTCCGCGCGTGCGGAGCCGCACGGTATCAGCCCTACATAAGCGAACCCTGTGATTGTGCGCCTATTTTGTGATCATTATGTCGATTTGTCGCCATAGCTTACCGGCGCCACGGCCGGGAAAATCCGTACGTCACAGTGATACCACCGTCGTGACGGCGCTCCGGGGCCGCCATCGAGGTTGTCAAGATCTTGATCTACAGTGGACCGGAGGAACGCTCCCCAGCAGGAGCTCCCGGAACCGGTCGGGGCGGACGCCGCCACGTCCCCCCGGCCGCCCGGTGGTCTACCGTCGGTGACCATGGCTCTCGACGTGGACCGCGCCGCGCTGGCCGCCGTCTCGGCGGGCGGCATGATCGGCGCCCTGGCCCGGTTCGGCATCGCCACCGCCTTCCCGCACCCACCCGCCGGCTTCCCGTGGTCCACCTGGGCGGTCAACGTCTCCGGCTGCTTCCTCATCGGGGTCCTCAACACCCGGGTGGAACGCCGCCTGCCCCGTCTCCTCCTCGGCACCGGGGTGCTCGGCGGCTACACCACCTTCTCCACCGCGATCGCCGAGGTCTCCCAGGCCGGGCTGATCTATCTGGCCGCGACCCTGGCCGGCGCGGTTCTCGCGGTCCTGGCCGGCAGCCTGGTGGCTCGGTGACCGCCCTGCTGGTCGCGCTCGGCGCGGCGGCCGGGGCGCCGCTGCGCTACCTCACCGACCAGGCGATGCGAGCCCGGTTCGGGGCGGCGTTCCCGTGGGGCACCCTGGCGGTCAACGTGAGCGGCTCGTTCCTGCTCGGCCTGCTGCTCGGACTGCCGCTCTCCCCCGGGCTGGTCGCGCTGCTCGGCACCGGGTTCTGCGGGGCGCTCACCACGTACTCGACGTTCAGCTGGGAGATCCTCACCATGACGCGGCGGCGGGAGCGGGCCGCCGCCGCGGGGTACGCGCTGCTCAGCATCACGGCCGGACTGGGCGCCGCCGTGATCGGCGGCGCCCTGGCCCACTCACTCAGTTCACCGGGGTGAGTTCCCGCTCCCCGGCCCGGACCGGCCCGGCCGGCGCCGGCGGCTCGTGCGCGATCTCCGGCAGCCAGCCCAGCCACTTCGGCAGCCACCAGTTCGCCCGGCCGAGCAGCGCCATCACCGACGGCAGCAGCACCGCCCGGATGATCGTGGCGTCCAGCAGGACCGCCGCGGCCAGGCCGATGCCCAGCTCCTTGGTGGCGGTCAGTGGCAGCGTGGCGAACAGGGCGAACACCGCGACCATCACCACGGCAGCGCTGGTGATCACACCGGCGGTCTTGCCGATGCCCTCGCGTACCGCGTCGCGGGTCGGCAGGCCGCGGTCGTGGCCCTCACGGATCCGGCTGACCACGAAGACGTGGTAGTCCATCGACAACCCGAACAGGATCACGAAGAGGAACATCGGGATCCAGTTGGTGATGCCGCCGCCGGAGACGAAGTCCAGTTGCTCCTCGAAGTTGCCGTACTGGAAGACGAAGACCAGCATGCCGTAGCAGGCGGCGACCGACAGCAGGTTCAGCAGCAGGCCGGTGACCGCCACCACGACCGACCGGAACGACACCAGCAGCAGCAGGAACGCCAGCCCGAGGACGAACGCGAACACCATCGGCATGGTCTTCGCCAGCTGCTCGTTGTAGTCGACGCCCTCCGCGGTCGAGCCGGTGACCAGCGCGGTCGCCCCGCCGATCCGGCCGAAGGTGCCCGGCACGACCTCCTCGCGCAGCAGCGTCAGCGCGTCGATCGCCACGCTGTCGCTCTCCTTGCCGGCCAGGGCGACCGAGACCACCGCGACGTTCCCCGCCGGGTTGACCTCGACGTCCACCGGCTCGGCCAGCTTGCCACCGCTCTGGCGCACCGCCGTCGTGAAGGCGGCCAGCGCCTGCTGGAACTCGGCGGTCCGCACCGCGTCGTCCCGGACCACGACCTGCGCCGGGCTGCTCTCGGCCGGGAAGGCCTCGCCGATGGCGACGAAGGCCCGCACCACCGGATCGCTCGGCGCGATGTCCTGGACGCTCTGACCCCGGGTCTTCAGGTCCAGCGCGGGATAGGCGATGGCGCCGAGCGCGGCGACGGCGACCATCGCGGAGATCAACGGCTTGGCGAGTACGACGGTGAGCAGCGCGTTCCAGGCCCGGCCGCCGGAGTTCCGCCGGTACAGCCCGGGGATCTTGACGGCGTCGACCCGGTCACCCAGCGCCGAGAGCACGGCCGGCAGCACGGTCAGCGAGCCGAGCACGGCAGTGGCCACCACCAGGATGGTGCCGGCGGCGAAACTGACGAACACCACGTCCCGGGTGAGGAACATACCGGCCATCGCCACGATGACGGTCAGCCCGGAGATCCAGATCGACCGGCCGGAGGTCTGCGCGGCGATCATCAGCGCCCGGTGCGGATCGGCCCCCGCCCGGCGCTCGTCGCGTTCCCGCCGGATGTAGAAGAGGCAGTAGTCGACGCCGACGGCCAGGCCGATCAGCAGCATGACGTGGGTGGTCTCGTCGACCACGGGAGCGAACCGGCTGGCCGCAGCCATCAGGCCGATCGCGGCGACCACCGACATGATCGCCAGGAGCACCGGGAGGAACGACGCGACCACCGCGCCGAAGGCCACCAGCAGGATGCCCAGCGTCACCGGGATGGACAGCATCCCGAGCCGGGTCAGCCCGTCCTCCAGCTTCTCGGTCTGCAGCTTGTTCGCGCTCGCGCCGCCGGCCTCGGCGATGTAGAGGCCGGGGTGGGCCGCCTGCACCCGGGCCACCGCGTCCAGCGCGGGAGCGACCCGCTCCCCGGACGTCTCCGGGTCACCGGCGATGCTGAAGCTGATCAGCGTGGACCTGCCGTCCGGCGACTGGATCGGCTCCTGGAGGCCGGTGACCCCGGCCACCGTGCCGAGCACCCGGGTGACCTCGGCGGTCGCCGCCGTCCGGTCGGCGCTCGACCGGTTCTGGATCAGCACCATCTCGCCGGCCGGCTGCTCCGGGAACCCGGCAGCCGCCACGATCCGGTCCGCGTCACCGGAGTCGCCGTGGCCCGCCGTCCCCTGGTCCGCCTCACGGGTGCCGATCTGGCCGCTGAGGACCACCGTCGCTATCACGAAGGCGATCCATCCGAGGATCGCGAGCGCCCGATGGCGGGCGCTCCAGATCGCGACACGGGCCGCGATCCCCTTGACGTTTTCCCTGTTCTCCATGGGAAAGACGCTATGGATTCCGAAGTGGCCGGACGATCTGGGAGACACCCGTCTCCGGGGTAGGGCTAGCCCTACGCCTGCAGGTAGGCCAGCACCGCCAGCACCCGCCGGTGCTGCTCCTCGTCCTGGTGCAGGTTCAGCTTGGTGAAGATGTTGCGGACGTGCTTCTCCACAGCGCCGTCGGTGACCACCATCTTGCGCGCGATCGCGGTGTTCGACATGCCCTCGGCCATCAGGGTCAGCACCTGACGCTCCCGCGGGGTCAGGCTGCGCAGCGGATCGTCACGCCGGCGCCGGACCAGCAGCTGGGCGACCACCTCGGGATCCAGCACGGTGCCGCCCTCGGCGACCCGGCGCAACCCGTCGAGGAACTCGGCGACCACCGAGACCCGGTCCTTGAGCAGATAGCCGACCGCCCCACGGCGGTCAGCGAGAAGATCGTCGGCGTACGAGACCTCGACGTACTGCGACAGCACCAGGATCGGGCTGCCCGGCACCGCGGCACGAGCCTCGACGGCGGCCCGCAGGCCCTCGTCGGTGTGGGACGGCGGCATCCGGACGTCCACGATGGAGACGTCCGGACGATGTTCCTTGATCGATTCCACCAGGGACGGGCCGTCCCCGACCGCCGAGACGACGGTGTGCCCGTTCTCCTCGACGAGCCGGATCAGGCCCTCTCGCAACAGCACCGCATCATCGGCGATCACCACCCGCATGCGGCCATCGTGTCAGATCGGCAGCGCCGCCGTGAGCTGTGTTCCCCTGCCCTCGGCGCTCTCCAGCTCGAGCACTCCCCCGGCGGCCTCGACCCGATCGTTCAGACCGGCCAGACCGTGTCCCTTCGCCAGGCTGGCGCCACCCACACCGTCGTCGCGGACCGTCACGAACAGGACCGCGGCGATCCGCTCGATCTTGACGTGCACCTCGTTGGCGTAACTGTGCTTCGCCACATTGGTCAGCGCCTCCGCCACCACGAAGTAGGCAGTCGACTCGACGCCGGGCTCCAGCCGGTCCATCGGCGGCGCCTCCAGATCGACCGGGATGGTGCACCGGCCGGCCAGCGCGGTCAGCGCCGCCCGCAGCCCCCGGTCCACCAGGATCGGCGGGGCGATGCCGCGGGACAGGGCGCGCAGCTCGTCCAGCGTCTCCCGGGTCTGGGTGAGCGCCTCGGCCACGATCGCCCGGGCGCGGTCCGGGTCGGCGGTGAACTGCTGCTCGGCCCGGCCCAGGTCCATCGCCAGCCGCACCAGCCGCTGCTGCGGGCCGTCGTGGATGTCCCGCTCCAGTTTGCGCAGCGCGACCGCCTCGGCCGAGACCGCCGCTGCCTTCTGCCGCTGCGCCACGTCCCGGGCCTCCTCGGCCACGGCGATCTGCTCACGCAGCTCCGCGACGCTGACCAGCAGGCCCTTGGCGAAGTACGCCTCCATCAGAGCGGCGCCGCGGACCACCCAGTACAGCGTGCCGGCGAAGAACACGCCGATGCTGAAGTTGAACAGGATCCGGGTGCTCATCGTGTCCTGGAAGCCGAGCAGCTCGTGCAGCTCGTAGTTGTTCTCCGTGTGCGGCAGCGCCCAGTCCCACAGCGGGATGGTGAGACCGGCGATCGCCACCGCCCACCAGGTGACGACGAAACAGAAGCCCAGCGTGTTCGGGATGAACCGGAAGATCGCGTGGAGCAGGTCCAGCCAGCCCTGCCCGTCCGAGAGCGGGCCGAGGAGGCGCCGGTGCAGCCCTTCACCACGAACCCGCTTGTAGTGCGGGTGCGGCATCGGCCGGCCGATCACCGGGCCGATCCGGGCCCGCTCGGTCACCGCAAAACCACGGGACAGCACCAGTGTGCCGACCAGGATCGGCAACCCCACCCAGAGGACCGCGAGGCCGAGGCCGAGCGCGAACCCGGTGAGAGCGACCACGAGAGTCACCATGCCGATCGGGAACCCGATCAGCACGTACTGCGTGTCGATGCCGAGCTGGCGGAAGTACCGGCCGACCAGGCTCCGGGTGGGCGCCGCATCGGCGTGTGTGGTCGTCATGCCCCAAACGCTATGCACCCGCGCCCACCCACGCGATCCCGTGAGCCGCCCACCCGAAGGTAGGGATAACCCGACTAGGCGGGCCGTACCTCGTAGATGGTGACCGTGCCCTGGGTGTGCCGCACGTCGGCGACCCGGGCCAGGGCCGGCGAGACGGCTCCGGCACGGCTGTCGGCGAAGAGCCAGCGGACGCCGTACCGGTCGCGCAGCGCCGCGACGTCCGCCGCCGCGCCGGTCGCGAACACCCGCTGGTTCAGCGCGAACACCTCGGGGTACGGCGCCGGCTGGTTGGCGTAGTACAGACCGTTCTTCCCGTTCGCGGCCACCGACTGATCGGCGTAACCCCAGCTCTCGATCAGGGTCCGCCGGCCACCGAGCCCGGCCACCCAGAACGCCCGGGCGTTGCAGTTCTCCCGGAACTTGATCGGCGTGCAGTGCACGTTGGTGGCGACCAGGTCCTCCTCGCCGGCGTTCTCCTCCAGCCAGAGCGCGGCACGCATCTCCTGCGCCGTGACCGCCGACGGGCTGGCCGACGACGGCTTCGGTGGCTCGTCGGTGATCCGCTTGACGGTCTGGAAGGCCCCGTTGGCCAGGCCGCCGCCGACGATCGCGGCCAGCAGCAGAACCGGCAGCGCCCGCAGCGCCCGCTTGCGCCAGATCGCCACCCCGATGATCGCCGCCACCGCGACCACCGCGGCGGTGGTCAGCACCGGCACGGCCAGCGCCCAGGCCCAGTCGGCGACGGACGCCTCGACCGGCGCCTTCACCTCGGGCGCCAGCAGCTGCCAGGCCGCGCCGGCCACCCCGCCGAGCACCGGGACCAGCCAGTTGCGGGTCCGGTCGGCGAACGTCCAGGCGGTCAGCACCGCGGCCATCGGCAGCACGCCGGTGTAGAAGTAGGCCTGGCTGAGCGACGGGTGCGCGAACGCCCACAGCCCGCCCGCGCCGGCCACCACGATCCCGCCGAACAGCCAGCGCACCGGGTCGACCCGGTCGCCCGTCTCCTCCCGGCGCCGCGGCCACACCACCAGGCCGGCCAGGCGCGGCGCCTGCATCAGCGCCCACCAGACCAGCAACCAGACGACGAACGCCCAGCCCGCGCCGTCCGCCCCGGCCAGGCCCGGGACCAGGAAGCCCTGCTCGGCCGTGGTCTCGTCGACGCCGAGGGTCTGCGCGTACGGCGCCATCCAGTGCAGCGCCTGCAACGGCTGAATGACGAGCGTGCCCGCGCCGCCCCCGGCGAACAGCCGGAAGCCGAGCAGGATCCCGAACACGATGGCGCCGAGCAGGCCCACCGCGGCCCACGGGATCCGGCGGCGGCGCCACAGCAGCACCACCCCGGCCAGGCCGACACCGGCGGCCAGCGGCGGCAGCACACTGGACTTGGCGCCGGCACAGGCCAGCGCCAGCAACGGCAGCAGCGCCCAGGCGCCGCGCAACGGCCGGCCGCGCAGGGCCTCCGTCGCGAACAGGGTGAACAGGCCGATCAGCGGCAGCGCGTAGACCTGCGAGGGGCTCAGGAAGGTGAGCGGGACGCCGCCCAGCATCGGGGTGATCGGTCCGCCCAGCGTCAGGGCGTACCCGACGAAACCGAGGGCGGCGGCCAGCGCGCCCGCCCACCAGCGCCCGGCGGCGGACCGGCCGAGCGCGGCGAAGACCACGACCGCGACGGCCGCGATCGGCAGCACCCACAGGCGCAGCAGCACGGTCGCCGCCGGGATCCCGGTGATCATGCTGGCCGCGGCCATGTCGGCGTCGGAGAGGAAGTGGTAGCGCAGCGCGTCGCCGGCGACCTGCGGCACCTCGAACGGCATGGTGCGCGTCATCTCGTGCACGAGCGCCAGGTGGTAGTAGAGGTCCTGGTAGATCACCGTGGTGTCCGGCGGCAGCTCGGTGCCCTCGAACGCCGTGATGCCCCACAGCGCCACCATGACCAGCACCGCCGCGACGGCCCAGGACCAGGCCACCGGCAGCGGGGCCGGCTCGCTGATCAGCCAGTGCCGGCGCAGGCGCGGCACCGCCAGGAACAGCACGCCGATCAGCGCCGGCCAGAGCGGCAACCAGGCCTGCAGCCCGGTGGCCGCGGCCAGCGCCCAGCCGATCAGCAGGACGACCAGGCCGGTGGCGGCGCCCAGGCCCAGATCCTCCGGCCAGTTGCCGCGGCTGCCGTACAGACCGCGGAACACCAGGGTTCCGGGGATCACGACGGCGAGCAGGAAGTAGACCGCGTACAGGGCGATCTGCCGGTCCGGAGTCTCGAACGCGTGCAGGACGCCGAACGCGACGGCGGCCGGGAAGAGCCACGGCAGCAGCCGCAGCAGAACACCGGCGACCGGCCGCTGAGCCTTCGGCGCCGGCGCCGCCTCAGGCTCGCTCAGCACTGTCGTCACGGCATGGTCGCGGGGGTGCGCTGCGCCGGGACGGCGGGCGCCGCGGGAGTCGCGGGCGCCTCGGCGGTCTCGAACGAGTCGTACCCGATCTGGAACGCCGGACGGTTCTGCAGGGCCCGGTAGATCCGGGCGATGTACTCACCGAGCAGCCCCAGGCAGATCAGCTGGACGCCGGCGAACAGCAGGACCGCCAGGAACAGCGAGGTCCAGCCGGGAATGACGGTGTCGTTGGCCCACACCACCACGCCGAAGATCATGAAGATCAGGGAGGCGGCGAAGGAGACCAGGCCGAGCCAGGTGGCCAGCCGCAGCGGGGCGGCGGTGAAGTCCGCGGTGCTGTCCCAGGCCAGGGAGATCATCTTGCGCAGCGGGTACTTCGTCTCGCCGGCGACCCGCTTCTCCCGCACGTAGCTGACCGTGCCCGAGGTGAAGCCGAGCGACGGGATCAGGAGCCGGTAGACCGGGACCTGGTCGCCCATCCGGCGCAGCACGTCCACCACCGAGCGGCGGACCAGCCGGAAGTCACCGGCCTGCTGCGGTAGGTCGGGGCCGACGATGCGGCGCATCAGCTTGTAGTACAGCCCGGCGGTGTTCCGCTTGAAGACGGTGTCGGTGCTGCGGTCGCTGCGGACGCCGTAGACGACGTCCAGGTTCTCGTCGCGGGAGAGGCGCACCATGTCGCCGATGGTCTCCGGCGGGTCCTGCAGGTCCGCGTCGATGGTCACGATGTATTCGCCGCGGGCGCGGTGGAAACCGGCGGTCAGGGCGGCCTGGTGCCCGCTGTTGCGCCGCAGCCGGACCAGGCGCAGCTGCGGCCACTCCAGGCGGCACTTCTCGACGAGCGCGGCCGTGGCGTCGGCACTGCCGTCGTCCACGGCCACGACCTCGTACGTCTCGTCGAGCGCGTCCAGCACCGGGCGCAACCGGGCAACGAGGGCCGGGATCACCAGCTCCTCGTTGTACATCGGGATGACGACCGAGAGACCAGGGGGGTTGGTCATGAATTCAACCTAGGGTCGGGGGCATTCGAAAAGGAAGGTAGCCGGTCCGGTCACCCCCGGCCCCGCTACGGCTGCAGCGTGGTCAGCCTGGTGAATTCACTCGGCAGGTCATAGCCGTCCCAGATCGCCCCGAAGGTCAGCGCCGACCCGAACGGCACGATCCGGTCGACGCCGCGGCCGCCCAGCTCGGTGGCGAAGGCCCGCAGCTCTGCCGGAGTGAACCCGAAGTGACTGACCGTCTGGTCCTGCCTGTTCATCGCCGGAACCAGATCGATGAGCGAGCCTACCTCAGCGAAGGGGAACGCGCCTGCCCCGATCCAGCGCCGGGGAGCCAGTTCCGTCCCCGCCAGAGTGACAGCGGTCACCCGGTTGTCGGGGAAGTCCAGCGCGGTGGCGGCGCCGGTCGCGGCCAGCCCGTACGCGTTGACCCGCTTCTCCACCGCCATCGCCGCGTCGACCGTCCAGCCGCGCTGATCGACCACACCGAGCAGCAGGTCCAGGAACTCGGACCGAACCTCCGATGTGTCCCCCTCCGCACCGACCAGGAACACCGTCCGCGGGGAGGAGCAGGCGGCCTGGTCGAACCAGTACGCGTCGTTGGCGAACCCGACCACCGCGGCCTTGCGGGCGGCCGGGTCGGCGGCCCGCCAGCCGGGCACCGACAGCACCGCCCAGGACGTGCGGTCCGGGAAGGTGAGGTCCCGGGCCGACGGCCGCAGCGGCTGCTTGCGGATGGTGTCCACGGCGGCGTCGCCACCCCAGATCACCCGCAGGTCGCACCACTTGCTCAGCGCCGCGGTGACCGCGTCGTCGTAGCCGTAGGTGACCATCCGCTGGGTCCGGCCGATCACCGGGTCGGAGTCGGCCAGCACCGCGTTCATCGAGTCCAGGATGACCTCGGCGGCGCCCGCCGAGCGCGACGAGATCCGGACCACGTTGTGGTTGCCGGCCAGCGCGGAGATCGCCCACGAGTAGACGAAGATGGTGTCCACGTTGGCCGGGGGCAGGTGGAAGACGTTGCCCCGGGGGAAGACCAGCGCGTCCTGCCGGGCGGTCATCCGCTCGACCGAGCGCTTCAGCTCGGCCGGGCGCAGGAAGTAGCCGAGCGAACCGAGCTCCGGGTGCAGCCGGGCGACCGCCGGGGCGAGGAGCTTGCGGGCCAGCTTGGCCAGGAAGTCCACCACCCGCGGGTCGCCGACGGCGAGCCGGTCGTCGGACGGGGCGGTCAGGTCGCCTTCGACGCCGAAACGGAACCTCATGCCGCACTCCGATACGTGTCCGAGCAGCCACGGGCCTCGGCGCGGGGCAGCCGGCCGAGCACC
The DNA here is from genome assembly GCF_055562375.1 of Actinoplanes sp. NPDC019969. Classification (NCBI taxonomy): domain Bacteria; kingdom Bacillati; phylum Actinomycetota; class Actinomycetes; order Micromonosporales; family Micromonosporaceae; genus Actinoplanes; species Actinoplanes sp. NPDC019969. The sequence goes on along the minus strand of NZ_JBVHFK010000014.1, from coordinate 285,500 downwards.
GAGAAGCGCTTGCCGGGCCAGGCCCCGTCGTCGATGCCGTGCACCACGCCGAGGTCCTCGGTGAGGAGGACATGGCCGGGGTACGACGTGGGCAGGGTGCTGATCACCTCGATCAGTCCCGGCTTGCCGGGCGGCAACTCGGCCCACGTCTCCGGGTCGCGGATCACCACGTCGGCGAAGTCGGGGCAGTACAGCGCGCCGCCGTCCGGCCCCTCCAGGAAGATCGTGCCGATCTGCTCGACCATGCCGTAGTAGTTGTGCACCCGGGTCAGGCCGACGCCGGACAGCCGGGCACGGAACTCCTCGGGCGAGACGGCCTGGTCGATCAGCTTCTTCCAGCCGCCGGAGTGGATCAGGATGCCGTTGCTCAGGTCCAGCTTGTGCTCCAGCGCCACCTCGTAGAGGTGCAGCCAGACCAGGAAGGTGAACCCGAAGATCAGGAACGGCTGATCGCCGTGCTTCTCCAGGAAGCCGCGCAGCGCGCCGACGTCGACCTGGCCCTCCATGTCGAGCGCCCAGACGTGGTCGCGCCCGAAGGTGGACATGCCGAGCACGCCGGCGCCGCGGGCGCTGAACGAGCGGCGGTCCTTCAGCATCGCCTTGGTGTCGACCAGGATCATCGGCAGCCGCTTCGGGCCGATCGCGGTCTGCACCGTGGCGGCCAGGCGCTTCTGCTGCTCGGCAGCGGCCGCCTTGTCCAGGTAGATCTTGCTGACGTCACCGGTGGTGCCGCTGGACGTGAGGACCTTGAACACCTCGTCGTCCGGGATGCTCTTCAGGTCCAGCGTCTTGAACAGGCGGACCGGCAGCCACGGCAGGTCGGCGATCGATTCGGCCTTGGTGAAACCGGACGCGGCGAGAATGCGGTCGTACGGCTCGCAGGCGGCCCGATGGTGCTCGGTCAGCTCGGAGAGCTGTGCCAGCAGCACAGCCTCCTTCTCCGCCTGCGGAAGGGTGAAGACACTCACAGCGACGCCTCCAGGGCGCGGTAGTCGGTCTTGCCGTTGGGGAGCAACGGCAGGACCTCAATAATGCGCACGTCGACTCCGGTGAAGTGGCTGCCGAGCCACTCGGCGATCTTGGTCCGCAGCGCGCGGGCCTCGTCGTCGGTGATGTTCTCCGCGAACACGTGCAGCTTGTCGTCGCCGGCCACGGCCGCGACCGGGAACTGCCGCTCCACGTCGTCCAGGTTGATCCGGACGCCGAAGACCTTGCCCATCCGCTTGATCCGGCCGGTGATGAAGAGGAAGCCCTCGTCGTCGATCCGGCCCAGGTCACCGGTGCGCAGCACGCTGCCCAGGTCGTCGCCGCGAGCCAGGTCGGCGGCGGTCTCGGCGTACCCCATCATGACGTTGGGGCCGCGGTAGACGACCTCGTCGTCCTCGATCGCGAAGGCGCCGCCGGGCATCGCCAGGCCGGCCGAGCCAAGCTTGTCGCCGATCCGGTCCGGGGGCAGGCAGGCCATCCGGGGGGCGGCCTCGGTCTGTCCGTACATCACGAACAGCCGGCCGCCGACGGTCGCCATCCGGTCGGCGAAGTCGGTCACCAGCTCGGCCCGCAGCCGGCCACCGGCCTGCGTGAGGGTCCGCACGGTCGGGTACTTCGCCGGGTCGAACCGCAGGCGGCGGAGCATCTCGTACTGATACGGCACGAACGCCATCGAGGTGACCCGGTGCTCGTTCACCGCGGCCCAGAAGTCCTTCTGCATGATGCCGGTGCGCTCGAGCACCACCGTCGCCCCGCGCAGCAGGTGCGAGTGCAGGACCGAGAGCCCGTACGAGTAGAACAGCGGCAGTGTGGTGATCGCCACGTCGTCGCCGGTGATGCCGAGGCTCTCGGCGACCTGCTCCGCGTTCGCCCGCACCGCCGCGGCGGACAGCCGCACCAGTTTCGGGTCGCCGGTGGAGCCGCTGGTGGTGAGCATCAGCGCCAGGTCGGGGTGCAGATCGGTGGTGGTGTACCGCTCGATCAGCCGGGAGTGGTCGGCGTCCGGGTCGAGCAGCACCACCGGTTTGCCCAGCCGCAGCGCCGCCAGGTAGCGGGCGACCGCCGCGACGGTGGTCGCCATCGGCATGAAGACCAGCGACTCACCGGCCAGCTCGGCGGCGGCCGCGTCGATCAGGGCAGGGGTCAGCGACTCCCCGGTTGCGGCGTCGATGACGCGGGCGTCCGGGTGGAGCAGATTCACAGCGTCAGGCCTCCGTCGACTCCGATGATCTGGCCGGTGACGAACCGGGCCTGGTCGGAGAGAAGGAAAGAGATCACGTCGGCGACGTCCTCGGCGGTGCCGAGACGGCCGAGCGCGGTGGCGGCGACCCGCTCGGCGCGGCCCGCCTCGTCCAGGGTGTCCAGCATGTCGGTGGCGATGAAGCCGGGGGCGACCGCGTTGACCCGGATGCCGCGGGAGCCGAGCTCCTTGGCCGCGGACCTGGTCAGACCGACCACGGCGGCCTTGGAGGCGGCGTAGACGGCCTGGCCGGCGACACCGTGGGTGCCGGTGATCGAGGCGGTCAGCACGACCGACGGTTTCTCCGCGCGCGCGAGGAGACGGACCGCGTTCTGCAGGGTGTACGCCGCGCCGGCCGCGTTGACCGCGAAAAGCCGCTCGACGGTGGCGTCGGGGGTCATGCCGAGCATCCCCGCGGCGTGCGTGCCGGCGTTGACGACCAGCGCGTCCAGGCGCTTGAAGGACTCGAAGGCCAGCCGGACCAGGGCCTTGCTGGTCGCCGGGTCGGCGATGTCACCGGACGCGTGCTTGACCGTGACGCCGAACTTACCGCTGAGAGCCTCCGCCGCCTCGGCGACGCCGGCCTCCCCGTGACCGTGCAGGACCAGGTCGTAGCCCTGCTCGGCGAGCCGGTGCGCGGTGGCCCGGCCGATGCCGCGCGACGCCCCGGTGACCAGGGCGACGCTCACTTGACGTCCACCCCGTATTTACCGAGGATCCGCACCGCTTCGTCGAAGCTGGACATGCCGATGACGTCATCGGTGTCGATCATCACCGAGAACTCGTCCTCGATGGTCGCGACCAGCGACATGTGTGCGAGCGAATCCCACTTCTCGTTGTCCTGGTAGCGCAGGTCGTCCACGGTCGCATCCGCCGGAAGATCGAGGGCGGTACGGAACGCGTCCCGTAGTCTCTGCAGCTCAGTCACGTGGTAACTCCAGGATGCTCGGGTGAACAGAGGAGTTCCACAATCCTCTAGGTTCCTGATCTAGGCGACAAACATCAGATGAACGCAAGGTGAACTGAGGGCGACGTTCTTGCGGTCCGCTGGAAAAGACAGCTCGGCTGGTTATGCTTCCGCCACGTACTTGGCTGCTCGAATCGGCCACTCGCTGATCCCCCGGAGAAAACCTTGTCTGAAATCGCCGGCTCCTCGATCCTTGTCACCGGCTCCACCGGTTCCTTCGGCAAGGCCTTCCTGAGGTACGCCCTGACCCACCTCGACCCGGCCCGCATCGTGGTCTTCTCCCGCGACGAGCTGAAGCAGTACGAGGTCCGTCAGATGTTCGGCGACGACCCGCGCCTGCGCTTCTTCATCGGCGACATCCGCGACGAGAAGCGTCTCGCCCGGGCCATGCACGGGATCGACTACGTCGTGCACGCGGCAGCGCTCAAGCAGGTCGACACCGCCGAGTACAACCCGTCGGAGTTCGTCGCGACGAACATCAACGGCACCCAGAACGTGATCGACGCGGCCATCGAGGCCTCCGTCAAGAAGGTCGTCGCGCTCTCCACCGACAAGGCGTCCAGCCCGATCAACCTGTACGGCGCGACCAAGCTCGCCGCCGACAAGATCGTGATCGCCGGCAACCACTACGCCGCCACCCACCCGACCCGTCTGGCCGTGGTGCGCTACGGCAACGTGATGGGCAGCCGTGGCTCGGTGGTCCCGTTCTTCCGCAAGCTCGCCGCCGAGGGCAAGAGCCTGCCGATCACCGACAAGCGGATGACCCGCTTCTGGATCACCCTGGACCAGGCCGTCCAGTTCGTCGTCGACTCGTTCGACGTGATGCAGGGCGGCGAGCTCTACGTCCCGCGCATCCCGAGCATGCGGATCATGGACCTGGTCGAGGCCGTCGCGCCCGGCGCCGCCACCCACGAGATGGGCATGCGTCCCGGCGAGAAGCTCCACGAGGAGATGATCGCCGCCGACGACAGCCGCCGCACGCTGCGCTTCAAGGACCGTTACGTGGTCCAGCCGGTGGTGGCGAGCTGGGGCTACCAGACCCCGCCCGGCGGCGAAGAGGTTCCGGACGGCTTCAACTACCGGTCGGACAACAACGACCTCTGGCTCACCGTCGAGGACATGCGCAACCTCCTCGCGGAGAACTGATGCTGCCCTACGGACGACAGTCCATCGACTCTGCCGACGTCGAGGCGGTCGTCGCGGCCCTGGGCAGCGACTGGCTGACCACCGGGCCGCGGGTCGCCCAGTTCGAGGCCGACCTGGAGAAGGTCACCGGCGCGCCGACCGTGACGGTGACCAACGGGACCACGGCGCTGCACGCGGCCTACGCCGCGGCCGGCGTGACCCGTGGTGACGAGGTCGTCACGACGCCGATGACGTTCGTGGCCACCGCGTCCGGCGCGGCGATGCTCGGCGCCAAGGTGATCTTCGCCGACGTCGCGGAGGACACCGCCAACCTGGACCCGGCCGCCGTGGAAGCCGCGGTGACCGAGCGGACCAAGGTGATCGCGGCCGTCGACTACGCCGGCGTCCCGGCCGACTACGACGCGCTCCGCAAGATCAGTGACAGCGCCGGGGCGTTCCTGCTCGGCGACGCGGCTCACTCGATCGGCTCGCTCTACAAGGGACGTCCGGTCGGCACCCTCGCCGATCTGACCACCTTCTCGTTCTTCCCGACGAAGAACTTCACCACCGCCGAGGGCGGGGCGGTCGCCTCGACCCGGCCGGAGCTGGTGGACCGGCTGCGTGACTTCCGGACCGTCGGATCGATCCGGGACCCGAAGCGGCTGCGGACCACCGACGAGGGCGGGTGGTGGTACGAGGTGCACGAGTTCGGCCTCAACTACCGGCTGCCCGACGTGCTCTGTGCCCTGGGCAGCGCGCAGCTGAGCCGGCTCGCCGGGTTCAAGGCGCGCCGCGCGGAGCTGACCGCCCGCTACGACGAGTTGCTGGCCGGCGTGCCGGGCCTGCGTCTCCCGGCGCAGCGCGAGGACGTCGACCCGATGCGTCACCTCTATCCGGTGCGGGTGCTCGACGGCCGCCGCCGTGAGGTGTTCGAGCGGCTGCGTGCGGCCGGCATCGGGGTGCAGGTCAACTACATCCCGGTGTACTGGCACCCGGTCTTCGCGGACCTCGGCTACCAGCGCGGCATGTGCCCGAACGCCGAGGCCTTCTACGCCGAGGAGATCTCGCTGCCGCTGTTCGCCGACCTTACCGACAGCGACCAGGACCGCGTAGTGGAAGCGCTCCGCGGCATCCTCGGGAGCTGACGGGTGCACCACGGCAACCACTTCTACGGGCACGCGCATGTGCTCGCCGAGTACTGCGGGCTCGACGGCGGCGATCCGCCCCGGATCGAGGGCTACCTGCAGCACGGATGGAACGTGGTGGACGGACTGGGCGCGGGTACGCCGTACGCGCCCGGCCGTCCGATCTTCGTCTGGTCGGAGCGGACCCGCCGGCGGGCCTGGTCGATGGACCGCCCGCTGGCGACCGTGATCGGCGCGCCCTTCCTCTACATCCTGCGGTCCACCGAGGACACCACGCCGGAGCAGCCGCGGGAGGGCACCATCTGGTACCCGTTCCACGGCTGGGAGGGTCAGAAGGTCTCCGGTGACCACCACCGGCTGATCGACGAGATCACCGCGACCGAGCCGGGCCCGATCACCTTCTGCCTCTACTGGAACGAGTTCCAGGACGAGAGGATCCGGGCGCTGTACGAGCGGTCCGGCCGGGTCATCTGCCACGGCTACCGTGGCTACATGCGGATGCGGACCGACCCGCGGTTCCTGCACAACCAGCTCGCCGAGCTGCGCCGCCACCAGCGCGTCGCGTCGAACCGGCTGAGCACCGCGATCATGTACGGCGCCGCCGCCGGGTGCGACCCCGCGGTGTACGGCGATCCGATGTACCTGGACGGCGAGGACACCCCCACCGCCGCCCGGGTCCGCCGCGAGTGGCCGGAGCTGCACGGCGCCGCCCCCGACCCGGAGACCGCCCGGGCCACCGCGCTCGCCGAGCTCGGTGACGGCCACCTGGCCTCCCCCGCCGAGCTCCGGGCGATCCTGGGCTGGCCCGCTTTCGGCGCGGAGCCCCCCGCTAAGGTCGCCGCATGATCACGATGATCGGTGGCGAGATGCCGGAGTACGCCGAAGAACGCCCACCCGCCGCCGGCCCGCTCCACCGGCATCTGATCGATCGGCTGCCCGCCGGGATCCGGGTGCTGGTCGCCGGCCCGCACGACGCCGAGCTGGTCGGCGCGCTGGCCGGCCGGCGGGACGTGACATGCCTGCTGCGCTCCCAGCCGGACGCGGCGAGCCTGGCCGCCCGCGAGATCCCCGGCGTGACGGTGGTCTGCGGCGATCTGTCCAAAGTCACCGACACCGAGCGGTACGACGCGGTGGTCGCCCTGGACGGCGCCCGGCGCCTGTGCTCGCCGGAGGGCCCGCAGCTGGACTGGATCGAGTCGGTCCGGGTCCTCAAGCGCACCCTGCGCCCCGGCGGCACGCTGCTGCTCGCCGTGGAGAACGAACTCGGTGTGCACCGGCTCGTCGACCCGGGTGTGCCGACCGCCGCCCGGACCGGTGACGCCTGGCATCCGCTCGCCGACTTCGGCAACGCCCCGGGCCGCGCCGACCGGCTCGCCGCGGTGCTCGGCGCCGAAGGACTGCCGGTCGCCGGGCTGGCCGCCGCCTGGCCGTCGCCGGAGCATCCGACCCTGTTGGTCACCCCGGAGACCTTGAAATACGGGCCGCTGGACGCCCTGGCCGCTCTGGCCGCGGCGGCGGTCGCTCCGGCGTACCGGAAAAGGTCCGTCCTCAGTGACCCCCGTCGGCTCGCCGCCACGTCGGTGCGCCGCGGCATCGGCGCCGAGCTGGCGCCCGGCTGGCTGGCCGTCGCCCAGCGCGCCACCCGTCCCGAGTCGTCCGTCCCGGTCGCGCCCGCGCTGATCGCCGGGCCGGGCGGGTCGATCGCCGAGGTGACCAAGGCTCCCGACGGTGGCTGGCTGCGCCGCGTGGTGCAGGGCCCGCCGGAGCTGAACGGCCCGCTCCCGGCCGGCCGGCTCCTGGAGGAGCAGCTGCTCAGCGCCGCTCTCGGCCACGACCTGCCGACGCTGCGGCGGCTGCTCACCGGCTGGATGGCCGCGCTGCCGGCCGCCGACGCCGCGGACGTGCTGGTGGACGGGGACCGCTTCACGAGACTCGATCTCACGCCGGAACGCCCGGATGCCCTGGCCCGTTTCGCGCACACCCTGGCCACCGGTGGTTACCACCACCCGTGGCCGGGTATCACCTCGGTGGACCGCCTCGCCGAGGTCCTCGCCGGGGCCGCCGGGCTGACCACCGCGCCGGTCCCGCTCGCCGATCCCGGGGACACCCTCCCGGACAGCCTGCGGGAGCACGAGGAGCAGATGCGCGCCCTGCGGGAGCAGCTCGCCGACGCCGAGGCCCGCGCCCGCTTCTTCGAGGTGGAACTGGAGAAGCGCGAAGCCGAACTGGGCCGCGCCAAGACACAGATCGCCGCGTTCAGCGGCAACCTCGGCTATCGCGCCGCCAAGGCCGGGCTCGTCCTGGCCCGTGCGGCCCGCAATCGAATCCGTAAAGGACGGTCATGACGACCCTCGGCATCATTCAGGCCCGGATGGGTTCCACCCGGTTGCCCGGCAAGGTACTCCGGCAGCTCGGCGGGAAGACCGTCCTCGATCGGGTGGTGCAGGCCGCCCGGGAGAGCGGTGTCGTTGACGAGCTGGTCGTGGCGACCACCACCGAGCCGGCCGACGACGCGGTCGTGGCGGAGTGCGCGGCGATCGGCGTGGAGAGCTACCGCGGGCCGGTCGACGACGTGCTCACCCGGTTCCTCGGGGTGCTGGAGGGCCGCGACGCCGACCACGTGCTCCGGTTCACCGCGGACTGCCCGCTGCTCGACCCGCGGCTGGTCGCCCGGGCGTACCGGGTGTTCGCCGCGGCCGACGTCGACTACCTGACCACGTCGATCACCCGGACCCTGCCGCGCGGGCTGGACGTCGAGGTGGTCCGGGCGTCGGTCCTCAAGGACATCGACAAGCTGGCCGAGGAGCACCACCGTACGCACGTGACGTCGTACATCTACACGCACGCGGCCGAGTTCGACGTGATCGGCCTGACCGTGCAGCCGGACCTGTCGTTCCTGCGGCTGACCCTGGACACCGAGGAGGACTGGCGGCTCATCGAGGCGATCGTCGACCACTTCGGGGACGAGCCGATCACCGCCGCCGCGGTCGCCGAGTTCCTCGGTCACCGGCCGGAGCTGGCCGAGCTGAACGCGCACATTCTCCAGAAGGATCTTGAGCAGGCGTGACGACCCGAATCGGGATCCGGTGCGACGCGGGAGCGAAGACCGGAGTAGGACATCTCGTACGGTGTGTGGCTCTCGCTGAGGAGCTGGTCGCGCGGGGTGTGGACGTGCACTTCCTCAGCGACCTGGGCGGGGTCACCTGGGCCGAGGCGCAGCTCGCCACCCGCGGGCTGCCCCGGCACCCGGCGCCCGCCGACGAGCACGAACTGGTCGCGGCGGTCGAGCGGCTGGAGCTGGACGCGCTGGTGGTGGACTCGTACACGCTTCCGCCGGCGCACAGCAAGGCGGTCCGGGCCACCGGGCGGACCGTGCTGGCGATCGTCGACGGCGAGGCGCGCGGGCAGGACGCCGACATCTACGTCGACCAGAACCTGGACACCTCGCTCGACTACGGGGACGTGCGGCTGGCCGGTCTCGACTACGCGCTGCTGCGCTCGGCGGTGCGGCGGTTGCGGCCCGCTACGCCGCCGGTGCACTCGTCCGAACGTACCCCCAAGGTTGTCGCCTTCTTCGGCGGAACCGACGCCTACCGTGCCGCGCCCCAGGTGGCGCGGCTGCTCGCGGACACCGCGGCGCCTTTCGAGGCGACGGTGATCGCCGCCGACGCGAGCCTGCGCGCCGAACTGGAGGCGATCGAGACGGCAGACGGCCAGCGGTTCGACATCCTGGACCCGACCGATCGCCTGCCCGAGCTGCTGGCCGACGCCGATCTGGTGGTCAGCGCGAGCGGCACCTCGACCTGGGAGCTGCTCTGCCTCGGCCGGGCCGCCGCCCTGGTCTGGGTGGTCGACAACCAGATCCTGGGGTACGACCGGACGGTCGCACGCGGCTTCGCCGCCGGAATCGGCCGTCTCGGGGAGTTCGGCGACGACTCGGTCGCCACGCTGCGGCGGCTGCTCTCGGACCCGGCCGAACGCACCGCGCTCGCCGCGAGCGGATGGGCCGCGGTGGACGGCAGGGGTGTGGAGCGGGTCGCCGACAGCCTGCTCAGGGAGCGCTCACCTCGGTGACCATCGGGCCGGCGCCGGCCGCGAACGGGACGTCGTCGCTCAGCCGGACCACCTGGCGCCGGGGCAGCACCACGTACTCCTGGGCGGCGCCGTCGGTCCGGGTGTGAGCCGCGCTCGACACCCAGCAGACCCGGTCGCCCGGCTCCAGGCCGCGGACGCCCTCACCGAGGGCGTCCACCACGCCCGCACCCGGCCGGACGATGCGCACGCGAATCTCACCCGCCCCGGCCAGCGGTAGCGGACGGTCGGCGGTCTGGAGATCGGAGGCACCCATGTCCTCCACCCTATTTCGTGCTCAGCGGTTCCTCCGGACTGCCGAAAGGTAGACAGCAGACCCTGGAGGTTCCCGTGCCCACCGTGCTCATCGCCGACGACGAGGCCGACCACCGCGACCTGCTGACGATCACGCTCGAGCGGCTCGGCTACGACGTGGTGGCCGCCGGCGACTCGGCCGGCGCGCTGGCGCTGCTGGCGGCGGGCGGGATCGACGCCGCCCTGATCGACGTGCGGATGCCGGGCGTCTCCGGGATCGAGCTGTGCCGGATCATCCGCGAGTCCCCGCAGACCGAGTCGCTGCCGGTCATGGTGGTGAGCGCCGACGTGCACCGCCATCAGATGACGACCGCGTTGCACGCCGGCGCGGACGACTTCCTGTCCAAGCCGTTCAGCCGGGCCGAGCTCGCCACCCGGCTGGCGGCCATGATCGGCGACCGGAACCGCGGTGCGGGCCGCTCGGCCGTGGCGGCCCGGGCGGCGATGCTGGCCGCCGTCCGGCAGCCCCTCGTGCCGGTCCATGCCGAGAAGGCGCCGATGCGGCGAACCGCCTAGGCCATCGCCGCCGTGCCCAGCACGTTGCCGTTGCGATCGGTGATCAGGATCGAGGCGACGTCGGACGCCGGTGTCGAGCTGGCGCCGGTCAGTTTCGCCTCGCCGTCCACGGTGTCGCCCCACGCGGCGGCCTGCTGCGTGGTTCCGCTCTTGGTCTTGACCAGGCAGAGGAACGGCCCCTCACCGGACATCCGGCTCACGTTCAGGGTGACCTCGACGCCCCACTTCTTCGGGGTGACCGAGGCGTTGCCGGTGAGCCCGTTGCCCGGGGCCGGCTGGAACTGGGCGGTCACCGCGCTGGGCAGCGCCTGCACGGTCGGATCGGGTCCCGGGGTGTCGCCGCCGGTGTTGGTCATGATGCCGTAGCCGATGGCGGCGGCCGCGATCAGCGTGACCGAGGCGGCGGCCAGCCAGCGCACCCGGCTGACCCGGGTCTCCTGGTACTTCTCGGCGCGCATCCGGCTCAGCAGGTTCTCGATGTTCTGCGGGCTGGGCCGGGCGGCCGGCCCGACCGCGAGCGCCGCGCCGCCGCCGAGGTGCCGGGCGTCCGGCAGGCTCTGCAACATCTCCGGTACGGGCGCCAGCCGGTCCAGTTCCGCCCGGCATTCGGCGCAGTCGTGCAGGTGTTCGTCCAGCTTCTCGGTGTCGGCCTCGTCGAGCCCACCGAGCAGGTACCCACCGAGAAGACGGTGCAGGGATTCGTGTTCGTCAATGTCGCTCATCGCAACATCCCCATCTCCTCGAAGACGGTACGTAACGCGCGAACCGCGTAATAGGCGCGCGATTTCACCGTGCCCTCCGGCACCGACAGTTTCCGCGCCGCATCCGCCACGCTCTGCCCCTCGTAGTACATCGCCTGGATGACCGCCCGGTGTTCCGGCGAGAGCCGCTCGAGCGCCTCCGCCACCAGCCAACCTTCCACCATCTGATCAACATTGTCAGCCGACGGCACCGAATTGACCGCGTTCTCATCGGCGACCAGCTTCGGCCGGCGCTGTTCGGCGCGCCAGGCGTTGGTCACCACGTTGCGGGCGATGGTGAGCAGGTACGACCTGGTCCGTCCCGGTTCCGGGTCGAGGTGGTCGATGTGCTTCCAGGCTCGCAACAGCGTCTCCTGAACCAGGTCCTCCGCCTTGTGCCGGTCCGACACGTAACGCGAGACGAAGTTGATCAGGACGGCGTAGTGCTCGGTGTAGAGCGCGGTCATCAGTTGCTCGTCGGGGCTCACCCGTCGCTTCATCGGCGCCAGCTCTCCCCTCGGGTCAGGCCCGTCCACCCGGATGTACATCGTGGCATGTGGACCGGTTCAAGAGCTGCCCACACTTCCAGAAACGTCGATGCCCGGCACCCTTTCGGGGTACCGGGCATCGGGAGTGAAGATCGAGGTCAGCAGGCTCCGGGGCCGCCGTAGCGGAAGGTGCGCTTGGTAATCGGCGAGACACTGTAGACGTCGCCGATGCTCCGCATGTTGAGGTCCACGGTGGGCCCGTTGAGATAGGTGACGCTGCCGATCCGGGCCGCGGTGCTGTCGATGCCGCTCCTGCCGTTGCCCATCTCCGTGCACGGCCACTGACTGGCCGCGGCCACCTCGCCGAACACCTGCACCAGACCGGACTGCTTGAACGGCACGGTCCAGTTGGTCACCGGGAAGTGCCCGACCCACTCGGTGTCGTACGCGACCCACCAGGCCCCGTTGTTGTACTGGATGCCGAACGGCTTGGTGACGTCGTACGGCAGGGTGTCGCCGGGGCGGATGTTCTTGCTGTACGGCACGAACCCGCAGCCGTTGTAGCACTTCGACTTGCCGTCGACCCAGTGGAAGACGAACAGGTGCGGGTCGTCGTCACCGTTGACGACCCGGTCCACGTTCCACCCCACCTCGACGATCTGGGTGCCGTCGGCCGACTGCACCGCGATCTCGGCGAGCGTGTGGTAGTCCTCGCGGTCCAGCACCGGCTTGCCGATGGTCAGGTTGGCGTAGGCGCCCTCGGTGACCGCGGCCTGGGAGCCGACGTTGTAGTGGAAGTACACGGTCGGCTTGGCATCGGTGGCGGTCGGCGTCGGGGTCGGTGTCGGTGGCTCCGGCGGGACGACGCTGGTCCGCTCGCTCTTGCGGCCGGTCCGCCCCTTCGGCGCGAACTCCTGCTCGGCCTCGCGGCCGGACGCGTCGGGAGCGGCGGCGGACAGCCCGGCCGCCTTGAGGGTCTTGCTGGTCGCCCCGCCACGCCCGGTCCGGATCTTCTGCGGGCGCTGTCCCCACGGCAGTGTCGCCGGCGGGGTGACGCCGGCCACCGGCACGGCGGCCTTTGCGGCCTGCGCGGCGACAGCGGGCGCCACCACCGGGGCCGGGATCTGCTCGGCGCCCGCGTTCAGCGTCGAGGCGACCCCGATCGAGCCGACCACGGCTACGGTGATGCCGGCGGCAAGCAGGCCGCGGCGTGACTTCAACACGTGTCCGTCCTCGGTGTGGTCAGGGCATCAGAGCCCGATTCTCGGCAGCGCTGGTCACCATATAGCTTTCTCTATTCACCAGGGACCGCCTGAGCAGCGTATTTCGCCGGAACGGCCGATCGGGGTAGGCCGATCCGGTGACGCCTGGACCACATTGATGGACGCAGCGTGCGCGTACGATCGCGCACCGGAGTTTTCGCGCCAGATCTCGAAAGAGGCATTGCGCATCAAGCCTCTTTCGATGCGCGTACCGGATCCCGGATTCCGCCCACGCGCAACGCGATCTTATGATAAAACCTATCGGGTCCATAGGTTTTATAGGAGGCATCGTGAGCGCCGACCACCTCGCCATCGCCCAGCAGTTCTCCGCCGCGACCGGCGCCTGGCCCGTGGTTCCCCGGTTCGACCCGGTCGAGCGGTGGTACCACCGGCTCGCGCTCACCGACGACTACGAGGTCTGGCTGCTCACCTGGCTGCCCGGCCAGGGCACCGAGATCCACGACCACGGCGGCTCGGCGGGCGCCTTCCACCTGCACAGCGGCACCCTGGCCGAGGACTCGGTGTCGGTCCGCGACGGGTCGCCCCGGGTGGTGTCACGGGAGCTGGGCGAGGGGGCCGGCCGCCGGTTCGGCAGCCACCACATCCACCGGATCGAGAACCGCTCGTCCCGCCCGGCGGTCAGCGTGCACGTCTACGGGCCGGCGCTGTCCAGCATGACGAAGTACCGCCTGAGCCCGGCCGGCCTCGAGGTCCTGACCGTGGAGCGCGCCGGCGCCCAGTGGTGAAGGCCAAACCGCGTGTTGAGTTCGGCCGCTATTCGCGCCCGTACTCCACACGCCGTCGGTGTTGTCTAGAGCGGGTAGACCACGCCGGAACGGCCGCTGTAGAGGTGCCGGGTGCCGTCCACCTCACGTCCGGAGTTGGGCGCGTCCAGCCAGACGATGTAGGCCGCGCCCGGGATCAGGCCGGTCAGCGTGGTGCTCATCGCACAGCCGGTGCCCGGGGGCACCTCTTTCCACTCCGGCTCCGGCTGGGCGCCGTACACCAGCTTCTGCGGCACGGCGGTGACCCGGTAGTTCGAGCCGTACTGGGTGGGCCACTCGACGGTCAGCGAACCGGAGCCCGGCGTCACCTCGACCGGGATCAGCACCGCCTCGGTCCGGGTCCAGTTCTTCGTGCAGCTCGGGTCGGGAGCCGGCATGGAGAGCGACGTGGTGGGCGTGGCGCTCGGCCGGCCCATCGTCTCGGACGGCGAGGGCGTCGCCTTCCCCTCCGCCACGTTGATCCACGTGGCGCCCTCCCGGGCGGTGGCCGACGACTCGCCCGCCGTGTCCCCGCCCAGTCCCAGCGCGGCGCAGCCGCCGAGGGCCAGCGTTGCTCCCGCCAGCACGATCGCCATACCGGTACGCCGCATGCCGTCCTCCCCGTTCGGTGTCTCCTCCCGATCGGCCACGGCCGCCACCGCCTTAGGACGCCGGGCGCAGCCGGTGACCGGCCATCTCCAGTTCGCCGTCGAGCACGTGGATCGGCGTCTGGATGCCGGACTCGTCGTTCAGCACGACCGACTCGCCGTCGATCCAGTAGGTGCCCTTGGCGGGCTGCCTGCGGCCCGCCACCTCGCCGGCGTAGGTGCCGTCGATGTGCAGCTTGAGCCGCACCACACCGTCGGTGCTGCGCCAGGCGCCGACAACGGCCCCGCCGGTCAGCACGCGGGGGCGCGCCGACGCCGGCCGGGAGTTCACGGCCGGCGTGCCGCCCATGGCGATCGCGAGGATGGATGCGGCGTCGAGCACCGTGAAGTCGACGCGGGGTTCACAGGAAGTGGCCATGGTCTCCGGCTCCGGTAGGGGATCGCCCTCTCCGGTCGGCAGCACACGGCTCGGCTCTCTGGACTTCTGAGTTGCAGAAGGGAGCTTTCCGGGACCCGAACGGGTGCGGGGTCAGCCGGTGGCGCGCAGCGCCGCGGTGACCGCCACGGTGAACTTCTCCAGGTAGTCGTCCTCGATCGGCTGACGGGCCACGGCCAGACGCCAGTAGAGCGGGCCGAGGATCATGTCGACCGCCACGTCCGGGTCGGTGCCCTCGGGCAGCTCGCCCCGGGTCACGGCCTGGCCGATCAGCTTCTCCCCGACGGCCTGCTGGTGCGTGCGCAGGGCCCGCTGGAGGGTCTCGGCGATCTGCGGGTTGCGCGCCGCCTCGGCCATCAGGTCCGGGATGATCTGCGAGGCCATCCGGTGCTGCAGAGCCGTCTTCACGATCAGCAGGAGCAGCGCGAGGTCGCCGGCGAAGCTCCCGGTGTCGGGAAGCGGCACTTTCCGCTCCGCGACATCCGAGATTATCTCCATTACCATCTCGAGTTTGTTGCTCCATCGACGGTAGATGGCGGTCTTGCCGACCCCGGCTCGACGCGCCACCGCCTCGATGGACAGCCTGCCGTAACCCACCTCCGCCAGTTCGCTCATGACCGCGTTGCGGATCGCCACGGTGATGTCGCCTCGGAGCACCGCCGCTCCGGCTGGTGCCCGCTTGATAGTCGCCACAGAGTCACTATAGCGCTACGACGTAACGGTTGCGTTCCGCCGTTTGGTCGGCTACCGTCACAGCGACGTCGATACGAACCCGTTCCATCGGCGTCGGCGAGGGCCTGTCATGCTTTTTGCTGTGACCTCGCATCAGGCATCGGAACCCGCCCCCGGCGGGCCGACGAGATCGGAGCACCATCCCATGCCAGAGACGGCGGTCGCCTCGGCCGACGCCGGCCTCTCCCTCAAGGAGCTGGCCCGGCGCCATGGTCTGAGCTCTTCCGGACGGCTGCCCAGCCTTCCGGAGTACACCCGGCAGTTGTGGGAGTACCGGCACTTCGTCCGGGCGCACGCCGGAGCGAAGATAACCTCCTCGCTCGGCAGCACCAAGCTCGGCGCGGTGTGGCAGGTGCTCACACCGGTGATCAACGCCGCGGTGTACTACGTGATCTTCGGGTTGGTGCTGAACACGCACAACTCGATGGACAACTTCATCTCGTACCTGTGCATCGGGGTCTTCGTCTTCCAGTTCACCCAGTCGTCGGTGCAGATCGGGATGAACTCGATCACCGGCAACATCGGCATGATCCGCGCGCTGCACTTCCCACGGGCCACCCTGCCGGTCTCGGCCGCGCTGGTGGAGATCCGCAACTTCGTGGTCGCGGTGGTCGTCCTGCTCGGCATCGTGCTGATCGACGGTGAGCCGCTCACCTTCCAGTGGCTGCTCGTGGTGCCGATCCTGCTGCTCCAGTCGATCTTCAACACCGGGCTCATCATGTTCATGTCCCGGTACATCACCAAGATGAGCGACGTACGGCAGCTGGTCCCGTTCATCATGCGGTTCTGGCTGTACGGGTCCGCCGTGCTCTACCCGGTGACCCAGTTCGAGAGCGTGCTGAGCGGCTGGCAGCTCCAGGTCGTCGAGGCGAACCCGATGCTGGTCTTCATCGAGCTGACCCGCCACGCGCTGCTCGAGGGCACGACGCTGGCCAACCCGCCGCTCGTGCTGTGGATCCAGGCGACCGTCTGGAGCCTGGCGGTCGGCATCCTCGGTTTCGTCTACTTCTGGCGCGGAGAGAAGGGCTACGGCCGTGGCTGACAACGAGCGCGTCCCCACCGTCATCGCCGATGACGCCCACATCATCTACCGCGTCCTGCAGGGCCCCGGCGCCGGCAACAGCCCGCTGGCCAGCTTCAAGCGCATCGCCACCCGGACCAAGAACACCAACGTCCGCGAGGTGCACGCGGTCAAGGGCGTCAGCTTCGTCGCCTACCGCGGCGAGGCGATCGGCCTGATCGGCACCAACGGCTCCGGCAAGTCCACCCTGCTGCGCGCGGTCGCCGGCCTGCTGCCGGTCTCCCGGGGCGGGATCTACGCCGCCGGCCAGCCGTCCCTGCTGGGTGTGAACGCGGCCCTGATGAACGAGCTGCCCGGCGACCAGAACGTCGAGCTGGGCTGCCTCGCGATGGGCATGTCGCCGGCCGAGGTGCAGGCGAAGAAGGACGAGATCATCGAGTTCTCCGGCATCAACGAGAAGGGTGACTTCTCGTCCCTGCCGATGCGGACCTACTCGTCGGGCATGTCGGCCCGGCTGCGGTTCTCCATCGCCGCCGCGAAGCAGCACGACGTGCTGCTGATCGACGAGGCGCTGGCCACCGGTGACGCCAGCTTCCGCAAGCGCAGCGAGGCGCGGGTCCGCGAGCTGCGCGCCCAGGCCGGCACGGTCTTCCTGGTCAGCCACAGCGAGCAGTCGATCCGGGACACCTGCGAGCGGTGCATCTGGCTGGAGGCCGGCCTGATCCGCGCCGACGGCCCCACCGCCGATGTGATGAAGGAGTACGAGGCCTTCTCCCGCAGGTAGGCCCCGTACTCCTCCGGGTGTTTCTAGTTGACCGACAGGTGCACGTGGTTGGTGTGGTCGCTGGACGGGTCTCCGCCCGCCCCGCTGTACGACTTCCAGCCACTGCTCGGTAGCCAGATCCGCCGGTACCAGATCACGTAGAGCACGTCGAGGGTCTCGGCGTTGTTGATGAAGTAGTTCGCCAGGTTGTCGCCGTAGGTCTTGTCCGACCCGGTGGCGTCACCACCGAAGGTGCCCTTCTCCGAGGAGAAGTCACACGCCCGCCCCTTGGGATGCTCGCCACTGTTCTGCGTCCGCCAGCACTTCGTGTAGCGGGTGAAGCCGTCCGCACGAGCCTCGTTGTAGGCGTGCAGCAGGGTCGGCGTGACACAGCCGCCGGTGCCGGTCGGGTCCGTCTTGTTGCAACCGGATCCGCTCGGCCCGGGGGCCGCGTCGGGGCTGTCGCCGCCGTCCGACGACGAGCGGGCCTCGGCGCCCTGGTTGGCCGCCTTGAGAGCGGCCTCCGCGGCGGTCTTCTGCTTCGCCATCACGGTGACCTGCTTCTGCTGGTCCCGGACGGTGATGTCGATGGCGCTCTTGGCCTTCTGGCGGGCTTCCAGGGTGCTCTTGAGGTCCTGGATCGCCTTGTTCTGGTCGGCCGCGATGGTGGCCAGGGTCTCGGCCCGGTCCATGAAGCCCTCGGGCGAGTCCGCGCTGAGCAACGCCGCCATCGGGCCGGCCCGGCCGGCGGTGTACGCCTGGCTCGCGATCATGTCGAGGGTCTTCTGCTGCGGCCCGACCGCGGCGTCCAGGCGCTTGACCTCCGCGGCCAGCTTGACCTGCTGGGCCTTCGAGGCCTTCAGCTTCTTCTGCGCCTCCACGAACCCGCTGGAGGCCTTCTCGAGTTGTTTGATCAGGGCGGCCGAGCCGCCCTCGCCGTCGTCCCCGGTGCCTCCGGGTGCGGCGAGCAGCCGGGGGGCCGCGGTGGCCGGCGTCGCGGTGACGGCCAATCCGCACGCGGTGATCAGCAGCGCCAGCAGCGCCGCTAATCGCCGCGCAGTGAACTGCAGCACAGGCGTTTCCTTCCGTCGGCCGCCGGCCGGGTTAGCTGACGGGTTCGGGACGAAGGAAAATCCCTACCGCTCGGCGCGGATTCACCCCGGTGGGAATTGGATCCCCGGCTCGCCGATGGTGACGATTAGGCGGCGGTTCCCATGCGGAACCGCAACGACCATACCGAAGCGATCGACGGATCGACAGTTCTTGTACTTCCCGCGATTGCCTCACCACATGTAGTGACAGCAATTACAGAAAGTGGTTGCAAGGTAACACTTTTGACGGTTCTCCGGGCCTGATACGCAGCGATATCTCGGGTAAACTGGCCGCCGGTCCTGCCAGGACGGCACCGCCCCCGAGTTGCCGGCAGGCCGCCGCCCAATCGCTGTGAAAGGCGAGCCGGGGAACCAGGTAACTGGGGTGTATCCGCAGTTTGCGGTAGGGATCGCTTCCGTCCCGAACCCGTCAGCTAACTCGGTCGGCGGTGCGACGGAAGGAACTGTTGATGACAGCAAGTCCCCGCCGGTGGCTGATACTCGCCCTGGCGCCGCTGGTGGCTGCCGCAATGTTCATGGCACCGGCCACCCCCGCGTCTGCCGAGCCCGGTGGCACCTCGGCGACACCCGCCGAGGACGCGGAAGACAAACTGATGTCGTCGGTGATGGAGTCCACCAACCGGCGCTACGTCGCCGCGAAGGCGGCGGTCACGGCATCGGTGAAGGCACAGAAGCAACTGAACGCGGAGATCAAGGCCGCCGAGGCCCGCCGGAGCGCGCTGATCCCCGAGGTCAACTCCATCGCCCGCCAGCAGTACATGACCGGCGATGTCAGCACGCTCAGCTACCTGCTCAGCAGCGACTCCTCGGGCGACTTCCTGAACAAGGCGGTCTCGCTCGAAGAGATCAACGGCGTGCACGACAGGAAGCTGAACGAGCTCAACACGGTGGTCCGCGAGGTCACCGAGAAGAAGACGGCGCTCGACGCCGAGGTCAAGAACGAGCAGACCCAGCTCGCGGTGCTGCAGAAGCAGAAGGACTCGGCCGCCGAGCAGATCGAGCTCCTCGGTGGCAACACCGGTATCAACGACACGATCAGCAAGGGCTTCGTCGACGCGACGTCGAAGATCGCGGCCCCGGCGCCGCGGAACTCCAGCGGTGGCTTCTCCCCGGAGGGCTGCACCGAGGAGGACCCGCTCAACGGCGGATGTGTCACCAAGCGGACGCTGCACATGTACAAGCAGGTCAAGAAGGCCGGCTTCAACATGTTCGTGAACTGCTACCGATCCGGTGGGCCCTACGAGCACCCCAAGGGCCGCGCCTGCGACTGGTCACTGCAGAAGAGCGGGTTCGCGGTCGCGAACAACGACGCGATGATGAAGTACGGCAACGACCTGACGGCCTTCCTGGTACGGAACGCCGACCGGCTCGGCATCTACTACGTCATCTGGTACAAGCAGATCTGGTTCCCGGCGACGGGCTGGCACAAGTACCACGGGGTCAGTGACCATACGGACCACGTACACATCTCGATGCTCTGAGAAAAGGGCCCGCCTCCTGGGAGGCGGGCCCTTTCTCGTTGCGGTCGATCGCTCAGTGAACCGCTCTCCGGACCGGCGCGCGGCCGTGCGGCTGAGCCGGCGCCGGACCGGCCGGAACGCCCGCCGGGATCGGCATGGTCACCGGCCGCACCTGGGTCACCTCGAGCTCCTTGCCGTGGTGCAGCAGGGTGAGCCGGGCCTGACCGCCGCCGTTGCGCAGTGAGTACGTCACCTCGTCGGAGGTCACGTTGACCCGCAGCCGCAGTCCCCGCCAGAGCAGCGAGAACTCCAGGTTGTTGATCCGGCTGGGCAGCCGCGGGGCGAAGCTCAGCTGCCCGTTGTAGTCACGCATGCCGCCGAGGCCGGCGACCAGCGAGATCCAGGTGCCGGCCAGCGAGGCCACGTGCACGCCGTCGCGGGAGTTCTGGTGCAGGTCGTGCAGGTCCATCAGGGCGGCTTCGCCCAGGTAGTCGTGGGCCAGCTCGAGATGCCCGGTCTCGGCCGCCAGAACGGCCTGGATGCAGGCGGAGAGCGAGGAGTCCCGTACGGTTCGGGCGTCGTAGTAGGCGAAGTTGCGCGCCTTCTCCTCCGGCGTGAACGCGTCGCCCCGGATGTACATCGCCATGACCAGGTCGGCCTGCTTGATCACCTGTTTGCGGTACAGGTCGAAGTACGGGAAGTTCAGCAGCAGCGGGTACCCCTCCGGCGGGGTGTTCTCGAAGTCCCACTCCTGCAGCCGGGTGAACCCCTCGCACTGCTGATGGACACCCAATTCCTTGTCGTACGGGATGTGCACGGCAGCCGCCGCGTCCCGCCACGACGCCGTCTCCTCGTCGTCGACGCCGAACTTGCGGCCCAGGTCCGGATGCCGCTTGCAGGCGTCCACCGCGGCCATCAGGTTCTGCTGCGCCATCAGGTTGGTGTAGACGTTGTCGTTCACCACCGCGGTGTACTCGTCGGGTCCGGTGACGCCGTCGATGTGGAACCGCCCGTGCCGGTCGTGGTGGCCCAGCGACCGCCACAGCCGGGCCGTCTCGACCAGCAGCTCCAGCCCGACCTCCCGCTCGAAGTCGTAGTCGCCGGTGGCCTGCACGTACCGGCGGACCGCATCGGCGATGTCGGCGGCGATGTGGAAGCCCGCCGTGCCGGCCGGCCAGTACCCCGAGCACTCCTGACCGCGGATGGTCCGCCACGGGAACGCGGCGCCCTGCAGGCCGAGCGTCTGCGCCCGCTCCCGGGCCAGGTCCAGCGTCGAGTGCCGCCAGCGCAGCACGTCGGCCGCCGCGGAGGGCTGGGTGTAGGTCAGGGCGGGCAGCACGAACGTCTCGGCGTCCCAGAACGTGTGGCCGTCGTACCCCGGGCCGGTGAGGCCCTTGGAGCCGATCGGGCGCTGCTCCGCCCGCGCGCCGGCCTGCAGCGTGTGGAACAGGCCGAACCGGACCGCCTGCTGCACCTCCGGGTCACCCTCGACACGCACGTCGGAGTGGTCCCAGAACGCGTCCAGGTAATCCTTCTGCTGCTGGACCAGTCCGTCCCAGCCGTCCAGGCGGGCACTGGCCAGAGCGGCGCCCACCTGGTCACGCAGGGCGGGCAGCGAGCGCATGCTCGACCACCCGTACGCCGCGAGTTTGACCACCCGCAGTTTCTGGCCCGGCTCCAGCCGGCAGGCGACCGTGGTACGCAGCCAGTCCGGATGTCCCTCGGTGGTGATGGCGTGCCGGCCCGGCGTCTCCACCGAGTGCTCCATGGCCGCGGCCATCCGCAGGTCGCTGGCCTTGGTGCGGTGCACCAGGATGCCGCCGGTGCGCTGCTCCAGCATCTCCTCGGCCAGCAGCGGCCGGTCCAGCACCGCGGCGACCCGCGGGTCCTTGCTCATCGGCGGCAACTGCTCGTTGGCAACCAGCTCCGACTGCAGGATCAGCCGGGTCGACTCGTGCAGCGGCTCGACCTCGTAGAGGAACGCGACGACGGCGCGCTGGGTGAAGGAGACGAGCCGGACCGTTCGCACCCGGACGCCCTTGCCGGACGGCGACACCCACTCGACGACCCGCTCCAGCGTGCCGGCCCGCAGGTCCAGGCAGCGCTCATGGGACAGCACCTCGCCGTACCGCACGTCGAAGGGCTCGTCGTCGACCAGCAGGCGCATCAGCTTGGCGTTGGTGACGTTGACCATGGTCTGGCCGGACTCGGGGAAGCCGTAGCCGGCCTCCGCGTGCGGCAGCGGCCGCAACTCGTAGAACGAGTTCAGATAGCTGCCGGGAAGGCCGTGCGGCTCGCCCTCGTCCAGGTTCCCGCGTATCCCGATGTGGCCGTTCGAGAGCGCGAACACCGACTCGGACTGGGCCAGCAGGTCCAGGTCGAGCCGGGTCTCCCGGATGTGCCAAGGGTCGACGGGGTAGGCCCGTTCACGGATCACGGTCGTGCCTCTCGTAACTGAGTCTTTATTGCGGGAGCAGTTCGGACAGGTCTGTCACCACCACGTCGGCGCCGTGTTCACGCAGCGCCTCCGCCTGACCGACCCGGTCCACCCCGATCACGATGCCGAACTCGCCGGCCCGCCCGGCGGCCACGCCCGCCTGAGCGTCCTCGAACACGGCACACTGCGCGGGGTCGAGGCCGAGCAGTTTCGCACCGTGCAGGAAGGTGTCCGGCGCGGGCTTGCCGGGCAGGCCCAGCTCACGCGCGACGACGCCGTCCACCCGGGCCTCCAGGAGGTCGGCGATCCCGGCCGCCTCCAGGACGTCCCTGCAGTTGGCGCTCGCCGACACGACCGCCCGGCGTAGACCGGCGGCCTTGGCGGCCTTCAGGTACTCCACCGATCCGGGGTAGACCTGAACGGCGCCTTCTTTGATCTTCTGTAGCACGAGGATGTTCTTGCGATTGCCGATGCCGTTGACGGTCTCCCGATCGGGGGTGTCATCAGGATCGCCCTCCGGCAGCGTGATCGCACGCGACGCCAGGAACGTCCGGACACCGTCGGCACGCTGCCGGCCGTCGACGTATCGGTGATAGTCGGCGCCGGAATCGAAAGGCACGAAAAGTTGATCATGCTTTTCGGCCCACGATACGAGGAACTCGTCGAAGGTCTGTTTCCACGCGGCACTGTGCACGAGCGCGGTCTGCGTCAGCACCCCGTCGAGATCGAAAAGGCAAGCGGTCACCTGTGAAGGAAGTCCGAGCACGCGCCCAATGTAGCCGGACGCGCTCGCCGGCGAGAGGCGAAGGGCGGCTTCACATTTGCCCGATGCTTTACAAGACGTTCAACCTGCTGTTTCACCGGGAATCCGGCACTGCCCCAGGGAGATCCGCAATCCGATCGAGGTACCGATCGGTCCGGTGGCCGTGGTGACCTCGTCGCACAACTGGTGCGCCAGCCACAGCCCGCGTCCCCCGACCTCGAACGCCTCGGGGGTGCGCACTCCGTCCAGATAGGCGCCCGGGATCCCGGGGCCGGAGTCGGTCACGACGCACCACAACGACCCGTCCTCGATCTTGAGGACGATCCGCCCCTGCCCGCCGGCGTGCAGGACCACGTTGGTGATCACCTCGTTGAGGGCCAGCACGAAACCGTCCAGCCGGTCACCGGCCAGTCCCGCGGCCACCAGCAGCCGGGTCGCCTCGTGCCGGAGCACGGTGATCTCGCCCGGGCCGAAGGGCCGGTCCAGCAGCACCGGCCACTCCCGTGGCGGGGCGGCGTCGAGCCTCGGCTCCCCGTCGAGAGCCGCACGAACGCTCTGGCCGATCCTGTCCTCCACCGTCGTGCAGCCTACGCGCTGTGGCCGACCGGTGGCGGGAGGCGTGGTTCAACGCGCCAATAAGTGGCGCGTGTCGCGTTTCAGGCGGTCAGCGCCACCCCACGTCGATCCGGTCCCCCCGCTCGTCGAAGAGGTGGATGGCGTCCAGGCGCACCGAGACGGCCAGCGGATGGCCGGAGGACACCGCGGGGTACGGGGCGAGCCGCACCGAGAGCTCGGCCGGTTTGCGGTGGTGCCGGCCCGGGTCGCTGAGCACGCCGACCTGACCCTGCGGGGCCACCGGCTCGGGCGCGCCGGAACCGGTCAGCCGCTGGATCGCCCGTTTGAACGCACCGCCACCACTGGACGGCGCCGTCGCCGGGGCGCCGATCTCGTCCACCACGATCGCGGTGGCGCCGATGTCCAGGTACGCCAGCGACTCGTGCCCGTGGTGTTCCAGGTACCGGATCCGCCCCTGGAACACCGGCCCCGGAGTGTCCGGGGTGACCGGGGTGAGCGCCTCGGCCCGGATGCCGACCACGATCCGCTCGCCGTGGTAGCGCGACAGCGCCCGCGTCCGCGGGTCGTTCCACGGCAGGTAGAGGGCCTGCTCCCCGAAGTTCAGCCCGATGTACTGGTCCAGGTGCACGTAGACCGAGGCCTCGAGCAGGTTCATCTTCGGCGAGCCCAGGAAGGCCGCGACGTAGAGGGTCGCCGGGCGCCGGTAGACCTCGGTGGGGGTGCCCACGTCCTGCAGCACGCCCTTGCGCATGATCGCCACCCGGTCGGCCATGGTCAGCGCCTCGGCCTGGTCGTGCGTCACGTACATGGTGGTCACACCCAGCTCGCGGGTCATGCTGGTGATCTCGGCACGCAACTCGGCACGCAGCCCGCTGTCGAGGTTGGACAGCGGCTCGTCCATCAGGAACAGGCCCGGCCGCCGCACCATGGCACGGCCCATCGCCACCCGCTGCCGCTGCCCGCCGGAGAGCTGGCTGGGCCGCCGGCCGAGCACCTCGCCGATCCCGAGCGCGCCCGCGATGGCGCCGATCCGGTCCTGCCGCGGCGCCGGCTCGACACCGGACAGCTTCAGCGGGAAGCCGATGTTGTCCGCGACGGTCATGTGCGGATAGAGCGCGAAATCCTGAAACACCATGGCGATGCTGCGGTCCCGCGGCGGCAGCTCCAAAACGGGCTCGCCGTTCAGCAGGATCTCCCCCTGCGTGGGATCCTCCAGCCCGGCGATCATCCGGAGCACGGTGGACTTCCCGCAGCCGGACGGGCCGAGCAGGACCATGAACTCGCCGTCCTGCACCTCCAGGCTGACGTTGTCGACGGCAAACGTGCCGTCCGGCCAGATCTTGGTGACGTCTTTGAGCGCGACGGTGGACACCGTCAACCTCCCGCGATCGAGGGCGATCCCGGACCCACGACGGTCGGCGATCGGGCACTAACTCTGCGAGTGCCTTCGATACTCCACCATCGGACGAAAGTGCCATTTGCACATAGTGATCAATCGATTACGCAACATGGAACGCCGCAGGTCACTGTTGTGCACGTTCACATAATGTCGGCGCTGGGTACGCTCCCAGCCGCCCCCGTGCACCCTCAGTGATCAAGGTGCTGGTCACGGGCCGGTCGCACCCTCCCGGGTTAGCCGAGGGCGTTCTCCGGGTACGGGTTCCCCCTACGGGAGCATCGTCGCCGGCATCCGCCCGTGGGATGAGGGAGAGCGAAGTTCCCGTACCTACCGTCGAAGTGGTCCGGGATTCCGGACCACCGCCGAAGGAGTGGATGACGTGACCAGCCCCCTCAAGACCCGCTCGTTCTCCCGCCCGCGTCACAACCGCCGGATCGCCGGTGTCTGCGCCGGACTGGCCCAGCGTTTCGGGATGCGCCCCGGGATGGTGCGGCTCCTGTTCGTCCTGTCCTGCCTGCTGCCCGGCCCGCAGATCCTGGCCTACCTGGCCCTCTGGGCCCTCATGCCGAGCGAGTGACCCTCAGCCACCGCCACCCGGCCGTGTGACCCTCGGTCACCCGCCCGTCCCACCGGCGGCGCGATGTGGCACTCCGTCACCCGCGCCGCCTCAACCCGAGCCGGCGCGCCCCGAGCGGCACGCGGCTCCGATGACCACCGGCGGGCGTCTCCTCCCCGTTCTCGTCCGCCGGCGAGAACCGGTGGGCTGTTCCCCGGGCAACGAAGCCCGGGGAACAGCCCCCGCGAAGGCAGCCCGTCCCTCGCCTCAGGGGCTGGTGAAGGTGACGGTAACCGTCGTATAGCCGAGGCGGCCGAAAAGGCTCTCCAGCATGCGCTGCGTGTTCTCCCGGGCGCGCTCGTCCAGCCCACTGGACCGGGCGGCCTCGGTGATCCGCTCCTGGGCCAGCTGGTAGACCCGCTGCTGCTTCGCCGGGTCCTCCCGGAACGCGTCGCCGATCCGGTCGAAGAGCCCGCGCTCCTCCGCCACCACATAGCTGCGCTGCATGTCCAGGGCCGCGCTCGACTGCTGTGGCGCCGGCAGGGTCAGTTCGATCGACTTCTTCTCCTCGTCGATCTTGAGGGCGTCACCGGCGAGCGCGCTGAAGTCGACATAGGTCTCCACCGTCCCGGAGCCGACGAACAGCGTGCGCCGGTTGACCAGGAAGTCGGGGATGTTGTCCTTGTTCTCCTGGAGATCGACGATGACCTGGAAGGTGCCGTCGGCTGCCACGTAACGGTGCAGGTCGCGCATGGACTGCAGGAGCACCGGCTGGCTGCGGTCGGTGGTCCGGTCGGCGAACGGGTTGTCGAAGCTGGGCAGCACGTTGATCGCCCGCAGCCCGAAGCAGGAGAGCACCATCAGCGCGAAGACGAACCCGACGAAGATCAGCAGCCGGGCGAAGCCGCTCGGCCGATGCTCCGGCTCCGCGGGCGGTGCGGGCGCCGGCGGCGGAGACGTGGGCACCGATGGATCCGGGACCACCGGATATTCATTGGTGGGCAGCGGATCGGAGGGGGCGGGGGCAGGCGAATCGGCCATGCTTCAACGGTACGGAGGGGGTACGACAATTCGCATCCGGAGCGCGGCTCAGTGCGCGAAAGCGTTCAAGCCGGTCAGCTTCTGCCCGATCGACAGCTGGTGGATCTCCGATGTGCCCTCGTACGTCAGCACGCTCTCCAGATTGCTGGCGTGACGCATCACCGGATACTCGCCGCGGATCCCGTTCCCGCCCATGATCGTCCGGCACTGCCTCGCGATCTTGAGCGATTCCCGTACGTTGTTCAGCTTCCCCACACTGATCTGTTCCGGCCGCAACGGCCGGTCGCCGGCGTCCCGCAACCGTCCGAGATGCAACGCCAGCAGGAACCCCTTCTGCAGCTCCAGCGCCATGTCCGCGAGCTTCGCCTGGGTGAGCTGGAACCCCGCGATCGGCCGGCCGAACTGCTCCCGCCCCGCCGCGTAGTCCAGCGCCGTGTCCAGGCAGTCCCGGGCCGCTCCGAGCACTCCCCAGATGATGCTGAGCCGTGCCTCGGTGAGGCACGACAGCGGCGCCATCAGGCTCCGCGCGCCGGGCAGCCGGGCGCTGTCCGGTAGCCGTACCCCGTCCAGACAGATCTCACCGGTGCTGGACGCCCGCAGCGACATCGTGTGATCGATCTCGTGGACGGCGAAGCCGGGCGCGTCGGTCGGCACGACGAACCCCACCACGCCCTTCTCGGCCTTGGCCCAGATCACCGCCATGTCGGCGATCGGCGCGTTGAGGATCCAGGTCTTCACCCCGTCGAGCACCCAGTCGTCGCCGTCCCGGCGGGCCCGGGTGGACATGCCGGTGGGGTCGGAGCCGTGGTCGGGTTCGGCGAGCCCGAAGCAGCCGATCGCCCGGCCGGCGGCGAGCGCGGGCAGCCACTGCAGGCGCTGTTCCTCCGAGCCGTACCGCCAGATCGCGTACATCACCAGGGATCCCTGCACCGACACCAGGGAACGGATGCCGGAGTCGGCGGCTTCGAGCTCCATGCAGGCCAGGCCGAGGGAGACCATCGACGAGCCGGGCAGGTCGTACCCGGTCAGGTGCATCCCGAAGAGGCCGGCCTTGCCCAGCTCGACGGCGAGGTCGCGGACCGGGGCGCGGCCCGATTCATACCATCCGGCAACCTCGGGACGAACGTGATCGTCGGCCACACGGCGGGCCAGAGCGCGGGCGTCGCGCTCCTCTCCGCTCAGCAGGTCGTCAAGATCCAGCAGGTCAAGCGGTCGGACACCCATGAATTCAAGCTAACGGGTAGCCGTCCAACATCGACAGATGCTGATCGATTCACTCGTCCAGCACGAGCACCCTGGCGTGGATCTCCTTGCGCTGTTGCAGAGCGGCCCGCAGCGCCCGGTGCAGGCCGTCCTCCAGGTAGTAGAAGCCCTGGTACTCCACGACGTGCGGGAAGAGATCGCCGTAGAAGGTCGAGTCCTCCGCGAGGAGCTTGTCGAGCGCCAGCTCACGCTTGGTGGTGATCAGATCCGCGAGCCAGACCTTGCGCGGAGGGATCTCCGCCCACTCCTTGAGCGTGGTGTTGTGATCGGGGTACGGGGCTCCGTCCCGGACCGCTTTGAAGATCACAGCGGCCACCCTTTCCGTGAGAACCGTATGCCGGCCTGACCGCTGGTCGGTCAGGCCCTGCCCGCCGAAGCCTCCGACGACTCCGAAGTCCACCGGCCATGATGCACCACGTCCGCCACCGGCCGGTGGCCGCGGCGGAGTGACGGTGACCTCTTGTCCGCGCCCCGGTATCCGACGGTGAGCGCCCCGATCGGGCGGAACTCCGCCGGCACCCCGAACGCGTCCTTGACGGCTGATGTCTTCCCCGCCGGGATCCCGATGAAGCATGATCCGAGGTCTTCATTGACCGCGGTCAGGTGCATGAGCAACGCGGCGAACCCGGTGTCGATGTCCCAGTACGGCACCGGCCAGCGCGACTCGTCCCGATCCGTCCAGCCCTTGTCGGATTCGGCGTACCGATCAAGATAAACCGATTTGTTGGCGAACGGCACGATGATCAGCGGCGCCGTCCGCATCCGGGCCAGCCAGCCCTCGACCGGGCCCTCGCCCTCCACGGTGCTCGCCCAGAACAGCTCCCGATCCTCCGGCGACGTGAGGACCAGGAAGCTCCAGCCCTGTGAGAAGCCGGCCGACGGCGCCCGCAGCCCGTGCCTGATGATCTTGTCCACCAGCTCCGGCGGGATCGGCCGGTCCGGGTCGTACCCCCGGACCATCCGCCGGCGGCGGACCACCTCGTCGAACTCCATCAGGCGCGGATCCCCCACGAGGTCGACCAGGTCTGGCCGGGCTCGAGGACGACCAGGTCCCGGCCGGTCCGGAAGGCGTCCGGCGGGCAGGTCATCGGCTCCACCGCGATCGACCGGCGGTGCCGTTCACCGTGCAGCGTGTCGGCCGTGAACACCTGCCAGTAGCGGAACTTCTCGTCCGCCCACACCACGATCTTGCGGTCCGACCCGGCGTCCGCCAGGGTGACCGCGGTGATCCCGTCGGCGCCGAAGTCGATGTCACCGAACGTGGTGTCCAGCACCAGGTCGCCGATCCGGCGCGGCTCGGAGAAGTCGAACTCGGTCCCGGCGATCTTCTGCGCCCCGATCGGCAGCAGCCGGTTGTCGGCCAGGATCCGCGACTTGGCCGGCACGTGCAGGACGGTGTCCTCCACCGCCACCCCGGGCAGCCGGAGGTACGGGTGCACCGAGTACCCCCACGGCGCGTTGGAGCCCGCCGTGTTGACGACCTCCTGCGCGCACGTCAGCCCGTCCGCCGAGACGGTCCACCGGGCCCGCAGCAGCAGCGACCACGGGTATCCCACCTGGGCGGGCAGGTCGAACTCCAGCGTCACCGAGTCGGCGGACCGCTCGGCGAGCCGCCACCGCGACCAGTTGACCAGGCCGTGGATGGCGTTGCGCCGGGCCGGTTCGGTGAGCGCGAGCTGGTACGTCTGCTCCTCGAAGGTGTAGACGCCGTCCCGGATCCGGTTGGGCCAGGGCGCCAGGATCTGCCCGGCCGATCCCGGCGAGATCTCCTCGGTGCCGAACCCGTCCAGCACCTCGGTGCCGTCCACCGAGTACGACCGGAGTGTCCCGCCGACCTCCACCAGGACGGCACGGTGACCGCCCGCCTCGATCGACCACTGGATCCCGGACCTGGCGGCTGACTCTGTGCTCATACCGGGGACACTATCGGTCGTCCGCCTCGCCCGGCTCGGGCCGGTATCGGATCAGCGCGGGCGAGGTGAGCCCCAGCGCCACGGCGAGGCCGGCCGCCACCAGGCCGCCACCGACCCAGGACGTGCCGACGCCGGCGAGATCGGCGGTGACCCCGGCCCGCAGGTCGCCGAGACGGGGCCCGCCCGCCACCACCACGGTGAACACGCCCTGCAGCCGGCCCCGCAGATGATCCGGCGCGTACGTCTGCATGATCGTCTGCCGGTAGACCGCGCTCACCAGGTCCGCCAGCCCGGCCAGGGCGAGCAGCACCACCATCAGCCACAGACTGGTCGCCAGCCCGGCCAGCCCGATCGCGAGCCCCCAGCCGACCACCGCGACGATCAGGGCGAGCCCCTGCCGCCGGACCCGGCTGATCCAGCCCGAGGTCAGACCGCCGAGCATCGAACCGATCGCGATCGCGCTGTACAGCCAGCCGACCGCCGAGCCGCCGCCGAACTGCTCCTGGGCGACCGCGGGGAACAGCGCCCGCGGCATCGCGAACACCATCGCGATCAGGTCGATCGCGAACGACAGCAGCAGCACCGGCTGAGTGACCAGGAACTTCAGCCCGACCGCGATCCCGCGCAGCCCGGCGCTCGGTTTCTCGGCATCGTGCCGGACGACGGGCGGGATGTCGGGAAGTCTCCACGTCGCCCAGAACGTCACGGTGAACAGGAGGACATCGACCGCGTACGCCACCACCACGCCCGCGCCGGTCGACCAGATCCCGATGATCACGCCGGCGGCGAGCGGCCCGAGCACCCCACCGGCCGTGGTCGCCGTGTAGTTGAGCGTGTTCGCGGACGGGACCAGCGGTTTCGGCACGATCCGCGGCACGATCGCCTGCCGTGCCGGGGAGCTCACCGCGAACCCGGCCGACTGCACCGCGGTGAGCGCCAGCAGCAGATGACCGCTGCGCATCCCGAGGACCGCCTGGCCCAGCAGCGCCAGCGTGGTCACCCAGGTGATCACCGAGCTGGTCAGCAGCAGCTTGCGGCGGTCCACCACGTCGGCGGCCGCGCCACCCCAGAGACCGAAGATCAGCAGGGGTACGAGGCCCGCGACCCCGAGCAGCCCGACCCAGGTGGGCGAGCCGGTGATGGCGAACATCTGCACCGGTACGGCCACCGCGGTGAACTGGAACCCGAAGAACGACGCGCCGTTGCCGATCCATGTCCGCCGGAACGTGGGCACGCCCAGCGGACGGGTGTCGATCATCCAGGACCGGGACTCGCGCGCGGTCTCCTGACTCAAGGCGCGAGCCGCTCGACGGCCCAGCCGTCATCCGTACGCCGGTATCGCAGCCGATCGTGCAACCGGCTGCTGCGCCCCTGCCAGAACTCCACGGTCTCCGGCCGCACCCGCAGCCCACCCCAGTGCGGCGGCGCCGGAACCGGCCCATCCCCGAACCGCTCCGCCGCCCGGGCCAGCCCTTCCTCCAGCGCCTCCGGGCCGGGCAGAACCGTCGACTGCGCGCTCGCCCAGGCGCCGAGCTGCGATCCGCGCGGCCGGGACGCGAAATACTCCTCGGTCTCGGCCCGGCTCACCCGCTCCACCGGCCCGGCCACGATCACCTGGCGCTGCATGGGAAACCACGGGAAGACGAGGCTTGCGTACGGGTTGAGCGTGATCTCCGTACCCTTGCGCGACTCATAGTTCGTGAAAAATACGAAACCGCCCTCGTCGTACCCCTTGAGAAGGACCGTGCGCGCCGACGGCCGGGCCCGATCGTCCGCCGTCGCCACGATCATCGCGTTGGGCTCCGGCAGGCCGAAGGCCGCCGCGTCGGCGAACCAGGCGGCGAACTGGCCGGTCCAGTGATCGGCCAGAGCCCCCTCCACCAGGGGCGGCCACTCGGTGTAGTCCCGGCGCATCCCGGCCGGCGACGGCGGTTCGGTGACCACACCTGCTCCTCACGTTCGGTCCTATCGGCCCATGGGGCGGAAACGACGTTAAGTCCCGCGCCACGAAACGTCAGGTGAACCAGGATGGGTGTCATCGAGAGCACAATCGCGATGGGTCGACCTTGCCGTTACCCGGGAGGCAGGATGAATCACCCACCGCTGTTCGGTTCCACAGGGAGTGCCGTGACCGACTTCAAGCCGGGGCTCGAGGGCGTCGTCGCCTTCGAGACCGAGATCGCCGAGCCCGACCGGGACGGTGGCGCGCTGCGATACCGCGGCGTCGACATCGAGGACCTGATCGGGCAGGTCTCGTTCGGCAACGTCTGGGGCCTGCTCGTGGACGGCAGGTTCGGTCCCGGGCTGCCGCCGGCCGAGCCGTTCCCGGTGCCGGTGCACTCCGGTGACATCCGGGTGGACGTGCAGTCCGCGGTGGCCATGCTCGCGCCGTACTGGGGCTTGTCCCAGATGTTCGACATCAACGACGAGCAGGCCCGCAAGGATCTGGCCCGGGTGTCGGTGACGGCGCTCTCCTTCGTCGCCCAGGCGGCCCGCGGCCTCGGCCTGCCCGCCGTCCCGCAGAAGGACATCGACAAGGCCGAGACCATCGTGGAGCGGTTCATGCGCCGGTGGCGCGGCGAGCCCGACCCGCGGCACGTCAAGGCCGTCGACGCGTACTTCATCTCGTCCTGTGAGCACGGTCTCAACGCGTCCACCTTCACCGCCCGGATCGTCGCCTCCACCGGCGCCGACGCGGCGGCCTGCATCTCCAGCGGGATCGGCGCGCTCTCCGGCCCGCTGCACGGCGGCGCCCCCACCCGGGTGCTGCAGATGATCGAGGACGTCGAGCGCAGCGGTGACGCCGAGTCGTTCGTGAAGGACGTGCTGGACCGCGGCGAGCGGCTGATGGGGTTCGGCCACCGGGTCTACCGCGCCGAGGATCCCCGGGCGCGGGTGCTGCGGCGCATCGCGAAAGATCTGGGCGCCCCGCGGTACGAGGTCGCCGAAGCGCTGGAACGCGCCGCGCTGGCCGAGTTGCACGAGCGCAAGCCCGACCTGCAGCTGTGGACGAACGTGGAGTTCTGGGCCGCCGTGGTGCTCGACTTCGCCGAGGTCCCCGCGCACATGTTCACCTCGATGTTCGCCTGTGCCCGGATGGCCGGCTGGAGCGCGCACATCCTGGAGCAGAAGCGGCTCGGCCGGATCCTGCGCCCCGGCCTCCACTATGTGGGAGCCGAGCCGCGGAAGCCGCAGGAGGTCGAGGGCTGGAACCAGCTGCCGCATAATGTGTGACCGTGGCTGACATCCGGATCCCCGACGAGATCAAACCCGTAGACGGCCGTTTCGGCTCGGGCCCGAGCAAGGTCCGTCCCGAGGGCGTCGAGGCGCTCTCCGCGGTGTCCCGCACGTTCATGGGCACCTCCCACCGGCAGAAGACGGTGAAGGAGCAGGTCGCCCGCCTGCGCCGGGGCCTGGCCGAGTTCTTCTCGCTCCCCGAGGGCTACGAGGTCGTCCTCAGCAACGGCGGCACCAGCGCGTTCTGGGAGGCCGCCACGTTCGGCCTGGTCCGCGAGAAGGCGCAGTTCGCCGAGTTCGGTGAGTTCGGCGCCAAGTTCGTGCAGGCGGTCACCGACGCCCCGTTCCTGGCAGAGCCGACCGTGCACCGGGCGCCCGGCGGCCAGGCGGCCTACCTGACCGCCGAGGCCGGCGTCGACGTCTACGCCACCGTGCAGAACGAGACGTCCACCGGTGTCGCCGTGCCGGTCCGCCGGGTCGCCGGCGCCGACCCGGGCGCCCTGCTGCTCACCGACGCCACCTCCGGCGGCGGCAGCCTGGACGTGGACGTCAGCGAGACCGACGTCTACTACCTCGCCCCGCAGAAGGCGCTCGGCTCCGACGGCGGCATCTGGCTCGCGGTGTTCTCGCCGGCCGCGATCGAGCGGGCGTACGAGATCAAGGCGGCCAAGCGCTACATCCCGCAGTTCCTCGACCTGGTGACCGCGATCGAGCAGTCCCGGCTGGAGCAGACCTACAACACCCCGGCGCTGGCCACCGTCTTCCTCGCCGCCGAGCAGGTCGACTGGATGAACGCGCAGGGCGGCCTCTCCTGGGCGGTCAAGCGCAGCGCGGAGAGCGCCGAGGCGATCTACGGCTGGGCCGACCGGTCGCCGTACGCGCAGCCGTTCGTCACCGACCCGGCGCTGCGATCGGCAGCGGTCGCCACCATCGACTTCGCCGAGAGCGTGGACGCGGCGGCGATCGCCAAGGTGCTGCGGGCCAACGACGTGGTGGACACCGAGCCGTACCGGAAGCTCGGCCGCAACCAGCTCCGCGTCGCCCTGTACCCGACAGTGGACCCGTCCGACGTGACGGCTCTCACCACGTGCATCGACTACGTGGTGGAACGGCTCTGAATCACTCCAGCGGTGTTCATCGCGGTTGACGGGCGGGTAGACGTACGCGTAAATGGGAGGGCGGCAGCGGAGGCGAAGATCATCTCTGCTGGTCAGCAGTTTGACGGCGTGGCTTACCCCCATAGGGTGACCAAGGCGCGTACCGTGTTCCGAAACGCGCCCCCGTGAATGATCCTCGGGAGCACAGGCCAACGCGACGAGACGGAGGCAACGCATGCGGCCGGTACGCTTCGTCGCCCTCTCCGAGGATGGACAGGCACTGGTGCTCGCCGACGAGGTGGGTCGCCTGCTAGCCCTTCCCATCGACGACCGGGTCTCCGGCGTGCTGACCGAGGGCCCCGCACCCGCGGGGGCCACGGTGGCGGTGCTGACGGCCGAGGCCGCGATGCCCTCCCTGTCACCACGGGACATCCAGGCCCGCATCCGGTCCGGCGAGTCCGCCGAGGATGTGGCCCGCATCGCCGGGGTGCCCGTCGACCGCGTCCTGCGTTACGCCGGCCCGGTGCTGCAGGAGCGCGCCATGCTGGCCCAGCACGCCCGCCGCACCCGTTTGAAGACGTCCGATTCCGGTCAGCCGCTGTCCGAGGTGGTCGACAGCCGCCTCTCCCAGCACGGCATCGACACCGAGAAGATCTCCTGGGACGCGTTCCGCAAGGACGACGGCACCTGGCGCATCGTCGCCACCTGGCCGTCCGGCAAGGCCACCGCCCAGGCCATCTGGGACCTCGACAAGGGCCGCCAGGTCGTCTCGCCGCACGACGACATGGCGCAGTACCTCTGCGCCGAACGCCCCACCCAGATCCTCGGCCAGGAGCCGGCGCCCGAGCGCGGCGGCCACGGCCTGCCCGGTCCCGCCCGCAGCTCCGAGCCGAGCCGCGGGGGCCACGGCCTGCCCAGCGCCGACCCGGCCGCCCGCGCCTCCACCCGCGACTCGATCCGGGCCAGCCGCGACGCGCTCCTCGCCTCGCTGGACCGGCCGCTGGAGGGTTCGTCCGGCCGCAGCCTCGAGTCGCCCGCCACCCGCCGCCCGGTCGCCGGTGGCGCCGCGGCCCTGCTCGGCGGCGGCTCCGGTTCCGCCTTCGACGACGACGCCGACCTGCCCAAGGAGGTGCCGGCCGTCCCGTCCCTGGCGGTGCTGCGCCCGCGCCGCACGGTGGGCCAGGCCCCGCAGGCCGCCAGCACCGAGAGCGAAGAGACCAACAAGCCGCGCAAGCGCCTCCCCAGCTGGGACGACGTGCTGTTCGGCGGCGGCCCGGCAGCCCGCGAGTCCTCCTGAGCCGCCTGTTCGTCGCGGTCTTCCCGTCCTCGGAGGCCCGCGACCACCTGCGCCGTCACCTTCCCCCCGGCGCCGCCCGCCGCCCGGACAAGTGGCACATCACCCTGGCTTTCCTCGGCGACGTCCCGGACGAGGCCACCACGGTCGTCACGCAGACCCTCGCCGACGTTCCGACACCCGGCCTGCTGCACCTCAGGCTCGCGGGTGGTGGCCGTTTCGGATCAGTGGTCTGGGCCGGGCTGCAGGGCGATCTGGAGCTCTTGGGGGCCTTTCGGGAGCGAATCCGCGCCGTGCTGGTGGACGCCGGCTTCCCGATTGAAGAACGAACGTTCCGTCCGCATCTGACGATCACCTACCGCTATGACCGCCGGATCGTCGCCGCCCTCGACACCTACACCGGCCCGCCGTGGACGGCGGGCGCCCTGACACTGGTCGAGAGCCGCGACGGCGACTACCACCACCTGTGGACCCACCCCGGCACGCCGAGCACCTGAGCGCGGCCCCCGATCCGTCCGCACCACAGCCGAACCGAGAACGACGTCCCACCGTCGACCGGACTTCCACGTCACTTCGCCCGGCTGGTTGTCAGGGCTGTCTCCAGCGCACGGAGACAGCCCTGACAACCAGCCGGACCACCGCCGGACCCGCCCCGGGCAGCGCTCGGTCCGGGCAGAAAACCCCGGCTGGTTCTCATGGCTGCCTCACGGGCGCGGAGACAGCCATGAGAACCAGCCGAGCAAGATCCACGGACCGGCCAGGAACAAACGCGGCGCGCGGGGGCCGGTGGAACCGGCCGCCCGGGAACAACAGCAGCGGGACCGGAAAGCCGAGAACACCGGCTGGTCGTCATGGCTGTCTCGGGCGCACGGAGGCAGCCATGAGAGCCGGCTGAGCGAGGATGTCAGCGGCGGAGGACCAGGCCGGCGGCTTCGAGGAGGGATTCGAGGCGGAGGCGTTCGAGGTCGCGTTCGACGCCGTGCAGGGACTCCAGGCGCTCCGGGATGTCCAGGCACTGGCAGGCCATCTGCAGGCGGGTGTCGTAACCCCGCATGACGGCGGCCAGCCACAGCTCCGAACGCTTCGCCAGGCCGTTGCGGCGCTCGTGGTCGAGGCGGCGCAGGTGGTAGGCGAGTTGCTCGATCGGCGGTGGGCGGAGGGTTGCGAGGCGGGAGGTCTGGTCCCAGGTCCGCAGGGAGCGGTCGACGCGGCGCCAGGTCCGGTCGTCGCGGCTGCGGGGGCCCCGGTCGATCCGGCGTCGCACTCCGCGGGCCAGATGACGGGTGTCGGCGCGCTCACGGTCATCTGCCCGCAACTCCTGGCGGCCCTTGCGAGTCAGCATGCTTCGCAAATCGGACGTATCGCCACTGAGCAGAATGATCGCGGCGCACGGGAGTAGCAGCAGCGCTGAGAGCGCTGCCGAAAGCACAGCCATGTGCGCGATCGCCACGGTTCGACGCTAGGCCCTGATTCGCCGGTCCGGAATACCCGTTCGGAGGAGCCTGCCGTGCCAACATCACCCACTCTGACCTCGGAATTCCCTCGAACGAGGGGATCGCGAGGGGTTTCCGTATTTCCCCGGGATCCAACGCCGCCCGAACCGGCGAAGCGCCGAAGGAAGGCGCATCACTGTGCTGTATATCACTAGCGCACGACGAAGTCAGACGCGCGCCGCGGGGACGGAGCGCTCGAAGGGCTCGGCATGCGGCCGCGCCGCCTGTCCGGACGCGGGAGACGGGTCCGGGGGGCTGATCACGGACAGATGGGGCTTGGGGCGTACGGCAAGCTTGATCTTGTCGCCGGAGACCCGCAGCTGCCAGATCAGCGCGCCCACCGCGGCGGCGAAGCTCACCAGACCGGCCGCCCAGATGCTCGACGGCACGCCGAAGTGCTCGCCCCACCAGCCGGACAGCGAGGCCCCGATCGGTGTGGTGCCGAGGAAGACCAGCACGTAGAGGGACATGACGCGGCCGCGGTACTCCGGGTCGACCCCCATCTGCACGCGATGGTTGCAGCCTTGCGCCAGGTAGATCGAGAAGAAGCCGGTGGGGACGAGGAGGATCGCGGCGGTCACGAAGTTCGGCGCGAAGCCGACGGCGAACTCGAAGATGCCGAACAGCAACGCGGCGCCGATCACCAGGTAGGCGCCGGGGCGGGAGCGACGCCGGGTGCCGGCCAGCGCCCCACCCAGGGAGCCGATCGCCAGACAGGTGGTGAGCAGGCCGAACGTGGACGGGCCGGCGTTGAAATCGATCTTCGCGAGGGCGGCCAGGGTGACCGGGAAGTTGAAGCCGATCATGCCGATGACGGCCATCATGCAGATCGGGAGGAGCAGGTCGTGGCGCTTGCCGACGTACCGCAGGCCGTCGATCACCCGGGTGCTGCCGCGGGCCTTGCGCTCGGCCCGGTGCAAATCGGCAGTGCGCATCCGGAGGTAGGTGAAGACCGGCGCGATCGCCAGCGCGGTCGAGATCAGGAACACCGCGGGGGTGGAGAGCAGGGCGAGCAGCACGCCGGCCAGGGCGGGCCCGCTGATCCGGGCCACGTTGAAGGTGGCCGCGGAGAGGGCGAGGGCGTTCGGCAGGAGGCGCATCTCGACGAGTTCGGAGACGAACGCCTGCCGGACCGGGGTCTCGACGGCATTGGCGATGCCGAGGAACAGCGCGGAGACGAAGACGTGCCAGAGCTCGACGACCCCGGCGGCGACGAGCACCGCGAAGACGATGGCGAAGAGCGCGAAGGCGGCGTTCGCGGCGATGAGGAGCTTGCGTTTGTCGTATCGGTCGGCGAGTTTGCCGCTCCACAGGGTCAGGAGCATCACCGGTACGAATTGGAGCGCGGTCACCGTCCCCAGGGCGCCCGGGGAGTTGTCGGAGAGTTCGAGCACCAGCCAGTCCTGGGCGGTGAACATCATCCACACGCCCATCAGCTTCACCAGTTGACCGGCGGTGAAGAGCCGGTAGTTCGGGACCTGTAGGGATCGGAACACGGCGTTCAGAACAGCCCCCTCGAAGTCGTACGCGTCATCGCGGCGTGACGAGGCGGGCCGTGCTCAGCCGCGGGCGATCCGGTGCAGGATCTCGGCGGCGTTCGCGAGGGTGTCCCGTTCCTCGGGCGTGAGCCGGTCCAACGCCCCGGCCAGCCATTCGTTACGGGTTCGTTCGTGCAGCGCGTACACCGCACGCCCCTCATCGGTGGCCTCCAGGAGAACCTGCCGGCCGTCGGTGGGATGTGCGCTCTGCGCCACGAGCCCGCGCTCCTTCAGCTTCCCGACGATCTTGGTCATCGTCGGGGGCTGGACCCGTTCCACGTCGGCGAGCTCACGCGGAGTCATCGAGCCGGCCAGTTGGAGGCTGGTCAGCGCGGAGAGCTGACTGAACGTCAGATCGCCGACCGGGCGGGCCTGCCGGACTCTCCGGCTGAACCGGATGATCGCGTCGCGCAGCGTCTTGGCCAGCGTGTCCGCCGTCGTGCGCTCCGTCATCATCCCCGCTCCGTCACGATCCTTAGCTTAGCTAATAAGCATGGCTAACGACATCTGTCGACCTGTATGACAGCCGTCACCGGGCACGCTAGCGCACCCGGTGACGGCGGCAGAACCTCAGAGGATCCAGGCCTCCAGCGGGCCCCGGGCGAAGTAGAGCACGAACAGCGCCGCGATGCCGTACATCAGCGGGCGGATGTCCTTCGCCTTGCCGGCGGCGAGCTTCAGGACGACGTACGTGATGATCCCGGCCCCGATGCCGTTGGAGATCGAGTACGTGAACGGCATCAGCGTGACGGTCAGGAAGGCCGGCACCGCGATCGTGTAGTCCGACCACTCGATCTGCCGCACCGTGGTGATCATCAGGAAGCCGACGACCACCAGCGCGGTCGACGCCGCCTCGAACGGCACCACCTTCACCAGCGGGGCGAAGAACATCGCGATCAGGAACAGCACACCGGTCACCAGGCTGGCGACACCGGTCCGGGCGCCCTCGCCGACACCGGAGGCGCTCTCCACGTACGAGGTGTTGCTGGACACGCTCGCCGCGCCACCGGCCGCCGCGGCGACCGAGTCGACGAGCAGGATCTCCTTGGCACGCGGCGGCATGCCCTCGGAGTCGAGCAGCTCACCCTCCTGCCCGACCGCGACCATCGTGCCCATGGTGTCGAAGAAGTCCGTCACCAACAGCGTGAAGATGAACATCAGCGCGACCAGTGGGCCGGCCGTGGTCCACGAGTCGAGCACGTTGAACTGGCCGATCAGCGAGAGGTCCGGCGTGTCGATGATCTTCTCGGGCAGCGCCGGCGTGTTCAGCGACCAGCCGCCCGGCTTGGCCACCGCCTCCACGATGATCGCCAGTACCGTGGTGCCGAGGATGCCGATCAGGATCGCGCCCTTGACCTTGCGGACGAACAGCACCAGCGTGAGCAGCAGGCCGATCACGAAGACCACGAGCGGCCAGGTCATCAGCTTGCCGTTCTGGCCCAGCCCGACCGGGACGGTGGTGTTCGCAGCGTCCGGGACCCGGGTGACGAAACCGGCGTCGACCAGTCCGATGATCATCAGGAAGAGGCCGATGCCGACACCGATCGCGGTCTTCAGCTGGGTCGGCACCGCCCGGAACACCGCCGTCCGCAGCCCGGTCAGCACCAGGATCGCGATCAGCACGCCCTCGATGACGACCAGGCCCATCGCGTCGGCCCAGGTCATCTGCGGCGCGATCTCGTACGCCACCAGCGCGTTCACACCCAGGCCGGCGGCCAGCGCCAGCGGGAACCGGCCCACCACCCCCATCAGGATGGTCATCACCCCGGCGACCAGCGCGGTGCCGGCCGCCAGCGCGGTGATCGGCAGCTGCGCGCCGGACTTGTCGGCGCCGCCGGCCAGGATGAGCGGGTTGAGGACGACGATGTAGGCCATCGTGAAGAACGTGACGATGCCGCCACGGACCTCGCGGCTCAGCGTGGAGCCGCGCTTGGTTATCTCGAAGAACCGGTCGAAGGCGTTTTTCGCCGTTCCGGCAGCCGGTTCGGTATCAGCAGACATGGGACTCTCCGAAAGATGACGCATGATCGACGCGCGCATGCTTTCAGATGCAACTACCTCGGTAAAAGCGAAGTGATGTTACAACTCTCACGCGCTGCGCGGATGCGATGCGTAATGGCCGTACCCTGTCGGAGTGAGTGACCTGTCTCCCGCCACGCAAACCGGTGAGCCCCTACCGGTTCTCGCCGTGGTGACCGGGACGAAACCGCGGCCCGAGCCCCTGGACCCGCCGATGGTCCCGTTCGCGCTCGCCGGCGTCGCCGCCTTCGCCGTCGCGTCCCTGATCACCTGGCTGGCCGGCGCACCGCAGCACTGGGTCGCGATCAGCGTCGCGGGCCTGGTGTGGGGCGTCCCCGGCACCCTGACCATGGTGGTCCACGACCGGAAACGCCGACGCCGCCGGGCGCTGACGCACCCGGAGTTCAGCGTCGGCGACTGACCGTCAGCTGTGGCCGTAATCCTCGGCCGGCTCACCGGACTCCACCGAGCCGTGCCCGCGGCTGACCGCCACCGACTCGACCTCACTGTCGTCGTACACCGTGGGGAGCTCGTCGACCGGCGGCTCGGCCGGCGTGCTGAGCAGCGCCTCGGAGTGGGCGCCACACCCGTGGTCGGCGCTGACCGCCCGGCCGTCGTCGGGCGCGTACAGGTTGCCGCAGACGCCGAACATCGACCGCATCGCACCGGCCAGCGGCAGGTAGAAGCCGCAGGCGCCGCAGCGGGCGTTGCGCGGGGCGGCGGCGGAGATCGGGGCCTCCGGGCCGGCGTCGCCGTCATACCACCGCTGGGCCGTCTCCATCCGGCCCTCCATCGACATCACGCGGGACCGGCCCAGGCCGAGCTCCCACGAGACGGCCTCGACGGCGGCGTCGTCACTGAGCACATAGCCCGGGGCGAGCCGGTCGTCGTCGGGCGCGGTCGGCATCAGGTCGCCGACGCCGAGGTCACCGGGCTGAACCCGCTCGTTCCACGGCACCCAGCCGGGGGCGAGCAGCGCGTCCGGCCCGGGCAGCAGGACCGTCTCGCAGACGGTCACGTGCCGGCTGCGCGGCACCCGGGTCACCGTGACGGCCCACCGCCAGCCCTTGTAGCCGTCGAGGTGACTTTCAAAGAAGTGAGTAACCACACGGTCGCCCTCGGCGACGGCTTCGAGATGGTCACCGATGTCGTCGGGGTCCACTTCGGTGATGGCACCCCTGGCCACCCCGACAGCATCGGCACAGACCTGGTCGAGTCGGGCGGCGCGGGAAGTGGTCCTGGAGGTCACCCGCCCATTGTTGCCTACCAACCCCGGTAGCCCGCAACGACTCCCCAGATAGCCGGACAACGGGACCCGGGCGGATCGCCGGACACCGGAACAGGACGCGGGTCGCCCACATCAGTCAGGATGGTTCCCATGCCGCTGCTTCCCTCGCTCGGACGCACCGTCGGCTCCGGCGTCAAAGCCGCCCGGCTGCTGGTGCGCGGCTCGGTGCGCGGAAGCGCCTGGGCCACCCGCCGGGTCGGTTCGGCGCGGGCCCGCGGCGCCGCCGGCGAGATCGGCATGATCCGCCTCTTCGACCTGCACGCGGTCTCCTGTGCCGGTGACGCCCTCATCGCGATCGGCCTGGCCGGGACCATCTTCAGCGTTCCGCTGGGCGAGGCCCGCAGCAAGGTCGCGCTCTACCTGTTGATCACGATGGTGCCGTTCGCGCTGCTGGCGCCGGTGGTCGGCCCGCTGCTCGACCATTTCCGGCACGGCCGGCGCTACGCGCTCGCCACCACCTTCCTGGGCCGGGCCTTCCTGGCCTACGTGATGGCGGATCACCTGACCGGCTGGGCGCTCTATCCGGCGGCGTTCGGGGTGCTGGCCTTCTCCCGGGCGTACGGTGTGGCCCGCTCCGCCGCCGTCCCCCGCCTGCTGCCGGACGGCATCGGGCTGTCCCAGGCCGGCGCCCGGGCCAGCGTCTACGGCACGTTCGCCGGCGCGCTGGTGGCGCCGATCGGCCTGCTCGCCTTCAAATTCGGGCCACAGTGGCCGCTACGCGTCGCCGCGATCATCTTCGTGGTCGGCATGGTCGTCGCGCTCCGCCTGCCGCCACGCGCCGATTCGGACCCCCCGGAGGCCCTGCCCAAGGCCTGGCGGGCGGTCCTGCGCATCCGCGGCACCGAGAAGCCCCTCTCCGGCCGCCTGATCGTCGCCACCCTGATCGGCAGCAGCAGCCTGCGCCTGCTCTACGGCTTCCTGCTGCTCTTCCTCACCTTCGCGATCATGGGCAACCAGCTCGACACCGTGGTGTTCGGCCTGGAGGTCGGCCGGGGCGCCGCCGCCGGCCTGGTCGGCGGGGCGCTCGCGCTGGGCACCTTCGTCTCCACCGCCGCCGGCACCAGCTTGCGGATCCGCCGGCCCCTCGCGCTGCAGTCCAGTGGCCTGGTCGTGGTCGCCGGCGTGACGGTGCTCACGACGATCTTCTACAACCTGGCGATGGTGACGCTGCTCGCGCTGATCACCGCCGTCTTCAGCGGCATCGCCAAGCTCGCCGTCGACGCCAGCATCCAGGAACGCGTCCCGGAGCAGCAGCGCGCCACCGCCTTCGCCCACTCCGAGACCGCGCTGATGCTCGCCTGGGTCGCCGGTGGCGGCCTGGGCCTCATCCCGTTCCCAGGGCGTCTCGGCATCGCGTTCGCGGCGGTGCTGGCGGTCCTGGCCGCCCTTCGCGCCGCCTGGTCCGCCGCCCGCCTGCACAACGAGCGCCTCTCCGGCCGCCCCGACGCGGTTCCCTCGCCACCCCCGGATCAGAACCAGGCTGCGGAGTACGGGGAAAGCACCCGTCCCGCCCCCTCCAGCCCGCCTCGTGAAGACCCGGCCCGGGACGGCGACACCCAGGTGATGGACCCCGCCCCCGCCCCTGCGGCCAAGGGCCGGCGCTGGCGGCGAGGTCGCGGGGAGAAGACCGCACCACCGGTCGCCGCCGCCACCCCTGCCGTGCCCGGCGCCCGCAACGGTGACCGGCAGGCGGAGACGCGGGCCGGTGGGCCGTCCACGCGGTCGTTCACTGCCGCACGCCCCGACGACGACTGGCTCACCGACGACGAGCCGACCACCCGGCGGCTCGGCGGCGACTCCGGTGCCACGGGTTCGTTCAAGCCGGCTCCGGCGCCGCCGGGATACCACGTCTACCGGCCCTCCTCCGCCGACACCGACGGTGAGCCGACGAACAGTGAGGACTCGTGAGCCCGTACCCCCTCCTGGTCGTGACCGCTGTCGCCGCCGAAGCCGAAGCCGTCCGTGACCTCCTCGACCCGGACCGGATCGTGGTCGAGGCCGTCGGTGTCGGCCCGGCCGCCGCCGCCGCGGGAACCGCACGCCTGCTCGCCACCCGCTCCTACCGCGCCGTGATCAGCGCGGGGATCGCCGGCGGTTTCCCCGGCCGGGTCGCCGTCGGCGGCCTGGTCGTCGCCACCCGCAGCATCGCCGCCGATCTGGGCGCCGAATCCCCGGGCGGCTTCCTGCCGATCGACGAGCTCGGCTTCGGCACGAGCGCTCTGGACACCGACCCGGACCTGGTCAAGGCCCTGCGCACCGCCCTTCCCGAGGCGATCTGCGGCGATGTGCTCACCCTGGCCACCGTCACCGGCACCGGCGAGACCGCCGACCGGCTCGCCGCCCGTTTCCCGCTGGCGGTCGCCGAGGCCATGGAGGGGCACGGGGTGGCGGTCGCCGCCGAGGGGGCCGGCGTCCCGTTCGCCGAGCTGCGCGCCATCTCCAACCCGATCGGCCCTCGCGACCGCGGGTCCTGGCGTATCCCGGATGCTTTCGCCGCGCTCCGGGCCGCTTCTCCCGTTCTCGATACCTTTCCCTGAATCGCGCCGCGAAAAGTCGCGGTCGCGCAAACGGTTCCCCTATACCTGTCCACCGGCCACGCAGGCAAATGAAGCCGCGTCACTGACCTGCATAGGAACCGGCAACGCCGTCTAGCCTGTCGCGGTGGCAAGCACTTCTCAATCCGGTTCCAGTCCGCTCAAGGCGACGTTGGGTTGCCTTTCCGCGGTGGCGCTGGCGTCCGGAGCTATTTACGCGTTGGGCCCGTGGGACACCGGCGCGCCGGAACCGATCGGTTCGGTTCGGCCGGTCGGCGTCACGGCGGAACTGCCGGGGCGTACCGTCTCGATTCTCGGGGCGGGCGACATTCTGGTGCACCCGGAGATGTGGCATCAGGCGAGCCGGGACGGCGGCGGCCCGATGGA
Source organism: Actinoplanes sp. NPDC019969 (assembly GCF_055562375.1). NCBI lineage: Bacteria > Bacillati > Actinomycetota > Actinomycetes > Micromonosporales > Micromonosporaceae > Actinoplanes > Actinoplanes sp. NPDC019969. The sequence continues at coordinate 240,913 of NZ_JBVHFK010000014.1, read as the reverse complement.
CTTCGCGCCGATGATCGCGCCGGCGAAGGACGCGATCGCCGGCGCTGATCTGTCGCTGTGCCATCTGGAGACGGCGGTGGCCCCGGCGGGCGGGCCGTACATCGGGTTCCCCAAGTTCAGCGTGCCGCGGGAGATCGTGCCGGCGATCCGCGAGGTGGGGTACGACGGCTGCTCGACCGCGTCGAACCACAGCATCGACCAGGGGTACGACGGCATCAAGCGGACTCTCGACGCGCTGGACGCGGCACGGCTGGGGCACACCGGCTCGTACCGGTCGGCGGCCGAGGCGAAGGTGCCGAAGATCTACCCGGTGAAGGGCGTGAAGGTCGGTCACCTGAGTTACACCAAGAGTTTCAACGGCCTGACGGCTCCGGCCGGTATGCCGTGGGTGGCGAACCTGATCGACGTCAAGAAGATCCGCAAGGACGCGGCGGCGGCGCGGGACGCGGGCGCGGAGATCGTCGTGGTCAGCATGCACTGGGGCACTGAGTACGAGCACGAGCCCGACGTGGACCAGCAGAACTGGGCACGGGAGATCGCGAAGATCGACGACGTGGACATCATCTTCGGTCATCACGCGCACGTCGTGCAGCCGGTGGAACGAATCGGTGACACCTGGGTCATCTACGGCATGGGCAATCAGATCGCCCGTCACGCGGAGCCGGTCAACTCCAATCGGGACGGAGCGATGATTAAGGTCACGTTCAGCCCCGCAAAAGCGACGAATCGCTGGAAGGTGGCTGCTCTCGAGGCCATTCCGACGTTTGTTGATCTGAATCCAGATGTCCGTCTTGTCGATCTCGAACGGGAATTAGCGGATCCGAATCTGGCACCGGGCCGTCGCCGCATCTATGAGGCCGCGGTGGAACGCATTGAGGGGAACCTGCTGTCCCGCGGCGCGAACACCGCCGGGCTGGTGATTCGTGGCACAGGAAAGTCCCGATGAGGGGTCACGCGTTTCTGCCATGGAAGGAAAGGTTGCTAGTCTCGCGGCGACTTCGGGGGCTAGACCTGTAACACGTGCATGGGCTGCCGTAACAATGAATGGAAGGCAGTCGTGGCAGTGCCGGAAATGTCGAAGCAGTTCTTTTCCGCTCGTGCTGCCGAGCTCGCCGGTGAGCAGGAGCAGCTGCTCGCCTGGCGGCGCCGGGCGCTCGGTCAGCAGTTGCCGGCGGCGGCGTTCCCGGCCGGCACCGGCGCCCCTTCCCTGATCTTCCTCTGGACCACGCTGTTCGTGGTGGTAGTCGCCGTTCTCGGCCTCGCCGTCAACGCCCGGTCCGCCGTGCTGCCCGCGATCGCGGACTCCCAGCGCGACGTGGTGTCCAAGCTGGCGGGCAACATCGAGGCCGAGATCCGGGCGAAGTCGGGCGAGCTGGGCCGGATCGCCGAGGGCGGCGGCGGCACACCGCCCGCGGACCTGGCGGCCCGGGCGGTCGGTGACGGTTCCGCGGTCACCGGTGCCGCTGTCGTCGACACCACGACCCGGCAGCCGGTCGCGGCCAAGGGCTCCGCGGTGCCGCTGAACCTGCTGCCCACCCCGCTTCCGGCCGGCACGGCCACGGCGATCACGACGGCGGACGGCCCGATGCTGGTCTTCAGCGCCGTCGTCGACGCGACCCGGTCGCTGCTGGCCCTGCAGCCGATCACGATGCGCAACCTGCGGCTCAACCCGGACGCGCGCCACGGCATCCACCTGCTCACCGCCGACGGCAAGAGCACCCTGATGCAGGGCGCCCACGCGATCGACCCGGCCCACCAGGCGAAGGTCTTCGCGGGCCTGGCCGGCGCCACCACCCGGCAGAGCCGCGAGGTGGTCGTCACCGAGTGGCCGGATCAGCGCCTCGTCGTCACCTCGGCGCCGATCGACGGCACCGGCCTCGCCGTGGCCGCCCTGCTGATCGCGCCGGTCAGCGGCGGCACCTCGCTGGTCAAGGGCCTCCTGCTCGGGCTCAGCCTGCTGGTCGTGACGCTGCTCAGCTTCGCCGTCATGCGCGGGGCGCTGACCCGGCCGGTCCGGCAGCTGCTGGAACAGGCGACCGACGACGCCAGCGGCGCGCCGCCCCGGGACCGCCGCCCGTTGCGGATCCGCGAGGCGCACCGGATCGCCCGGGCGCTGGCCACCACGGTCGGTGCGCGGATGCCCGACGAGAAGGGGTGGCGGCCGACCGTCACCCAGGGTCTGGCACTGGCGGTCGTGATCGCGTTGCTGTGGCCGGTGGCGGCGGTGGCGATGGTGGCCCGCGAGTCGCATCCGGCGATCCCGGTGCAGCTGGTCCGCGACGAGGAGACCCGGGCGGAGACGGCGGGGTACGCGCTCGGCAACCTCCTGAACCAGGGACTGTCCACGGTGACCCGGACGTCGCAGGCGGTCGATCCGGGGAACAGCGCGGCGACCGGTCGTACCCTCGAGAAGGAATTGGCCGGCGACAGCCGGCTGCGAGCCCTCTACCTGGTGGACGCCGCCGGCAAGGTGCTCAGCGCCGCCGGCCGTGACCCGCTGCGCCCGGCCGGGCCGCTGCCCGGCGAGATCGGCATCCAGCTCGACTCCACCGTGGACCGGCTGCCGGTGGTGTTCGCCTACAACGAGCGGTCCGACGGGAACGCCGTCGTCGGCGAGTTCGACCCGGACCGGATGCTCACCCTGATCCGCCGGGTCGACGGCCGGGTCCGGGTGGTCGACGCCGGCCTGCGGACGATCCTCGACTCCGAGGGCTATGTGGGCTTCCAGCAACTGACCGGCGATCTGGCCCGCCAGGTGGCGGTCGAGGCGCTGCCCGGCCTGACCGCCGGCCGGGGCGCCGACGCCGACGGGAAGCCCGCCCTGGCGGCCGGTTTCGGGTTGACCGAGCCGACGACGGTCGCGCATCTGGAGTGGGCGGTGGTGGTCGAGCAGAACGTGGCCGGCCTGCGCCTGTCCAAGACGATCGAACGCCGGTGGACGCTCCTGGTCGCGGCCGCTGTCGTGGGCATCGTGCTGCTCACCCACGTCTGGCAGTTCTACATCTTCGTCCAGCCGTTGCGGCGGCTGGCGATGTTCGCCGACCGGATGAGCGGCGGTGACCTGGACCAGCCGGTGCCGCCGCAGCGTCACGACGACATCGGCGCGGTCGCCATCTGTCTGGAGATCTGCCGTCAGGTACGGCACACCGGCTCGGCCCGTTTCGGTGGCGCGCTGCGCTTGCGAGGCGCCGGGCCGGACCGGACCACCGTCATGCCGTACCGGGATGCCCCGGCACGCGGCCAGCACACCCGGGCAGCGAAGGGCTGACATGCTCTACCTCTACACCGTCTTCAGCCTGTGCTGTCTCGCGCTGCTCGTGGCCGGCGTGATCGAGCAGCGCAACCACTACGCCAACCTGCGGAAGCTGCCGCACCGGGTGCTGGTCAACGGCATCCGGGGCAAGAGCTCGATCACCCGGCTCTGCGCGGGGGCGCTGCGGGGCGGTGACAAGGTGGTGGTGGCGAAGACCACCGGCACGGCCGCGCGGTTCATCTTCCCGGACGCCAGCGAGGAGCCGGTGCACCGCAAGTTCGGCATCGCCAACGTGGTGGAGCAGATCGGCATCGTGCGGCGGGCCGCCGTCTACCACCCGGACGCCCTGGTGATCGAGTGCATGGCGGTGATGCCGGCGCTTCAGGAGATCAACCAGAGCAAGCTGATCCAGTCGAACATCGGCGTGCTCTGCAACGTGCGTGAGGACCACCTGGCCGAGATGGGCCCGACCCTCGACGACGTGGCCCGGTCGCTGAGCCGGTCGATGCCCGAGGGCGGCATCTGCATCACCGCCGAGCAGGACCGGCTCGCGATCCTGCAGGAGGAGGCCGACAAGCGGAACTGCCGGCTGGTCAAGGTGGATCCGGAGTCGGTGACCGATCAGGAGATGGCCGGTTTCGGCTGGATCACCTTCAAGGAGAACGTGGCGATCGCCCTCGCCGTGGCCGCCCAGCTGGGTGTCGACCGGCGCAGCGCGCTGCAGGGCATGTGGTCGGCGCCGCCGGACCCGGGCGTGCTGTCCGTGGCCCGGGTGCTCTACCGGGACAAGCGGGTCCGGTTCGCGAACATCTTCGCCGCCAACGACCCCGAGTCGACCTTCATGAACATCGAGCAGCTCGAGAAGCAGCGCCTGATCCAGCGGCCGCTGACGATGGTGATCAACTGCCGGCCGGACCGGGTGGAGCGCAACGGCCAGATGGGCACGCTCTCCGGGCGGATCCAGCCGCAGCGGATCGTGCTGATCGGTGAGATGACCCGCAGCGCCCGGGTCAACGTCCCGGCGGAGCTGCAGGGCCGGGTGCTCGACCTGGGCGGCAAGATGCCGCCCGAGCAGCTGCTCGCCGAGCTGATGGGCGCGACCGACAACGACGCGTCCATCGTGGCCGTCGGCAACATCCACGGGCAGGGCGAGGTGCTGCTGCACGAACTGGCCGCGCTGCCGAGCTGGGAACCGCAGAGCAGCGCCCGATCCGACTCGATGCTGCGCGTCTCGACGACGCCGGGATTCGACGAGCTCGACCGTACCGTCTTCCTGGAAAGGACTCACCGGTGACATTCGGGGGAGAACTCAGCGCCCAGCTTGCCACCGCCTGCCTCGGCATCGGTCTGGTCTTCGCGCTGCTCTGCTATCTGACCACCAACCTCTCGCCGGGCGGAATGATCACGCCGGGCTGGCTGGCTCTCGCGCTGATCGAGGACCCGATCCAGGCGGGCGTGATCGTGGTGATGACCGTGGTCACCTTCCTCCTCACGAAGCTCATGCAGAAGACCGTGATCCTCTACGGCAAGCGGCTGTTCGCCGCCATCGTGCTGCTCAGCGTCTTCCTGCAGATGACCCTGTTCGTGCTGGTCCAGCGGGACCTGCCGCTGCTGTTCGCGCACCAGACGCTGGGCTTCGTGGCGCCCGGCCTGATCACCTACCAGCTCGTCCGGCAGCCGCCGAAGGCGACGGTGCTGGCGACCCTGGTGGTCACCGCGATCACCTACGGCGTCGCCTTCAGCGGCGTCGTGGCCGGTCTCGTGCCGGTGACCTGAGCAAGCCGACGAGGGAAGCGCCATGAACTACCAGACCTACTCGCGGGGCCGGGCGGCGCTCGTCACCGCTGTCATCGGGGCCATGCTCTCCGCCGCCGGCCTCTTCGCGTTCGTGACCGTCCGGTCGACGATGACCGAGACGATCGAGATCAGTCTCGGATCGCCGGCCGCGATGGCCGTGCCGGCCGACGCCTCCGGCATCCGTTACCAGCGGCTGGCCGCACCGGCCCGGACCCGCATGATCGGCCCGGACGGCACGGTCCTCGCGACCATGACCGACGGTTCCCGCACCGTGCACCTGGTCGGGCCGGGCCGGACCATCGCCGAGCCGCGCTACACCAAGGCCAAGATCCACACCAGTCTCTGGGTACGCCTCGCGCCACGCGAGTGGAGTCAGGGCGCCGAGAGGCAGCAGTGGTTCACCAATTGGTACGCGAAGGCCCGCACCGACAGGTCCCCCGACGTGCTGGGTCTCGCCATCGAATACACGTACGTCGCCGCCCCGAAGAAGGATGCGACGGGCCGGCAGTACTCCGGTGACGCCGCGTTCGGCCCGCTCTCCGACATCGACCCGGACGGCCGCGCCGAGAACTCCGACTTCTACGACTACCTGGGCGTCTCGTGGACCTTCTCCGACAAGAAGGAGAAGCCGACCGCGAGCCACATCCGCAGTCTCGACTGTTCCGGCTTCCTCCGGATGGTCTACGGCTACCGCCTGGGCTATCCGCTGCGCGGCACCAACAGCCCGGGTCCGGGCCTGCCGCGCCGTGCCATCGCCATGGCCGCCTTCGGCCCGGGCACCCTGCTGATGCCCAACACCGGCGCCCGGGCCCGCGAGCTCGACCGGTTGCTCCCCGGTGACCTGCTGTTCTTCAACGCCGGTCCGCTCAAGGGCAAGCACATCGAGCACTCCGGGATGTACCTCGGCGTCGACGACCGCGGCCACCACCGCTTCATCTCCAGCCGCAGCGGCGCCAACGGGCCGACCATGGGGGACTTCGGCGGCGAGTCCATCCTCGACGGCACCGGTTACTGGGCGCAGCGGTGGCGCACCGCCCGGCGGCTCTGACCGCGGGATCCGGCCGGGTCAGCTCCCGTTGATCTGGCCGGCCAGCGCGGCGACCGTCTCCTCCCAGGAAGCCTCGTCCTTCCGGATCGCGTAGTTCATCTCGAGGTGGACGAAGACGTCGCTGTTCTTCACCGCGGCCCGGCCCTGCTCGTTGGTCCGGCCCTCCAGCGAGCCGCACCCGCGTGACCACGCCCGACAGGTACGGATCCCGGCCTGGTCCAGCCCGTCGGCGATGTCCCGGGCCAACCGGCTGATCGGCGCCGAGCCGGTGGACACCACGGCGTCGGACTTCGGCAGGTTCTTGTCGGCGAAACCGTGCAACTGGACCTGGTCCAGCCCGTTGCGGGCCAGTTCCACCGCCAGCACGTGGAACATCGAACGATCGTTGTGCGCCACGTCCGCCGACGCCCCGGCCGCCTGCCGGTGCGCGCCGGCCATCAGCAGCACCCCGCCGTCGACCCGGCGGTAGAGGTCCAGGCCGAGCCGCTCGGTGTTGATGTCGAAGCCCGGATGCGGCACCTCCAGGACGATCCGCGGCTTCTCCGCCGGGTTGCGCAGCACGGCGCCCCACGTCCGGTCGTCCGTGCCGGAGGCCAGGTACAGCTCGAACGGCGCCCCGGTCCCCGGTTCCGTGCCCCGGTGCACGCCGAACCCGATCTCCGCGAAGAGCCGGTCCCGTTCCGCGTCGGAGACCTCGTCGACCAGCGACCGGGCTGCGAGCCGGCCGGCCGTGCGCTCCGCGGCGACCGGGTCCCGGTACGGGTTCTCCGGCGACAACCCCTCGGCCAGCTCACCGAGCAGCGCCGCGGGGTCGGCGGACGGCGCCGGTGTCGCGGTCCCGCCCGCTGTCGTGTCGCCGCAGCCCGCCGCCAGCAGTGCCGCCGCCGCGGTCAGCAGCATGCGTCGAGTCGGCTGGGATCGCGGCGTCGGGCTGTACACCCATGCAGGTTAGTCGAGGCCACCCCGGCCTTGATCATCGACGAGGGCGGCGGGCGCGCGCGAAAGCCGTAACACGGAAGTCGTTGCCGTTGACGATCTCGACCGGCATGCTGCGCTGAACGAATGTGTGACCGGCACCACCATCGCCTACCGCGGAGCGAGGGCATTCGATGAAGGACGTCATGTCGGCCGGCGCACGGGCCCGGTTGATCGGCGCGGGCTATGCCGCGCAGGGCCTCGGGTACGCCGCCGTGGTCACCGCCCTCCCCACGTTCAAGGACCGGCAGGGCATCGACGACACCTTCGTCTCGGCGCTGCTGCTGCTGGTCGTGGTGGCCGCGGCGGGCGGGTCGGTGCTGGCCGACCGGGTCGCGGCCCGATGGGGCAGCCGGTACGCGCTGGCCTCGGGCCTGTTCCTGGTCGGGGCGGGTCTCGCCGGCACGACGTTCTGGTCGCCGAACGCGGTCTTCGCCGCGATCCTGCTGGCGTACGGGCTGGGCCTCGGAGCGGTCGACGCCTCGCTGAGCATGCAGGGGGTGCTGGTGCAGGCCCGGCTGGGGCGCAGTGTGATGAGCCGGTTGTTCGCCGCGTACACCGCCGCCGCGATCGCCGCCGCCCTGCTGATGTCGGGTTCGCTGGAGTCGGGTGCGGGCGCCGCGCTGGCGGTCGGGACGGCGGCCGGGTTCGCGGTCCTGGTCGGCGCGGTCGGCTGGCGGCTGTTCGAACCCGGGCGGACGCTGCGGTCCAGTGTGGCCCATGCCGAGGGCAGCGGGAGCGTACGACCGGTCGTACTGGTCTGCGGGATGTTGATCTTCACAGCGTTCCTGGTGGACTCGGCGGTCAGCACGTGGAGTTCGGTCTACCTGCAGGACTCGCTGGCCGCGGCGGCCTCCGTCGCCCCGCTGGGGTACGCCGCCTATCAGGGCGCCGTCCTGGTCAGCCGGCTCGTCGCCGACCACGTGGTGCCACGGACCGGCCGGACGCTGCTCGCCGTCGGCTCGCTGGCCGTCTGCGGCGTAGGCTGCGGACTGGTCGTCACCCTGCCCGCGGTGGGTGCGGCGGTGGCCGGCTTCGCGATCGCCGGGGTCGGGGTCGGGGTGCTGGTGCCGCTGGCGTTCAGCGCCGCCGGCGAGGCCGCGGTGGGCAGCAGCGACGAGGTGATCGCCAAGGTGAACCTGTTCAACTACGGCGGGGCGCTGCTCGGCGCGGTCCTGCTCGGCGCGCTCTCCGAACCGATCGGCCTGCGCTGGGCTTTCCTGATCCCGGTGCTCGCGGTGGTCGCCACGCTGCCGCTGGCCCGCCGCCTCCGCAACCTCACGGTGATCACCCCCATCCCCAAACCCACCTGATCGCTTGCGGTCCGCCGGGCTTCTCCCACACCATGCTCCGGTACGGGCCACACGACGTCCCGTGCCTCGCGGCGGCCACGGCAGGCGCCCCCTCCCGGTCACCCCGCGGGTGCGGCTCATGCATGCCCGTCCCGGTCACCCCCGGCTGGTTCTCATGGCTGTCTCGGCAGTGCCGAGACAGCCATGAGAACCAGCCGAACAAAACTGGCAACCGCTCGACGTCACGCCCCGCCGCACCGCTGCCAACCCGCGTGTTGATTTCGGCCGTCATACGCGCCCCAACTCCACACACCCAAAGCGCCACCCGGCGTGTGGAGTTCGGCCGTCATACGCGCCCCAACTCCACACACCCAAAGCGCCACCCAGCGTGTGGAGTTCGGCCGTCATACGCGCCGCAACTCCACACGCTGCGTCCGCGGCTGACGGGGCTGTGGCAAGCTGGGCGCGTGCCGAAGGTGGTGGATCGCGAACAGCGACAGGGCGAGTTGCTGGCGGCCACCTGGCGGGTGGTCCGGGCGCGCGGCGTCGAGGGCACCACCACCCGGGCGATCGCCGACGAGGCCGGATGTTCGTTGAGCGTGCTGGCGCATTTCCTGGGCGGCAAGGGCGACATCCTGGTGGCCGCGCAGAAGGCGGTGTACGACCGGATCGTGGAGCGGGCCTTCCGGATCGGTGGCGACCTGTTCGGGCTGGAGGGGCTGCGGGCGGCCCTGGAGGCGGTGCTGCCGCTGGACGAGGAGCGGGCGGCGGACGCGCATGTGAACGTGGCGTTCGCCGGGGCGGCGCTGTCGCATCCGCGGCTGGCCGACTCGCGGCGGTCCTCGCACCAGGAGATCCGGGTGCACCTGCGGAACTGTCTGCGGGAGGCGCGGGAGCTCGGTGAGCTGCGGGCCGGTGTCGACGACGAGGCGGTGATCGACGACTTCATCATTCTGGTCGAGGGCAGCACCCTGCTCAGCCTGGTGGACGGCTGGGCCGAGGAGGGACGCGCCGAGCGGCTGTCCCGCCTCGCCAACCAGTTCGTGGATCAGTTGCGCGGCTGAGCCGCGATCAGCGACTGGTACCAGTAGTAGGAGTCCTTGGGCGTACGGGACAGGTCCGCGTAGTCGACGTGGATCAGGCCGAACCGTTGCTCGTACCCCGCCGCCCACTCGAAGTTGTCGAGCGCCGACCAGACGTAGTACCCGTCCACCCGTACCCCCGCGGCAATGGCATCGGCCACCGCCCGCAGGTGGGCGTCGAGATAGCCGATGCGCCGGGGATCGGCGACCCGGCCGTCCGGCCCGGGCCCCGCGTCGTGGAACGACGCCCCGTTCTCCGTGATGATCACCGGCGGCAGGTTCGGATAGCGCTCGTGGAGCGTCACCAGGATCTCGGTCAGCCCGGATGGCACGATCGCCCACCCGAAATCGGTACGTTCGTCGCACTTCACCGGCACCGGGGAGAACGGCATGTCCGATGGAATGTCCACTTCGAGCACACCGCTGTAGTCCTTCCCGGCTCGCGGCGCCTCGATCATCGTCGGTTCGTAGTAGTTGACCCCGTAGAAGTCGAGCGGCGCCCGGATGAGTTCCAGGTCCTGGTCGAGCTGGGTGTCCGGCGTCCCGATCCCGGCCCGGATCAGCTCGTTCGGGTATTCGCCGCGCAGGATCGGGTCGGAGAAGGTCCAGTTGGTGAGTTCGGAGAAGAGCGTCGCTGCCGCGACGTCCGCCGGATCGTCACCGGCCGGGGTCACCGGGAAGTGCTGGTTCGCGATCCCGACGGAAACTGCCGGCTGGGTACGCAGAACCTGCACCGCCAGCCCGTGCGCGAGCAACTGATGGTGCCCCGCCGGCAGCGCCCCGAGCCCGAGCCCGCGCGCCGGGGCGTGGTCGGTGAGCGCGTACCCGTAGAGGGTGTGCACGTTCATCTCGTTCATGGTGATCCAGTGCCGGACCCGGTCGCCCAGATGTGCGACGAGCGTCCCGGTGTAGTCGGCGAACCGGTACGCGGTGTCCCGGTTCATCCAGCCGCCGGCGTCCTCCAGCTCCTGCGGCAGGTCCCAGTGGTAGAGCGTCGGCACCGGCCGCAGCCCCGCGCCGAGGATCGCGTCGACGAGCCGGTCGTAGAAGGCGACGTCCCCGGCCAGGACCCGCGGCCAGGAGAAGGAGAACCGGTAGTCCTGCACCCCGGCCGCGGCGATCAGCGCGATGTCCGACTCGTACCGGTGGTAGTGGTCGATCGCCACCCGCGCGTCCTGGCCGTGCACGACGGTCCCGGGGCGGGCGGTGAAGGTGTCCCAGATGCTCGGGCCCTTGCCGGCGGCGTCGGCCGCGCCCTCGATCTGGTACGCCGACGTCGACATGCCGAACCGGAATCCGGCGGGTAACTGGGGATACAAGGCGGTACCTTTCAGCGAATCGCCCGAAGGCGCGGGAGAAGGGCCAGCGCGACCAGCGCGATGGCCGCCGTGACCAGGTACAGGACGCGGTAACCGCCGAGCGCGGTGACGATCGGCGCGGCCAGCACCGGGGCGAGCATCTGCGGCAGGGTTCCGGCGACGTTGGCGACGCCGAGCATGGTGGCCCGGGTCTCGGCGTCCGGCACGACCTGGGTGAGGATCGCCATGTCGACCGCGATGTAGGCGCCCCACCCCACGCCGACCAGCACCGAGGCGACGATCACGACCGGGACGACCGGGACGAGGGCCATCAGGGTGGTGCCGGCGGCGAGCACGATCGCGCCCACCACCACGAAGATCCGGCGTCTCTCCCAGCGGTCGGACAGCACTCCCCCGGCGAACCCGAAGATCCCCGCGAACAGCACGTTGACCACGGTCAGGATCAGCACCCAGGTGGCCGCGTCGTCGACGCCGACCTGGTCCGACAGGTAGTACAGGAGGTAGACCAGGACCAGCGCGTTCACCAGGTTGAGCAGGAACCGGATCAGCCACGCCCAGGCGAACTGCCCGCCCGGCCACCGCATCCGCCCTCGCCGCCGCTCGAGCACGGGACTCTCCCGGTTGATGATCAGCAGCGCCGCGCCGAGCGCCGGGACGGCGATCGCCACCGCGAGGTAGCCGATCGTCGCGTCACCCGCCGCGACCGCCACTGCCGTCCCGAGGATGACCCCGGCGATCTGGGCGACCCCGAACAGGGCGCCGACCGTGCCGCGCTGACTCTCCGGCACCCGATCGCCGATCAGGGCGGCGAGCGCGGCCAGCGGCCCGTTCAGGCCCACCTGCACCAGGATCCAGCCGGTCATCATCGTCGCGGTGGTGTCCGCCCCGGAAAGAACGATCAGTCCCGCGACCCCGATCACGGTCCCGGCCACGAAGATCGGCCGGCGGGCCCGCAGCCGGTCGGAGAGCGCGCCCCAGAGCGGGTTGGCCACCATGGACGCTCCCGCGCCCCACGCGGTGACCAGGGCGAGCAGGGCCTCCTTGCCGTCGTCCCCGGCCAGCCGGGCCGCCTGCTCGGGGAGCAGGATCTGGATCGGCCCGAACCAGCCGGCCGCGACACCGACCATGGCCAGCGCGTACGCCGCCATCCAGCCGCGGCCGACCCGGGACTCGACGACAGCTGTCATCCACGCGCCCGTTCCCACATCACCGTGTACGCCTCGGCCCCGCTGAGCAGCTGTGTCCGCAGCAGCGGCCCGTCCGCCCCGGCCTGGTTGATCAGGTCGGTAATCCAGTCGGCGTACAGCCCGTACTGGGCGACGCCGTCGGTGTTGAGGTCGAAGGTCCGGCTGCCGTAGACCTGCTTGCCGACCGTCGTTCCGTTGATGGCGGTGAAGGGGTAGGTGAGCGGGCTGGACCCGGCGTTCAGCCGGGGAGCGGCCTGCGGTCCCAGACCGTTCACGTCGGTGCCGACCCCGTACCCGGTGATCCTCGAGCCGTTGGCGAGAGCCCGGTGGCCACGCCATTCGGCCAGGAAGGTGCCGGTGTCCTGGCCGTCGTCGGTGGCCGAGAAGGCGTAGCTGGCGAGGAAGCCGCCGAGCCCCAGCATCCGGTTGATCAGGGCCGGGTCGGACCAGGTGTGCACCGAGGCGATCCCGGGATATCCGGCCTGTTCGGCCAGGTCCAGGACCGCTGACGCGGTCTTCACCCCCATGTGGTCGATGTGGATGATCATGCCGCGGTCGATCATTTCCTGGACGAGGTACGTTCCGAGCGCGGTGAGCCCACGGGTGTTGCAGATCTTCCCGCTCGGATAGACCGGCAGGATCGTGCCGGCCGGCAGCTTGACCCCGAGCTGGAGCAGCTTCGCGATGTCGTCGCTGACCAGTGGCTGCTCGTTGTCCGACGGCCCGGTGCAGTTGGTCGCCTGCCACCAGTGCCCGGTGGAGATCAGGTTGCCGACGTTGATCGCCGCGCCGGTCGTGCCCTCGTCGAACCGGGTGCCGCCGAACGCGTTGTCGAACTTGTGCACCGGGTACAGGCCGCTGACCCCGATCGCCGCCAGCTCGTCGAGCCCGGCGTCGATGTCGGCAGTCGTGCACTGCGCGGCGCCGTTGATCTCGCGGCATCCGAAGATCTCGGAGTTCTCCACGCCGATCGTGACGGCGAGTTTGCCCTGGGCGGCGATCTGGCGTACCTCGGCAGGGGTCTTCGCCAGCCGGAACCAGCCCTTGCCCGGGCCGCCGCTGCGGGCGTCCACATAGTCCTGCATCTTGCGCAGATAGGTGGCCTGCGCGCGGATCTGATCCATCTCGTCGCAGGAGGTGTGCTCCGGGGTCAGCTCACAGATCACCCGGTTGGCGACCAGCAGCACGTTGAGCACCCGCTGGCCGGACTTCCAGGCCCGCTCCAGACTGCGGAAGTAGGAGGCCTCGTGCAGCATCGTGTCGTGCTGCGGCCAGTCGCCGAAGGTCGGCCAGCCGTCCTCGGCCGAGGCGACCGGGTCGGTACCGGCGATGATCGCCTCGAGCAGGGCGCCCCAGCCGAGGGTGGCGTGCGACGCGCAGCCTTTCAGGGCGACCGGGGCGCCGCCGGCGGCGTACGCGTCCCCGCAGTGCAGTGATCCGCCGAACGCCTCGGCCGCCGTGATGTGCGCGTGCGCGTCGATCCAGCCGACCAGCTTGCCGTTCGCGCCGACGCCGGGGGCCGGGGTGCCGCTGACGCCGGTGGCGATGTCCGGGATCGCGGCGCAGCCGGTCGCCGGGGCGAGCGCGAAGGTGGCCCCGCCGGTGCCGAGCCCGCCCAGGTAGGAGCCCATCTGCTGGCCGGTCGAGGTGTTCACGAACTTGTGGCGGCTGCCGTCGGTGGTGATCGTCCAGTCGGCCCGGGCGCCGTACTCGCCGCCGGCCCACACCCAGTTGACCACGCTCTGGTACGGCGGGGCGCCGTCGGCGTCGCGGAGCAGGTAACGGCCGAGCGCGGTGGCCTCGAAGCGGAACGGCTCGGCCTTGGCAGCCGCGCCGAAGCCGTAGCCGACCGAGTCCTTCCAGACGTGGCCGAGCGAGGTGGATCCGTTGAAGGCCTGGAGGGTGACGCAGGCGCCCTCCAGGTCGTAGGCGGGCGTCCAGTTCGCAGCTCCGGAGGCGGGCGCGGGCAGCCCACCGACGAGGCCGATCACCAGGACGCCCGCAACCAGCGAACGAGTCACGCGGCACCCCCTTTTGTCGATCACTTGATCCAACAAAATTGGAGTGTAAGAACGGTCACACCTTCGAGGCCAGAGGGAGACGTGAATATTTTTCTCTGGAGCGGGATGAGAGCTAGCGTGTGAGGCGTGGCGCTCTCACTGGCGGTCTCCCCGTGCCCCAACGACACCTTCGTGTTCCACGCCCTGATCCACGGGCTGGTGAGCGGGGCCCCGCCCGTCGATCTGACCTTCGCCGACGTCGACGTCACCAACACGGCCGCCCTCGACGGCCGGTTCGACCTGGTCAAGGTGAGCTATGCGGCGCTGCCCTGGCTGCTCGGCGACTACGAGCTGCTGCCCACCGGCGGCGCGCTCGGGCGCGGCTGCGGCCCCCTGGTGCTCAGCAACGGGCGCACCGACCTGACCGGCGCCACCGTCGCCGTCCCCGGCGACCGCACCACGGCCTACCTGCTGTTCCGCCTCTGGGCCGCCGATCAGCCGCCGGCCCGCATCGAGGTCGTCCCGTTCCACCGGATCATGCCGGGCGTGGCCGAGGGCCGGTTCGACGCCGGCCTGGTGATCCACGAGGCCCGCTTCACCTACCAGCGATATGGGCTGACCGCCCTGGCCGACCTCGGCGAGTGGTGGGAGAGCGACACCGGCCTGCCCATCCCGCTCGGCGCGATCCTGGCCAAACGCGGCGCCGTCGACCCGGCCGAGGCCACCGGATGGATCCGCGAGTCGCTGCGCCACGCCTGGCGCGACCCGGCCGCCGGCCAGGACTTCATCCTCGCCAACGCGCAGGAGATGGAGCCCGCGGTGGTCAAGCAGCACATCGAGCTGTACGTCAACGAGTTCACCCTGGAACTGGGCGAAGAAGGACTCGCCGCCGCCGACGCCCTGCTGGGGCGTGCGGCGGCGGCGGGTCTCACGCCGGCTGTTCCGTCGTTTATCTAGATCTCGAACTCGCGGGCGACCGCGTGCACCAGCTGCGCGATCTTCAGCGAGGTCTTCTTGTCGGGGTAGCGCCCACGCTGCAGAGACGGCTGCACCGAGCTCTCCAGCACCTTGATCATGTCCTCGATCATGCTGGCCAGCTCATCCGCCGGGCGGCGGCGCAACTCGGCCAGGGACGGCGGGGCATCCAGCAGTTTCACGCCGAGAGCCTGCGCTCCCTTACGACTGTCGACGATGCCGAACTCGATCCGCTGGCCCGTTTTCAGTTCCGTGACCCCCGCCGGCAGCGCACCCTTGGGAAGGAAAACGTCTCCGCCCTCATCACTGGTGACGAAACCGAATCCCTTCGCTGCGTCGTACCACTTCACTCGACCCGTGGGCACCGCTGACCTCAACTTCACTCAATGGACACAACCGCTCACGGCAAGGCTATCCACCGGACGCTTCCGGCCCAACTGCAATCTCACTGAGTAACGCCGGGAACACGGTCAGATCCGGCAAGACGTACGAAGCGCCGGCGGCCCGCAACTCGGCCTCGGAACACGGGCCGGTCACCACCCCGATCCCTGGGACGCCCGCGGTCCGGGCCGCGACCATGTCGCCGACGTGGTCACCCACGTACCACCGGACGCCGTGCTCGGTCAGCGCGGCCGCCTTGCCCTCGGAGAACAGGTCACCGGCCAGCTCGTCGGCGTGCAGCCCGAGGTGGTCCAGGTGCAGCTGGGCCAGCCGGCCCAGTTTCGAGGTGACCACCACGACCCGCAACCCGGCCGCCCGGACCGCGTCCAGAGCCGCCACCGCGCCCGGGGTCGGCCGGCTCGGCAGGACCGCGTGATCCGGATAGAGCCCCCGGAACGTGGTCACCGCCTCCTCGACCTGCTCCTCGGGGAACCAGTGCCGCAGCTCGGTCCGCAGCGGCGGACCGAGCCGGGACACGGCGAGGTCGGCGTCGACGTGCACGCCGGTCTTCGCGACCAGCGCGTGGTACGTCTCCCGGATGCCCGGCCGGGAGTCGATCAAGGTCATGTCCAGGTCGAAACCGACCGCGTCCGTCACGGGTGCCGGCTGGAGGCCCGGTAGCTCAGGCTTTCCACCGGAAGAGGGAAACTCTGGTCGTCGCCGAACGGGGACGGGGCGGCGGCACGGTCGGAGAGAAGCTCGGACACGTCCATCTTGCCCTTCATGTCCACGCCGCGAAGGTGAGTGTTCTCGTTCGCCGGCGTCGAGCTGCCCGCCGTGATCCCCTTCGCCACTTTCGGTCCTCCTGAAGATCGAAGGCCCGGCCACGCCCGGACCAACCACTATCGTCCCATGAACGTTAGCGTTGAAGACGATGGCCACCACATTCGCCGATCAACTCCGGTCGCTGCCCGACGAAGCGCTGGGCGCGCTCATACAGTTGCGCCCCGATCTCGTCGTTCCGGTGCCCGCCGACATCTCGGCCCTCGCCGTACGCGCACAGTCCCGTAACTCGGTCGCCCGCTGTCTGGACGGCCTGGACGAGTTCACCCTCGTGATCCTCGACGCGGCCCGCCTGAGCCGGGCCGCCGACACCGCGCTGACCTCGGTCGACGCCATCCTCGAACTCGCCGCGGCCGCGCCCGCCGAGGACGTCCGGGTGGCGATCGACCGGCTCCGGGTGCGGTTCCTGCTGCACGGGCCGCCCGAGGCGCTGCAGGTCGTCGGCGCCGTCGACGAGGTCACCTCGCCGTACCCCGCCGGGCTCGGCCGTCCCGCCGACTACCTGGACGCCCGGGCCGCCGCGCTCTGCGCCGACCGGGCCAAGCTGCGCCGGACCGTGCTCGCCGCGCCCCCGGGCGCCCGCGCCGTCCTGGACCGGCTCGCCGCCGGCCCGCCGGTCGGAGCACTCAATCAGAACACGGTCGCCGAGCCGGTCCGGTGGCTCGTCGAGCAGCACGTCCTGGTGCCGGTCTCGGAGGCCGGCCGGGCCCCGCGCCCCGACGGTGAGCTGGTCGAACTCCCCCGTGAGGTCGGCATGCTGCTGCGCCGGGAGACCGGCCCGCTCGGGGTGCTGCGGCCGCTTCCGCCGGTCCCCGGCGGGCCGTCGCGTGATCCGCAGTCCGCCGACTCGGCCGGGGCCGGGCAGACCATGGAGGCGGTCCGCGCCACCGAGGCGGTCCTCGAGTCCCTCGCCGCCGAGCCGGCGCCGGTGCTGCGGACCGGCGGGCTCGGCGTTCGCGACCTGAAACGGCTGGCCAAGGCCGCCGGGACCGACGAAGCCGGGACGGCCCTGCTGGTGGAGACGGCGTACGCGGCCGGCCTGCTCGGCGAATCCGACGCCGGCCCCAACCAGGAGCTGTTCCTGCCCACCGGGGCGTACGACCTGTGGCGCGCCACCGGCATCGCGCACCGCTGGGGCGCCCTGGCCCGGGCCTGGCTCACCATGACCCGGCAGCCGGGCCTGGTCGGCCGCCGCGACGAACGGGACCGGCCGATCAACGCCCTCGCCCCCGACGCGGAACGGGCCGGCGCCCCGCAGGCCCGCCGGGAGGCGCTGACCGCGCTCGCCGACCTGGACACCGGCGCGGCACCGGCTCCGGACGAGTTGCTGGCGCTGCTGTCCTGGCAGGCGCCCCGGCGGGCCCGCGGCCGGGAGACGGCACACCGGGACGCGTACGCCGGTGCGGCCCTGCTGGGGATCACCGGGCTGGGCGCGCTCACCTCGTACGCCCGCCTGCTCCTGAACGACTCCGGACCGGACGGGACCGACCCGCTGGGGGTGCACCCGGAGGACGCGCACGCCGACGCCGTCAGCGCCCTCGACCGGCTGCTGCCGGCCCCGGTCGATCACCTGCTGGTGCAGGCCGACCTGACCGTGATCGTGCCCGGCCCGCCCGAACCCGACCTGGCCACCGAACTGGACGTGCTCACCGAGCAGGAGTCGGCGAGCGTCTTCCGGGTCACCCCGGCCAGCGTGCGGCGCGCCCTCGACATCGGCTACCAGGCCACCGACCTGCACGAACTGTTCCGGCGCCGATCCCGTACCCCCGTCCCGCAGACGCTGACCTACCTGATCGACGACGCCGCCCGGCGGCACGGCGGCCTGCGCAGCGGCTCGGCCGGCTCCTACCTGCGCAGCGACGACGAGGCGCTGCTCGCCGAGGTGCTCGCCGACAAACGGGTCGGCACCCTCGACCTGCGCCGGATCGCGCCGACCGTGCTGGTCAGCCCCCGCCCGGTGGCCCGGCTGCTGGGGGCGCTGCGCGAGGCCGGGTACGCCCCGGTCGCCGAGGACGCCGGCGGCACCACCGTGCTGACCAGGCCGAAAGCGCGGCGGTCCCCGAGCCGCTCACCGCGGATCGCCGAGCCGTCCACCCCCGTGCTGGTCGGCCCGCGCCTGGCCGGGGTGGTCGAGCAGTTGCGCCGCGGCGACATCGCCACCCGGGCCGCCCGGCGCGCCCCGGTCACCGTCCGGGCCGCGCACGGCCAGGCGATCCCCGGCCTGACCGCGGTCCAGCAGCACACCCAGGCGATGGCGGTGCTCCAGCAGGCGGTCCGCGACAAGGCCCGGGTCTGGGTGGGGTACGTCGACTCGCACGGCGCCACCCTC
This sequence comes from Actinoplanes sp. NPDC019969, assembly GCF_055562375.1. Taxonomy (NCBI): domain Bacteria; kingdom Bacillati; phylum Actinomycetota; class Actinomycetes; order Micromonosporales; family Micromonosporaceae; genus Actinoplanes; species Actinoplanes sp. NPDC019969. The sequence continues at coordinate 222,432 of NZ_JBVHFK010000014.1, read as the reverse complement.
TCCCGCCTGGTCCGCCCGGTCTCCCTGTCCGCCGGCTACCTCCGCGCCGAGGACGAACGCGGCGAGAGCCTGCACACGTTCGCCCTGCACCGCATCACCGCCGCCGTCACGGAGGAATAGTCCCTCGCCTACTGCCTTGCGACTAGCTGCGTGGAGCCTATAGGCTCCACGCAGCTAGTCGCTTATCACCTCATGGGGGATGGCAGTGCGATCGCACCTGCAGCCAATCAGTACGACGTAGCCACAAAACGCATCGTCAACAGGAACCCGGCTCTGTTCGGGCGGGTCTTCGGTATCGATGTGCCGCAACGACCCGGAACCGGGCCTACCGAGCTCAATCTCGCCGAGGTGCACGTCGACCGGCGAAATGCCGACCTGGTCATCACCGGCGAGGACCTCGTCCTGCACCTCGAATTCCAGCGCAGGGCGGATCCGGCGATGGCTGACCGGATGCTCATCTACCGCAGCCTTCTGCGGGTCGAACCCGCCTGTGCCGACAAAAGGATCAAGCAGCACGTCATCGTCCTCGGTCAAGGCACTTCACCGAGCAGGATCGATGAGCCACCCGAGCTGGTCTACATGTTCGAGACCCACTACGCCCGAGACCTCGATCCGGCAGTGGCGCTCGGTGATCCACTGACCGCGCCATGGGCCATGCTCGCCCCTGTCCACGACGACGACGGCCAGATGGCCCGGCTCGCCGAGGTCATGCGAGTCGCACGATCCGCCGGATCCGAGTCCCTTGCCCGCGACCTGATGACGACCACGCTGGACTTTGCCGCGGTGGTGATGAAGCGAGAAGATATCGAGAGAGCCCTGAGGGAGGCCGGCATGCCGAATTACAAAGGTGAGATGACCTGGGAGGACGAGCTCATCGACGAAGGACGCGTCGAGGGCACCCGAAACAGCGCCATCCAGCTCCTGACGCATCGCGGAATCGCTCACACCAAGGCCACGCTGATCGCGGATCAGCTCATCGAGAAGAACCGGAACGGCGCAGTGGAGCAGGCCGCGTTCGGCGACCTCAACGATCTCAACGCCCTGATTGTCGGGAAGTAGGGGTTCTGTCGGGTCGTGCGCCCCCGTTTGACGCACGACCCGGCCGTTAATACCGACGCTCTACGGGGGCAAAAGGTTGTAGACGAATTTCGTGGCAAACTGGAGGGTCGGTATTTCGGCTCTTCGGAGGGTGTACGCGTGAGCGGCGGACCACTGATCGTGCAGTCGGACAAGACCCTTCTCCTGGAGGTGGATCACCCGGACGCGCAGGCCTGCCGGATGGCGATCGCGCCGTTCGCCGAGCTGGAGCGGTCACCGGAGCACGTGCACACGTACCGGTTGACCCCGCTGGGCCTGTGGAACAGCCGGGCGGCCGGGCACGACGCGGAGAGCGTGGTCGACTCGCTGATCAAGTTCTCGCGTTACCCGGTGCCGCACGCGCTGCTGGTGGACGTCGCCGAGACGATGGATCGGTACGGTCGCCTGCAACTGCTGAACGACCCGGTGCACGGGCTGGTCCTGCGCGGCCTCGACAAGATCGTGCTGATCGAGGTGGCGAAGTCGAAGAAGCTGGCCGGCATGCTCGGCGCCCGGATCGACGACGAGACCATCCTGGTGCACGGGTCCGAGCGCGGCCGGCTGAAGCAGGCGCTGCTCAAGCTGGGCTGGCCGGCCGAGGACCTGGCCGGTTACGTGGACGGCGAGGCGCACCAGATCGACCTCAGGCAGGACGGGTGGACGCTCCGGTCGTACCAGCAAGAGGCGGTCGACGGTTTCTGGGCCGGAGGCTCAGGGGTTGTGGTCTTGCCCTGTGGCGCGGGGAAGACGCTGGTGGGCGCGGCCGCGATGGCGACGGCCAAGGCCACCACGCTGATCCTGGTGACCAACACGGTCGCCGGCCGGCAGTGGAAGCGGGAGCTGCTGGCCCGGACCACGCTGACCGAGGAGGAGATCGGGGAGTACAGCGGCGAGCGCAAGGAGATCCGCCCGGTCACCATCGCGACGTACCAGGTGCTCACGTCGCGGCGCGGTGGCGCGTTCACGCACCTGGACCTGTTCGGCGCGCGGGACTGGGGCCTGGTCGTCTACGACGAGGTGCACCTGCTGCCGGCGCCGATCTTCCGGTTCACCGCTGACCTGCAGGCCCGGCGGCGGCTGGGGCTGACCGCCACGCTGGTGCGCGAGGACGGCCGGGAGGGTGACGTGTTCTCCCTGATCGGCCCGAAGCGGTACGACGCCCCGTGGAAGGACATCGAGGCGCAGGGCTGGATCGCCCCGGCGGAGTGCGTCGAGGTGCGGGTCACCCTGACCGACGCCGAGCGGATGTCGTACGCGGTGACCGAGGCCGAGGAACGCTACCGGGTCGCGGCCACCGCCCGGACCAAACTGCCCGTGGTGAAGGCCTTGGTCGACCGGCACCCGGAGGAGCAGGTGCTGGTGATCGGCGGTTTCCTGGATCAGTTGCACGAGCTCGGCGGGTTCCTGGACGCCCCGATCGTGCAGGGTTCGACGACGAACAAGGAGCGGGAGCGGCTGTTCGACGCGTTCCGGGACGGCTCGCTGCGGACCCTGGTGCTGTCGAAGGTGGGCAACTTCTCGATCGACCTGCCGGAGGCGGCGGTGGCGATCCAGGTGTCCGGCACGTTCGGTTCCCGGCAGGAGGAGGCGCAGCGTCTCGGCCGGGTGCTGCGGCCGAAGGGTGACGGCAGGCAGGCGCACTTCTACACGGTCGTCTCGCGGGACACGATCGACACCGAGTACGCCGCCCACCGCCAGCGCTTCCTCGCCGAACAGGGCTACGCCTACAAGATCGTCGACGCGGACGACGTCCTCGGCCCGCCGCTGCCGACCGTCGACTGAGGCCGGGTCACCGCTTCCAGGTCCGGGCCGGCGTGTAGATCACATTGCCGGCCCGGTCGAAGGCCCGCAGCTGCACCTTGAACGTCGTGCCGTACTTCGCGGTGTTGATCCAGAACGCGTAACCAGGCGTGACATCCGCGGCGACGATCTTGCCGTTGATGCCCAGCTCGACCCGGGCGATCCCGTTGCGGTCCCACGCCGCCGCGGCGACCTGGACCGTGCCCTTGACCTTCGCGTTGTTGGCCGGCGCCTTGGTGATGCTCAGGAGCGGCTTGGTGTTGTCCACGATCACGGTCCGCTGGGTCTGAACGCGGTTGCCGGCCCTGTCCCGGACGTCCCAGATCAGGGGCCACCGGCCCTCCGGGATGTTGGTCCGCACCGCGGTGAGGACCGTGCCGGACAGTTCCTTGTCGGTGCCGGAGAGCACGGCCGACGGGAAGTAGCCCAGGTTGTCGCTGACCCGGATCGTGGTGCTGATCCGGTTGCCGCGGATCAGCGTGTTGTTCGCCGGGGCGACCCAGGTGACGACCGGCGCCTGCGCGTCGACCTGGACGTCGACCGTGCGGGTCGATTGTTGTCCCAGCTCGTCCCAGGCGTGGACGGTCACTGGCACGATCCGCGTGGTCCGGCCGAAGTCGTGCTCGTAACTCCAGGCGGTGGACCGCAGGGTGCCGCCGATCCACCATTCGACCCGGTCGACACCGGAGACGTCCGTCGCGTTCACGACGAGCCGGGACCGCCCGGGACCGACCAGATGGTCGATGCCGCTGATCTCCGGCCCGGTGTTGTCCACCTTGTACTTACGTGAGTAGTAGTTGGTCGTGTTGCCGGCGTGGTCGACGACGGCGAAGTGGACCGTCGAGCCGGTGATCCGGGTGTCCCAGGGCAGGACCCAGGGCGCCGCCTCGACGCGGCTCGCCTCGCGCCCGTAGATGTCGCTCAGCACGATGCGCGCGGTGTCCGCGGAGACGCCCGACACTCGGAGTTCCACCTGGCCGTGCAGGATCGTGCCGCTCATCGACGGGAACACGGCGGCCGGGAACTCGTCGTCCAGCCGCACCCGGGTGGTCATCTCACCGGTCTTGCCGGTGGTGTCGTGGGCACGGATGGTGAGATCGAAGTCGGTGCCATGCGGAATGTCAGCGACGTTGACGGTGAATCCGTCCCGCGCCTGCGTGGCCGAAGCGCGACGTACTGATGTGCCGTCGACCAGGACATCCACGAACCTGACGCCGACATCGTCGCTGACCACCGGAGTCAGGAAGGGGTTGCGGCTGATGGCTTGACCGTCGGTGAAGCCGGTCGAGGTGACCGTCGGCGCGGCGACGTCGACCGGCTCGTCGACGGCTGACGCCGGCCCGGTGCTGGAAAGAATCAAGGTGCTGGAAAGCGCCGCGATCGCGGCGAAACGCAGCATGCCCACAGTGGCTCCCCGTTGAAATTTGGCTGCCCGGGCACAATACGCCGCGGAATCGCCAGAAGTCGATCTAGAGACTCGCTCCCCACTGCAGCGACAGGCGGGTGGCGGCACGTTCGGCGCGGATCTCCATCAGGTCGCCGAGGATCACCGCGCGGTCCACCACCACCGCCTGGTCGTCCATGGCGTAGGTGGTCCGCTCGCTGACGAAGACCGCCTCACCTGACGGCCGCCGCAGGTGACCGGCGACCGGTTCGGTGAGCAGCCCCGGAACGATCCGTTCCGAGGCGCGCACGATCATCGCGCCGGCGTCGGCCAGTGCCACGTACAGCGAGGTCCGCCGGAAGTTCTCGGCGGCGATCCGGGCGCCGTACGGCTCCGGGATCCACGACGTCTGATGGATCACCGGCTGGTCGCCGAGGAGCCGGACCCGTTCCAGGCGCAGGCCGGCGCCCTCGGCCGTGACCGAGATCACCTCGGTCGTCACGTCGTGGCCCTGTTCCCTCAGGTCCTCGACGAAGCTGCGCAGCGTGTCGACCCGGTACGCGGCCTGCACCGGCGCCACGAACGTCCCCCGCCCGGCCTGCTGCAGGATCAGCCCGTCGTCGCGCAGTTGCTGGAGGGCCTGGCGCAGGGTCATCAGCGTCACGCCGTACTGGGCACTGAGTTCCCGCTGCGCCGGCAGCGCGTCACCGGGCCGGTAGACCCCGCTCCGGATCTTGTCGGCCAGGTCGGCGGCGATGCGCCGATACGCGGGGATCTTCACGGGACACAGTCTGGCCCATCACGCGTCGAGGGCCGTCCGGAACCCGGCCAGCACGGCGCCGAGCTGTGCCGGGGACTCGCCGTCGAGGATCCGCCGCATCAGGGCCGCCCCGATCACCACCCCGTCGGCCGACCCGGCGGCGGCGATCGCGTGCTCGTGGGTGGAGATCCCGAACGCCAGCAGCACCGGCCGGTCGGTGAGCTGCCGGACCTCGGTGGCGATCCGCCCGCCGGAGGCGGCGAACTCCGTGCCGGTCGTGCCCATCACCGAGACCGCGTAGACGAAGCCACGACTGCGTTCGGCGATCTCCGCGAGCCGGTCGGCGGGGGTGGCCGGCGCGGCCAGCAGCGTCAGTTCGACACCGGCGGCAGCGGCGGCCTCGGCGAGTGGCCCGGCTTCGTCGACCGGCACGTCCGGCACGATGAGCCCGCTGATCCCGGCGTCCGCGAGTTCCTCGCAGAACGACGGCCGGGAGATCACCAGGTTGTAGTACGTCATGGCGATCAGCGGGACGTCGAGGTCGAGGGCGGCCACCTCGTCCAGCACGCCACGGACCGTGACGCCGCGCCGCAGGGCCCGGTCCGAGGCTTCCTGGATGACCGGCCCGTCGAGGATCGGATCGGAGAACGGCAGCCCGATCTCGATGGCGTCGGCGCCGTTGCGGGCGTACTCCCGCAGGTATTCGGTCCAGTATTCGGTGATGCCGCCGGTCAGGTAGGGAACGAGGAGCGGCCGTCCCTCGACCCGGCGCGCGCGCAGATGACGTTCGAGGGTCACGATGCCTCCATCAGGGTCGCCATGTCCTTGTCGCCGCGCCCGGAGAGCGTCACCAGCACCGTCGACCAGGGCGGCAGCTCCCCCGACTCGGCGGCCCGGATCACCCAGGCGATGGCGTGCGCCGATTCCAGTGCGGGGAGGATCCCTTCGGTACGGGCCAGCCGGTGCACCGCCGGGATCACCTCGGCGTCGCTGACCGTCACGTACCGGGCCCGGCCCATGTCCTTGAGGTAGGCGTGTTCCGGCCCGATCCCCGGGTAGTCCAGCCCGGCCGCGATCGAGTGCGCCTCGCTGACCTGCCCGTTCTCGTCCTGCAGCAGGTAGGACCGGAACCCGTGCAGCACACCGGTCCGCCCGGCCGCGACCGCCGCCCCGCCCTCGGCCTCGACGCCGATGAGCTGCGCCGGGGTGTCGGCGAACCCGGCGAACGTGCCGGCCGCGTTGGATCCGCCGCCGATGCAGGCGACCACGTAGTCGGGGGTGCCGGTGGTGAGTTCGGCGGCGCACTGCCGGCGGGCCTCGTCGCCGATGACCCGCTGGAACTCCCGGACCATCCAGGGGTACGGGTGGGGGCCCATCACCGAGCCGAGGCAGTAGTAGGCCTCGTCGACGCAGGTCACCCAGTGCCGCATGGCTTCGCTGGTGGAGTCCTTGAGCGTACGGGTCCCGCTGGTCACCGGGACGACCTCGGCGCCGAGCATCTTCATCCGGAAGACGTTGAGCGCCTGCCGCTCGATGTCGACCTCACCCATGAAGATCGTCGCCTGGAGCCCGAGCAGCGCGGCCGCGGTGGCGGTGGCGACCCCGTGCTGGCCGGCGCCGGTCTCGGCGAGGATCCGGGTCTTGCCCATCCGCTGGGCGAGCAGCGCCTGCCCCAGCACGTTATTAATCTTGTGGGAACCGGTGTGTGCCAGGTCCTCGCGCTTGAGCAGCACGTTCACGCCGAGTTCGGCGGAGAGCCGCCAGGCCGGGGTGAGCGCGGTGGGCCGTCCGGCGTGCACGGCGAGCAGCCGGTCCAGGTCCCGGTGGAACCGCGGGTCGGCCCACGCCTCCCGGAACGCCTCCTCGACCGCGGCGCAGGCCGGCACGAGGGACTCGGGCACGTAGCGCCCGCCGTACTCCCCGAACCGTCCCGTTCCACCGGGATCGGCCATCACTGCGCTTCCTCGGTCATGCCCTCCCGGCCCTTGCTTCGCTGCGGTGCAGTCGGTCATGACAATGGCGGCCGGCATCGGCAGCGCGATCTCGGTCACGGCACACCTCCACTGTTCTAGAACTGAGTTCTAGAACAGTTATACACAGGTGCGCGCTATTCCGGAAGGGCCGGCCCTGGCCGCAGGATGTCGGCGAGCAGATCCCCGTGCGTCTCGACGCGCTGCAGGGTCTCCGCCGCGCCGCACTGCCAGGACGGCATCTCCCCGGTCGCCATGGCCACCACCTCGTCCCAGGTCAGCGGCGTGGACGCGGTCGGCGATCCGCCCGCCCGCAGCGAGTACGGCGTCACCGTCGTCTTGGCCGCCGCGTTCTGGCTCCAGTCGATGAAGATCTTCCCGGGCCGTAGCCGGCGAGCCATCTTCGCGGTGATCGAGCCGGGCACCATCTTCGCCAGTTCCTCCGCCACCCGCTTGGCATAGGCCGACACGGTCTCCGATGACTGCGTCCCGGAGATCGGGCAGCACAACTGCATACCCTTCTTGCCCGACGTCTTCGGATAGGCGGCGATCCCGTCGGCGGCCAGCCGGTCGCGCATCAGGACCGCCACCGCCGAGCATTCCCGCAGCCCGGCCGGCGCCCCCGGGTCCAGGTCGACGACCAGCAGGTCCGGGTCGGCGCCGATCCGCCACTGCGGGGTGTGCAGTTCGATCGCCGCGAGGTTCGCCAGCCAGACCAGCGTGGCCAGCTCGTCGACCACCACGAAGTCGATGGTCTCCCGGCTCTTGGTGGACCCCGGCACCGGCAGGGTCTCCAGGCGCACCCAGGACGGCGTACCCCCCGGCTTGTTCTTCTCGAAGAAGTGCGCCTGGTCGACGCCGTTGGGATAGCGGATCCGGGTGACCGCCCGGTCCCGCAGATGCGGCAGCATCACCGCAGCAACCCGCGTGTAGTAGTCGATCACCTCGCCCTTGGTGAAGCCGGCCGCCGGGTACATCACCTTGTCCAGGTTCGACAGCTCGACGTCGCGATCTTCGATGGTCACCAGGAACCGGTCACGGCGCATCGTCGGCACACTCCGAGGGCAGCTTGTCGTCGCGCAGCCGCAGGAAGCGGGGGAAGCGCAGGCGACGGTCGGGCGTCTGGTTGCCGTATCGGATCTCGGCCACCAGCTCCGGGCGTACCCAATGCGCTCCCCGGGCATCCGCACGCGGCACCGCACCGGGAGCGAACGGCGAACCCGGGGTGGCGAGCGGCGCCAGCCGCGAGAGCAGATCCTTCTCCGCCGCCGCGCCGATGCCACCACCCACCCGGCCGCGGAAGGCCAGGCCGGACGGGGTCGGCACGCCGATCAGCAGGCCGCCGAGCTTGCGCGCGCCGGGCCGCCAGCCGCCGATCACGTAGTCGCCGGTCCGGTCGAACTTGACCTTGACCCAGTCCGCGGAGCGGTGCCCGGGCAGGTAGACCGAGTCGGAGCGCTTGGCCATCACGCCTTCGAGCTGGTTCTCCCGGGCGGCGGCCGCGGTGGCCGGCCCGTCGCCGAAGGACGGCGGCACCATCCAGCGCGGCCCGGCCAGGTCGAGCTCCTCCAGGCGCTCGCGGCGGGCCAGGTAGGGCAGGCCGGTGTAGTCGATCCCGTCGAGGAAGAGCAGGTCGAAGATGAGGTACGTGGCGGGAACGGTGACCGCGAGGGCGGCGGCCTTCTGCGTGTCCCGGACGTGCATCCGCTCGGCCAGCGCGGTGAACGACGGCCGTCCCGCCGCGTCGAAGACGACCATCTCGCCGTCGAGCAGCGTCCCCTCCGGCAGGTGCAGGTCGGCGATCTCCGGGTAGGCGGGGGTGACCACCGCGCCGGACCGGGCGAACAGCCGGGGCGGGCCGCCGTCGAAGAGGGCCAGGACCCGCACCCCGTCCCACTTGAACTCGTAGCTCCAGTCCGCGCCCACCGGCAGGTCGCCCGCGGTCGCGAGCATCGGCGTCAGCGGTGATCCGGGCACCCGATCACCATAGGCAAAAGCGTTCACCTTACGCAGGCGTCCCAGTGATGCCATTCTGGGAACATGCGAGCGATCTGGAAGGGCGCTGTCTCATTCGGTCTGGTGTCGATCGCCGTCAAGCTCTATTCGGCGACCGAGGAGAAGGACATCCGCTTCCACCAGGTGCATCGCACCGACGGGGGCCGGATCAAATATCAGCGCACCTGTTCGGTGGACGGCGAGGTGGTGGCCTACGACGACATCGCCAAGGGCTACGACATCGGCGGCGGCGAAATGGTGATCTTGACCGATGACGACTTCGCCGAGCTGCCCCTGAGCACATCGCGTGCCATTGACGTGCTCGAATTCGTTCCGGCCGAGCAGATCGACCCGATCCTGTTCGCCAAATCGTACTATCTGGAACCCGAGGGCCAGGCCGCCAAACCGTACGTGCTGCTGCGCGACGCCCTCCGGGACGCCGACCGGGTGGCCATCGTCAAGATCGCGATCCGGCAGCGCGAGCAGCTCGCCACCCTGCGGGTCCGCGACGACGTGCTGGTGCTCAACACCATGATGTGGCCCGACGAGGTCCGCACACCCGACTTCGGCTTCCTCGAAGACCCGATCGAGACCCGCCCGGCCGAGCTCGCGATGGCGAGTTCGCTGATCGACTCGATGGCCGGCAGCTTCAAGCCCGACGAGTTCACCGACAACTACCGCACCGCGCTCCAGGAGGTCATCGACGCCAAGGTCGAGGGCCGCGAGGTGGTCCAGCCGGACGAGCCCGAGGAGGCGGCGCCGGCCGCGATCGACCTGATGGCAGCCCTCAAGGCATCCGTCGAGAGAGCAAAACAAGCAAGATCATCTGAGGGTACGGTCGACGCGCCCCCACCCGCGAAAAAGGCGTCGTCGGCGCCCCGCGCGAGCGCGAAGAAGAAGAGTGCCGCCGCTCCGGCCAAAAAGACCACCGCCGCGACCAAGACCACGCCCGCCAGGAAGGCCACGAAGAAGTCCGCGTGACTACTCTTCTCCCATGGGCGTGGCGGATGGGGTGGCTCGATGGCACTGACATGGGCGGAGTCTTACCTGGGCAAGGTTCGGGCGAGCATCGGCGACACCGACACGATCTTCTTCGTCGGCGCGCGCACCGTGGTCCTCGACGAGCAGGGCAGGCTGCTGCTGATCCAGCGGTCGGACAACCGGCGCTGGGCGATCCCGGCCGGCGCGATGGAGCTCGGCGAGAGCATGGAGCAGTGCGCCGTCCGTGAGCTGTGGGAGGAGACCGGGCTGCGGGCGACGTCGCTGACGCCGTACGCGTTCTACACCAACTACACCTACACCAACGAATACCGGCACACCTATCAGCAGGTGCTGATGTCGTTCGTGGTGCACTCCTGGGAGGGTGAGCTGCTCCGGCAGACCGACGAGAGCGTGGACGCCGGCTTCTTCGCCCTGGAGGAGCTGCCGCAGGAGTCGTTCATCGTCGACGAGGCGCTCGCCGACCTCGCCGAGTTCCGGAAGACCGGAATCCTGGTGATGAAGTAAGGGTGTCCTAAATCGCGGTGCGGCACCCCGCCTGCTTCGGGCAGGATGGCGTTCCGTGAGTAGGAAGCGCCGCCTGAGCCTGGACCTGTCCCCGTTGCGCACCTCCCGGGACTTCCGGCTCGTCTTCATCGGCGGCGTCGCGACCGCTTTCGGGTCGTTCATCAGTTACGTCACCATCCCGTACCAGGTGGCGAAACTGACCGACGACCCGCTGATGGTCGGCCTGATCGGCGTCTGCGAGCTGCTCCCGCTGCTGATCATGTCGTTCGTCGGCGGCGCGCTCGCCGACTACATCGACCGGCGGCTGCTGGTCCGCGGTTCCGAGCTGGCCCTGGCCGCGATCTGCGGCATCCTGCTGTTCAACTCGCTCTCCGACGAGCCGCACCTGTGGCTGCTGTACGTGGCCGCGTTCCTCACCGCCGCCGTCGCCGGCCTGCAACGTCCCGCCCTGGACGCGATGCTGCCCCGCCTGGTGAAGCCGGAGGAGCTGCCGGCCGTCATGTCGCTGCACTCGCTCGGCATGCAGTTCGCCCAGCTCTTCGGCATGCCGCTGGCCGGCATCCTGCTGGCCAGCTTCGACCTGGCCTGGGTGTACGCGTTCGACCTGCTCACCTTCGCCGTCTCGCTGGTCTGCCTGACCCTGGTGAAGGCCGTCCCCCCGCCGGTCGCCGCCGACCGCCCGTCGCTGAAGACCGTCGTCACCGGCCTGAAGTACGCCAAGTCCCGCCCCGAACTGCTCGGCACCTACCTGGTCGACATCAACGCCATGTTCTTCGGCATGCCGTCGGCGCTCTACCCGTTCCTCGCGCAGGACCTGGGCGGACCCAAGGTGCTCGGGCTGCTCTACGCCGCGCCCGCGGTCGGCTCCCTGATCGCCACGTTCGGCTCCGGGTGGACCGCACGCGTGCACCGGCACGGCCTGATGGTGCTGATAGCGGCGGCTTTCTGGGGTGTCGGCATCATCGGCGTGGGCCTGTCGAACACGCTCTGGCTGACCCTGTTCTGCCTGGCGTTCGCCGGCGCGGCCGACATGGTGTCCGGCCTGTTCCGCATGATCATCTGGAACCAGACGATCCCCGACCATCTGCGCGGGCGGCTCGCCGGCATCGAGATGCTGTCGTACACCACCGGGCCGCTGCTCGGGCAGTTGCGGGCCGGCGCGATGGCCCGTACCGGCCTCGGCGTCACCGGCGCCATCTGGCTCGGTGGTGTCCTCTGCGTGGCGGGCAGCCTGGCGCTGGCGGCCGCTCTGCCGAAGTTCGTCGCCTACAACGGCAAGGACGGCATGGCCCTGAAGAAGGCCGCCGACGACGAATGGGCCGCCACCGCCGCCGACCGTTCCTGACCGACACACACCGCCCCCACGCACCGCCCTCACAGGCCACCCCCACGCACGCCCCCACGCCACCGCCCTCACAGCCATCCTCACGCGCCGCCCCACGGGCCGCCCCCAGGCACCTCCCCACGGGCCACGCGCAGCGGCCGGCCCGAAGCTCTGCCGGCCGGCTCGCGGAATTCTCCGGCTGGTCCTCCGTGCTGTCTCGGCGCGGGTGAGACAGCACTGACAGCCAGCCGGATCCGCCTCGGTCCCGCCGCGAGGTTCCCCGGCTGGCCCTCATGGCTGTCTCGCGCGGCCGGAGGCAGCCATGAGAACCAGCCGGGCAAGATCTACTTCGCTCGGGCGGGTTCGCGCAGTGCCGGGGTCAGGGCGATCGACAGAACCAGGAGCATGGCGACCGCGAGCAGGCCGCGGGACACCGTGAAGTGGTCGCCGAGGAAGCCGATCAGGGGCGGGCCGCCGAGGAACGCGCAGTACCCGATCGAGGCGACCGCCCCGACCCGGGCCGGCGCCTTCGCCGGCTCGTCGGCCGCCGCACTCATCCCGACCGGGAAGCCCAGCGACGCCCCGAGCCCCCAGAGCATGGCCCCGGCGAACGCGACCGGCGCGGACGGGCCGAACACGAAGATCAGCAGCCCGACGAGGCCGGTCACGGCCAGACCACGCAGCACCGGGACCCGGCCGTAGCGGTCGAGCAGGTTGGGCCCGTACCACCGGCCTACCGTCATCGCGGCCAGGAACAGCGCGAACCCGAGCGTGCCGGTGGACGCCTCGGTGCCGTGGTCGTCGATCAGCGCGATGCTGATCCAGTCGATCCCGGCGCCCTCGGTGAGCGCGAAGGCCAGCACGAACAGGCCGATCAGCAGGGTGCGGGGCTCCCGCCAGGCGGCCAGGGCGCTGGGCTTCTCCCCCGTACCGGTCTCGGTCTCCGCCTCGTCCGGCACGAACCAGCGGACCGCCGGCACCACCGCCGCCACGACCAGGACACAGCTGATCACCACGTGCACGGTGACCGACAGGCCGATCTTCACGGCGCCCGCGCCGACCAGCGCGCCGGCCACCGTGCCGACGCTGTACCCGGCGTGGAAACGCGACATGATCGACCGGCCGAGGTGGCGTTCCACCACTGCGGCCTGCACGTTCATCGCGACGTCCCAGGCGCCGGTGGAGAACCCGTAGACGTAGAGCGCGATCACCACCGGGACGACCCCGTACGTGTAACCGACCGCGACGGCGGCCAGCGACGCCCCGAGCACGACCGCCATCGTGCCGACCATGGCCCGCGACCCGAACCGGCTGACCATGTGCCCGGCCAGCGGCAACGACGTGATGGAGCCGGCCGCGATGGCCAGCAGCACCAGGCCGAGCTGTGACGGGGTGAGCCCGAGTTCGTCGCGGATCTGCGGGATGCGCGCGGCGAAGCTGGACATGGCAACGCCGAGGAAGATGAAAGTGACGTAGACCGACCGGGTGGACGACCGGAGGCCGACCGTCTCGACTGTGCTCAAAAGGGTGACCCCGTGTGATCGTGAACGTTTACTCTTAACAACCTATCCAAAATCGGGGCGCAGCCTCTAGAGCGATCGCACCTGCCAGGGAGCCCACTGGACCGGAGCGGCGAAACCACCCCGGCGGGCGTCCCGGGCGCCGGACGCGGAGAGCGGGCCCTCCCGGTCGGATTTCACGCCGGCCCCGATCAGCCTGGTCTCGAACCAGGAACCGTTCAGGCCACGGCGCACGCGCTCCCACAGGCCGCCCTCGATCAGCGCGTCGGCGTGCACGCGAAGGCGCTCGGCCAGCACCTTCGGGTCCTCGTCGCAGGCGTCACAGGGGCAGGCCGGCAGCGACTCGGTCCACCAGCGGCCGAACCGCAACCGCAGCCCCGGCTCGGCGAACTGGATCGCCAGCGGGGCGGCGGTGGGCATGCGAGGGATGAGCCGGACGGTCCGCACGAGCGCGTCATCGGGCTCGAGCGGCTCCTTGCACTCCCGGCGCTCGACCAGGTAGCGCTCGGTGAGCTCGTCCAGCATGGTGTCGGCCGCCTCGTGCAGCAGGGCGAAGCGGTCGGTCTGGGTGGTGTCCGGTCTGCCGTCCACCACTGCAGTATGCCGCGCTCGGCCCGCGGCAGCCCGGTGCTGCGGTGGAAGACGAGTCATCAGAAACCGAAGTCCCCTGCCTTGACGCCTTCCAGGAACGCCGCCCACTCCTGGTGGGTGAAGGCGAGGTACCCACCGCCGGGGTTCTTGGAGTCACGGACGAGGTAGCCATCCTCGACCCGCGCCACCTCGACACAGGCGCTGTGGGAGCAGGATCTGCTCCGCCGCCAGTGGAGCACTTCCCCCATTTTGATCATTTCTGTACACCTCCGTGACGGTTCGGAATCAACGTTAAGCGAGGGATTCGTCACTGACCGGAGCCGCGCATGAATGAAAAACAGGAAACGCCGCTTATCCCACTAAATGTGGTCTATGCGGCGTCTATTTGCTGCGCTTATTCTTTTTTGCGAGTATTTGGACCGCTGTTTTGACCGGCCCGCTCCTGCAAAACGCAGTGCCTGAGCGGGCGGGCCCGACGACATCAGAAGCGGAACTCGCCCGCCGTCACGCCCTCGACGAAGGCATCCCACTCGGCCTCGGTGAAGCTCAGAGCAGCGGCCTCGGGCTTCTTCGAGTCGCGGATCAGGTAGTTCTCGCCGACCTTCGCGACCTCGACACACGTCGACGTTCCGCAGCGGCTGCTCTTCCGCCAAGCGGGCACGTTCATCTCTTCCATCGGGGACCTTTCGGAATCTATCCAGCAATCATGTTTCACGGGTTCTGCCGGAGCACCCGCTCGGTGGTGGCGCGCTCCAGTTCTTTTATCTGCCGCTCGATGAATTGGATCGTGTCCTCCTCATCCGCGACCTCATGCCAGACCCGGTCATAACGGGCGCGATGTTTCGCGATCGTCTCCGGGTCCTCGATCATTTCGTCGTTGAGACCGGTCTCCCGGTACAGCACTTCGCCCTGTCCCAGCTTGAGCAGGTCGAAGCTGGCGTTGTTGGTCACCGCGGCGTCCTGCGAGAACGGCACCATCCGGATCCGGACGCCGTCCTCCTCGACCGCCTGCTTCAGGCGGCGCAGCTGTTCCGCGAAGACCTCGGACCCGCCGATGGTCCGCCGGAGAACCGACTCGTCGACCATGAGCAGGTACTTCACGTTCCGGGCCTGCAGCACCTCGCGGCGCTTGTTCCGTGCCTCGATACGCCTGGTGCGCAGTTCCTCGGAAAGCTCGTCCTCGTACCGGGACATCAGGGCTTCCGCGTAGGCGGGCGTCTGGAGGTGACCCGGTATGTAATAGATCGAGTACGAGCGGATCTCGGTGGCTTCACTCTCGTACTCGATCAGTTTACGCATGCCGTCGGTGAGGGTGTCGCGGAATTCAGCGGCCTGATACCACGCCTGACCTCGGCGGGTCCGCGCGATGCGAGTAGCCGCGAGCAGATCGGCGACGACCGTCTTGTCCTTGATACCGAGATAGGTCAGCAGCGGGCGCAGATCGTTCTGGGAGACGCTGACGTCCCCGTTCTCGATCCGGATCACCTTGCTGAGCGACCACTCCATTTCCTCGGCGACCTGATTTTGGGTGAGTCCGGCTCGTTCCCGCGCTTCACGGAGCGCGAGACGTACGCGCCGGCGCGCGATCGTCGGCGAGTCACCCTCGGTCATGAGTCCTTCATCGTCGAAGTGGGGGTGGTGACGCTTTGTAGTCGATGGCTATCCGTCTGCCACCTCGCTGAATGCCAACTGGCAACCAGCGAGGTCGCGGACATCCTATTACTGTCCTATCAGAACGACGGGCGCAAGGTGCGGTTTTGATCCAAGTCCTGAACTCACCCGAGAGAACCTCGCGAAGTCGCAGGTCAAGCCGCAGCTAGGCCATAACCCCACGGGGTCCGGCGGGTGTCCTCCATGGCCCGGCGCAAGGCGCGGCTGACCTGATTGAACACCCGGGCATCGGGTGAGGAATAGAGCACCACGGCGGTGCCGCGGTACTGCGCGTGTAGCTCCCAGCGTCCTGGCTCACGCCACATCGCGGCTACGCCGGGTATCGCCAGACCGAGGAAGACGAGGATGTAGACAGCCGGGTCGGGCAGGAGCGCCCAGCCGGCGGCCGCGATCGCGAGAGCGCCGACGGCCAATGCGGGAGCGAACGGGCGGATTCGCGACGGCGCCTGGACCAGGCCGACATTGCGCAGATCGGAAATGGCGAAGACCAGCGGTGCGGTGGTGGGGTGCCAGACGAACTGATCGTCGGACACCAGAGCGTCAGGCCCGCGATAGTAGATCCGTGTGCGCATGGCGAACTCCTCTTCGCTGTTTCTTGCGAGGAGGGAAGGAGTGGGGCCACCATTGGCGCGAGAGACCCGACCCGCCTCGCCTGAGCCGCAACGAACGAAGTCGCGACCGAAAAGGCCGCAGAGGCGGACAACGGCACCCGTTTGCCGCCGGGTGCCGTTGCTTGTCTCTCCCTCCGACTCCGCCCTTTGTTGCCCTACTAGCAGTGAAGCACGCCACCCGGCAGGCCGCCACCACTCAATCTGCCATGTTGCAGATTGCGTACAAGCTGTGCGACGCGCAGTCGATCATCCATCGGCGTCCGCCGAGGTGTTTGCGTCCGATCGGGGACGGGTAGGCCAACTCGCGATGCCGTTACGAACCTGTATTTACGCAGGTGGGAAGGCGAAGCCGAATGGAAAGCCGATTGAACGTCGCCGGTCAGACGGTGCAGCCCATTCTGATGTTGTTCCCGCTCGGGCTATTCGCGATGGCCGTTATGTTCGACATGGCCGACTTGCTGGGGGGTCCTAACATCCTGGGCGCGCTGGCCTACTGGAACATCGTGGCCGGTCTGGTCGGAGGCGCTCTGGTCACGGTCGCCGTGGCCGTCGACGTGATGTTCGCGCGCCGCTCGCGTGACCGGCGCCTGGGGGTGCTCCGCAGCCTGCTCAACGTCGGCGTGCTGGTCATCTTCGCGGTCATCGCGATGCTCCGCGTCCAGGCCGCCGACCGGGCCGTCGGTGGCGGGCTCTTCGTCATCGAGCTGCTGGCCCTCGGCCTGGCCGGGTTCGGCGCCTGGTTCGGCGGCGAGATCGCCAACGGACGGGCCCCCGCGTTTGCCCGCGCCGCCGCCGGGAACCGGAACTACTGACAGTTCCCGGCCGGAAGGAGCACGACCATGACCGTATCGCTCAACGGGAAGCGGGTGGCATTCCTCGCGACCGACGGCGTGGAGGAGATCGAGTACACCCAGCCGCGCAAGGCG
Source organism: Actinoplanes sp. NPDC019969 (assembly GCF_055562375.1). Classification (NCBI taxonomy): domain Bacteria; kingdom Bacillati; phylum Actinomycetota; class Actinomycetes; order Micromonosporales; family Micromonosporaceae; genus Actinoplanes; species Actinoplanes sp. NPDC019969. The sequence goes on along the minus strand of NZ_JBVHFK010000014.1, from coordinate 205,297 downwards.
ATCGAGGCGGCCGGCGGGCATGCCGAACTGGTCTCCCTGGCCGACGGCGAGATCCAGGCGCTGAACCACCTGGACAAGGCCGGCACCTATCCCGTCGAGAAGACGGTGCGCGACGCCGACGCCGGGCAGTACGACGCGCTGGTCCTGCCCGGTGGCGTGGCCAACCCGGACTTCCTGCGCGCCGACGCCGACGCCGTCCGGTTCGTCCGCGAGTTCGTCGCCGCGGGCAAGCCGGTCGCGGCGATCTGCCACGGCCCGTGGACGCTGGTCGAGGCCGGCGTCGTGGACGGCCGAACCCTCACCAGCTGGCCCAGCCTGCGCACCGACCTGGTCAACGCCGGCGCCACCTGGGTCGACGAGCCGGTTCACGTCGACGAGCACCTGGTGACCAGCCGCAAGCCGGACGACCTGCCCGCCTTCTGCGACGCGCTCCTCGCCCAGCTCAGCTGATCAGGGCCGAACCCCGGCTGGTTGTCAGGGCTGTCTCACGACCCGTGAGACAGCCCTGACAACCAGCCGGGGTTTCGCCTTTCAGCCGTCGACGAGGCGCGCGGTCTGCTCCCGGAGGACACGCTGCATCTCGGTCACGCTGCCGCCACCTGGGCCGGCGGCTTCTATCTGCGCCACTTCGCGCTGGTCTTCGGGCTGTCGCTGCTCCGCACCGTGCAACGGTTCGCGATCGTCCGCTGGGATCCGCCGGCCGCCGTCGCGATCACCACGGGAGTGCTCGTCGCACTGGTGAGGATCGTGGAATTGGCCGCAAGCGAGATGAACCACCGCGAGGCCCTCGCCCGCCTGAAAGCCGGCATCGACGTACGGTGGGTCGCGTTCTGGGGGCAGTGGGCGCTGCTTGCCGTCACCTTCGCGATCTTCGATCTGGCGCCGAACGCGCTGATCGCCACCGTCGTGCCGGAAGCCGCCCGCGAGCAGGTGACCGCCTGGCTGGTGGCGGTGAAGAACCCGACCCGGCGCAGGCTCAGGTGATCTGAATCGGCGGCTCGATGCGGCGGGCGGTCAGCGGGGTCAACGGGCGCACCCATGGCTCGTGCGGATCGCCCGCCGGATGCGCTTCCCAGTCGTGGCAGATCGTGTCGATCCCGATCGGGTGGATGGTCAGCGAGCCGTCCGCGGCGATGTGCAGGCGCAGGAAACTCTTCGCCTGCTCGATGCCCTGGCCGGCGAACAGCTCGTTCAGGTTGACGTCGAAACGGGCGGCGAGCAGCAGGTACAGCGCGAGCAACTGGGTGGAGAGGATCGCGATCAGTGGGCCGTAGGCGACGGCGGCCACCGCCAGCGGGCCGGGCCACGCCCAGTTCCGGGCGGGCAACTGCAGCCACACCCAGGTGCCTCCGGCCGCCAGCCCGATCTGGGCCAGGCCGTGCCCGGCACCGAACACCCAATGCCGGATGTGCCCGTCCGGCTTCGCGAACAGGATCGTGCCCGCCATGATCAGCACCAGCATCAGGACCAGCGGGATGCTGAACAGCCGCTGGAAGGTGCCGCCCTCGGCGACCGCGCCGGCCATCGCCAGCATGGTCAGCGTGTGGATGATGCCGAGCATGCTGGCGAACCCGGCGTTGCGCCGCGGCACCCGGTGGAAGACCCCGTGGCCCATCCGCCGCGACGCCGCCGCGTCCGGGAAGGCCGCCTTGCGCTCATACCGCCGGCTGCGGCTCGCGCTGCGGCTCAACGTCGCCGGCGGCGGGACCATCAGCTCCTCCGGCAGGTTCTGGGTGCCGAGCGTGTACGCCCCACCGCCCCCGCAGGTGATCAACTCCCGGTCGTCGGCAGAAAACCGCGCGTAGTGGTGCAGATCGCCGGAGAGCAGCACCCGCACCTGCGCCCGGGTCGGCCCCACGATGGTGCGGATGAAGTAGTCGACGGCGTCGTACGCGTGCGGGTTCTGCCGGGCCTTCACCCAGGTGGGTGACGGTGTCATCAGGATGATCCGGTCGTCCGGCCCGACCTGCTCGGCCGCCTTCTCGAAGTAGAGCAGCTGCGGGTCGTCGATGTAGGCGCCGAACTGCTCGTCCACCGCGAACAGCCACCAGTTCGCCGGGAGCTTCACCGCGAAATAGGACCGGCGCTGCTGGGTGCGCCACCCGCCGATGTGGCCGTCCTTGCGCCGGGCGAACAGCCGCAGGAACGCGGTGAGGCCGTCGTACCAGTCGTGGTTGCCGGGCAGCGCGTACAGCGTCGGGCGGGGAAGGCCGGCTGGCGCCTCGGGCAGGGCCGCGCGGTACGGGCCCTTCATCCGGTTCTCGTAGTCGTCACCGCTGGCCGACGGGTAGACCTGGTCACCGCCCATCAGCAGCACCCGGCCCCGGGGCAGCCGCTCCCCGTCGACCTCGAGTTCCGGCTGAGCCAGCAGATAGGCCACCGAATAGGTGGCGTCGAACCCGTCGCCCAGGTCAGCCACATAGTCCACCCAGAAGTCGCCGGTGGCCGTGGCGGAATGGTCGAAGACGTCACCGTCGAGAGCGTTCTGCAACTCGCGCTTGTCGAGATAGGCCCCGAAGAGCAGGTGCAGCAGCGTGCGCAGCCCGGTGGTGAGCAGCAGCAACGGCGCCAGCCAGCCGATCTGCCCCTGCGGCTCGAAGCCCAGCTCACGCGGGTCGAGACTGCGTGGGCGGTGGGACGAACTCGGCTCCGGATCGACCGGCCGGACGTCGGCGGCGCGCGGCAGGGGAACGATGGCCATCGACTGATCCTCCGTCACCCTTTGCACAGTAGTCACGAGGTACGACATCCGAGATACCCCGATGATGACGGCTTCGCCCATGCCGTACACTTGCAACCGTTGCCGCCTTAGCTCAGTCGGCTAGAGCGACGCACTCGTAATGCGTAGGTCGACGGTTCGATTCCGTCAGGCGGCTCAGCGAGAAACCCCAGGTCATCGACCTGGGGTTCTTCTTTTTCCCAGGTCGATGACTGTGCCCGCAGTGCCCACGGTCCGCGACCTGGACCAGGTCATCTGCGGAGAGGTCCGCATACGCGTCGAGGGTCATGGCCGCGCATCCGCGCCCGGACCGACCGCCCGGTAGGCCGGCGACGTGGCCGAGCTGCCCACCCTGGGATGCAACGCGGGTTGCGGCCGTCGGTACCCGGCGGTGCACGCCTTCGCCGTCGCCCGCCCCCTCGGCCGGAAAGGTGATCCACAAGTCTCGAAGCCTTCCTTAAACTGCGGCCGTACCGTCCGCAGTGGAGTTCGGGGGATCCACCATGGCAATTCATCCATCACGACCGTTCGCGGTCGGGCTGGCCGTGCTCGTCGGCGCCATCGGCGCCACGGTGGCCGCCGGGCCGGCTCAGGCCGTGGCATCCGGCTACGCCGGCATACGGCTGCAGGGCGCGCAGGCCGCCTTTTGGGCAGGTTATGGTGCGACGAATCAGATCGTCGTCACCGCCTCGTCCGAGTCCGTCATCATCGACGATGTCGTCCCGATCCGGACCGGTCCGGGATGCACGGTGATCAGCAAGGACCGCACCATGGTGCGGTGTGTCTTCACCGGGGTGCCGGATCTCGCACCCGCCGTCCTGGTCCACGCCGGTGACCGCGACGACCGCGTCGTCATCCGGTCGCAGATGTGGACCGAGATGCACGGCGGCGCCGGGAACGACACGCTCCAGACCTTCGACGGCAGATCTGATCAGTACGGCGAGGAGGGCTCGGACACCATCCTCGGCGGTGCGGGCTGGTCTGAACACCACAGCGGGGGCCCGGGCGCGGACCGCATCTACGGCGGCGCAGGCCCCGACGGCATCGAAGGCGATGCCGGCAACGACACGCTCTCCGGTGGAACCGGCAATGATGGGATCAGCGGTGGCTCGGGGGCCGACCTGATTACCGGCGGCGCGGGCGACGACGGCATTGGGATGTACACCCCCGTCGTCGCCGGCGACGACGACCGTGTCTACGGCGACGCCGGTGTCGACACCGTCTCCTACGAGGAATACGCGGCCGGGGTCACGGTCGATCTGGACGGGGTGAAGGGCGACGACGGCGCCCGGGGCGAGCGCGACACACTCTTCCCGGACCTCGAGCGTATCCGTGGCGGAAACGGCCCCGACATGCTCGTCGGGTCCGGCCGCAACGACGACATCCGGGGTAGTGGCGGCAACGACACCATCATCGGTGGGGCCGGGGCCGACAGCCTGATCGGCGACGAGGGCGCCGATCGGCTCTATGGCGGAGTCGGTGACGACAAGCTCGACGGCCGGGACTGGGTGATCTGGTCGGTGCCCCCGTACCCGTCGGAGTACGTGCCCGACCTGGTCTCCGGCGGCGTCGACCGGGACACCTGTGAGCTCTACCCCGGTGACGTGCCGGACGGCTGCGACGTCACGGTGTTCCCGCACGGCCGGTGAGTCGCGATTGAGGGGCACGGTGGGGCGGGTGCGCCTCTCCCGTCGCCGGTAGTCCCGTAGCTCAGAAGGAAACCCCAGGTCACCGGCCTGGGGTTTCTCTTTTGTACGGGTCCGCACCCGCCCGGGGTACAGGTCCGCTCGATCGGTTGACACCGGCTCGCCGTATCGAAGCCTGGGCACGCCTGATTGCGTACCCTGCGGCGATGTCGTCCTCCCCGCACCGGACCGCTGGACCCATGCTCGGCGGGCTCACGCTGCTCGCCGTCCTCGCCGGGTGCAGCAGTGACGCGACCACCTGGCTCAGCCTCGACAGACCCGCGACCGTCGCCGGAGTCGTCGCTTCGCTGACCGCCCTGACGATCATGGTGCGCGAGGCACGGCAAGCCCGGCAGAGCAGCCTGGCCGCGGAGGGGGAGGCCGAGGAGTCCCGCAGACAACTGGACAGGGCGGTGCAAGGTCTGGGGGGCGACGCCGCGCCGTCACTGGACGCCGAGCTGGGTGAGGTTTCCAGCGAACTCTCCCGCACGATGGCTCGTCTGCACGACATCAGCGAGCGGGCAAAGGCTTACGAGGAGGAGGTACGAGGACTCGTGGAACGCGGTGAGGCCGCGCGCGCCACGGTGGCGCTGAACGAGGACGCGGCCCGGAAGATCGCGCTGATCCTGGGTTCCGAGAGCCAGACGCGCCTGAAGGAAGAGATCGATCGCCTGGCGCACGCGCATGCCGCCCAGGTCGAGACGCTCAAGAGGTCGGGCACCCGGGTCGCCTGGATCACCTTCGTGGCGGGGGCGATCATCGGCTTCGCCGGCAACATCCTCACGAGCCTCATCATGTCCTGACCGGACGTCAGGCCCCCGGAGATCGGCGGGTACGGATACGATCGCTGCGTGGCGAGGGAGTACGACACTCAGCTCATCGAGTTCGTCGCCGTCCGCCGGGCCCGCATGCGCGAGCTCCTGCTGTGGGGCCGGGACCGGCGGGCCCGGGCAACCGGTGACGGTCTGCGCTGGCTGCGCATCGGTGTGGTCCTGGCCGCGATCGCCTGCGCCGCCTGTGTCGGCTGGTCCTTTCTGCAGAGCGTCCTCGCCGACCAGCGCGCCACCCGGACCGGCCCGCTCACCAGCGTGCCCGTCTCCTCACCGGCGGCCCGATGAACACGGCCGGCGGCCCGATGAGCACACCCGGCTCGATGAACACGCCCGGGCCGCACGCGCCACGCAGCGGCAGGCTCAGCCGGGTCACGCTCGCCGGCAGCCGCCGCCGGCTGGATCTGGTGCTGCCCTCCGACGAGTCGATCGGGGTTCTGCTGCCCGAGATCGTGACCATGGTCGGCTATCCCGCCACCGCAGACGCCCGCGGCTATCAGCTCAGCACTGTGGACAGCCGAGTGCTGGACCCGGCCACCACGCTGGGCGCCGCCGACATCCCGGACGGGGCCGTGCTGCGGGTCGACCCGCTGGTGGAGGCGCCGCCGGCGGCGATCGTGCACGACGTCTCCGACGAGGTCGCCGACGACCTGGCCCGCCGCCCGGGCCGCTGGGGCCCGGCTGCCCGGACCGCCACGGCGACCGCGGTGTCCGCCGCCGCGACGGCGTTCGCGGCGGTGCTCGCCACTCCCCCGCTGCCGGCCGTGGCGATCATGGCGGCCGGTGTGCTGATCGCGTTCGCCGGTCTCGCCGCCGGCCTGTTGGGACGCCGCGAGATCGGTGTCGCGGTGCTGCTCAGTGGCACGGCGGCGGCGATGACAGCGGTGCCGGACGGGCCGTGGCGGTGGGCGTGGTGGATCCTTTCCGCCGGGCTGCTGCTCGTCGCGCTCGGTGCGGTCACCGGCAACCGGCGGGCCGGTGTCTCCGGCGGGACCGCGGTGCTGCTGATGCTCGCCGGGTGGGCGGGGCCGCTGCTGGCCGGGCTGCCTGCCGCACGGGTCGCGGCGGTCATGGCGATCGTGTCGATCGGCGCGCTCGGGCTGCTGCCCCGGATCGCCATGGTGACGTCCGGCCTGACCCGCCTCGACGACCAGCGCCACAGTGACGAGCCGGTACGCCGGTCGTCGGTCGCCGCCGCGATCGACGCGGCGCACCGAGGGCTCGCCGTGAGCGTGGTGGCGGTCGCCGGATCCGCGACGGTGGCCGGGATCGTGCTGGCCCTGGCGCCGCCGGGGTGGACGTCGGCGCTGGCCGCCCTGCTCGCCGTCGCGTTGCTGCTGCGCACCCGCGCCTTCCCGCTGGCCGCCGAGATGCTGGCGCTGGTCGCCGGGGGCCTGGCCGTCACCGCCGCACTGCTGCTGAGCGGGTCCGGGGCGGCCCGCGGGCAGTGGTGGCTGCCGGTGGCCGGGGCCGTTCTGGTGGCGGCGGCCGCGCTGGTCACCCTGGCGTACCGGCCGGCGCCGCACGTCCGGGCCCGGCTGCGTCGGGACGCCGACCGGCTGGAGGCGCTGGCCGTGGTCGCGCTGGTCCCGGTGGCGGTCGGGGTCTTCGACGTGTACCCGCGACTGCTCGACAGCTTCCGATGAGCGATCCGACCGGTGCCGCACCTGTCGCGGACCCGCTGACCGCACGGCTGTGGCACACCGTGCGGTCCACTGTCGCCGGCCCCCGGCAGGCCCGGGAACTGGCTGAACTCGCCACCGCCCTGCAGGCACCGTTGACCACCGGCCGGCGGATCGCGGTCGTGTCGATCCGGGGCGGCACCGGGAAGTCGACGGTCGCGGCGGTGCTGGCCTCGCTCTACGCCGGCCGGCGGGCCGATTCGGTGCTCGCGGCGGACGCCGACCCGTACGAGGGGTCACTGTCGTGGCGGCTGGGGCTCACCGGATCGCCGGCGTTGGCCGATCTGGCGCCCACCCTGATCGCGGCCCGGGACACCACCGTGCGGGCGCTCGATGCGCTGTTACCCCGTACCGCAAGCGGTCTCTGGGTGTTGCCCAGCGGTGCGCCCCGCCAACCGCGACTGTGCAGCGAAGTGACCCGGGCCCTGTCCCGCCTGTTCGCGGTGTGTGTCACCGACTGCCCGCCCGGGTTCGACTCGCCGGTCACCGCGTCGATCCTGCCGGAGGCGCATGCCGTGGTGCTCGTCGCGGCGGCGACGCCTGACGGGATCCGGGCCGCCCACCAGTTCCTGCGGCGGCGGGTGAGCCACGGCCGTACCTCGTCGCTGCAGCGTGTGGTGGTGGTGCTGAACACGCTGCAGCCCGGCGGGCGGCGCCGGCCCGCCGGTGACGCCGCGGCGCTGCTGGGGGAGTTCCCGGTGCCGGTCGTGACCGTGCCGTACGACAGGCATCTGGCCGGCGGTGGCCTGATCGTGCCGTCGCGGATCGGGGAGGCGACGCTGCGGGAGGCCACCCGCGCCGGTGGTCACGCCCTGAGCCGCGCCTGGCCGATCTGATCGGAGACGGACATGTCGACGCGTGTGGTGCACCGGCCGACCCGGGTGGTACGCCCGCTTCCCGAGGCGGAACCGCTGGTCCTGGACCCGCCGCCGGCCCTGCCGGACGGGCGGACCGGCGCGGTCGGCATCCAGGCGCTGATCCCGATGGCCGGGGCGGGCGTGGCGATGAGCATGATGATGTTCCTGCGCGGCTCCGGTTTCGCCGCGCTCGGCGCCGTCGTCATGCTGGTCTCGCTCGGTGCCGCCGCCGTGCTGTACGTGACCCAGCAGGGCCGGGCGGCGCGCAAGCGGCGGGCACAGCGCGAGCAGTACCAGGACTACCTGGAGGAGCTGCGGGAGGACCTGCGCGCCCGCGAACACACGCTGCGGCAGGAGGCGAGCCGGCTCGACCCGCCGGTGACCCGGCTGCTCGACGTGGTCCGCGATCCGGCCCGGCGCTGGGAACGCCGGCGCGCCGACCCGGACTTCCTGCGGGTACGCGCCGGCGTGGGCACCCTGCCGGCCCGGCGGATCCGGCTGCCGGAGCAGGGGTCGCAGAGCAATCCCACCGACCCGTTCATGCGCCGGGAGGCGCAGTCGCTGATCCGCCGGTTCGCGCTGACGCCCGGGCTGCCGCTGCGGGTCGACCTGGACTGCGCGGGCGACGTCAGCGTGATCGCCGGGGACCGTGCCGGCGCCCTCGCCTTCGCCCGGGCCGTGCTGATCCAGGTCGCCGCGTTCCACGCCCCCGACGACGTGACGCTCGCCGTGATCACCACACCGCAGCGGGCGGCCGACTGGGCGTGGGCGCACTGGCTGCCGCACCTGCTCGACCGGCACGGCATCGGCCCGGCCGGACCGACACCGCTGCTGGTCACCGACGCCGGCACGCTGGCCGGTCTGCTCGCCGCCGATCTGGAGGAACGGGCGACCAGCGCGATGAAGTCGTTCCGGCACGGGGCGGGACGGGCCGAGGCACGGACCCGGCCGCGGCTGCTGGTCATCGACGACGCGTACGGGTCGGTGGCCGCCCGGCTGCCCAGCCCGGACCGGGCGGTGGGCCTGCCCAGCCTCGGTGTCACCGTCGTGCATCTGCTCGCCGACCGGCTGCACGAACCGGGCGAGGTCACCCGGCGGGTCACCCTCGACGGCGACACGATGGCGCTGGAGGACCTGACCGCGACACCGCCCGCCGTGGTCCGGGGAACTCCGGACGAGGCGCCGGCCGCGCTGGTCGAAGGACTGGCCCGGACGGTCGCGCCGCTGCGGCTGTCCGCCGACTCCTACGACGACGGCACCGGCACGCCGCCCGCCGACTTCACGGCCCTGCTCGCCGCCACCGATCCGCAGCGCTCCGACCGGGACTTCCTGCGGGTGCCGCTCGGCGTCGACCCGGGCGGGCAGCCGGTGCTGCTCGATCTGAAGGAGCCGGCCCAGCTGGGGATGGGCCCGCACGGGTTGTGCGTGGGGGCGACCGGTTCGGGCAAGAGCGAACTGCTGCGTACGCTCGTGCTGGCCCTGGCGGCGAGCCATCCACCGGAACGCCTCGCGATGGTCCTGGTGGACTACAAGGGCGGCGCGACGTTCGCGCCGTTCACCGGGCTGCCGCACGTCGCCGGGCTGATCACGAACCTGGAGGCGGACGCGTCGCTCGTGGACCGGATGTACACCAGCCTCGACGGCGAGGTGCAACGCCGCCAGCAGGTCCTCGCCGACGCCGGGAAGCTCACCGACATCACCGAGTACCACCTGCGCGGCCCGGAACTGCCGGCCCTGCCGTACCTGCTGGTGCTGATCGACGAGTTCGGTGAGCTGCTCGCGGCCAAGCAGGAGTTCATCGACCTGTTCCTGCGGATCGGGCGGATCGGCCGGTCGATCGGCATCCACCTGCTGCTGTCCAGTCAGCGCATCGAGCAGGGCAGGATGCGCGGCCTGGAGAACTACCTGTCGTACCGGATCGGACTGCGCACGCTGACCGACATGGAGTCCCGGACGGTCCTGGACACCCCCGACGCGTTCCACCTGCCGCCGCTGCCCGGCAACGGCTACCTGAAGGTCGACGTGTCGATCTATCAGAGATTCAAGGCGGCGTACGTGTCCGGCCCGCTCACCGATCCGGCCGAAGCCGAACTGGCGCCCCTCTCCGGGCCACTGGTGAAGACCATGCCGGTGTTCGGCACGGTGCGCGAGACCGGTGACGCCGAACCGGCCCGGGCGACCCGGCGGACCACCGGTCCCACCCTGCTCTCGGTCACCGTCGATCAGCTCGCCCGCTCCGGCGAGCGGGTCGCCGCGATCTGGCTTCCGCCGCTGCCGCCGGCGATCACCCTGGACCGGGCGGGTGGCGGCGTCGACATCACCACTGACGGGGTACGCCTCCGCGCCGCCCCGAACCCCGCCGCCGGACTGCCGGTCCCGCTCGGCCTCGTCGACGACCCGGCCCGGCAGTGGCAGGGCGTCTGGTGGCTGGACCTGGCCACCGGCGGCGGCAACCTGCTCGTCCTCGGCGCGCCCGGCACCGGCAAGACCACCGCGCTGCGGACGCTCGCCCTCGGCCTGGCCGTCACCCACACCCCACGGCAGGTCGGCGTGTACGGCATCGACCTGCTCGGCAGCGGCCTGCAGGCACTGTCCGGTCTGCCGCACACCGGCGGGGTGGCGGGACGCGACGACCGCGAACGGATCCGGCGCACCGTCGACGAGGTCCATCAGATGATGGCCGTACGGGAGCGCGTCTTCACCCGTCATGGTTTCGACAACGCCGCCGACCTGCGGGCTTTCCCGGAGGATCTCGGCTGCGCCGATGTGGTGCTGCTCGTCGACGGGTACGGCCAGCTCGGCACCGACGAGTTCGCGAGTCTGGAACCGAAGGTGCACGATCTGCTCGCCCGCGGCGGCCGTTACGGTCTCCACGTGGTGGCCACCGCACGCCGGTGGAACGAGGTACGCGCCGCCCAGCAGGTCGCCTTCGGCAACCGGGTCGAACTGCGGCTGACCGAACCCGGCGAGTCCAGCGTGGACGGCAAGCTGGCCCGCGCGGTGCCGGTGGACACGCCGGGCCGGGCGCTCACCACCGGCAAGCTGTACGCCCAGGTGGCGCTACCCCGCCTGGACGCGCTGCCGGACCCGGCAGGCTCCGGGCTCACCGAAGCGGCGACACTGGTCCGCAGCGCCTGGACCGGCCCACTCCCACCACCGGTACGGGTCCTGCCCGCCGTCCTGCCCGCCGCCGACCTGGACGGTGAACCGGCCGGGGACGGGGTGCCGCTGGGCCGGTTCGAGAGCGACCTCGCCCCTGCCGTGCTCGACCTGTTCGGCCGTGACCAGCACCTGCTCGCGCTGGGCGACCCCGGCGCCGGCAAGACGAACCTGCTGCGGCTCGTCGCCGACCGGCTGATCGGCCGGTACAGCCCCGACGAGCTGGTGTTCGCGGTGTTCGACCCGCGCCGGAACCTCGCCGACGTGGTGCCCGACGAGTACCAGGGCGGTTATGCGCCGAACGCGACCCTTGCGGCCCAGCTCACCGCGGCGGTGTGCAAGGAACTCGCCGGACGGCAGGGCCCGTCGCCGCGGATCGTGCTGCTCATCGACGACTACGACATCCTGTCCGCCTCCACGATGCAGCCGCTCGGCGGGTTCCTGCCGTACCTCGCGACCGCCCGCGACATCGGGCTGCACGTCGTCATGACCAGGCGGGTCGCGGGCGCCTCTCGGGGGTTGTACGAGCCGTTCACGCTGGGCGTACGCGAGGCGGGTTGTCTGGGTCTGCTGATGTCCGGCGACCGGACCGAAGGGCAGCTCTTCGCGGGGGTACGGCCACAGATCATGCCGGTCGGGCGGGCCCAGTTCGTCCGCACCGGGGAACCGGCACGCACCGTACAGACCGCCCACGTTCCCGTCCCTGTTCCGCAGGAGGACCGTTGACCTTCGATGCCGTGGCGCTGTGCCGGGACCAGCCCGTACTGGAAATGATGTTGTCCGCGATGCTCGCCGCCGGCGAACAGTTGAAAGTGGACACCATCGACGCCGCGCGGCTGATCCAGCTCCGCCACCCCGACGACGGCAGGGTGCTGTTGAGCACCGACGGCGCCCGGCTCGTGCAGGTTCCCGGCGAGGCCCGGCGGCTGCTGGGCGTCGACATGCCGGGGCCGGTCTGGTGGGTGGAGACCCGTGGGCCCGACAACGATCCGGAGGCGGAGGAGGCTGCTCGCCGGTTCACACATGCGCTGGTCACGGCTTTGGGAGGAGCAGCATGGACGAGCCGCTGACCGGGCATCCCGCAGCCGACCGGATCACTGCGTCCGCCGTGATCGCCGAGCAGGGCCGGCGGGTCGTGCCGCGGTCGGCCTGGCTGGCCGACGCCGCTGTCGCCGCGGCCCGCAACGGGCGGACGTTTCAGCTGGTCACCCCGGCGGACAGCCGGATCACGTACCCGCTGGAACTCATGCTCGCCGAAACCGGTGGACGCTGGGTGGTCAGGGCCGGCGACACCGCCCGCGACGGGCTCACCGGATCACCGCTGCACTGGGACGGTGACAGGTACACCGCGGTGCCCGAGGGTGTGCCGGCCGCGCCGCTCGCGCCCGACACGGTGTGGGGTGGCAGCGCCGACATTCAGATCACCGCGCTGCATCCCGCCGACGCGGACCTCTCACTGGGGGCCACGACAGAAGCGGCGGTACGTGCGCTGACCGGCCGGGCGCCGCTCGGCTGGGGTGTCGCCGAGCCGGTCACTCAGCCGTGGTCCCGGCGGGAACTCACCCTGCACTGCCGCAACCGGGCGCCCGCGCCGAGCAGCCTGGTCGTGGTCGGGGAGGACGTGCTCGGGGTGGTGACGGTGAAACGGGTCCGCACCGGGGTGATCGAGGAGGTTCGCCTGTCCGGGCCGCCGTTCCTGGCCGCGGGCGAGGCCGGCTACGAAGCGCTGGCTGACGACGTGGCCGGGACCATCCGCAGCATGATCGTCGCGGTTCATCATGGACGGCAGGGCGGCCTGCGTACGGGGGCGCCGGCGTTACCGCCGTTGCCGTACGCCATCCTGGTCGGCCCGCAGGCCCCACCGGTCGGCGGCGTGACGCCGCCGGTCGCGGGGCGGGGGTTGCGGGGCGGCGCCCGCTGGCACCGCCTCGATGACGGGCCGGGCCAGCCGTACGAGGTGCTGACCGCCGTCCTGCAGTCCTACGGCCTGCCCATCCCGGCCCGCTGACTCGTGCCTGCCGCTCAGGGCGCCGGGCGCATCGCGTGCGTGGTCGCCCGGTCCACCAGTTCCTCAACGTTCGCCGGCGCGTCGATCCGAGTCCGCGTCGCGGCGTAGTGCACGGCGACGCAGGTTTCCACGGTCCCGCTCAGGAGCAACCGCGAAATGGGATGACCGGTAGTAGCCAGCATGCCGAGCAGGTGACGGACGAAGGCCTCGAAAACCGGCAGGTCGATCTCGATCTCGTCGTCGACCGGTTCGTCCACGCCGCTCGGCACTCCGGTGACCTCCGAAATAGCGGCCACTTGCGCTTGAAAGAGCTGCGCAACACGAAGCGCGGGATCCCAGATGATCTCGCCGTCGACGCAGACGTTCTTGCCCATCCGTCCTTTACCTGCCATCGCGTAGGTAGTCGGCTATCGGGATGTCATCGTCGAACCCGTCAGCCCACAGACTGATCTCGCGGTAACCCGCGATCTCCTCGTAGTCTTCTTCGTCGCTGAACTTGACCACCAGTTCCTCGCCGGCGGTATCCACCAGGAACTTCCACAGCGCCCGGGTCATCTCCGCGTCGTCCGAGGTCAATCGGTCCACGAGAGCAAAGCCGGTAAGTCGGCCGTCGGCGGTTCTGAGGCGCTTGCCCAAGGCCAGCGTCAGCCGTCGTGCCGGACAAACCAGGTGACCCGTCACGCTCATCAGGTGACTCCCATCAGATCCACTATCGGGGGCGCGGCGTCAGGACCTGCACCTGAGCACCGCGTGCGGCGAACCATTGCTCGAGTTCGGCGCCGCGCAACTCATGTGGCGTCGCACCATTTTCATCGACCAGCGTCACCGACCCGGACATGGTGCCCTGAAGACCTTGGATTACGGTCAGCGCAGTCATCCGGACGGCGAAGGCGGTTCCTTGCAAGACGGCGTTGGACAAGTCGGCGCCACTGAAATCGGTATCCTCCACCGAAGCGGCCACGAATCTCGCGCCTCGGAGACTCGCCTGCCGGGCGTCCACGTCGTACACCGAGGAACTGGACAGATCGGCGCCGTCGAGCCGAGCGCGGCACAACCGGGCGTCATCCAACGTCGCCCTTGTCAGGCTTGCCCCGGTGAGGTCGGCGTCGGATAGATCGGCCGCCTCGAGGTGCGCACGATGCAACTCGACGCCGCGCAGCAGAACGGAACTCAGCTTGGCATACGTCAACCAAGCCTCACTGAAGTCCGCACCTGACAGGTCGGCGCCACGCAGATCCACGCTGATCGCGTTGAACGGCTCGTCCGCCGACTGCAGCCATGCCTCGAGCCGCCGAGCAGCCTCAGCATCAGACGGCAGCCGAGCCGGCCTCCACGGGTCACGGATACCAGGAGACATGATCACCCCAACTATTCTGCTCTACGGCGTCCTTGATGTAGTCGATCGCCTCCTGGTTGGCATTTCGGGTGTCAATGACGACATCCCTCTGCTTCACGAAGATCTGGCGTTCGATCTTTCTGACGAATCGTTCGGCAGCTTCCGGATTATTACGGGGGTCAACTGCTTCCGGGAATGGTGCGGTCGGATCACTGGGCCTTGATCCCGGGGGCCAGCCGGAATGCAGACCTTTGATGTCGTAGTGCTTCCCGTTGCTCGGCGATATGAACTCGCCCTGATCAGCCACGGTCGGACGCTCGATATCACTGGGCAGACCGCCCGATTCTCGAAGGTCGAGGCCGATACGGGCCTCCTCCTTGGAGTCTGGACCAATCTTGCCGTGTTTGTCTGGATCACGCTGCATCGCATCGAAATCTTCGGGATATCGATGCTCCAGCTCATTCAGCCTGTTATTAACAGCGCTACGCTCTGCGTCCGTGAGTTCTCGGTGAGGGACGTCATATCGATCGCGTGGTTCGAATCTGTTGTTTCCGTCAGTGCCCGAACCACTGTCATCGGGGTCGACATGTTTACCGACGGGATCGCCCACCCCCGAATCGCTGCGCGCGGGGACGCTGTCGCCGGCAGCGTTCGGTTCTGATCCGCTCGGGATCGGATCGCCGACGCTCGGCCGGTTACCCCTCGAACCGTCGAGGTCAGGGACATGGCCGCCGCCGGAGTTGTTGCCGGAGTCCATGTTGAAGGTGTTGGGGCCGCGCTGGGGTGGCATGTCCACGTCGAAGTGGTGACCGCCGCTCCCCGGGAAGCCGTCAGCGAAAGCGGGGATCGGGCCGAAGTTGAACTTCGGGATGTGGATGTTGAGTTTGTTGCTGATGTTGGTGGCGATCTGGGCCGCGCTCGGCAGGTTGTCGATCCAGTTGCCGGTGCGGATCAGGCCGCTGCTGATCTTTGCCGCGGTGGCGCTGTTGTGGAGCACGGTGGCGGCGGTTCCGGCGCCGCGCAGGCTCGCGCCGGCGCCCTTGGTGCCGATGACGGCGGACACGATGTTGAAGGTGGCCATGCCCGCGGCGCGAGCGTTGTCCTCGCCCCACTCGTCGTACGCGATGATGCTCTTCCCCGCGCCGAGCAGCAGGTTTCCCGCGCCGCGGCGGTCGAAGCCGGGCATGCCGGCGGTCTGGTCGATGGTGATGGTGATCGGGTTGCTGTAGACGACGAGGGCGTACCCGAAAGTTCCGACGCCTTTCCAGGCGTTGCCGGCGTTCGACCAGCTCCATCCTCCGGTCTCCGGGTCGCGGCCGATCAGCGAGCCGAGGTCGCCGACCATGGTCTCGAAGCTTTCGCCGATGCCGCCGAAGTATTCGCCGACGTCGCCGAAGAAGCCCCGGTCGTGGTCCTCGGAGTCGCCCCACGGCAGCACGCCGTCCTCACCGGAGGCGGCGTTGAGCACGTCGGCAGCGAAACCGTACTCGCCGTCCTGGACCTGGCCGTCGCCGTTCTCGGCGCGGTACTGCCGGCCGCCGTACAGCGCATTGATCGTGTTGGCGCACCGGCGCTGCGCCTCGAAGAACGCGGCGACCTGGGTGTTGACCGCCTGGATCAGGCCGTTGTGCTGGTCGACCTTGCCCTCGTCCTCGCGCCAGTCGTCGTCGCCGGTGACCGAGTCCACGAAACCGCCGGCCTGCGACTGCAGACTCGCGAGCTGCCGTTTGATCTCGGCGACCTCGGTGGCGTACGCGGTGAGCGCCGCACCGACCCCCTCGATGTCCTCACCGACCGAACCGGACACGCTCTGCACCGGCCCGGTGGCCGCGAACAGCTGCGCCGCCTCCGGTGCCCGGTAGAAAGCGGCCAAACCCTGCCAGGTCGCGTTGACCCGCTGGCCGGTGTCGGCGAAGTCACCGCCGACCTTGGTGATGGCGCCCGCGTGCCCGGCGAGGGCCTCCATGTCGCCGGGGATCTGCGGGATCTCGGCCGGATTGATCATTCGGCCATCGCCCGGCCCGGTCCGCGCGGCAGGACCGCGGCCGGATCCGGTGCAGCGGTCGCCGAGGCCTGGGCGTTTCCGGCCATCTCCAGGTCGCCGTCGACATAGGCGTTGGTCGCCTGGGCGGCGGCGTTGAGACAGGCGTTGGTACGGGTGAACACGAACTCGATGTCCGATTTCGCCGACTCGAAGAACCCCGCGATCGCCTCGCCCACGATGCCGGAGCTGCACTGGGCGCCTGCCCCCTGCACCGCGGCGTTGAGGCTGGTCATGTGGCCGTCGAACTCCATGGCGACCCCTTGGGTCCGGGTCAGCACCCCGCGAACTCCATGGGGGGAGATGTCCCACGCGCTCACGCTCGTGCTCCCTCACTGTCGATCGGCGTCAGCCTCGCGCCGATGGATCGGAGTCGGTCAGCCGATGCCCTGCACGGCCGCCCGGGCCCGCGCGAGGGTCGTCCCGGCGGTCTCGTCGTTGCGCACCATGGTGGTCTTGACCAGGTCGATGATCTGCCGGACCTCGTTGGCGGCCCGGTTCCACCGGTCCTCGACCGTCCGGTACTCCTCGGAGACACCGTCGGCCTGGAAATCCGACATGGCGGCGGCGACGTCCGCGCTGCGCTGGGCGATGGTGGCCTCCAGGCGGGCGATGATGCCCGCGAGGTCGCCCTGTACCTGCTGGGACGTACCGGTGTCGAAGCTGCGGCGGTCCAACGTCATTGATCGATGCCTCTCGTCTCGGCGAAAGCCGGAGGATCACGGAAAGCCGAATGGCTCAGGGAGAGCCGAATGGCTCGGGGAAGGCAGAGCCGCCGGCTCAGCGCAGGCCGGAGAACCGGGCCGAATCGAAATTCGCGGAACCCTGCGCCGACGACGCGTTGTCGGCCATCTCGGTGTCGCCCTGGCCGAACGCGGTGTCCATGCCGCTCTGCCCGCCGAGGATCGCGGTGAGCGACGAGTTGAGCTCGGCGGTGATCGCGTCGGCGTTGGCCTTGAAGCCGTCGAACGCCTGACGGCCCGCGCCGTTGAAGTTGCCCTGCAATGGCTCGGCCGCGACGATCAGCTGCCGGATCAGCGCGCCGAGGTCGTCCGAGGCGCCCTGTGTCTGCCGTGCCAGATTGCCCAGCGTGGGTGTTCCCATGTCGAACTTCATGCCGCTCCCTCACTGCCCGGGTCGGATGCGCGGACCATCGTAGCCGCTCGATGCGACACTGCGTGTCCCCCCGGTCACGCAGTCGATCATGAAGTCAGGACGCGGCGGCCCAGAGGAAGAGTCCGGCGACCGTGACCATCGAGCCGGCCAGCGCCGCCAGCGTCCCCGCCGCGAAGGCCGACCCGAGCCGGCGCGACAGCGGGATCGCGACCAGCGACGCCATCAGCAGCGAGGCGCCGAGGAACACCAGGGCCAGCACGAACAGCAGCTCGGCCGTGTCCTTGGCGGTGAAGCAGAAATTGCTGGTGTCATCACAGGAACTGTCCTCGCGGGGCAGCCGGGCGTTGATGAACAACACGACGGCGATGACGGCATACCAGCCGGAGGCGACGAGGAAGGTCTTTCCATAGCGTGATCCCACGCCGCCGGATTGTGCCCCGGAGGGTCAAGCGCTTTGCTACGGCGTACCCGGGGAGGGGTTGTAATGGGTGTCGTGAGCCTGGCGGGGCGCGCAGACCGAGGCCCGGGAGCAGGAGCAGCGGGAGCCGTCGGCATCCAGACGGACCACCACCGAGTCCTTCGGGACGCTGTGCGCGACGACCCGGCCGTCGCCCTCGGGAGTCGTCACGCGGCTGCCGACGGCCGGGGCGGAGGCCTGGAACTGCTGGTAGAGCGGGTGCTCGTATTTCAGGCAGCACATCAGGCGGCCGCACGCGCCGGAGATCCGCAGCGGGTTGAGCGGCAGGTCCTGATCTTTGGCCATGCGGATGGTGACCGGTTCAAAATCGGTCAGGAAGGTGGCGCAGCACAGGTCCCGGCCGCACGAGCCGATGCCGCCCTGGACCCGGGCCGAGTCACGGGCGGAGAGCTGGCGCAGCTCGACCCGGCAGTGCAGGGTGGCGCCCAGGTCGCGGACCAGGGAACGGAAGTCGACCCGGTGCGGCGCGGTGAAATAGATCGTGGTGCGGGCGCCGCCGTTGCCCGGCGCGTCGAGGACGTGGTCCACGGCGACGACCTTCATCGGCAGCTCGTGCGCCTTGATCAGTTTCTTCGCGGCGACCTTGGCCTCGGCTTTGCGCTTGCGCAGGGTCTCGTCGCGGCGCAGGTCGACGTCGGCGGCGAGACCGACCACTTTCGGAAAACCCGAGGTGTCCTCGTCGACCCATTGCGGCGCCCAGACGCACTCCGCCACCTCGGGACCGTCATCGGTGGGCACCAGAACGCGATCACCGACGGCCGGGGTGAAGCCGGCCGGATCAAGGTAGTAGAGGCGGCCGTACCGGTTGAAACTGACCGCGCACAGCATGCCCATGCGACCAACCCTACGACGCTTCGGCAGCCGCACCAAATGCCGGATTTGAACTACCCGCGAGGGTTGTCGCATAGATGCCGCGCAACCGCCCCAATCGACCCTCGTTGGCCAGTCCCGTAGACGCCCCACGGCTCGAAAGGACCCCTCACCCATGACTCCCAGGTCGGTGGCCGCCAGTGTCGTAGCGCTCGGACTCGCGGGCACGCTGACGGTTCCGCCACCGGCCTTCGCCGCCCCGCAGACGTGCGCCCGGCCGGACCACTACGCGGCCCAATCCGGCGCCGAACTGCTCCGCATCGACCGGCTCGACCTCGGCCCGGCGGCACGGTCCGGCAAGGGCGGTGGTTCCGGTTCTTCACCACCGCTTGCGGGTACGGGGGAAAGCCGCCCCGATTCACCGAAGAGCGGTGCGGGCGGCTCTGGTGGGGAGCATGTGGCCCGTACGTTGCCCGCCTGGAAGAACCCGCCCGCCGACAGGCCCGGCCGCGGTTCCGACAACCGGAACACTGACGGCACCAGCAGCGGGTCCGGCGGTCAGAGCACGGGTGAGGTGATCGGTGAACCCCTCGGCGCCGGCGGCCAGGGCTCGGGCGAGGTGATCAATGAACCGCTTCGCGCCGGTGGTCAAGGCGCGGGTGAAGTGATCGCCGAGCCCGTTGGCGCCGGTGGCCGCGAACCGGGCGTGGGCAGAGTGATCGGGCAGCCTGACGGTGACACGGCCGGCAGGGGCCAGCGCGGCGCGACGGATGCCCCCGAGGCGCCGGCGGTGAGGAGAAATGCAGCGGCTGGGGAGCAGGGAGCCGGGGCAGGGAAGCCGGGTGCCGGGGCTGTCGAGCAGCGACCCGGGGCGGAGAAGCCGGGCGCCGGGCCCAGGGAGCAGCGGTCCGGGGCGGGCAAGCGGGGTGCTGAGGCCGGTGGGCAGGTGGTCGGCGATGTCGGGTTCGGGGACGCGCGCAGCGTTCTGATCGCCGATGGGCCGGTCAACTCGGGGGGTGCGGCGCGGATCCTGAACGGGCGGGTCGCCGGGGCGGAAGATGCCGATCTGGTGATTCAGCAGGCGCCGCCGGTCAGCCCGAAGGCGAACGAACGGCGTACCGGGTCGAAGAAGTTCGGACCGGTGAAGGTCGGCGCCGGGGCGCTGATGGCCCGGGCGGCATGGGCGGCCGGCATGGAGTGCGATCCGGAGAACGGGGACGCCGCGGCGGCGTCGGCCGAGATCAGCCGGGTCACCGTGGCCGGGGGTGGGAGTGGGGCGCTGGTACGCGTACCGGAAAGGATCTCCAGCCGCAGCAGCACCGCCCTGCGGCAGCGAGCGGGAACCGCGCAGACCGTGGCGTCGGCGACGATCACCGGCGGGCGGATCAGCCTGGTCGACAACGAGGTCCGGATCCGGCTGCTGCGTGCCCCGGAACTGCGGGTCAGCATGACCGCGGACCGGCAGAGCCGGGTCGATTACCAGCCGGCGATCGTGGAGGTCAGCAGCCGCGGCGGCAAACAGACCCGGTTGACCACAGCCGGTGATCACATCGACGTCACGCTGAGTGAAGAAATGCGCCCGCTGGAGTCACTGCCGGCACCGCTCGGACCGGCCACGAAACTGCCGTTGCCGAAGATTCCGGAGCTTCCGGCCATCGGCGAACCGGAGAACGCGCTCGCGCCCACCGCCAAGCCAGGCTCGACGTTGCGGATCTCGCTCGGCGAGGTTCGCCAGGCACGTGCGGGGGACGCGATCGCGGCCCGCGCGACGGCGATCCGGATGACGCTGGTGCGCAATGAGAACAAAGCGGACAGCAAGGCCGATCGGGTACCGTCCGGTGTGGTCGCCGACCTCGGCATCGGCATGCTGGAGGCCGCTGCGGTCGCCCCGAAAGGTGGCGGTTCCGGGCAGGGCGTCTCGTCCGCGGGCAGCGGCGCCGGCATCGCCGGTCTCCCGATCACCGGCCCGCGTGTGATCACGTTGTTCATCGCCGGCGCCGGCCTGATCCTCGGCGGCATCTGCGCGGTGGCCCTCACCTCACGCCGCCGTCGCAACGAACCCTGACGGCAGACAGCCACATCGGACAGAGCCGCCGGCCCGCGGAGCCGAACGCGCTCCCGTTCCGTTTCCGCAGCACCACAACGAGATCAAACAGCGGAAAGCCGCGTTTGCTCGGCGGCGTTGGGAACCGTTTGGCCGCCGCGCTCCGGGTCCGCGTTTCGGGTGTCGATGTCACAGCCACGGCGCTCGGTCGGTGACTCGATCAGGCGCCCTTCAACCGCCACGACGAAGATCGGCCCCGAACCCACGAGGAACGCTCGTCAACCGTTCAGCGGCGACCGTGGTGATTGCAGGTCGGTGGAACTGCCGAGGAGTTCTTCCGCGCGGTCGTAGCTGTCGGCGACCGTACGAAGCAGAATTGCGCCGATCGCTGCCGCAGCGGAAGCCGTATCGGCCGGCGGGTGTGGGCCGCGGGTGAGGACCAGGGCTTCGGTGGTACGGGACACGTCAGCCAGCACGTTCGCCAAGTCGTCGCGGGTGCGCAGCATCCAGCCGGCCAGATCGTCGGCGAGGTCCGCTGTCGCCTCCATCCGCTGGGCGAGGCTGCCGGCGCCGGCGTTGAGATGTTCGGCGGTGCGGCAGCGGGCCTGATCGTAGGCTTCGGCCGCGGCACCCGACCAGGCGCCCGGCCCCGGCAGTGCGTCGGCCAGGCTCGCATAGACCCGGGCATCTGCTCGCAATTCGGGCGCGGTCTCCAGGATCGCCGCCGGTCGCAGCGCCGCGACCGCCCGCGCCGCGTCGCCGGGCAGTAGCCGTACCCGGCGCAGCTCGGCCCAGACCTCGTGCCCACCGGGGGCGCCGACCGTGGAGAGCACCTCGTCAACCCGGCTCAGCAGCGGTCGCGCCGCATCAAGCAGCTCATCCAACTGGTCCATCACAGATCCTGCGGTCGAGGGAGAGGACCACACGCGCAAAAGGCGCGCGGAAGCGGATCGCGCGGGATGTGGAAGGGCATCAGAGGCCTCGCAAGAAGCGGCGCCGGACCAGATCGTCCGTCTCCGTGTAGCCGTGGGTGGTGGCGCGGACCGACTGCGCCAGATCGGCCAGCTCACTGGCCGCGTCGGCGGCTTCGCGGGCGCGGGCGGCGAGCACCGCCGACCAGCCGGCGTAGAGGGCGCGGCCGATCCGGCCCGGGCGGCCGGTGTCGTCGGCGCCGAAGATCGCGGCGGCGGGCACCAGCTCTGGCAGGCGTCGGTCCATGATGGCCAGAGCCTCGGCGGCATGGTCGATCTGGTCGGCGAGCCGGTCCACGTCAGTGCTCCTCAAGCGTCCGCAACGATCCGAAAATCTCACCGTGCAACTTCTCGCGCGCCCAGCGGGCGGCCTCGGCCGCGCTGGTCACGACGGCGCGCATCTCGCGGGCGAACTCGGATGGCTCGCGATGGCGCAGTCCATCGTGGATGCGCACGTCGACGATTTCGCCCGCGGCGGTCACCACCACCTCGATCGACTGGTCCGGCGAATGCACCGACACGGTGTGGGCGGCGACCGCTTTCTCGAAGCCGGCGTGCAGATCCTCGACGCGCCGGTACCGCTCGATCGCCTCGTCGATCCACGCCTCGTCGATCTCGCGGGCCATCCATGGCTCCTCACCGCGCGTCATGTCGCCGTCGCGTTCCGGGTTGAGAACCTACCCGCTTCAGTGACCACCCCGCTACGGCCTGGCGTCCTTTGTGGATAACTTCAGCGCTGACCACACAGCGTCACAAAAAGCACTAAGTCGACTACGATAAGTGATCAACTCGTACCGGTGAGGGTTTCTGTCGGGCCCTCGCAATACCATCACCGGGTGAGTGTCTTCTCCGATCTGGTGGGCCAGGACGAGCCGGTCGGGACGCTGCGCCGGGCCGCCGCAGCGGCGGCCCGGATCATGGCCGGCGACCCGGACCCGGGCGGGATGACCCATGCCTGGATCTTCACCGGCCCACCCGGCGCCCGCCGCACGGTCGCGGCCCGGGCGTTCGCGGCGGCTCTGCAGTGCGAGCGGGACGGCACCGGCTGCGGCGAGTGCCACGGCTGTCACACCACGCTCGTCGGCACTCACGCCGACGTGCACGTGGTGACGACCGAGGGGCTCAGCATCGGGGTCAAGGAGACGCGGATGCTGGTGTTGCGGGCGGCCAGCGCGCCGTCCGGCAGCCGCTGGCAGGTGGTGATCGTCGAGGATGCCGACCGGCTCGGCGAGCGGGCGAGCAATGCGCTGCTCAAGGCCATCGAGGAGCCGTCGCCGCGGACCGTCTTCCTGCTCTGCACGCCGTCGGTGCACCCGGACGACATCATGGTGACGATCCGTTCCCGGTGCCGGGTGGTGCCGCTGGCGCAGCCGTCGGCGTCGGCGCTGGCCGCGTTCCTGGTGCAGCGGCACGGCATGACGCCGGAGCAGGCCGGTTGGGCCGCGGCCGCCGCGCAGGGCGACATCGAGCGGGCCCGGCAGTTGGCCGCCGATCCGGAGGCCCGCGGCCGGCGGGAGGACGTGCTGGCCATTCCCCGGCGGCTGACCAGCATCGGCGCCTGCTTCGAGGTCGCGGCGAAACTGGAGACGGCGACGAAACAGGAGGCGGCCAACGCGGTCGCCGAGCTCGACGCGGGAGAGCGAGCGGCGCTGGAGCGTGCGCTCGGCGCGGGCGGCACGGGCAAGGGCGCGACGTCGGCGATGCGCGGGGCGGCCGGGCAGCTCAAGGAGCTAGAGCGCACCCAGAAGGCGCGGGCCACCCGGTCGCAGCGGGACGCGCTGGACCGGGCGCTGCAGGACCTGATCGGTTTCTACCGGGACGTGCTGGTCACCTCGTTGCGCGCGCCGGTGGCGGTGGTGCACAGCGATCTGGCCGCGGTGTCCTCGGCGGCGGCGGAGAAGTGGTCGCCGGAGAGCACGCTGCGCCGGCTGGAGGCGGTCCTGGCCTGCCGGGACGAGATCGACCGGAACGTGAAACCCCAGGTCGCCCTGGAGGCGATGATGACCACCCTGTGGAAGGGCTGATCACCAACGCCGCCAGGGCGGCGGAGGAGCCGGGTCAGCGGCGGCCGAGCAGGTAGGTGTTGCGCAGCGCGTGGTACGCGGGCTTCGGCTGCAACTGCTCGTCGAACGGGGTCGCCGAGCCCTCACCGTCGAAGACGCCCGGCACCCAGGAGTACTTGTCGGTGAATCCCCAGACCGTGTAGGACACGCAGTGCCGGGTCAGCAGGCAGGCCTGCAGCAGGCTGGTGAAGCCCTGCGCCTGCGCCTGCACCTTGATCTGGTCGGCGGGGAGCTGCATGCGGACGTCGACCTCGGTGAACGCGGTCTGCACCCCGAGCGCGTCGAAGCGGCGGAGGTTCGGCAGCACGGTGTCCGGGATGCCGTACTGCAGGGCCAGGTGCCCCTGGATGCCGTACCCGTGCACGGGAACGCCCTGCGCCCGCAGCTTCTTGGTCAGGTTGTAGTAGGCGTCGCTCTTCGCGTTGACGCCCTCGTTGTTGTAGTCGTTGAGGTACAGCTTCGCCTTCGGGTCGGCCTCGTGCGCCCAGCGGAACGCGTCGGCGATGTAACCGGGGCCGAGCGCCCGCAGCCAGATGGTGTCGCGCCAGGTCCCGTCGTCGTTGAACGCCTCGTTCACCACGTCCCACTGGTAGACCTTGCCCTTGAAGTGCCGGACCTGGGTGTGGATGTGGTCGCGGAGGATCCGGCGCAGCTCGGCCGGGGTGAAGGCTTCCTCGGTGAGCCAGGCCGGGTTCTGGTTGTGCCAGACCAGCGTGTGCCCGCGGACGACCTGACCGTTGGCGCGGGCGAAGTCGACCAAGCGGTCGGCCGCGGCCCAGTCGTACTTGCCGCGTTCCGGTTCGACGGCTTCCCACTTCATCACGTTCTCGGCGGTCACGCTGTCGAACTCGCGCGCGACGGCCGCCCGGTACGCCGCGTCGTCGGCCAGCGCGGTCATGTCGACGGCGGTGCCGATCCGGACGCCGGTCCCCCGTGCCGCGGCCCGCAGCGACGCGGGGTCGACCGCCGCCGAGGGGTCAGCCACGGCGGGCGCCGCGCCACTCACGGCGGCGGCCACGGCCACTAGCAGGCCGGCCAGCACGGTACGTCGCTTTCCCATCAGCCCTCCCGAAAGTTTCGATCAACGTCCGAAACATTAGGCGCACTCACCGACGGACGTCAATGCGCGATCTCGGAAACGGCCTCTTGACTGCCTTTGTCGATCCGCCATACGTTACGGACGATCGTTCCTCCGTTTCCGAAACTTTCGGAGTGCTCATGTCGACTCGCCGCGAGCTCCTGGTCCTGGCTTCCGGCGCCGCGATCGCCGGCGCCGCCGTTCCCCAGCTGGTGCTCGCCGGGGGCCGTGACGACGGCTGGACCGCCTCCTGGGCCGCCGCGCCGACCACCGTCCCGCCCGGCGCCCCGCTGACCCTGTCCGGCCAGACCGTTCGCCAGGTGGCGCACCTCAGCTCCGGCGGCAGCCGGATCCAGCTGCGGCTCACCAACGAGTTCGGCACGGCGCCGCTGCGGATCGGCGAGGTACGCGTCGCGATCCGAGCCGGCGCGGGCGCGGGCGCGAGCACCGACGCCCGGCCGGGCACCGACCGCCCGGTCACCTTCGGCGGGCGGTCCTCGGTCACCGTGCCGGCCGGCGCGCCCCTGGTCAGCGACCCGATCGCGCTGTCCGTCCGGGGTGGGGACGACCTGCTGGTCAGCATCTACCTGCCGGACCCGACGCCGGTGACCACGGTGGCCGCCTTCGCCTTCCAGGAGAACGCGCTGGCCGCCGGCAACGTCACCGCGGCCCGGCGGATCACGCCCACCGGCACGGTCACGCAGTACCTGTTCCTCTCCGGGGTGAGCGTGCACGGCGGCGCCGGGGCGGTCGTCACCCTCGGTGACTCGATCACCAACGGGGCGAACACCGAGACGAACGCCAACCACCGCTGGCCGGATCATCTGGCGGCCCGGTTCCGGGCGACCGGCATCCGGCTCGGGGTGGCGAACGTCGGCGTCTCCGGCAACCGGCTGCTGCACGATCCGAACCCGCCGGCCGGGAGCCCGGCCGAGGCGTACGCGGCGTATTTCGCCCAGAGCGGCCTGCGCCGTTTCGACCGCGACGTGCTGGCCCAGCCCGGCGCGACGCATCTGGTGGTGCTGCTCGGAGTGAACGATCTCGGTCACCCGGGCACGGCCGCCCCGCCCGGCGAGGTGGTCTCGGCCGACGACCTGATCTGGGGGCACCGTCAGCTGATCATCCGGGCCAAGCAGGCGGGGCTACGGGCGTACGGTGCGACGATCCTGCCGTTCAAGGACGACACGCTGGGTTTCTACAGCCCGGAGAACGAGCGCAAGCGGTCCGTTCTGAACAGCTGGATCCGGACCTCCGGTGAGTACGACGGGGTGATCGACTTCGACGCCGCGGTGCGCGACCCGGCCGACCCGTTGCGCCTGGCCGCGGCCTACGACAGCGGCGACCACCTGCACCCCAACGACGCCGGCATGGCAGCGATGGCCGCCGCCGTCCCGCTGCGCCTGTTCAAGAGCTGACATCCCAGCGTGTGTAGTTCGGGCGCAAATAACGGCCGAACTACACACGCTGGGCTTGGACGTTGCCATGTGTCGTTGGGGCGCGCATGACGGCCGAACTACACACGCGGGGTTCAGGCGTCGGCGGTGGCGGGGGCCAGGATGGTGGTCAGCCGCTCGGCGACCGTACCGGCGATCTCGTCGACCGGGCGGGACGCGTCCAGCACCAGGTACCGCTTGGGGTCGTTGGCGGCCAGGTCGAGGAACGCGTACCGGACCCGGTCATGGAAGGCACGGGACTCGCTCTCCAGCCGGTCGGTGCCGGCGCCCCGGGCGTCGACCCTGGTCAGGCCCACGTTGGGGTCCACGTCGAGGAGGACGACCAGGTCCGGCTTGAGGCCGCCGGTGGCCCAGGCGGACAGCCAGGAGATCTCCTGGACCGGGAGAGTACGGCCGGCGCCCTGGTAGGCCAGCGAGGAGTCGACGTACCGGTCGCTGATCACCACGGCCCCGCGGGCCAGGGCCGGCCGGACCACCGTGGCGACGTGGTGCGCCCGGTCGGCGGCGTAGAGCAGCGCCTCGGCCCGCGGCGACGGCCCCTCCGGGGTGTCCAGCACCAGTCCGCGGATCCGGGCGCCGATCGCGGTGGCGCCCGGCTCCCGGGTGACGACCACGTCCCGCCCCTGCGCCTTGAGCGCGTCGGCGAGCCGGTTGACCTGCGTCGACTTCCCGGCGCCCTCGCCGCCCTCGAAGACCACGAAGACGCCGGAGCGGGCGAACTCCTCGGGCGGCGACAGCGGCCGGCCGCGCAGCGAGCCGATCAGGTCGGCGAAGACCGGGACGCCCCGTTTGTCGTCCATCTGGCGGAACGAGCCGATGCCGACCCAGATCCCGACGGCGCCGGCCACCAGCAGCAGCACCCGGGTGGCGGAGACGTCGAACGCGACCGGGCCCAGCTCGACCCGCCGGGAGCTGCCCAGACCGACCAGCACACCGGCGAGCGTGATGGCCAGCAGCAGCACGGTCCGCACGCCGATCTGCACGACGGCGAAGACCCGGCCGCGCAGTTCGTCGGCGATCTCGCCGTACAGCAGGGTGGTGCCGGACAGGAACGCCATGCCGGCGCCGGCGCCCACCAGCAGCGCGCCGACCAGCGCCATCGACAGGTGGATGGAGAGGCCGAGGAACATCACCGAACCGCTGGCCAGCACGATGCTCATGCCGAACCAGCGGCGCCGGGAGAGATCCTTGACGATCATCGGGCCGAGGCCGATGCCGAACGCCAGGCCCATGAAGATCACGCCGAAGAGCAGCGAGAAGGCGGCTTCGCCGGCGCCGAGCGAGTACGCGAAGGTACGGGCCGCGCCGATCACCACGCCGCCGGCCGTGAACGCGCCGAAGATGCCCAGGACCAGGCCGCGGACCATCGGGGTCTGTCCGATGAACTTCCAGCCCTCGACGAACTGGGTGGTCATGCTCTGCTCGGCGGCCTTGCGGCGCTCCTCGCTCTTGCCGCCGATCTCGCGGATGCCGAAGAACACCACGATCGCGGTGGCCAGCCGGGACAGCGCGTTGATGTAGAGGGCGATCTGCACCGGCTGTGCCCAGTCCGGCAGGGAGACGCCGGACTGCTGGAGGCCGGCGGTCATCGCGGAGAGCAGCAGCGCCGCCAGGATCGGCGTGATCCCGTACGTGGTGATCAGGGTCAGCTGATTGGAGACCTCGATCTGCGACTTCGGGATCAGGTTGGGGACCGCGGCCTCCTTGGCCGGGATCCAGATCAGCGTGATCGCCTCGCCGATCAGGGTGGCCACGGTGGCCCAGGTGACGGTCAGCGCCGGGGAGCCGCCGAGCAGCGGGACGAGCGGGATCGACCCGTAGATGAAGAAGCGCAGCAGGTCGACGATGACCATGGTGTAGCGGCGGTCGAACCGGTCCGCGAGCACGCCCGCGATCGGGCCGAGGACCAGGGCCGGGAGCAGGCGTACGGCGACGGTCAGGCCGAACGCGGCGCCCTGGGCGGCGGTGTTCTCGAACTGCGCGGAGGCAAAGAGCGCGGTGGCGAGCAGGCCGATCCAGTCGCCGAAGGAGGCGGCCGCGAGCACCAGCCAGAGACGCCGGAAGCCGCGCCGCCGGAGGACCGAGCGGAGGGCCGCGACACCGGTCAGGTCGGCGGGCCCCGGGTCCGGCTGCGTGTCGGTGTTGATGGCCCTACCTCCCGTGGTCATTGCTCGGAGCACTGTAACCGCCCGCCTCACGAGGTGTGGGGCAACCACGAACGGGTGGAGCAGAGATGAATGTCTTTCGCGTTACCTTCGTCACGGGATACCGTGCTCGCGTGCTCACAGACCGCATCGCTCTGCGCCGGCGGCTCGACGGCGCCACCGGCCACCTGGACACCCCGGTCGCCGTGGTGGACCTGGCCGCCTTCGACGACAACGCCGAGCGCCTGACCGCCCGCGCCGGCGGCAAGCCGATCCGGGTGGCCAGCAAGTCGGTCCGCTGCCGGACGCTGCTGGAACGGGTGCTGGCCCGGCCCGGCTGGCACGGCGTGATGGCGTACACCCTGCCGGAGGCGATCTGGCTGGTGCGCACCGGCGTGACCGGCGACGTCCTGGTGGCGTACCCGACGGCCGACCGGGCCGCGCTGCGCGAGCTGGCGTCGGACCCGGTGCTGGCCGCGGCGATCACCCTGATGGTCGACCATCCGTCCCACCTCACTTTGGTCGACCAGGTCGCCGAGCCGGCCGCGCGTCCCCCCGTACGCCTGTGCATCGATCTCGACGCGTCCTGGCGTCCCGCCGGCCCGGTGCACATCGGGGTACGCCGCTCCCCCGTCCACTCGGCCGCCCAGGCCGGGAAACTGGCCGCCACCATCGCCGGCCGCGAGGGATTCCGCCTGGTCGGCCTGATGTGCTACGAGGCGCACATCGCCGGCGTCGGCGACAACCCGCCCGGTCAGGCGCTGCGCGCCCGCGCCATCCGGCTGATGCAGAGCCGGGCGTTGCCGGAGTTGCTGAAGAGACGAGAGGCGGCGGTACGGGCCGTCGCCGCCCACGCCGACCTGGAGTTCGTCAACGGCGGCGGCACCGGCAGTGTGGCCGCGACCAGCGCCGATCCGTCCGTCACCGAGGTCACCGCCGGTTCCGGGCTGTACGGTCCCACCCTCTTCGACACCTACCGCAACTGGCAGCCGGCCCCGGCCGCGTTCTTCGCGCTGTCCGTGGTGCGCCGCCCGGCCCCGCGGATCGCGACCGTGCTGGGCGGCGGCTGGGTGGCCTCCGGCGCGCCCGAGCCGTCCCGTCTGCCGGTCCCGTGGCTGCCCGAGGGCCTGCGGTTCAAGGCCGACGAGGGCGCCGGCGAGGTGCAGACGCCGCTGCTGGGCGCGGCCGCCGAGCAGTTGCGCCCCGGCGACCGGGTGTGGTTCCGGCACGCCAAGGCCGGCGAGCTGTGCGAACACGTCAACGAGCTGCAGCTGGTCGACGGCGGGACAGCCACGCCGGCCCCTACCTACCGGGGAGAAGGCCGTGCCTTCCTGGGCTGACGCCTCAGGCGGAGACGTGGCGGTGCAGGTATTCCCTTATCAACGCCTTGGCCTCGGTCAGCACCGACTCGTCGCCGCCCGGGTCCCGGCGGAAGGCCAGCTTGATCAGGGCGTCGGCGGCCTCGACCGAGATCTGCAGCGCGAACCGCAGACGGTTCCGGTCGGCCAGCTTGAACTGCTCGACCAGCAGCTCGGCCAGGCGCTCGGCGATGACCGCGTTGTTGTCCCGGTCGGAGTCGAGCAGGTGCAGGTCGACGACGTC
The DNA here is from genome assembly GCF_055562375.1 of Actinoplanes sp. NPDC019969. NCBI lineage: Bacteria > Bacillati > Actinomycetota > Actinomycetes > Micromonosporales > Micromonosporaceae > Actinoplanes > Actinoplanes sp. NPDC019969. Next base: position 175,220 of record NZ_JBVHFK010000014.1, on the reverse strand, counting down.
ACCGAAGTGCAGCGTCCGGAAGCCGGGCACGCTGCGGTGCATGTGGATGTAGGCGTCGATCGCGCCGTCGACGGCATCCCACCAATGGGTGTACGTCTCGCCGGCGAACCGATCGGACAGACTTTGCAGGTACGCATCCATGTTGCGCAGCGCGAGCGCCTGCACGATGGCTCGCTTGTCCGGGAAGAACTGGTAGACCGAGCCGATGGCGACCTCGGCGCGCTCGGCGAGCAGCGTCGTGGTCAGGCCCTCATAGCCGACCTCGTCGACCAGCTCGGCACAGGCGTCGAGCATGCGCTGAACCCGGGCAACGCTTCTGCCCTGCACCGGAACCCGCCTCAGCGGTCCGGTGCTGACGGTTGGTGTCGACACGCGTCGCCACTCCCTCTCGACAGTATTAAATCGAACGTTACTCGGATCAACGAGCGAGGCGCATCGACGGGACGCCGGGTGACGGTGTCCGCTCGGATGGAGGACAAAGGCCCGAATGACCGCACCCGTTAACGCGCGCCGCTGGACCAACTGGGGCCGCAATCAGCAATCGATCGCGGATGTGCTGACACCCGCCGACATCGACGAAGTCATCGCCCAAGTGAACCAGGCCGGCGAAAGCGGCCGGCGGATCAAGGTGGTCGGCAGCGGCCACTCGTTCACCGCCATCGCCGTCGCTGACGACCAGCGGATGTTCGTGCACCGGCTGAACCGGCTCGTCTCGGTCGACGGGCCGCTGGTCACCGTGCAGGCCGGGATGCCGCTGTCCGTCCTCAACGCGGTGCTCGCCGACCACGGCCTGGCCATGCCCAACCTGGGCGACATCGACGCGCAGACCGTCGCCGGGGCGATCTCCACCGGCACGCACGGCACCGGGATCGGGCACGCCACGCTGGCCTCCTGCGTCGAGGCGGTGACCCTGGTGACCGCGGGCGGGAAGGCCGAGCGGTACGCCGTGGACGCCCCCGAGTTCCCGGCGGCGCGGCTCGGGCTCGGCGCGCTCGGCGTGCTGGTCGAGGTGACGCTGCGCTGCGTGCCGGCGTTCACGCTGCTCGCCGAGGAACAGCCGATGCTGCTGCCGGATGTGCTGGCCGGGATCGACGAGTGGCTGCCGGCGTACGACCACGTCGAGTTCTTCTGGTACCCGTACACCAACCGCACGTCGCTCAAGCGGAACCGGCGGGTGGCCGACGACGACCGGCCACTGTCGAGGTTCCGGGGCTGGCTCGACGACGACTTCCTGTCCAACACCGTCTGGCAGGGTGTCTGCGCGGTGGGGCGGCGGTTCCCGGCGGTGGTCCCGGCACTGAGCGCCGTCTCGGCCCGGGCCCTCAGCGCGCGGACCTACACCGGGCGTTCCGATCAGGTCTTCTGCTCCCCGCGCAAGGTCAAGTTCACCGAGATGGAGTACGAGGTCCCGCGCGCCGCCCTGCCCGAGGTCCTGGACGCGCTCGGGAAGATCATCGAGCGGCTGCCGTTCAAGGTGCAGTTCCCGGTCGAGGTGCGGTTCACCGGGCCGGACGACGTGTGGCTGTCGCACGGGTACGGCAGGGAGTCCGCCTACATCGCCGTGCACCAGTACCTCGGCAGCCCGTACGAGCCGTACTTCCGGGCCCTGGAGGACGTCTGCACGCCGCTGGGCGGCCGGCCGCACTGGGGCAAGCTGCACTATCGGGACGCGGCATCGCTGCGGACGGCGTACCCCCGGTTCGACGACTTCCTCGCCGTCCGCGACCGCCTGGACCCCCATCGGATCTTCACCAACGAATACCTGACGAGGGTCCTGGGCGGTTAGCTCACTCGGCGGCGGTGGCCGCCTTGCGCGGGGCGGCCTTCTTGGCGGGGGCCGCCTTCTTGGCCGCCGTCGTCTTCTTGGCCGCCGTCGTCTTCTTCGCCGCGGTGGCCCGCTTGGCCGGCGCCTTCTTGGCCGGCGTCTCCCCGTCGGCAGCGGCGGTGGCCTTGGCGGGCACCTTCTTGGCAGCGGTCTTCTTCGCCGGCGCCCGCTTCGTCGCCGGCCCCTTGGCCCGCTTCTCCGCCAGCATCTCGGCGGCCTGCTCGGCGGTCAGCTCCTCGGGCGTCTGACCGCGCCGCAGCGTCGCGTTGGTCTCGCCGTCGGTCACGTACGGCCCGAACCGGCCCTCCTTGACCACCATCGGCTTCTGCGTGACCGGGTCCGGGCCCAGCTCGGCCAGCGGCGGCTTGGCGGCTCCCCGCTGCCCGCGCAGTTTCGGGGCGGCCAGCAGGGCCAGCGCCTCCTCCAGCGTGACGGTGAACAGGCGCTCCTCGTTCTCCAGCGAGCGGGAGTCCTTGAGCCGCTGGATGAACGGGCCGTACCTGCCGTTACGGGCGATGATCTCGTTGCCGTCGGCGTCCTTGCCGACCAGCCGGGGCAGCGTGAGCAGCTGGAGCGCCTGCTCCAGGGTGAGCGTCTGCGGGGACTGCGAGGCGAACAGCGACGAGCTGCGGTCGCCACTCTGCACGTACGCCCCGTAGCGGCCGGACTTCACCAGCACCGGCTCACCGGTCGCCGGGTCGTCGCCGAGGGTCCGGTCGCCGTTGCCGGCCAGGAACAGCTCCTCGACCTTCTCCCGGGTCAGCTCGTCGGGCGCCAGCCCGTCCGGGATCGACGCCTTGTCCTCGGGCGCGTCGTCGCCGCCGTCGACCAGCTTGCGCTGCAGGTACGGCCCGAACTTGCCGACCCGGACGACGACCCGCCGGTTCTCCTCGTCGACGTAGAGCGGGATCGAGTTGACCTCGCGGGCGTCGATCGCGCTTAGGTTCTCGGTGACCATCTTCTTCAGGCCGCCGGCCTTGGCGATCTCCTCGTCCACGCCGGCGCCCTGGGCCCCGAAGTAGAACGAGGTGAGGAAGTCCAGCTGGGTGTGGTCGCCGGCCGCGATGTCGTCGAGCTGGCCCTCCATGGCGGCGGTGAAGTTGTAGTCGACCAGCCGCGGGTAGTGCCCCTCGAGCAGGCCGATCACCGCGAACGCCAGGAACGACGGGATCATCGCCTGGCCGCGCTTCTCCACGTACCCGCGGTCCTGGATCGTCTGCATGATCGACGAGTACGTCGAGGGGCGGCCGATGCCCAGCTCCTCCAGGGCCTTGACCAGCGACGCCTCGGTGTACCGGGCGGGCGGCGAGGTGTGGTGGCCCAGCGCGTTCAGCGCGTCGGCGCTCAGCGGCTGGTCCTTCACCAGGTTCGGCAGGCGGCGCTCGGCGTCCTCGGCCTCGGCGCTCTCGTCGTCCGACGACTCCACGTAAGCGCGCAGGAAGCCGGGGTCGGTGATGGTCTTGCCGGAGGCGGCGAAATCGGCCTCCTCGCTCGCCGCGGTGGTCGCGCGGATCCGGACACTGACCGAGTTGCCGACCGCGTCGGTCATCTGGGACGCGATGGTGCGGCGCCAGATCAGCTCGTAGAGCTTGAACTCGTCGGTGGTCAGCTCCTTGGCGACCTCGCCCGGGGTGCGGAAGTTGTCGCCGGCGGGACGGATCGCCTCGTGCGCCTCCTGGGCGCCCTTGGCCTTCGTCGTGTACTTGCGGGGCTGCGGCGGCACGTTGTTCGCCCCGTACAGCTCGGCGATCTGCCGGCGCGCGGCGGCCACGGCGGTCTCGGAGAGGTTCACCGAGTCCGTACGCATATAGGTGATGTAACCCTTTTCGTACAGGCTCTGCGCGGTCCGCATCGTCTGCTGCGACGAGTTCCGCAGCTTGCGCGCGGCCTCCTGCTGCAGCGTCGAGGTGATGAACGGGGCGTACGGCTTGCGGCGGTACGGCTTCTCCTCGACCCGGGTCACCGTGAACGGGCGGCCCTCCAGGCGGGCGGCCAGCCCGCGGGCGCCGTCACCGTCCAGCTGCACGGCCGTCGAACCGGCCTTGAGCTGCCCGGTGGTGGGCTCGAAGTCCTTGCCGGTGGCGATCCGGTCGCCGTCCAGCGCGATCAGCGTGGCCTGGAACGTGCGCGGGCCCTCGACCTGGCCCTGGATGGCCAGGTGGGCCTGGATGTCCCAGTACTCCGCGGAGCGGAACGCCATCCGCTGGCGCTCGCGCTCCACCACGATCCGGGTGGCGACCGACTGCACGCGGCCCGCCGAGAGGCCGCGCATCACCTTCTTCCACAGGACCGGGCTGACCTCGTAGCCGTACAGCCGGTCCAGGATGCGGCGGGCCTCCTGGGCATCCACCAGGGAACGGTCGATCTCGCGCGGGTTCGCCACGGCGGCCTGGATGGCCGGCTTGGTGATCTCGTGGAACACCATCCGCTTGATCGGGACCTTGGGCTTGATCGTCTCGACCAGGTGCCAGGCGATGGCCTCGCCCTCGCGGTCCTCATCGGTGGCGAGCAGGATCTCGTCCACCTCGCGGGCCATCCGCTTGAGCTTGGCCACCTGCTCCTTGCGCCGCTCGGAGATCACATAGAGCGCCTGGAAACCGTTGTCGACGTCGACGCCGAGCCGGGCCCACGGCTGGCCCTTGTACGCCTCGGGGACCTCGTCGGCGTTCTTCGGCAGGTCGCGGATATGCCCGACGGAGGCCTCGACCAGATAGTCGGGGCCCAGGTAACCGGCGATCGTCTTGGCCTTCGACGGGGACTCGACGATGACCAGACGGGTCGTCCTGGCGTCACTCGGCACGGCACTCCTTATTTGACCCTCAACACTCCCCGCTCGCCTCCGGCGGAGCACAGACGTTCAACGTAACGCGCCGGACGAGCCCACATTCCCGGGGCAGCCCGCAGTCGGATGGTAACGGTCCGGCCACCGCATGCGTCTGACCGCGACACCGTACACCGGGAAGTGACTGTAATGTCGGACACAATCGGTGAAGATCACGCGACCAGAACACTCGGCCACGATTCGGGCGGCGCCGCTGGTGGGCGGTCCCCGACCAGTTCGGCGAGCCGCCGCAGCCGTTTCGCGCCGGCGATCACATAACGGCGTCCGTCATCCGACACGCGGCCGGCCAGACCGGCCCGGACCAGCGCGGCGTCCACCGGCTCCGGGTTCTTGGCCGGATCCAGGCCGAGCGTCCAGCCGCCGCGGTGCGGGCCACCGGCGGCGGCCACCCACAGCCGCAGGCGCGGTCCGGAGAGAAAAAGTTGCGCGGACGACTCCGGCCAGGCCCGGGCGAGGGCATTCAATCTTCGGGAGTACGCCGTACGCACCTCGAAGATCGTCGGAGTCGGCTCTTCGGGCTGCTCCGGCTCGGGATCCGGCTCCGTGGGGCCCGGCTCGTCGTCCGACGACGGGTTCTCCGACGTGTCGTTCGCCTCTTTCGAGGGGTGGGGCGCGTCGACCCGTACCCCATCAGGGTTTTGATCTTGTTCTTCCACCGGCGCCCAGGTGGCCTTCAGACCGCGTGCCACCAGCTCACTGACCAGCACGTGAACCCGCCAGGCGGCGTCCACCCGGACCGCGACCCGGGCCGTGCCGCCCATCCGGCCCAGCTCGCCGGGGCCCGCCAGCAGGCCGATCAGGTCGGCGGGCGACGGCTCGGTGGTCTCCGCGCCGAACATGGTCAGCTGATGGCCGGGCCGCGGACCGGCCGAACCACGGTGGACGGCGCGCCGCACCACCGGAACCGGCGGCGGAAGCACCTCCCGCGGGATCAGCGGCCACCCCGGATCAGTCGTCATTGGCATTCAGGAAGAGAGTCGAAGGCCTGTCTGAGCTCCACCGACTCCAGGGTCTCGGTGTCCAGGCTGCTCTGCTCGTAGTCGGCGGAGAGCCGCTCGACGACCTTGCCGACCTCGGCGTAGAACGCCTTCGGCGGGTTCGTGGCCAGCGCCTCGATGCCGGTACGGGCATGCCCGTAGGCGTCCCGGATGCCGGCCAGCGAGTCGAGGAAGCCGGTGGCGATGGCCGCACCGTTCGTCACGTCGGGCACCCCCGCCTTCTCCACCCCTTCCCGGGCCTTCTCACTGGCGACCGCGGCGCCGTCGAAGAGCCGGGCCAGGTTCTCCTTCGCCTGGCCGGCGCTGGTCTCGGCGGTGATCTGCTGCTGGGTGCGGCTGGTCAGCGAGTCGATCTCGGCACGCCAGGGACTCAGCGTGGTGCACACCAGCGCCGCCCAGGCCTGCGCGCCGGGCTGGCCGGAACAGGCGGCCAGCGGCACCGCGAGCACGACGACGAGGGCCAGGGAGATCGGTCGGACCGCGCGCATGGAAGCAGGGTACGGCCATCGCCGGATCCGCCACACGCCTCGATCGAGTCACAGCGAAAGGCACCCGGAAAACCGGGTGCCTTTCGTCCTGGTAGGAGCGGATCAGACGTTGTCCTTGATCCGCGCCGACTCGGTGGTACGGGCGTCCTGAACCGCCTTCGCGGTGTCCGCCGCACCGGCCGCCACCGCCGACGAGCTGTCGTCACCGATCGCGATCGGCTTGCGCTTGCTCCAGACCACCGCCGCCGTCACGATCGCGACCGCGAGGACCGCGATGCCGATCCGCAGCGCCGGGTTCGCGTCGCTGCCGTAGCTCCAGGTCACCACGGCCGGGGCGATCAGCAGCGAGACCAGGTTCATCACCTTGATCAGCGGGTTGATCGCCGGGCCGGCGGTGTCCTTGAACGGGTCGCCGACGGTGTCGCCGATGACCGTGGCGGCGTGCGCCTCGGAGCCCTTGCCGCCGTGCGCCCCGTCCTCGACCAGCTTCTTCGCGTTGTCCCACGCGCCGCCGGAGTTGGACAGGAAGACCGCCATCAGCGTGCCGGTGCCGATCGCGCCGGCCAGGTACGCCGCCAGCGCGCCCGGGCCCAGGCCGAAGCCCACCGCGATCGGTGCCATGACCGCCAGCAGACCCGGCGTGAGCAGCTCACGCTGCGCGTCCCGGGTGCAGATGTCGACCACCCGGCCGTACTCGGGGCGCTGCGTGCCGTCCATGATCCCGGGGAACTCCCGGAACTGGCGCCGGACCTCCATCACGACCGCACCCGCCGACCGGGAGACCGCGTTGATCGCCAGGCCGGAGAAGAGGAACACCACCGCCGCGCCGACCAGCAGGCCGACCAGGCTGCGCGGGTTCGAGATGTTCAGCTGGGCCAGGATCTCGTTGCCGACGTTCGCCACGCCCGCCTCGGTCAGCGCGCTGGCCAGGCTGTTGGTGTACGACCCGAACAGCGCCGTGGCCGCCAGGACCGCCGTCGCGATCGCGATGCCCTTGGTGATCGCTTTCGTGGTGTTGCCGACCGCGTCCAGCTCGGTGAGGATCTGCGCGCCACGCTCGTCGATGTCGCCGGACATCTCCGCGATGCCCTGCGCGTTGTCCGAGATCGGGCCGAACGTGTCCATCGCCACGATCACGCCGACCGTGGTGAGCAGGCCGGTGCCGGCCAGCGCGACAGCGAACAACGACAGGGTGAGCGACGAGCCGCCGAGCAGGAACGCGCCGAAGACACCGGCGCCGAGCAGCAGCGCCGAGTAGACCGCCGACTCCAGGCCGACACTGATGCCGGCCAGGATCACGGTGGCCGCGCCGGTCTGCGACGACTGGCCGATGTCCCGCACCGGGCGCCGGTTGGTCTCGGTGAAGTAGCCGGTCAGCGCCTGGATGGCGGCTGCCAGCACGATGCCGATCACGACCGCGCCGACCGCGACCCAGCGCGGGTCCTGGCCGCTGTTCAGGACCTCCTCGGAGATGCCCGCGTCGGCGAAGCCGGCGAAGGTGCTCGGCAGGTAGACGAAGCTGACCACGGCCACCGCGATCGCGGAGATCGCCGCCGAGATGTAGAAGGCCCGGTTGATGGCGGTCAGACCGTTGCGGTCGCTCGCCCGCAGCCGGGTGATGAAGACACCGATGATCGCGATCAGCACACCGATCGTGGAGACGATCAGCGGGAAGATCAGGCCGTCCTGGCCGAACGCGGCCGAACCCAGGATCAGCGCCGCGACCAGCGTCACCGCGTACGACTCGAACAGGTCGGCCGCCATGCCGGCACAGTCGCCGACGTTGTCGCCCACGTTGTCGGCGATGGTCGCCGCGTTGCGCGGGTCGTCCTCCGGGATGCCCTGCTCGACCTTGCCGACCAGGTCCGCGCCGACGTCCGCGGCCTTGGTGAAGATGCCGCCGCCGACCCGCATGAACATCGCCAGCAGCGCGGCGCCGAAACCGAAGCCCTCCAGGACCGTCGGGGCGTCACCGCGGAAGATCAGCACGACCAGCGCGCCACCGAACAGGCCGAGGCCGACGGTGAGGAAGCCGACCACGCCACCGGTGCGGAAGGCGATGCCCATCGCCTTCTCCCGGCCGCCCTGCTCGCCGGCCGCCGCTGCCACCCGCAGGTTGGCCCGGGTGGCCAGGGCCATGCCGGCGCCGCCGATGAACGAGCTGAACACCGCGCCGACGATGAAGAACAGCGAGCGGCCGATCCGTACCCAGGTCTCGTTGTCGGTCTCGTGCACCGGCAGGAGGAACAGCAGAACCACCGCGATGACGACGAAGATGCCGAGGGTCTTGAACTGGCGGAACAGGTACGCCGAGGCGCCCTCCTGCACCGCGCCCGCGATCTCCTGCATCTTCGGGGTGCCGCGCCCGGCGCGCAGAACCGATTGAACGAACGCCGCGGCGAAGCCGAGCGCCACCAGGGCGAACACCAGCGCGACGACGACGAAAGTGATGTTTGACCCGCTCAGGGACACTCCGCCACCACCTTCGGCGGCGAGGTCTATCGAGGTCCCGGACATCCATGTCCTCCTGTACACCGAATGGCGCCCGGGAGACGGACGAGACCCCGGGCGCATTCCCCGTGGGGCCGGGGAACGACCGGCCAGCCCCGCGGACGCGGGACCAGCAGTAGCTGTCAACTCGCGTACTGTATAGGGCTTACGTGTCGGTCGTCACATGTAGCACCAGCCGTGTCGCGATGATGATCGCCGTTGTGTTAGTCCGGAAAGGATCTCGGACGCACGGGCTGGGATCAGGATCCCCGTTTCGCCACACTATTTCATGAAATATCGCCCAAATCGGGCGTGGCGCAATTGTTGACGGAACGCCGGCCGCGTCAGCGGCGGGTGACCGGCCAGACCATGCGGACCTCGGTGCCGGAACCGTCCTCGACGGGACGCACCTGGAGGTCGTCGACGAAGCCGGCCAGCAGCGCGAAGCCCACGCCGGTGGTGAGCGCGTCGTCGGTGAGCGACTCGTCGGCCAGCTCGTCCGGCGGCAGTTTGGTCAGGCCCACGCTCGCCTCGAGCGGGCCGTGGTCGATGACCCGGACCGTGTACGAGTCCGAGTCGGACATCTCCACGGTGACGAGGTCGGTGAGACCGTACTGCCGGTGCAGGGCGACCGCCCGCGTGCAGGCCTCACCGATGGCGAGCCGGACCTCGTCGAGCAACTCCTCCGCGACACCCGCCCGCCGGGCGACGGCGACGCCGACCAGGCGGGCGGTGCGCACGTGCACCGGAGCCGGTGAGAAGGAGAGCCGAACGGTAGCCATCACGAAGCGGGACCGCTGCCGTCGCGCTCGGTGGCCGCCTCGACACTCGCGAAGATCGGGAAGACCTGGTCGAGCGCGGTGATGCGGAAGATCTTGAGAAGTGGCTCCTTGGCACAGACCAACCCGAAGGTGCCATGCGCCGTACGCAACCGCTTCAGGGCCCCGACCAGCACGCCGAGGCCGGTGGAATCGAGGAAGTCGACACGTTCCAGATCCACGACCACGTCGCGCGCGCCGCCGTCCACCAACTCGATGAGGCGCTCGCGCAGCCGGGGGGCGGTGTAAACGTCAACCTCACCGCCGACCTCGAGCACGGTGTGCCCGGCGACGGTCCGGGTCGTGAGTGACAGCTCCATCGGTCCTCCTCCCTGATCTCTCCCCCGCGAAATCTAACCACCGACCGTTCGGAGGCGGCGCGTGGCACCCACCGTCCTACCCGTTTGAGGTTCGGGCCCAACCGGTGTCACAGTGCAATGCGTGACCTCCACCGCCTTCGGCCCCGCCGAACTGCTGCACCGGCTGCGGGCGCGGGCGGCCACCTCGGCGGTGTCGCCGGTCACCCATGTCGAACGGGTTCCCGCACGTGAGGGTCGCACAGCCCGCTGGCCGGAGTGGACCGGCCCCGGGGTCCGGGACGCCTTCTCGGCACAGGGAATCACCGCTCCGTGGGAACATCAGGCGGCCGCGGCAACCCTCGCGTGGGAAGGCACGCACGTCGTGCTGGCCACCGGGACGGCGTCGGGAAAGTCCCTCGCGTACCAGCTGCCGGCACTCAGCGCGCTCGCCACGGACCCACGAGCGACAGTGCTCTATCTGTCACCCACCAAAGCCCTCGCGGCCGACCAGCTGCGCGCCCTGAACCGGCTCGGGGTGGACGGGGTGCGGCCCGCGACGTACGACGGGGACACCCCTCGTGAAGAGCGCGAATGGATCCGGCAGCACTCCCGGTTCGTGCTCACCAACCCCGACATGCTGCACCACAGCATGCTGCCGGGACACGGCAGGTGGGGCGTCTTCCTGCGCCGCCTGCGGTACGTGATCATCGACGAGTGCCACACCTACCGGGGCGTGTTCGGCTCGCACGTGGCGCACGTGCTGCGGCGGCTGCGCCGGGCCACCGCCCGGTACGGCGCCTCCCCCACCTTCATCCTGGCCTCGGCCACCTCGGGCGACCCGGCGGAGTCCGCGTCCCGCCTGACCGGCGTCCCAGTGATATCTGTCACAGAGGATGCGTCACCGCGGGCCGCCGTCACGTTCGCCCTGTGGGAACCGCCCCTGCTGCCCGACCACTCCGCCGACGGCGAGGACGCCTCCCCGGTCCGCCGATCAGCCCTGCGAGAAACCGCCGACCTGCTCACCGATTCCGTGGTCAACGGGATCCGGACGCTCGCGTTCGTCCGGTCCCGGCGCGGGGCCGAGGTGGTCGCGTCACTGGCCCGGCAGTCACTGAACGAGGCGGTTCCCGGGCTGGGCGAGCGGGTGGCCGCCTACCGCGGCGGCTATCTGCGCGAGGACCGGCGGGCGCTGGAACGCGCGCTGCTCTCCGGTGAGCTGCTCGGGCTGGCCTCCACCAACGCGCTCGAGCTCGGCGTCGACCTGGCCGGCCTGGACGCCGTGCTGATCTGCGGCTACCCCGGGACCCGCGCCTCCCTGTGGCAGCAGGCCGGCCGGGCCGGGCGGTCCGGCGGGGAGGCGCTCGCCGTGCTGGTGGCCCGGGACGATCCGCTCGACACCTACCTCGTGCACCATCCGGAAGCCGTGTTCGGGCGGCCGGTGGAGGCGACGGTGCTCGACCCCGGGAACCCGTACGTGCTCGGCCCGCAACTCTGCTGTGCCGCGTCCGAGGCCCCGATCACCGACGCCGACCTGGAACTGTTCGGCGACCCGGCGCCGGCGCTCGTCGAGCAGCTCGTCACCGAAGGGGTGCTGCGACGACGCCCGTCCGGGTGGTACTGGACCCATCGCGGGCGGCCCGAGGTGGACCTGCGGGGCACCGGCGGGGCGCCGGTGGCGGTGGTCGAGGCGGCGACCGGGCGGCTGCTCGGCACCGTCGACCACGGCTCGTCCCACTCGATGCTGCACCCCGGGGCGGTGCACCTGCACCAGGGCGTGTCGTACGTGGTGGACGACCTCGACCTGGAGGACGCCATCGCGCTGGTGCACCAGGAGGAGCCGGACTGGACCACACACGCCCGGGACGTCACGAACCTGTCGGTGGTGAACGTCCGGTCGTACGTGGACGCCGGCCCCGTCGGGCTGTTCCTCGGCGACGTCGACGTCACCAACCAGGTCGTCTCCTACCAGCGGCGACGGCTCGGCAGTGGCGAGGTGATCGACACCCGGCCGCTGGATCTGCCGGTGCGCGAGCTGCGGACCGTCGCGGTCTGGTTCACCGTGTCGCCGCAGGCCCTGACCGCCGCCGGGATCGAGCCGGGCGAGTTCCCGGGAGCGCTGCACGCCGCCGAGCACGCCGGGATCGGGCTGCTGCCGCTGATCGCCACCTGCGACCGGTGGGACATCGGCGGGCTGTCCACCGCCAACCACGCGGACACCGAGGCGCCGACGGTCTTCGTCTACGACGGGCATCCCGGGGGCGCCGGGTTCGCCGAGCGGGCGTACGGGGCCGCCACCGCCTGGCTGGGCGCCACCCGGGAGGCGATCGCGTCATGCGGATGCGATACCGGCTGCCCGTCCTGCGTGCAATCACCCAAATGCGGAAACGGAAACAATCCGTTGAACAAACAGGACGCGGTACGGGTTCTCGACACGGTTCTCGCCGCGATATCGCACCCCTTGCCCTGAGAATGTAGCCTCCCTCCCCGATGAGCCGAGACGAAGCACACACAGCAGCCGACGGCGGCGTCAAGCCCGTGGGACCGCGCCTGGCGGCCCTGGACGGGCTGCGCCTGATCGCCGCCGTGACGGTCGCGGTCTACCACCTCAGCGTGGCGTGGCGCATCGACGGCGTTCATCCGCCGGCTCACTTCCTGCCGAGCTTCTCCCACCTGGCCATCTACGGCTTTCTCGGTGTCGAGCTGTTCTTCCTGATCAGCGGGTTCGTGATCTGCATGAGCAGCTGGCGGCGGGGCCTCGGGGACTTCTTCGTGTCCCGAGTGAGCCGGCTCTACCCGGCGTACTGGGCCTGCATCCTGATCACCGCCGCGGTGATCACCTTCCTGCCGGTGACCGGCGGCCTGCCCGTCGAGGGCACGCCGGACCTGCGGGAGATCGCGGTCAACATGACCATGCTCCAGGAGCCGCTGGGCATCCCGCTGGTCGACACCGTGTACTGGACGCTGTTCGTCGAATTGCGTTTCTACCTCCTGTTCGCCGCCCTCGTCGCATTCGGTCTCACCTATCGCCGAACGGTGATCTTCTGCGCCTCCTGGATGGTCGTCGCCGTGATCGGCCCGACCCTGGACAGCCGGATCATCACCATCCTCGCCATCCCGGAATACGCGCCCTATTTCATCGCCGGAATCGCCGCTTTCCTGATCTACAAGTTCGGCCGTTCCCCGCTCCTCTTCGCGATCATCGGTTTCGCCTGGCTGGTCGGCGTCAAACGGGTCGAGGACCGGGTCGCCGACGTCGATCCCGGCTTCGACGTGCCGACCTGGCCCGGCATCGTGATCGTCACGCTGTCCTTCGCGCTGATCCTGATCATCGCGCTGGGCTGGACCGACCGGATCCGCTGGAGCTGGCTCACCACCGCCGGCGCCCTCACCTACCCGTTCTACCTGCTCCACCAGCGCATCGGATACAGCGTCGTCCGGCACGCCCACCAGCACACCGGGCTCCCCGCGTGGTCGCTGATCCTCGGGGCGATCCTGCTGGTGCTCGTCGTGGCGTGGCTGGTCCACCGGTACGTCGAACGCCCCCTGGGCCGCCTCCTCCGCCGGACCATGCGCAAGGCCATCGCGGACGTGCGGCAGGTCTCCGCCGACGACGCCGCCCCGGCCGCTGCCGTCACCCCACAGCGCCGATCCCCCGCCCTCTACGAGGACGTCACTCGCTGAGCTTCTCCGGTACGCCCACGCAGCGTCCCGTGACCTCCGGTAGCTGCGGCAGGCGTCCCCTCCCGGCCGTCCCCGGCCGCGGGTCATGCATGCCCGTCCCGGTCACCCCCGGCTGGTTCTCAGGGCTGTCTCAGCGGCGCTGAGACAGCCCTGAGAACCAGCCGGACCCCTCACCGCGCCACGGGGACAGGTCCCGCACGGGCAGCCGCCTCCGCGCTCATCGGCAGGAATCCGAGCGGCACCGCGGCGCCGACGACGATCTCCAGGCCGGTCACCGTGCACCGGGTCATGGCGGCGCTGTTGGCCTCGACGTAACGCTGGGCCGTCGCGCAGGCCGCCGCCTCGCCTTCGATGGCATGGACACCGCCGGCCAGCGCCCCGAAATCGGCCGCCACCCGGGCCTGATGCCGGGCGATCCGGGCGGCGCCGACGGTCGCGCCCGCCGCCCCCACCAGAACCAGCACCAACCCCATCGCCAGCACCAGAACCGACGCCGCCCCACGGTCGTCCCGCATCCCAGCGGCTGCACTGTTGTCCCGCATCCCGGCTACCGCGCATTCGTCCCGCACTCCCGCGGCCGCATCGCCATCGCGTATCTCGCTCCGCGCGGGGCGGCCTGCTCTCTCGTTTGCCGCAACGCGTCTCATGGGAAGGTCGCCTCCTCCGGCTCGCGGGCCGCGGTCGCACTGCCCCGGACGATCAGGCCGGGCAGATCGGCGCCGAGCATCCGCACCGGGACGGCGACCTCGGCGGTGACGCTGTCCGCGGTCCCGCCCGTCCGGATGACCGCGCCGTCCGGTGCGAGACGCGCCGCCGCCGCAGCCGCGGACTCGCCGCGTGACCCGGCCAGCGCCGCCTCCCGGGCGGCGTCCAGACACTGCATCTGAGCGGTCGCCGCGGTGACCGCGGTCAGGCCGGCCCCGAGCAGCAGCATGAGCGCCGGCAGCCCGGCCGCGAGTTCGGCGGTGAAGGCGCCCCGATCACTGTCGGACCGCCGGAACCGTCCCACCCTGGGGTCCCGGCCGCGACCGGGCTGCCGGCGCCACCTCACTTCAGCGCCCTGCCGATGATCGCGCTGAGGGCCGTCTGCACCGAGCCGCTCGTCACCACCTTGAGCAGTACACCGGCCAGAGCCACCGCGGCGAGCAGGCCCACGGCGTACTCCGCGGTGCTCATCCCGGCGTCGCCGGCTTCGGTCTGGAGCCGCCGGAAGCGGGCGATGAGTTTGTGCACAGGACCTCCTCGATCGTTGGTGCGGCGCCTGTCACGCCACACCGGGGGTTTCACGACACGGCGCCGCCGGATGGCGCCGTGGGTCTTTCACGGGCGGCGGCTCACGCAAAGCGCCGCCGGGTCTCACCAGCGCCTGTCCCAGCACGCCGTAGGTCTCGGCCCTCTCGATGCCACGCAGTGGGCCGCACAGCGCGCCGCAGGTCTCGGCCTCTCGAGAGCCACGCAGTGGGTCGCACAGCGCGCCGCAGGTCTCGGCCTCTCGAGAGCCACGCAGTGGGTCTCACAGCGCGCCCTGGAGGAGGCTGATGAGGACCGGGGCCAGGCCGGCCAGCAGGAACGCCGGCAGGAAGCACAGGCCCAGGGGCAGGACGATCAGGACGGAGGCACGCTGGGCGGCGGCCTCCGCGGCCACCGCGCGGTCGGCGCGCAGGTCGCCGGCGAGGCGTTCCAGGGCGCCGGAGAGGGCGCCGCCGCTCGCGCTGGACCGGACGGCGGCGGCGATCAGCCGGTCCGCCTGGGGGATCCCGGCCAGGTGTGCCCAGGCCTCGGCCGGGTCCGCGCCGAGCCGCAGGGAGCGGGCGGTGCGTTCGAGGCGTTCCCCGAGCGGGCCGCCCAGGGCCTCGGCGACGGCGGTGATCGAACCGTCCACCGCGCCGCCACCCTTCAGCGCCGCCGCCAGCAGGTCCAGACCGAGGGGCAGGTCGGCCAGGGATTCCTCGCGTTCACGGCGTACCTCGGCGGGCTCCCGGCCGCGCAGGAACCGGTCCACGCCGACCCCGGTCGCCACTCCGGCCGGAACTCCCCAGGCGGTGCCGATCAGGCCGGCCACGGCCAGTCCCAGCAGCACCGAGAGGAGCAGCCGGGTCCGTTTGCCGGAGGGTTCGCCGGACGGCCGGGCCCGCCGCAGCCGGAGCCGTCCGGCGGGCAGCAGCAGCACACCGGCCGCCACCACCGTGCACAGCGCCACGACGAGACCGGTCACGACAGCGCCTCCACGGCCGGCGCCGTGGGCGACATCTCGCCGGCCGCTGACAGCCGGCCCGGGACCGTGGCGACGGGGTGCGGGTCCACCCGTACCGGGGAAGGGTTGTCAGCAAGCGCGTCGCACGAGGTGGTGACGCCGTCGGCGCCGAGGAGGGCGGCGACGCAGCATTCGCGGAGGGGTACTCGGACCGGGCCGCCGGGGCGCAGCAGTGCGGTGAGGCCGCATGTCATCGGATCGCCTTTCCGGTGAGGTGCTGGGACCACTTCAGGCCGGCGCTCTGCAGGGCCAGGGCGGTGATGGCGCACGCCGCGCCCCACGGGGTGTGCAGGAGGACCTCGACGGGATCGCCGCCGATCACCGATCCCAGGGCGATCCCGGCCAGCGGTAGCGCCGCGAGCAGGGCGGCTGTGGTCTGGGCCCCGGCGGCCTGGGCAGCGGCGGCCTTGGCGGACCGGCCGGCGGACCGGGCGTCGCGTTCGATCCGTTCCAGCAGGTCGGCGGCGGGGGCGCCGGTACGTTCGGCGAGGCGCCACACCGCGTCGGTCAGCTGGTCGAGGCGCTCGCCGCCGTGGCGCGATCTGTTCGCGGCCACGGAGAGCGGAGGGACCCCGGCACGCAACTCGGCGACCAGAGCGGACACTTCGTCGAGGGCGGCGGCATGACGCGCGCCGATGCGTTTGCGGCCGGTGGTTCGGTTCCATTCGTGCAGGGCCAGACCTACGTAGGTGATGGCGATCACAGCACCGACCGGGCCGCCGGTGACGCCCGCTGCCAGGCCGGCGGTTCCGGTGGCGGCGGTGAGCAGCCGCCAGCGGGGACCGGCGAGCACCGCCTGGATCGCCGCTCGCGGGCGGGACAGGCCGGGCCATCGGCGCGGGCCGAGCAGGCGCGTGCGCGCGGCCGAGCCGGGGCGGGCGGCCAGCACTGCCGCGCTGATCAGGAGCGTCGCGAGCAGCCAGTTCACGACGGCCACCGGCCGGTCCCGGGGGCGGGCGCAACGGCCGCGGGGGTACGGGTATCCAGAGCGGCCGGGACGGCGGTGCCGCGGTCCTGGAGGAGGCGGGCCAGGGTGGCGGCTCCGGGGGCGGCGGTGCGGTCGCGCTGCCAGGCGGGGATGACCGTGGCCAGGCGGTCGGGGCCGGTCGGCTGGAGCACGCCGATCGAGTCCAGGGTGCGGCCGGCGCCCGTACGCCGCAGGTGCAGGACCACCTGCAACGCCGCGACCACCTGAGCGTGCAACGCCGCCCGCGGTAGGCCGCCCAGCATGCCGAGGGCTTCCAGCCGGGCCGGCACGTCGCCCGGCGCGTTGGCGTGCAGCGTCCCCGCCCCGCCCTCGTGGCCGGTGTTCAGCGCGCCGAGCAGGTCGACGATCTCGGCGCCGCGGCACTCGCCGATCACCACGCGGTCGGGCCGCATCCGCAGCGCCTGCCGGATCAGGTCGGTCAGGCCGATCGCGCCGGCGCCCTCGACGTTGGCGGTCCGCGCCTGCAGGGTCACCACGTGCGGGTGGACCGGCCGTAGCTCCGCCGCGTCCTCGACCAGGACGATCCGTTCGGTCGGCGGCACCAGGCCGAGCAGCGTGGCGAGCAGGGTGGTCTTGCCGCTGCCGGTGCCGCCGGTCACCAGGTACGCCAGCCGCGCCCGCACCACGGCGGCCAGCACCTCCGCCGCCTCCGGGGCGACGGTTCCGTGCCGCACCAGGTCGTCGAGGGTGAACGGGCGCTGCCGGAAGGTCCGCAGGGACAGGCACGGCCCGTTGACGGCGACCGGCGGCAGCACCGCGTGCAGCCGGGTGCCGTCGGGCAGCCGCGCGTCGGCGTAGGGCTGCCCGTCGTCGAGCCGCCGCCCGCACGCCGCGACCAGCCGTTGCGCCAGCCGGCGCACCTCACCGGCATCGGTGAGCCGGACGGTGGCCCGTTCCAGGCCGGCGCCCCGGTCCACCCAGACCTGGCGGTCGGTCACCAGCACGTCGGTCACCTGCGGGTCGGCGAGCAGCGGCGCGAGCGGGCCGGCTCCGATCAGCTCGTCGCGCACCTGTCCGGCCAGCCGCAGCACGGCGGTGTCGCCGAGCACCGTGGTCTCCTTGCGGACCGCGCTGACCACGGCAGCGGGCGTGGCCTCCAGGCCCTCCTGCGCGAACCGCCGCCGGACGCGGCCGGTGGCGTCGTCGACCACCCCGGTCATGCCATCACCGCCGGGGAGGGCCGGGTGCTGGTCAGGTCGGTAATGAGACGCCGGCAGAGGACGGCGAGGTGGCCTTTGCCGTCGGCGGTGGGGGCGCGGCCCTCCTCGATGCCGCGGCACACCGCGGACTCCGGCCGCAGTGTCCCGGCCAGCGGCAGCCGCAGCGCGTGGGCGATGTCCCGGGCCCGCAGGTTTCCCGGGGCGGGGCCGCGCACCACGACGGCGACGTTCTCGCAGTGCGCGGCGACGACCGCCGCCGTCCGGACCGCGGACGCCGTGGCCCGCAGCTCGGCCGGCACCACCAGCAGGGTCCGGTCGGCGGCCTGCAGGGCCAGCAGCGCGGCGTCGTCGAGTTGCCGCGGCAGGTCCGCGATGATCACGTCGCGGCCGCGGCGGGCGGCGTCCAGGGTGGCGGCCATCGCCTCGATCGGGACGCCCGGCAGCTCGGCCCGGTCGAACGAGAGCAGCACCAGGTCGCCGCGGTGCGGGAGGGCGCCGAGCAGGGCCGGTGGATCCACCCGCCCGTCCGCTCCGGCGAGCGCGGACCAGCGCAGCCCGCCCACCTCCTCCCAGCCGAGGACCAGGTCGAGGCCGCCGCCGAGCGGGTCGCCGTCGATGAGCAGGGTCCGGTGCCCGGCGCGGACGGCGGTGGTGGCGAGCCCGGCCGCGAGGATGCTCGCCCCGGCTCCGCCGCGGCCACCGATCACGGCGAGGGTCCGGGAGACGGCGGAGCCGCCGGGCCGCTGCGCGAACAGGTCGGCCACCCACAGGTCGGCGTCGGGCAGGACCGCCACGTGCTCGGCGCCGATAAGGTCGGCCACGTTCCAGGCCGGGGCGATCGTGCCGGTGTGCCCGATCAGGACGATCCGGGCGCGGCGGGGCAGCCGGGCGCGCAGGCAGGCCGCCGCTTGGTCCGCTCCGACCAGCACGAACGGCGCACCGTGCCAGCGCGCCCGGGCGGCGGCCGGGTCGGGTGCCACATCGGTCTCGGCGCCGGCCGGCGCGGCGAGGCGCAACAGGTCGTCGAGCAGGTCCGGATCGGCGGTCACGAGCAGCGGACGTCGCGGGGCGGGCATCACGGACCTCCAGCGGGAGCGGCGGGTTGGGCGCCCACCGTCGCCGGGTCCGGACGGCGGCGCCAACCAGGGCCACGCCCCGCTGTGGACCACCGCCGTCTGTGGACGAGGCGCCCGGGCGGGGGCCGTTCTGCTACGCGCCGGGTTGGTCCCGCCGGGGGTTGGGTATGTTTGATGGCTCATACGGACCGTTGGAGCCATGCATGGAGACTTCGATCAGGACGACACTCGCCGACGACGGCACGGTGATCGTCACCGTGTTCGGCGAGATCGACTTCTCGAACTCCGACGAGGTGGCCCAGGGCCTGCACGACGCCGTGACCGACTGGTCGCCGCCGCTGCTCCTGGTCGATCTGGCCGACGCCGCCTTCATCGACTCGACCGGTCTGGGCGCGCTGATCGAGGGCTACCGCACGGCCACCGCCCACGGCGCCGACTTCCGGGTGATCAATCCGAGCGACACGTTCCGCCGGGTCCTGACGGTGACCGGCCTCTCCGACTTCTTCGGCCTGATCGAGTCCGACAGCGCGTCGGAGGCGTCCCAGGCGACCGGCGCCTGAGAAAGGGAACGACCCCCGTCGGGGGAGACGGGGGCCGTCCTTGGATTCGGCTCCGGGGGGGTCGAGCCGAATCGCCCGGCGATCGCGGGGGGCGCAATCACCGGAAATCGATCGAAACTGTCATTACTCAGCGCACTGAGTAGTCACTAAGCCGGTAGCAAACACAAGTTTGCCTCAGAGTGAGTGTCCCCGTCGAGTACCGAATATCGCCACGTGGGACGGTCCGGCCGGTCTGACCGTTTTCACCGTGCGTCACGGGCGGGCGCGTCCCGGTGGCGGGGCAGTCGTTGCTGGGGTGTTGCGGCTACACTTTCGGCCCGTGGGCCTGAGCGCCGCCTTTTTCGACCTCGACAAGACCGTCATCGCCAAGTCCAGTGCGCTGGCCTTCGGACGGCCGTTCTATCGTGATGGCCTGATCAGCCGCCGTGACGTGGTGAAGACCGCCTATGCCCAGTTGATGTTCCGCCTCGGCGGCGGCACCGACGAGCAGTCGATGGCACGCACCCGCGACTACATGGCCGCCCTGTGCAAGGGCTGGCGGGTCGAGCAGGTGCAGCAGATCGTCGCCGAGACGCTGAACGATCTGATCAACCCCTATGTGTACGCGGAAGCAGCCGCGCTGATCGCCGAGCACCAGGCGGCGGGGCGGGACGTGGTGCTGGTCTCGGCGTCCGGTGACGAGATGGTCCGCCCGATCGGCGCGCTGCTCGGCATCACCGATGTCATCGCGACCCGGATGGCGATCGTCGACGGGCGTTACAGCGGGGCTGTGGAGTTCTACTCGGCGGGCCCGGCCAAGGTGGTCGGGGTGCGCCGGCTGGCCGAGGAGCGGGGCTACGACCTCACCGAGTGTTACGCGTACTCGGACTCCAGCAGTGACCTTCCGCTGTTGGAGTCCGTGGGCCACCCGAGTGCCGTCAACCCGGATCGGGCACTACGGCGGGTAGCGGCGCTGCGGTCCTGGCCGGTCCTCGAGTTCCGTCACCCCGTACCCCTCGGAAAGCGCCTCCGGGATCGCCCTGCCGTGCCCGTCGCCGCGGCCCTGAGCGTGGGTGTCGGGGTGGCCATCGGCGTCGCTCTCTATGGCCGGCACCGCCGGGCCCGCGCCGCTGTCGCCTGACAATGTCTGAGCATTGTCCTTTCGGGTCCTCATTCTTCGTGAAACCTGGCGATCATGCCGGCGGGCGGCGTAGAAAGAACTCGCGGGCCCGTTGAATCGGGCACCGTGCACGGCCACCGGGAACCCACGCGCGATCAGCCACGGCAGGCACGTTGCGACGGGACCTCAGCCCTCCGGGGTTCTGGACCGTCGACAACGACCCAGGTGCACGCTTGATAACCCGGTCCGGACGCGCACAGCCGGCGCCCCCGAGTGGGACGCCGGCTCTTTTCCTGTTCAGCGGAAGTGCGCCGCCCGGTGCCGGTCGCGGATCTCCTGGTAGACGGCACGGAAGAGTTTCGGCCGGGCGTGGAAGTCGACGCCCTGGGCCCACAGCTCGGTGTTCACCGTCGCACCGTCGTGCCGCTCGATCAGGACGGTCATGTCCTTCTGGAGCTCCCAGCACCCCACCTTGTGGATCCGCTGGTGCAGGTGCACGCCGGCCACCTCGGGCCAGCGCATCCGCCGGGACCGGACCAGGCCGCGGATCAGCACGCCCTCGGTGCTGACGTAGACCCCGTGCTCGATGATCCGCCAGGCGCCCAGCACCCAGACCGCGGCGAGCACGCAGGCCACCGCGCGGACCCCGTGCCCGATCAGATCGAACTGACGGATCGAGGCCCAGGTGAGGAGGGCGAGCGCGGCGGCTTCCCAGCCGATCACTATCCAGCGTCCGGTGCCCGGAGTGTACGGGCGAACCCAATACGAACCCACGCCCTGAAGTATGCAGGCGTCAGGCCGCCGCGAGCACACCGTCGCCGATGGTGGTGATTTCACCGGCGCCGACCGTGATCGCCGCGGCGTAGTGCCGCAGCCAGGACCGGACGCCATCGGGGGTTCCGGTGGCGTAGGCGCCGGCCGACCCGGTGTACTCGGGTTCCCGCTCCAGGTGCCCGACCTCGACGGCGACTAGGCCGCGCGGGTCGAAGCCGCGGCCGATCAGGGTGAGGCGGGCCGCGGCGCGGGCCACCACCCCGGCCGGCCCGGCGAACGGCCGCAGGGTGATCAGCTCGGCGTGCACGACGGCGGCGAGCAGCATCGGCGGGGTGGTCTCGTTGCCGGCGACCAGTCCGGCCAGCGCGTCGATCCGTTCCGCGGCGGAGGTGAGCCGGCCCAGGTCGTGGTCGTGGACGACGCCGCGGGCGGCCAGGACGTGCAGTTTGGCGAGGACCTGGCGGGGCGCGCGGCCCCACAGGTCGACCAGGCCGGGGAGGGACTCGGCGACCCGCAGGGCGCCCTGCACGACGGGATCGGTGACGGTGCCGCCGCGGACCTCCTCGATGTCGTACCGGCTGCCCTCGAGGGCCGCGCTGGCGACCGCGGCGCGGAGGCTGGCCTCGGCGGCGACCTGGCCGCCGTGCCGGCGCAGGGCTCGGTGCCGGTGGGCGGCGTCGACGGACTCTCGGGCGGCCGCGAAGGCGGGCGCGACCTCGGCGAGGTCGAGCAACGGGGCTAGTGGATCCACGTGACCACGGTAGTGAACGCCGCCGACGGTAAAACAGCGGAAACACGGGGTGCACAAATGAGCTTGGAACTGGCAAGATTCGCGCAGTACCGATCATCAATCGGCCGGTCGGCGCGCGCACGACGCCATCGGGCGCGAGGTGACGCGCAAACCTTCGCCGGGCACACCGGCGCAACTAGTGTGCAAACGAAGAGACCCCGGTCACGGCAGAGGAGCCGCCCTCATGAGTGAGACCTTGGAGAATCTGTCCTCGGAGACGCGGAGGTTCCCGCCGCCCGCCGATCTGGCGGCGAACGCCAATGTGAAGGCTGACGCCTACGAGGAGGCCGCCGCCGATCGGCTGGCCTTCTGGGCGAAGCAGGCCGAACGCCTGACCTGGGCCAAGCCGTGGGACCAGGTCCTGGACTGGTCGAACCCGCCGTTCGCGAAGTGGTTCGTCGGCGGCGAGCTGAACATCGCCTACAACTGCGTGGACCGGCACGTCGAGGCCGGCAACGGGGACAAGGTCGCCATCCACTGGGAGGGCGAGCCCGGCGACACCCGTGCCGTCACGTACTCCGACCTGCTGAAGCTGGTCAGCCAGGCGGCGAACACGCTGACCGACCTGGGCGTCACCGCGGGCGACCGCGTGATGATCTACATGCCGATGATCCCGGAGGCGGCGGTGGCGATGCTCGCCTGCGCCCGGATCGGGGCCACGCACAGCGTCGTGTTCGGCGGGTTCTCGGTGGACGCGCTGGCCACCCGGATCGACGACGCGGACGCCAAGGTCGTCATCACCGCCGACGGCGGGTACCGCCGGGGCAAGCCGTCGGCGCTCAAGCCCACCGTGGACGAGGCGGTGGCGCGGACCGGGCGCATCGAGCACGTGCTGGTGGTCCGGCGGACCGGCCAGGAGGTCGCCTGGACCGACAAGGACAAGTGGTGGCACGAGACCGTCGAGCAGGCCGACCCTTCGCACGCCGCGCCGGCGTTCGACGCCGAGCACCCGCTGTTCATCCTCTACACCTCGGGCACCACCGGTAAGCCCAAGGGCATCCTGCACACCACCGGCGGTTACCTGACCCAGACCTCGTACACCCACCACGCGGTCTTCGACCTCAAGCCGGAGACCGACGTCTACTGGTGCACCGCCGACATCGGCTGGGTGACCGGGCACTCCTACATCGTCTACGGGCCGCTCTCCAACGGCGCGACCCAGGTGATGTACGAGGGCACCCCGGACACTCCCGACCGCGGCCGGTTCTGGCAGATCGTCGACAAGTACAAGGTGTCCATCCTGTACACCGCCCCGACGCTGATCCGCACCATGATGAAGTGGGGCGACGACATCCCCGCCAAGTACGACCTGTCGTCGCTGCGGGTCCTCGGCAGCGTGGGCGAGCCGATCAACCCGGAGGCGTGGATCTGGTACCGGCAGCATGTCGGCCGGGAGCGCACCCCGATCGTGGACACCTGGTGGCAGACCGAGACCGGCTCGATCATGATCTCCCCGCTGCCCGGGGTGACCGAGACGAAGCCGGGCTCGGCGATGACCGCGCTGCCCGGCATCGGCGCCGACGTGATCGACGACCAGGCCCAGTCGGTGCCGAACGGCGGTGGCGGCTTCCTGGTGCTGACCGAGCCGTGGCCGTCGATGCTGCGCGGCATCTGGGGTGACGACAAGCGCTTCATCGACACGTACTGGTCGCGGTTCGAGGGCTTCTACTTCGCCGGCGACGGCGCGAAGAAGGACGAGGACGGCGCGCTCTGGCTGCTCGGCCGGGTCGACGACGTCATGCTGGTGTCCGGGCACAACATCTCGACGACCGAGGTGGAATCGGCGCTGGTATCGCACCCGTCGGTGGCCGAGGCGGCAGTGGTCGGCGCGACCGACCCGACGACCGGGCAGGCGATCGTGGCGTTCACCATCCCGCGCGGCAATGTGGACACCGAGGGCGACGCGGGCGAGCAGCTGATCAAGGACCTGCGGAACCACGTGGCCAAGACCCTCGGCCCGATCGCCAAGCCGCGGCAGATCATGCTGGTCGCCGAGCTGCCGAAGACCCGGTCCGGCAAGATCATGCGGCGGCTGCTCCGGGATGTCGCGGAGAACCGGTCCCTCGGTGACGTGACGACGCTGCAGGACTCGACGGTGATGGACCTGATCTCGTCCGGCCTGAAGACGGCCAAGCCGGAGGACTGACCGGTCACCGGTTCCGTGTGCGGGCCTCCCGCGCACGGAACCGGGACCCGCGGCGGTTCGTCCCAGCATCATGGCTTTCATGCGTACGCGTACCCCGTACAAGATAGGTCTGGCCCTGGCAGTGGGGGTCGCCCTGACCGGATGTGGGAATCAAGCCGGAAGCGTCGCGCCATCCCCCAGCGCCAGCCCGTCGGCCACTCCGCCACGCGAACCCGGTGACCAGGCCCCGAGCACCGGATGGGTGGCCGGCATGGTGACGATCGGCGGCAGCGGCCCGTGCTACGGCCTGATCGCCGACGACGGCGAGCGATACGCGCTCTACTCCACCGGCGGCATCGAGTTGAAGCAGGGATCGCGGGTACGGGTCCTGCTGGAACCGACCATGGTGCGGATCTATTGCGGTCCCGGCTCGTTGATGGCGATGACCGATGCGGAACAGATCTGATGATCACAGTGCGGCCCCATTTCGCCACTGCCCGGCATCGGGCGTGACAGCGGGACATAGGCTGACGACATGGGCGGTCAGGTGGACGAGTCGTGCGTGCTGACGGAGGGCCCGTGGAGGCACCGGTTCGTCGGCGCCAACGGCAGCCGGTTCCACGTCGCTGAGGTCGGCACCGGGCCGCTCGTCCTGTTCCTGCACGGCTTCCCGGAGTTCTGGTGGGCCTGGCACGACATCATGACCCGGGTCGCGGACGCCGGTTTCCGTGCCGCCGCCATCGACCTGCGCGGTTACGGCGCGAGCGACAAACCCCCGCGCGGCTACGACGGTTACACCATGGCCGCCGACGTGACCGGCCTGATCCGGGCCCTCGGCGAGCGGTCGGCGACCGTGGTGGGGGCCGGAGCCGGCGGCATGATCGGCTGGGCGGCCGCCTCGTTCCATCCGAAACTGGTCAACCGGCTCGTGGTTCTCGGCGCCGCACACCCGCTGCGGCTGCGGGCCGCGGTCTTCGCCGATCCGCGCGGCCAGCTCGCCGCGTCGGCCACCGTGGTGCGGTTCCAGGTGCCCCGGTTCGAGCACGTGCTGACCCGTGACGACGCCGCCCTGGTCGGTGAGCTGATGGCGAAGTGGAGCAGTCCACGATGGGCGGCCTCGCCGGAGTTCGCGGACTACGCGGCCCGCTGCCGGGAGGCGATGCGGATCCCGCAGGCGTCGTTCTGCGCCCTCGAGGCGTACCGATGGGTGGCCCGCAGCGCGCTGCGCCTGCAGGGTTACCGGTTCGTCAAACTGATGCAGCGGCCGTCGAGCGTGCCGACCCTGCAGCTGCACGGCGAGCTGGACACCGCGGTGCTGCCGCGGACCGCGCAGGGCTCCGGACGTTACGTGACCGCCCCCTACGAGTGGCGGCTCATCCCGGAGGCCGGCCACTTCCTGCACCAGGAGACGCCCGACGTGGTGACCGGCGAGATCCTGCGCTGGCTCAAGACCCCGTCCTGAGCGGGTCCTTACCGCTTGCTTAAACGTTCCTTTAAAAGATCAACTTCGGGCCGGTTCTCACCTAACGTCATCGTCGTCGCGGTCACGCCGTTCCCCGTCCCGACATCCCCCCGGTGGCCATTCCCCTTTCTCTCCTCCTCGGTCACCGGCTCCGGATCGGGCGAAGGGCTCCCTGCCTCTGGCGGGGAGCCCTTTCACAAGCTTTCGGTGGTACGGGGTGAGCGCGCTGATCAGACCCGGTGCTCGTACCGGTCGCGGACCTCGTTGGCCGGCGCCCAGCCCTGATAGACGCCGTAGTCGAACTCCTCCAGACCCAGCTGGCGGGCGACCGGGGCACGACCGCCCGTGTACTCCAGGCGCAGCCACGCATCGGCCTCGGCGAGAACCACGAACGGCTCGCCGCGCCAGGTGCACAGGGTCCGCACGTACGACATCTCGTCGAACTCGTCCGGCTCCAGCACCCGGACGTACCGCCCCGGCTTGATCTCCTCGAAACCGTCCTCCGGCGAGCCGGAATAGATCCGCGCCCGGTCACCGTCCGGTGCCGCGTCGTACTCCCGGCCCTGCCAGGTGACCACGTAGCCGTCACGCATCACTACTCACCCACCCGGCGCCACAACGGGCCGTCCGCGTCGAAGATCGCCATCATCCGCTCGGTGCCGTCCGCGTCGATGCTCCAGAGCTGCGCGCCGTGCGGCAGCCGGACGCTGTCCACCTTGAACTCGGCGATCACGTCCCGGCCCTCGCCCGGCGCGAACCCGTTGCCCCGGAACGGCGGGCGCTCGATCACCCAGCCGTCCATGGCGCGGAGCGCCTGCTCGTTCTGCCCGCCGTAGGGGATCCGGTACAGACTCGGCCGGTACGCCGGCCAGCGCAGCACGAACGCCTCCTTCGCGTCCGGCTGGAACGGCGACGCCTCGTAGAACAGCCCGAGAGCGGAGAACAACTCGCCCGGCGTGCGCAGGTGCTCCACCTCGGAAGCCCGGTGCACGAAACCGGCGACCCGGTCGTACCCCCGGTCCAGGTAGTAGTCGACCTGCTCGGCCGAGATCGTCTTCTGCATGACGGTGGCCTGCTGCGCCTCGTCACTGGCCGGCTCCGGAGCAGGCACCGGCGCCGGCTGCGGCTCCGCCACCGGCCCGTCGACGGGCTCCGCGCCCAGACCGGCCTCGGTCGCCCAGTTCGCCAGCGCGATTATCTGCGCGCCCGGGTACTTCGCGCCGACCGGCGTACCCGGGTTCACCGCGAACGACCAGGCCGGATCCGGCCAGTTCCGGATCAGCTCGTAGAACCGCACCCCGACCGTCCGGGTCGGCTCCCCGAAGTGCTCCGAAAGCCGGTCCTTGCTGGTGAAGACGATCAGGAAACGCTCCCCGTCCACCTCCTCCGGCAGGAACGCGAAACCGGACTCGCCCGGCGCGCTGCCCGGCCGGGAGTGACTCGCGACCGGCACCAGCACCTTCGCCAGCAGCAACGTCGACAGGAAGACGTCGGTGTCGCCCGCGTCCGCCGCGTCCTGCAACTCCCGCTCGACGTCGTTGGCCGGCACGAAATCCACCGCCGGCGTGCCGCGGGAACCGGTCGCCGAACCGGAGACACCCATGTTGCTCGCGCCGGGCGGGGTGTACCCGCTGCTGGGGGCGACGGGCAGCGCCTGCGTCGCGAAAGCCGGGCTCCCGTACGCCTGGGTGGCGTAGGCGGAGGCCGGGCTGCCCTGCGGGGGAAGTCCGTAGCCCCCTCCCACGGGCGGGACCGGTGGGCTGTAGGCCTGCGGGGTGGCCGGCACGGCGGAACCGTAGCCAGGACCCGACGGGTAGGCGGAAACCGGCCGGCTGGCTCCCGGCGCGCCCGGGATCACCGGCGGGAGCAGGTTCGTTCGCGTGGTGGCCGCGGGGTGTTCATCGGGATCCACGCGCGGGGCGATCGACGGGGCCGGGCCGGACGGGCCGAACCGATCGGCGGCAGGCGGCTGACCCGGGCGGTCAGCGGCAGGCGCCGGACCCGGCCGGTGAGCGGCAGGCGCCGGACCCGGCCGGTCGCCGCTGGGTGCCTGACCGGGGCGGTCGCCGGCGGGTGGGGCGGCCCGCTCCCACGCGGGGGCGGTGGGGTCGGTTGCCGGTGCACGGTTGGCGCCCAGAGCCTGGGCGGCGGCGGCCATCGAGGCGGGGCGCTCGGAGGGCGGGGTGACCTGACGGCGCGGCAGAGCGCCACCGGGGCCACCCGACGGTGCGGAGGGAGCCGGTTGGCCGGTCGGCGCGGCACCGGACCGCGGATCCTGCCCGGAAGCCGCCGCCGATCCGAATCCCGGCCCCTGACCCGACGGCGAACCCGTCCCTTGACCGGACGGCGAACCGAAACCGGGGCTTGCGCCCGGGTCCTGACTGGCGTGCGGGCCGAACGCGGACGAGACGCCCGGTCCTCGGCCGGACTGCGAGCCGGGTCCGGAGGATACGCCCGGGCCCTGACCGGGCTGCGGACCGAAGCCGGGCGGAGTACCCGGTCCAGTCGGCGCGGGCGAAGCCGGCCGGACGGCCGGGCCGGGCGGCGGAGGCGTGTTGCCGCCCTTCGAGCCCACCGGGACAAAACCAGCCATACTGGTCATCGGGCCGCCACCGGTCGACTGACCGGGCTGCCGCCGCGGCAGCGCACCTCCCGAAGCGGAACCCGCCGGCGGAACGCTGGCCGGCATCGGACCGCCGAGTGGCGCATTGGGCGGCAGCGGGTTCCCGGGCGGAGCGCTGGCCGGAAGTGGACTCCCGGACGGGGCACCAGCCGAGACCTGATTACCGGGCGGCGCGCCGGCCGGAAGCGAACTTCCGGGCAGGGTGCCGGCCGAGAACTGATTGCTCGGCGGGGCGCTGGCGGGGAACGCGCTGGTCGGCGCCACGCCAGAGGACGGGGTGGCCATCGGCGGCGCGCTCGCCGGAGCGGTCCGGGCCTGCTCGGCCCTCTGGTTCACCGCCCACTGCGAGTCGACCGCGGCCTCGGCCGGGTCGTACGGCGCGACGTGCTCGGGCACCGGAGGCGTGTTCGCCATCGGGGTCCGGACGGGCAGGGGCGCCTTCAGGTCCTGCAGGGGCCCGCGCGGGTCCTCCTCCGGCCGGAACGGCATCCCGGGCTTGTCCCACCCGGGAGTCGCCATCCCGGTTCCGGTGGCACCCCGGCCGGACGCCGAAGCGCCGGAGGCCGGGGCTCCGGAGGCCGGGATCCCCGACGCGGGAATACCGGAGGCGGGAATGCCCGAGGCCGGGACACCGGAGGCAGGGATCCCCGAGGCGGGGAACGCCGACGCGTGGCCAGGAACGCCGGGTCCAGGAAAACCAGGTCCGGGAACGCCAGGCGCGGGAAAGCCGGAAACGGGCGCCCCGGAAGCAGGGATCCCGGACGCCGGAACACCCGAGGCCGGGATGGACGCCGGAACACCTGACGCCGGGACGGCGGAAGGCGGAGCGAGACCCGGAGAGGGCGCACCCGGCGGGACAGCCGGCGGCTGGTACGGAGCAGGCGTGGTCGAGGCTCCCGGACTCCGCACCGGGAGCCCGCTCGGCGTCGTGCCGCTCGGTGTCCGGATCGGCAGCCCACCCGGCCCGATCGGAGTCTGGCCACCGGGCCGGGCCGGGGCGAAGCCCTCCGGCTCGGCAGGGGAACCCATCGACGGCGCGGTCGCGCCGACCGGCGGAATCGGCGCCACCGCCGGAGCCACCGGCGGGACAACCCCGAGAGGCGGCGGGGCGGCACCGGGAGACGCGGGCGACACCGGGCCGGTGGCCGCGGCGGCCGGCGCCGGGTCGTACGTCGGCCCGCCTACCGTGCCCTCGCTGCCGGACCGGCTCGCCGCCAGAGCAGCCGCGCCGAGTTCCTGGATCTTCGAGGTGCCGTGCGCCTCGCGGCCGGGCCCCCGGGTGGGCAGTCGCAGATCGCCACGGGCGAGCTGGGCGACGAACCAGGCCGGCAGGTATCCCTCGATCGGCAGGCCCGGGTTGACCGCGAGCCACCATTCGAGGTTGGGCCAGGTGTTGGCGAGTTCGGAGTACGGAACACGGCGCGCCGAGCCCGTGTAGTCAGCGAGACAGGCTCGCAGTGCGGCGTTCGAGGTGAACGCCAGCACGTGGGTGCGACCGCCGGTGCTCCAGGTGCCCCAGCCCATCGGCGCGAGGCCGGCGAGCACGTCAGCGGAGACCGGTAACAGAAGGTCGACACCGGCGAGAATGCGGAAGTAGGACTCCTGGTCGTCGGTGCGCAACGCGTCGCGCATCGCAACCTCGGCGTCCGTAGCCGGTTCCCACTCGGACACGTCCACCTCTCCCCACGCGTGTCAACGAGCCAACTCAACGCGTATAACCTACAAGGTCAGGCCACAATCACAATGGGCGGCGGCGTGCTGACAGCCGGGAAGCGCTGCCGACACGCTCAACGCAAGATCACCGGAGCCCCGCGGGCATGCACCGATCACTTGGAGCGATCATCCAATAACCGATGGTAGCCGCGGGGGACGGTGTGGCCATTACGCGAATGGGCGACCCGTGGGGGCTCACGCGAACCGCTGGGCCGCCGCACGCTCGGTGTTGGCGTAGTCCTCCTGGGAGTCCACGACCGCGCCCTGGATCTGACGCAGGATGGCCTCCAGGTCGGCGGACGCCTTGGTCCACTTGTCCTGGCGCTCCTGGTAAGAGTCCTTGGCCGCACCGGACCAGGTCGCGGTCAGCTCACCGCCCTTGGCCTTGAGCTCGTCGAGGTCGGCGCGCATCTTCTGCAGCGCCCTCTCGATGTCGGCGCCGGCCTGGCCGAGCGCGGCGAAATTGACGAGCAGAACACCGTCGTTCATGAGGATCCTCCGAGAAGTCAGAGCGGAAGGGTGAAGGTGCCGCCGGTCTTGGCGATTCGGGATCCGGCCTCGCTGTCGGAGGCGTCGTAGCTGACGCCGGACGTGCGGATCCCCTCGGCGGTTTCGGACAGCGCGTCGTTCAGGCTCTTGAGGTCGGCCGCGTACTGCTGCTTGACCTCCTCGAACGCCTTGGCGCCCATGCCCTTCCATGCGCCGCTGAGCATCGACAGCTCGGACATCAACGTGCTCAGCATGCTCTGCAGACTGCCGTTGACCTCATCGAACCTCGCGGCCGTGCTCGCCATCATGGCGGATTGAGCTTCAGTGGGCTGCGACATGGACATCACCCCTCTCGTTAAGGATCGACATGGACCCGTGTCGCATCGACATGGGCCACTAGGCTAGCCGGTCGTGATCAGGCGCACTGCCCGTTCTCGATCGGCATAGGCCACGACGTTAGCCGCCCGGCGCGAGCCGCGTCTGCCCCCGCCCCCAACCTGTGGACAAGCCCGCAGTCCCACCGCCCCCCTGTGGACAACCCCCAGCGCGGCCGCCCGCTGTCCTACGATGGGCCGCGCATCACCGTGAATTGATCGCCGGGCAACCGAAGGGCAGGGTCGTGAGCACCGAAGTCGCGGTCCCCATGGCCGACTCCCTGGTCCGGCCCCGCCGGACCGGCCGCCTACTCGGCGTCCGGGCCGAGCAGATCGTCGCCACCCAGGTCGCGGCCGTGCTGCTGCTGACCGGCCTGGTCGCCGGCGGGATCGCGATGATCCCGGCCGTGGCCGCCGCGGTCGCCGTGCTCGCGCTGACCTGGCTGCGCCTGCGGGGCCGGTGGGCGTTCCAGTGGCTCGGCGCCGTGGCCCGGTTCTCCGCCCGGCGGCGGGCGGCCTCCGTCGACAGTCCCGCCGCGCTGCTCGCCTATGCGGCGCCCCGGGTCCGTGCGACGACGCTGGACCTGCCGGGCGGCCCGGCCGTGGCGCTCGCCGACGACGCGGGCCTCACCGTGCTGGTCGAGCTGGGCGATCCGGCCGACGAATCCGCCACGATCCCGTCGTTCGCGGCGCTGATGCAGGCCACCGGGCGCGACCAGACACCCGGTGGAGACCAGCCACGGGTCCGCGCGCAGCTGGTGCTGAGCGCCGTGTCCGCCCCGTCCTCGCAGGCCGGCGCCAGCCGGGCCCAGGGCTCCTATCGCACCCTTGTCGAGGGCAGTTCCCTCGGTCACCTCCGTGCCGTGCTCGCCCTGCGGGTCGCCCGCGCCGGCGGCTGGTCGGAGGAGGAGCTGCGCCGCAGTCTCGCCGGGATGACCCGCCGGCTGACCCGCCGGCTCGGCGCGGCCCAGGTGCGTCCGCTGGGCGAGGTCGCGGCCCTGCGGGCGATCGCCGACCTGGCCAACTCGGACGAGACCGGCGCCGCCGCCGCGTGCCGGGAGAGCTGGTCCGGGGTGCGTCTCGGCGGCCTGGTGCAGGCGACGTTCCGGTGCCAGCCGGCGGCCGGGACCGAGCTGCCGGCCCACCTGGTGACCCGCATCCTGCACCTGCCGGCGGCCGCGACCACGGTGTCGATGTCGCCGACCGCTCTCTTCGTCCGCCTCGCCGCCGAGGACGCGACCGCGCTCGAGTCGGCGGCCCGGGCCCTGCGCGGCCTGCTCTCCGCCGACCGGGTCCGGGTCCGCCGGTGGGACGGCGCGCATCTGCCAGGTCTCGCGGCGACGCTGCCCCTGGGCGGCGCCGGCGAGGACGGCCCGGCGTTCAGCGTCCCCGCGCTGCCGATCAGCCCGTCCGGGCTGATGATCGGCCGCAACCAGGGTGGCGGGGCGGTGCTGCTCCGGTTGTTCCGGCCGGAGCCGACCCGGGCGATGCTCGTCGGCGGCCTCCAGGGGGCGCAGATGGTGGCGTTCCGGTCGATGGCGGTCGGGGCGCGGGTGCTGGTCCGCACGACCCGGCCACAGGCGTGGGAGCCGTTCGTCCGCGGCGCGGCCGTCCCCGGCGAGTCGATCACGGTGCTGCCACCCGGCCGGCCGCTCGACGCGCCCGCCGGTTCGGTGCGGCACCCGGTTCTGACGATCCTCGACACCGGCACCACGCCGGTCGGCCCGGAGGAGCGGGACGCCGGCTGGCAGACCACTCTCGTGGTGCGGGACGACTTCGGCCCGGCCGACGTCTCGCACGCCTCCGAGGCCGACGTGGTGGTGCTGCAGCGGCTGCGTCCCGAGGAGGCCACCCTGCTCGGCAACACGCTCGGCCTGGGCGAGACGGCGACGTATTTCCCGCGGATGCGCACCGACATGGTCGCGGTGATCAACCGGCGGGCGGTCCGCTGGGCGGTGTGGTCACAGACCCCGATCGAGCAGAGCCTGATCGGCGAGCCCCAGCGCGGCCGGTGAGCAGCGGAGGCAAAGCAAGAGCCCAGCGCGGCCGGTGGACGGCCGAGGCAGAGCAAGAGCCCTAAGCGCCGCCGGTGAACGGCGGGATTCTTAAGCCCGGCATAGATCTCAGGAAGATCGCGGAGTGTCGTACCCGCTGGTGGACAGGCCGTGGCACGATCGCGTGCCATGGGAATCCTCATCCGGCTGGTGATCACCGCCGTATCGCTGTGGATCGCGACGCTGGTGATCGACGGCATCGAACTGAACGCCGCCACCACCGGCGGCGAGATCGTCACGCTGCTCGCCGTCGCGGTGATCTTCGGGCTGGTCAACGCGGTCCTGCGGCCGATCATCAAAACCATCGGCTGTGGCCTCTACGTGCTGACCCTCGGCCTGGTGGCGATCCTGGTCAACGGTCTGCTGCTGCTCCTCACCAGCTGGATCGCCGGGAAACTCGACCTCGGCTTCCATGTGGACGGCGTCCTGGCCGCCGTGCTCGGCGCGCTGCTCGTCGGCGTGGTGAGCTGGCTGCTCAACGCGCTGGTTCCGGACGGCGACGACTGATCCACCAGGCGACGGCCTGACCCCGCCGACAGGGGCCGCGACCAGCGGATTGGCCTCGTGACCTGGTTCATATGCAAGGACCGCTCATTCCCCCCGCCCTTACCGTGGGGGGATGAGCGACGAGCGGCGTGGATATCTGTACGGCCTTGCTGCGTACACCATGTGGGGTTTCTTCCCGATCTACTTCAAGCTGCTCAAGCCGTCCCCGCCCCTGGAGATCCTGGCGCACCGGGTGGTCTGGTCGGTCGTCTTCGTCGCTCTGCTGCTGAGCGTGATGCGCAACTGGCGGTTCCTGGGGCCGCTGCTGCGTGACCGCCGCCGGCTCGCCGGGATCACCGTGGCCGCGGTGCTGATCGCGGTGAACTGGGGGACGTACATCTACGCGGTGAACTCGTCCCGGGTGGTGGAGACCGCTCTCGGCTACTTCATCACCCCGCTGGTCGTGGTTCTGCTGGGCGTGACGGTGCTGCGGGAGCGCCTGCGGGGCCTGCAGTGGGCGGCGGTCGGGATCGGCACGCTGGCGGTGGCGATCCTGGCCGTCGACTACGGCCATCTGCCGTACGTCGCACTCGTTCTGGCCGCCTCGTTCGGCTGCTACAGCCTGATCAAGAAGCGGATGTCGCTGCCGCCGGCCGAGGGCCTGTTCGTCGAGTCGGCCGTGCTGACCCTGCCCGCGCTGGTGTTCCTGACCTGGTTGACGCTGTCCGGCGGCGCGGAGTTCGGGCAGGTGTCGGTGACGCACACGGTCCTGATGGTGTTCGCGGGTGTGCTGACCGCGACGCCGCTGCTGTTGTTCGCCGGCGCGGCCAACCGGGTGCCGCTGGTCGGTCTGGGCGTGCTGCAGTACATCGCACCGATCATCCAGCTGGCCTGTGGTGTGCTGCTGTACCACGAGCCGATGCCGCCGGCCCGGATCGCCGGTTTCGGCCTGGTCTGGATCGCGCTGGTGGTCTTCACCGTGGACGGGATCCGCAGCGCCCGTGCGACGGCCCGGGTCCGGGCGGCGGCAGCCACCGACATGCTGCCCGCGAACTGAGTATTACAGCTGGTGGACGAGCATGACCTTGCCGTCGTACCGGACGAGTTCCAGCCGGGTCAGGTTGCCCTGGGTGAGGTACGTGGCGGCCGGCATGGTGAACTCCGCGCCGGGCTGCGCCAGCCAGGAGCCGAGCTGATCGGTCTTCTCGTCGGGCCCGTACGCGATGAGCCGGAACGTGTACGGCTTGGCCGTACTGCTGTATTCGCAGTGCATCTCGACCCGGCTGCCGGCCTCGGTGCTGGTGATCCGGACCGTGGCGGCGATCGGTGATCCGGCTTCGACCGCTGTCATGGCGACGGCGGGCCCGGGCGGCGGCGTGGCCGGGCTCTCCTGGCCGAGTCCCCAGGCGACGATCCCACCGCCGATCACGAGCACCAGAACCGCCGCGAGCGCCGTGCTGAGCACCCGGATCGGCAAGGCCCGCACCCGCTTCGCGGACGAGGGCCGGGACGGCGGCGCGGGGGTATAGGACGGGTCGAGCAGTTTCTCGAACTCGCCGGTGTCGAGCCGGTCCAGCATGTGCGGGATCTGCGCCAGGTCGGCCACCGCCTCCCGGCAGAAGGAGCAGGTCGCCAGGTGACGTTCGTACGCGGCCCGTTCGATCGGCGACAGCGCGCCGAGGACGTAGGCGGCGTCGTCGTGCCCGTCCTCGCATCGCATCCCTACCGCCTCCCACCGGGTCGACCTTCCCGGTTGGAGGTACGCGGCATCGGGCGCGAAGGTTCAACGAACCCTTAAACCTCCACCTCACGCCGTGGCGGCCCGAATCCGGAGAGCGACCGCCGGTCAGGCGGTGGCGGACTCGCCGCCGGAGAGGGCCTCGGCCACGTTCCGGGCGGCGGCGGTGAGTTTCGCCCGCACCACCCGTGCCGAGGTCAGCATCTCCGCGGCGGGCATCGAGCAGGCGAGGACGAGCCGGCGTTCCATGTCCCGGTCGGCGACCACGACGACGGCGGCGGACGCCAGGCCCTGCCGGAACTGCCCCATCTCGATCTGCATGCCGCGCCGCTCACCGGCGGCCAGGTCGGCTTCGAGGGCTTCGGGCGTGGTCAGGGTGGCGGGGGTGAACGCCCGCATCCCGTAGTCGCGCAGGTAACGGGACCGCTGGTCGGGTGTGAGGGTGGCGAGCAGCGCCTTGCCGAGCGCGGTGGCATGGCCGCCCTCGTCGAAGCCGGGCGCCACGTCGTCCATGAACGGGGACCGGGCGCCTTCGGCGGATGCGGTGACCGCTATCCGCCCGCCGACGAAACGGCCCAGGTAGTGGCTGTATCCACTGTCGACGGCGGCGCGCCGCAGCGCCTCACCGACCGCGGGCGGCCCACGGAACGCGGAGACGAGTTCGCGATATCGATCGGCAATCTCGAGCCCGACGATGTAGGTGCCGTCCTCGCGGCGGATCACATAGCCCTCGTACGCCAGAGTGCGCACCAGGTGATACGTCGTGGCGACGGTCAGTTCGCACCGTCGCGCGATCTGTTTGACGGTGAGTCCACGCGGGGCCCGCCCTACCGACTCCAGCACGCGCAGGGCACGCGACACGCTCCGGATGAGATCTGACGGCTCCGCTAGGGGGTCACGCACAGCTACCTCCGAGGCCCAGGGACTTACACCATATGAAGAAACGTGCGTCGACGGAATGCCAAACACGTGTGGATCACGGTCGATTTGCACAGCGCGTGTGATCGATAGAACTGTCCGCATCAGGCAAGGTCACGAAAAGCTGAATACGCAAACCTTTGAACAATTCCGCGCCACGGCCCTGACCAGCACGGACATCAGCAGCGTCGATGAGTTCGCGTTAACATGCCGGACCCTGTTTCGATATCCGTCTTCCTGGCGGTTCCGAGGTCCGGAGAGGGGAGCCGACATACGAAACCGCCACCGGCGTCCACTGTGGGCGCGCGGTGGCGGTCGGAGGGCGGAGTGGAGTCAGCCGGTCCGGTCGGCGATGAAGTCACAGAGTGACTCCATGGCCCGCTTGGCCGGCCCGTCCGGCAGTGGCGCCAGCCGTGCCCGGGCATCCTCCGCATAGCCACGGACGGTCTCCCGGGCCCGTTTCATCGCCGCCGACTCGCGCAGCAGCGTCAGCGCCTCGGCGTGCAGCGCGTCGTCGGTGAGCGGACCGGCCGACAGCAGCTCCCGCAGCCGGACCGCGGACGCGTCGGTGTCGTCGCCGGCCAGCGCGTAGAGCATCGGCAGGGTGGGGATGCCCTCCCGCAGGTCGGTGCCGGGCGTCTTGCCCGACTGCACCGACTCGCTGGCGATGTCGAGCAGGTCGTCGGAGAGCTGGAAGACGATGCCGATGGTCTCGCCGTAACCCGCGAGCGCCTCCACGATCTCCGGCCGGGCGCCGGAGAACAG
This sequence comes from Actinoplanes sp. NPDC019969, assembly GCF_055562375.1. Taxonomy (NCBI): domain Bacteria; kingdom Bacillati; phylum Actinomycetota; class Actinomycetes; order Micromonosporales; family Micromonosporaceae; genus Actinoplanes; species Actinoplanes sp. NPDC019969. The sequence continues at coordinate 138,331 of NZ_JBVHFK010000014.1, read as the reverse complement.
GCCGCCGAAGCGGGCCGAGGTGGCGAACAGGGAGGCCGTCTTCTCCGTGATGACGTGCAGGTGGTGCTCGATCGGGTCGGCGCCGCGCGGCCCGACCGTCTCGGCGATCTGCCCGTGCACCAGCCGCGCGAACGTCTGCGCCTGCAGGTGCACCGCCTCGGTGCCGAGCGTGGCGGCCAGATCGGCGGCCTGGGCGAAGAGATAGTCACCGACCAGGATGGCCACCGAGTTGCCCCACCGCGCGTTGGCGCTGGGAGCGCCGCGCCGCACGGCGGCCTCGTCCATGACGTCGTCGTGATAGAGCGTCGCCAGGTGGGTCAGCTCCACCACGTTGGCCGCATCGACGATCTTGGTCGAGGTCGGGTCTCCGAACTGGGCCCCCAGCGCGACCAGCAACGGCCGGGTCCGCTTGCCGCCCGCGTCGGCGAGATGGCGCGCGGCCTCCGCCACCAGCGGGTCGGCGCTGGAGACATGGACGCGCAACGCAGTCTCCACAGCGGCCAACGTCGCCGACACCGACTCGTCCAGCAAGGGATCGACGTCGAGGCCCAGCGATGACAGCGCCAGCTCGCGTTTGGCGGAATCACCCGCAGTCATGTCACCGGTGCTCACCACACATTCACCTTGCCATACCGGTGTGACGGTTTCTGTCCCAGGGTGGCGCGCGACAAGATCAAAAATCCGACAGCGGTGGTACGGCCCACCGAGGCGCCCCCGCGTGTGGAGTTGCGGCGCGTATAACGGCCGAAATCAACACGCGGAAAGGCAGGAGCCCCGGCGCGCGGCCGGGGCTCCTGAGTGATCGTCTGCGGTCGTCAGCGGACGAACTGGGCCGCGTCCCGGGTGAGATCGAGCAGCGGGTCCGGGGCGACGCCGAGCGCCAGGGTGACGAGCACCCCGAGGCCGAGCACCGCCGAGGTGAGGTACCCCGGGATGGAGACGGCCGGGGTCGTCTCGCCCGGTTCGGACAGCCACATCAGCACCACGACCCGCAGGTACGGGAAGGCCAGCAGCATGCTGGTGATCACCCCGAAGATGACGAGCCAGGTCTGCCCGCCCTCGATCGCCGCTCCGAAGACCGCGAACTTGCTCATGAAGCCGCTGGTCAGCGGGATACCGGCGAAGGCGAGCAGGATGAAGGTGAAGACCGTGGCCAGCAGTGGGCTCTTCCGGCCGATGCCGGCCCACCGGGACAGGTGGGTGGCCTCGCCGTCGGCGTCGCGCACCAGGCTGATCACGGCGAACGCGGCGAGCACCGAGAACCCGTACGCCACCAGGTAGAACATCGTGCTGCTCAAGCCCTCCTCGTTGAGCGCGAGCACACCCACCAGGAGGTAGCCCGCGTTCGCGATGGAGGAGTACGCCAGCAGGCGCTTCAGGTCGGTCTGGGTGACCGCCAGGACCGCGCCGACGAACATGGTGAGCACCGCGATGACCCCGAGGATCGGCTGGAAGTCCCAGCGCACTCCCTCGAACGCCACGTACAGCACCCGCAGCAGCGCCCCGAACGCGGCGACCTTGGTGCAGGCCGCCATGAACGCGGTGACCGGTGTGGGCGCGCCCTGGTAGACGTCCGGCGTCCAGACGTGGAACGGCGCCAGCGCGGCCTTGAACAGCAGGCCGATGGTGAGCAGGCCGAGGCCGGCGTAGAGCAGCACCGAGCTGCGCTGCGGGTTGGCGACCGCCTCGTGCACCACGTCGAGCTGGATCCCGCCGGAGAAGCCATAGATGAAGGCCACCCCGAACAGGAAGAACGCCGAGGCGTACGAGCCGAGCAGGAAGTACTTGAGCGCGGCCTCCTGGCTGAGCAGCCGCCGGCGGCGGGCGAGCGCGCACAGCAGGTACAGCGGCAGCGAGAAGACCTCCAGCGCCACGAACATCGTGAGCAGGTCGTTGGCCGCGACGAACAGCAGCATGCCGCCGAGCGCGAAGGTGGTCAGCGGGTACACCTCGGTGGCGCCCGGCTGACCGCTCGCCTGCTGGACGTCCTTCTGCGAGCCGACGGTGACCGCGGCCTGCGAGACGAACGCGCCGCCCCGCTCGATCGAGCGCTCCCCGATCAGCAGCAGCGACACCCCGCCGAGCACCAGGATCGCGCCCTGCAGGAACAGGGTCGGGCCGTCCACGGCGACCGCGCCGCCGATGGTGATCGTCCGGGTGCCGCGCTGCAGGATCACCGCGACCAGCGCCGCGACCACGGCGAGCAGCGCCAGCGTGAGCTGAACCAGGTTGCGGGCCCGGCGCGGGAGGACCACCTCGGCCAGGATGCCGAGGCAGGCCGCGCCGAACAGGATCAGCATCGGCAGCAGCGCGCCGTAGTCGATCGGGGGCAGTTTCAACGGTTCCATGGTCAGCCGCCCACCTTTCCGCCGGCCTCCACCGTGGGGACCGGGTCCTTCGCGCCGACGTCCTGCAGCGTGAACTGCACCGCGGGGTTGATCACGTCGGTGATCGGTTTCGGGTAGAAGCCGAACACCAGCAGCAACGCGATCAGCGGGGCGACGACCACCTTCTCCCGCAGCGTGATGTCCTGCGACATGGCCGGCACCTCGGTGAGGGCCGGGTTGAGCGTGCCCTGGACGGTCCGCTGGATCATCCACAGCACGTACGCGGCCGCCAGCACGATGCCGAGCGTCGCCACCACGGCGAAGCCCTTGTTCGTGCTGAACGTGCCGATCAGCACCAGGAACTCACTGACGAACGGCGCCGTGCCGGGCAGCGCCAGCGAGGCCAGACCGGCGAAGAACAGCACACCGGCCAGCACCGGGACCAGCTTCCCGGCCCCGCCGAAGTCGCTGACCAGGGCCGAGCCGCGCCGGGCCACGAACATGCCGACCACGATGAACAGCAGGCCGGTGGCCAGCCCGTGGTTGACCATGTAGAGCACCGCGCCGGTGCCCGCCTGGGTGGTGAACGCGAAGATGCCGATGCCGATGAAACCGAAGTGCGCGATCGACGTGTACGACACCAGGCGCTTCAGATCGTTCTGCCCGACCGCGAGCAGCGCCGCGTAGAGGATGCCGATCACCGCGAGGACCATGGCGGCCGGGGCGAACCAGCGCGAGGCCTCCGGGAACAGCGAGAGGCAGTAGCGCAGGATGCCGAACGTGCCGACCTTGTCCATCACGCCGACCAGCAGCGCGGCGGCCCCGGCCGGGGCGGCGCCACCGGAGTCCGGCAGCCAGGTGTGGAACGGGAAGAACGGCGCCTTGATCGCGAACGCCACGAAGAAGCCGAGGAACAGCCACCGCGCGGTGTTCTGGTCGATCTGAGCGGTGCCCTTGACCAGCTCGGTGAAGTCGAAGGTGTGCCCGCCGACCACCCACAGCCCGATCACCGAGGCCAGCATGAAGAGGCCGCCGACCAGGCTGTACAGGAAGAACTTGACCGCCGCGTACTGCTTCTGTCCACTGCCGAACGACCCGATGATGAAGTACATCGGGATCAGCATGATCTCGAAGAACACGTAGAACAGGAAGATGTCCGCCGCGGCGAACACCCCGATCATGGTGAACTCGAAGGACAGCAGCAGCGCGAAGTAGGCGGGCGCCGACCGGGTGCTCTGGTCGACGTCGTGCCAGGACGCCAGGATCACGATCGGGAACAGCACCGCGATCAGCATCAGCATGACGAGTGCGATGCCGTCGGCGGCGAAGGTGAAGTTGGCGTTCCAGGACGGGATCCAGGCGTACGACTCGTGGAACTGGAACCGGTCCGTGCTGGCGGTCTCGTACGAGATCCACATGAACACGCTCAGGCCCAGCACCAGCAGCGACCAGACCAGCGCCACCAGTTTGGCGATCTGGGCCCGGCTCCGTGGGATGAAGGCGACCACCCCCGCTCCCACCAGCGGCAGGAGCGTCAGGACGCTAAGGAACGGAAAGTCGCTCAAGCCAACCACCCCAGCTGGATCGCGAGGAAGGCGCCGACCACGAGCATGGCGCCGGTGAGCATCGACAGGGCGTACGACCGGACGAAACCGGTCTGCAGGCGCCGCAGCCGGCCGGATCCGCCGCCCACCGCGGCCGCGATGCCGTTGACCACGCCGTCGATCCCCTTGTTGTCGAGGAAGACGAGGGCCCGGGTGAGGTAGATGCCGGGCCGCTCGAACACCGCCTCGTTGAACGCGTCGGTGTAGAGATTGCGCCGGGCAGCCGTGACCAGCACGCCGGCCGGCTGCGGCTCGAGCGCCGTGCCCTTGCGGAACAGGGCCCAGGCCAGGCCCGCGCCGAGCACCGTGACCAGCAGCGACAGGATGGTGATGACGGTGTGCGAGAGCACCCCGTGGGCTTCACCCTCCCCGGCGGGCAGAACCGGCGTCAGCCAGTCCGGCACCGTGGTGCTCATCAGGTAACCGGCGCCGATCGAACCGGCCGCCAGCAGAATCAGCGGGATCGTCATGATCGCCGGAGACTCGTGCGGGTGCTGGTTGTCCTCGGTCCAGCGGGCCGGGCCGTGGAACGTCAGCACGAACAGCCGGGTCATGTAGAAAGCGGTCAGGCCGGCGCCGAGCAGCGCCGCGCCGCCGAACACCCACGCCTCCCAGACGACCTCGCGCTCGAAGGCGGCCGCGATGATCGGCTCCTTCGAGAAGAAGCCGGACAGCGGCGGGATGCCGATGATCGCGAGCCAGCCCATCATGAACGTCAGCCAGGTGATCCTCATGTGCTTGGCCAAGGCGCCGAACCGCCGGATGTCGACCTGGTCGTGCATCCCGTGCATGACCGAGCCGGCGCCGAGGAACATGTTGGCCTTGAAGAAGCCGTGCGCCAGCAGGTGGATGATGGCCAGCGCGTACGCCCCGCCGCCGAGCCCGACGCCGAGGAACATGTAACCGATCTGGCTGACCGTCGACCAGGCCAGGATCCGCTTGATGTCGTCCTTGGCCGCGCCGATGAGACAGCCCATCAGCAGGGTGATCGCGCCGATGCTCACCACGATCAGCTGAAGCGTGGTGTTCGCCGAGAAGATCGGGTTGGACCGGGCGATCAGGTAGACGCCGGCGGTGACCATGGTCGCCGCGTGGATGAGCGCGGAGACCGGGGTCGGGCCCTCCATCGCGTCCGGGAGCCAGGCCTGCAGCGGGAACTGACCGGACTTGCCGCACGCGCCGAGCAGCAGCAGGATCCCCATGATCAGGATGGTTCCGGCGGCCAGCGAGTCGACGCCGTTGAAGACGTCGTCGTACTGGGTGCTGCCGAGCTCGGTGAACATCAGGAAGATGCCGATCGCCAGGCCGGCATCGCCGACCCGGTTCATCAGGAACGCCTTCTTGCCGGCGGTGGCCGCCGACGGCTTGGTGTACCAGAAGGAGATCAGCAGGTACGACGCCAGGCCGACGCCCTCCCAGCCGAAGTACAGCATCACGTAGTTGTTGCCCAGGACCAGCAGCAGCATGGCCGAGACGAACAGGTTGAAGTAGGCGAAGAACCTGCGGCGGCCGGGGTCGTGTTCCATGTACCCGACCGCGTACAGGTGGATCAATGATCCGACGCCGGTGATCAGCAGCACGAAGACGCCGGCCAGCGGGTCGAAGAGCAGTCCGAAGTCGACCTTCAGATCGCCGACCACGAGGAAGTCCCAGAGGCTCAGCTCCGCCGACCGCTTGCCGGCGTCCAGGCCGGCCAGCGAGAAGAAGAAGACCAGCCCGAGGACGAACGAGGCGGCCACCGAGGCGACGCCGAGCCAATGGCCCCATTTGTCGGCCCGTTTGCCGAGCAGCAGCAGGATCGCCGCGCTGGCCAGCGGGATCGCCACGAGCAACCAGATGTTGCTCAGCACTCCCGTCGCCGGGGCGAAAGTGTTTTCCACGTCAGGCCCCTTCAGTACTTCAGGAGGTTGGCGTCGTCGACGCTCGCCGAGCGCCTCGTACGGAAGATCGACATGATGATGGCGAGGCCCACCACGACCTCGGCGGCCGCGACGACCATCACGAAGAACGAGATGATCTGGCCGTCCAGGCCGCCGTTGATCCGGCTGAAGGTGACCAGCGCCAGGTTCGCCGCGTTCAGCATCAGCTCGATGCACATGAACAGGACGATCGCGTTCCGCCTGACCAGCACACCGGCGGCGCCGATGGTGAACAGAATGGCCGCGAGTACGAGGTAGTAATCGGGGGTCACTTCTCGGTTCCCTTCGGCGCGACCTCGTTCGGCGTCAGCTCGCGAACCGGGAGGATCGGCGAGATGCTCCGCTCGGCGCCGTTGCCGTCCGGCAGCCGGGCCGGCGCGGCCACCGACATGGTGTTCGCGTAGATGCCGGGTCCGGGCTTCGGACCGGGGTAGTTGCCCGGGCGGAAGCGCTCCTTCATCCGGGTCACCTGGTCGTGCTTCTCCTCCTTGGCCTTCTCGACGTGGGCCAGGATCATCGCCCCGACCGCGGCGGTGATCAGCAGCGCCGAGGTCACCTCGAAGGCGAAGACGTACCGGGTGAAGAGGAGCGTGGCCAGCCCTTCGACGTTGCCGTTCGCGTTGGCCTGCTCCAGGCCGACCGCGTCACCGGCGCCGAGCGAGCGGGCCAGGCCCGCGCCGATCAGCGCGGCAAAGCCGACACCCAGCACGATCGCGGCGACCCGCTGGCCGCGCAGGGTCTCGATGAGCGAGTCCGACGCGTCCCGGCCGACCAGCATCAGCACGAACAGGAACAGCATCATGATCGCGCCGGTGTAGACGATGATCTGCACGAAGCCGAGGAACGGCGCCGCGTTGATCACGTAGAAGAAGCCCAGGTTGAGCATGGTGAGGACCAGCCACAGCGCGGAGTGCACCGCATTGCGGGCCAGCACCATGCCGAGCGCCCCGATCACCGCGAGGGAGCCGAGGATCCAGAAGGCGACCTGTTCGCCGGTGGAGACGGCGGTCATTCCGTGCCTCCCTGGACGAGCGGCGCCTTCTCCGCCCCGACCGAGGTGCCCGGGTTCTCCAGCGCGCCGACGTAGTAGTCCTTGTCGGTCTCGCCGAGCCGCATCGGGTGCGGCGGCTGCTCCATACCGGACAGCAGCGGAGCCAGGAGCTGCTCCTTCGTGAAGATCAGGTCCTGGCGGCTGTCCCGGGCCAGCTCGTACTCGTTGCTCATGGTCAGCGAGCGGGTCGGGCAGGCCTCGATGCAGAGCCCGCAGAAGATGCACCGGGCGTAGTTGATCTGGTAGATCTTCGCGTACCGCTCGCCCGGCGAGAACCGCTGCTCGTCGGTGTTGTCGCCGCCCTCGACGTAGATCGCGTCGGCCGGGCAGGCCCAGGCGCACAGCTCACAGCCGATGCACTTCTCCAGGCCGTCCGGGTGCCGGTTGAGGATGTGCCGGCCGTGATAGCGCGGCGCCGGCTTCGGCGGCGAGAACGGATAGTCGGTGGTGATCACCTTGCGGAACATGTGCGCGAAGGTCACGCCGAAACCTTTGAAGGAGCCGGTGAACGTACCCACGTCACACCTCCTTCGTGTCTGGCTCGCCGCCGGCGGTGGCGGGTGCCGGCTCGCGTTCGGCCACGGCTCGGCGGGCTCGGGGACTCGGCGGGACCTGGAGGTCCATCGGGGGCACCGGGAAGCTGCCCGGCGGTCGCCGGTGCAACTCCTCCTCGATCGACAGCTGCTTCGGTTTCTTCGTGGACGGCCAGCCCCAGGCGACGGCCAGGATCACCACCGCGATCGCGCCGGTGATGACCCACCGGGTGGTGTCGGAGATCTGGCCGCTGCGGGCGACCCGGAAGAACGCCAGGAAGAGGATCCAGACCAGGCTGACCGGGATCAGGACCTTCCAGCCGAACCGCATGAACTGGTCGTAGCGCATCCGGGGCAGCGTGGCCCGCAGCCAGATGAAGCCGAAGAGCAGGATCAGGACCTTGCCGAAGAACCAGAGCAGCGGCCAGTAGCCGGAGTTGGCGCCCTCCCAGAACGTGGTGATCGGGGCCGGAGCCCGCCAGCCACCCAGGAACAGCGTGGTGCAGAACGCCGAGACGGTGATCATGTTGATGTACTCGGCGAGGAAGAAGAGCGCGAACTTGAACGACGAGTACTCCGTGTGGAAGCCGCCGACCAGCTCGGACTCCGCCTCGGGCAGGTCGAACGGGGCCCGGTTGGTCTCACCGACCGCCGCGATCATGTAGATGATGAAGCTGGGCAGCAGCTGCACCGCGTACCAGCCGGGGGCGGTCACCTCCCAGCCGAACAGCTCGACCGGGCTGCCGGAGGCCTGCGCGGCGACGATCTGCGAGGTGCTCATCGAGCCGGCGGTCATGAACACCGCGACGATGGAGAGGCCCATCGCGACCTCGTACGAGATCATCTGCGCACTTGATCGCAGGCCACCGAGCAGCGGGTACGTCGAACCGGACGCCCAGCCCGCCAGCACCACGCCGTACACGCTCATCGACGAGCAGGCGAGCAGCACCAGCACCGAGACCGGCACGTCGGTGAGCTGCAGCGCGGTCTGCTGGCCGAACATGTTGACCACACCGCCGAACGGCATCACCGAGAACGCGGTGAACGCTGTCGTCGCGGAGATCACCGGGGCGATGAAGTAGACCACCTTGTCGGCGGTCTTCGGGATGATCTCCTCCTTGAACGGCAGCTTCAGGCCGTCGGTGAGGCTCTGCAGCCAGCCCTTGGGGCCGACCTGGTTGGGGCCCGGCCGGACGGCCATCCGGGCCACGACCTTGCGCTCGTAGTTGATCGTGAACAGGGTCAGCAGCAGGAGCAGCGCGAAGACGCCGACCAGCTTGATCAGGACGATCCACCAGACGTCGTTCTCGAACGTCTCGAGGGTCGGGTCGACGGCGGTCGCCGCCAGCACCAGATCGGTCATCGGGCCGCTCCCTCGGCGAGGATCGGGCCGGGCACGCCGGCCGTCAGCTTGACTACCGCGCCGGCGGTGACGCCGAGACTGCGGCGGACCGTCGAACCGGGTGAGTTGGTCGGCAGCCACACCACCTTCGGCGGCAGGTCGGTGATCGCGGCCGGCAGCGTGACCGAGCCGCGGACCGTGCTGACCGTGACCAGGTCCCCGTCGGCGACACCGAGCGACTCGGCGAGGTCCTTGCCGATCCGGGCGACCGGCGGCCGGGCCGTGCCGGCCAGCACCTGGTCGCCGTCGAGCAGCGAGCCCAGGTCGATCAGCTGGTGCCAGGTGGCCAGCAGCGCCTCGCCCGCGGCGGGCTCGGCGGGCCGGACCACCTCGGCGGACGGCCGGGACCGGGGCGCGGCGCTGCCGGGCAGCCCGCCCAGCTCCCGCCGGATCGCCGTCACGTCACCGGTGTTCAGGGTGACGTCGAGCAGCGCGGCGATCGCTTCCAGGACCCGCCCGTCGGTCATCGCGGTGCTCTTCAGCACCGCGCCGAACGAGCGGAGCCGGCCCTCCCAGTTCATGTAGGTGCCGGCCTTCTCCACGGCCGGGGCGATCGGCAGCACCACGTCGGCACGCCGGGTCACCGCGCTCTGCCGTACCTCCAGGCTGACCAGGAACGGCACCGCGTCGAGCGCCTCCTCGGCCAGCCGCGGGTCGGCCAGGTCGGCCGGGTCCACACCGCCGACCAGCAGGGCGCCCAGGGTGCCGTCGGCGGCCGCCGCCAGGATCCGGTCGATGTCCCGGCCGGGCTCGGTGGGCAGCACGCCCGGCTCGGTCCGCCAGGCCAGCGAGAGCTCGGCACGAGCCGCCGCGTCGGTGACCGGACGGCCTCCGGGCAGCAGGTTCGGCAGGCAGCCGGCGTCGATCGCGCCCCGGTCACCGGCCCGGCGGGGCACCCAGGCGAGGGTGGCGCCGGTGCGGGCGGCCAGGTCGGCCGCGGCGGAGAGCGCGCCCGGCACGGTGGCCAGCCGCTCCCCCACGATCAGCAGGGCGCCGGGCGCGCCGAGCGCGGCGGCCAGCGCGGGGTCGGTGTCGAGGGCGTGCGCCTCATCGCCCGGCAGGGTCACCACGAGCGCGGCGCCCAACTTCTCCAGACCCCTGCTGAGGTACGGGGAGAGCGCCGTCACCGAGAGCTTCCGGCGTACGTGGCCCTTGCGCAGGCGCAGGAAGAGGATCGGTGACTCCTCCTCCGGCTCGATGCCGGCGAGCACCACCGACGGCGCGTTCTCGACCTGCTCGTACGTCACCTCGGTGGCCCCGGCGACCGCGGCGGCCAGGAAGTCGGCCTCCTCGGTCGCGGTCAGCGCCGACCCGGTGCCGCGGATCGGCCGGGCCCGGAAGTCGATGTCGTTGGTGCCCAGGACGGTTCGGGCGAACTTCGCGTAGGCGTACGCGTCCTCGACGGTCAACCGGCCACCCGGCAGCACCCCGACGCCGCGTTCCCGCGCCGCCTTGAGCCCTTCCGCCGCCACCACGAGCGCCTCGCTCCACGCGGCCTCGCGCAGTTCACCGGTGACGGCGTCGCGCACCAGCGGCGTCATGATCCGGTCGGTGGCCGTGGCGTACCGGAAGCCCCACCGGCCCTTGTCGCAGTTCCACTCCTCGTTGACCGCCGGGTCGTCGCCGGCCAGCCGGCGCAGCACCTTCCCGCGCCGGTGGTCGGTGCGCTGCGCGCAGCCGGAGGCGCAGTGCTCGCAGGCGCTCGGCGTGGAGACCAGGTCGAACGGGCGGGCCCGGAACCGGTACTGCTCGCCGGTCAGCGCGCCGACCGGGCAGATCTGCACGGTGTTGCCGGAGAAGTACGAGTTGAACGGGACGTCCCCCTCGCCTTCACCGACCTGCCCGTCGCCGGTGCCCGTACCCCCGAAGAAGTCGTCCCGGTAGACGTTGATCTGCTCGCCGGAGGACCGGTCCATCAGGTCGATGAACTTGTCGCCGGCGATCTCCTCGGAGAACCGGGTGCACCGCTGGCACAGCACGCAGCGCTCCCGGTCCAGCAGCACCTGGCTGGAGATGTGGATCGGCTTCTCGTACTCCCGCTTGTGCTCCTTGAACCGGGAGTCGGCGCGGCCGGTGCTCATCGCCTGGTTCTGCAGCGGGCACTCGCCACCCTTGTCGCAGGTCGGGCAGTCGAGCGGGTGGTTGATCAGCAGCAGCTCCATCACACCGGCCTGCGCCTTGGCGGCGACCGGCGAGCTGAGCTGCGTCTTCACCACCATGCCCTCGGCCACCGTCTGGGTGCAGGAGGCGACCGGCTTGCGCTGGCCCTCCACCTCGACGAGGCACTGCCGGCAGGCGCCGGCCGGGGCGAGCAGCGGGTGGTCGCAGAACCGCGGGATGGCGATGCCCATCCGCTCGGCGACCCGGATGACCAGCTCGCCCTTCTCCGCGACGACCTCGACCCCGTCCACCGTCAGTGTGACGGTGTCGGCCTTCTTCTCAACGTCGGTCATCAGTGCGCTCCTACAAGGGACTTCTCGGAGAGCCGCGGCGCGGTGCGGCCCTCGATGTAGCCGAGGTAGTCGTCCCGGAACCACTTGAGCGTCGACACGACCGGCGTCGCCGCGCCGTCGCCGAGGCCGCAGAAGGACCGGCCGAAGATGTTGTCCGCGGTGTCCTGGAGGGTGTCCAGGTCGGCGTGGGTGCCCTGACCGGCCAGGATGCGCCGGTAGGTACGGACCATCCAGTAGTTGCCCTCGCGGCACGGGGTGCACTTGCCGCACGACTCGTGGTGGTAGAACTCCAGCCACCGCCACGTGTTGTAGACCGGGCAGTCCTGGTCCGAGAAGATCTGCATGGCCGTGGTGCCGAGGATCGACCCGGCCGCCGCCACCCCTTCGAAGTCCATCGGGGTGTCGATGTGCTCGGCGGTCAGCATCGGCGTCGACGAGCCGCCCGGCGTCCAGAACTTCAGGTTGTGGCCCGGCTGCATGCCTCCGGCCAGCTCGATCAGCTCGCGCAGGGTGATGCCGAGACCGCACTCGTACTGACCGGGATTGACCACCCGGCCGGACAGCGAGTAGATCATCGGGCCGGCCGACTTCTCGGTGCCCATGCTCTTCCACCAGTCGGCGCCGCCCAGCACGATGTACGGCACGCTGGCGATGGTCCCGACGTTGTTGACCACAGTCGGGCTGGCGTAGAGCCCGGCGATCGCCGGGAACGGCGGGCGCAGCCGGGGCTGTCCGCGGAAGCCTTCCAGCGAGTCGAGCAGCGCGGTCTCCTCACCGCAGATGTACGCGCCCGCGCCGCTGTGCACGACCAGGTCCAGGTCGAATCCCGACTTGAGGATGTTCTTGCCGAGATACCCCTTCGCGTACGCCTCCTCGACGGCGTGGCGCAGCCGGCGCGCGGCGTGCACCGCCTCACCGCGGATGTAGATGAACGCCCGGTTGGCCCGGATCGCGTACGAGGCGATGATCGCGCCCTCGACCAGCGAGTGCGGGTCGTAGGTCATCAGCGGCAGGTCCTTGCAGGTCCCGGGCTCGCCCTCGTCCGCGTTGATCACCAGGTAGTGCGGCTTGCCGTCGCCCTGCGGGATGAAGCCCCACTTCAGGCCGGTCGGGAAGCCGGCGCCACCCCGGCCACGCAGGCCGGAGTCCTTGATCAGCTGGATCAGGTCGTCCGGGTGCACGTCGAGCGCCTTGCGCAGGGCCGCGTACCCGTCGAGTCGCTCGTAGACCCCGATCTGCCAGGCGTCCGGCGACAGCCAGCGCTTGGTCAGCACGGGGGTGAGCTTCTGAAGGACCTCCTGACGTGGCTGGGTCACTTCTCCTCCTCGGTGGCACGCGGAACGTTCTGCCAGCCCGGGTTCGGGTCGACGGTGGGCGGCTTCTGCTCGGCGGTGCGCTGGGCGGCGATCCGCTCGCCGCGGTTGGTGTCGCCAGCCGGTTTGCCGTCGCCGGCCGGCGCGTTGGCCGCGGATCCGGCTTCCTCGGCCGCGTTGGACGGCGCCGGGGTGGTCGTCTCCGGGGCGCCCGGCTCGGCGGCCGTGGGATTGCGCGACTCCGCCGCGCGTACCTCCGGGTCCTTGACGTCGCCGGTGTCGGTGGTCTTCCCGGCGTGCCGGCGCTCCTCGACCTTGTCGGCGACCGCGCCCACCGCGGCCTTGACCGCGCCGGCCGCCTTGGCGATCACGCCGGGACGGTTCTCGACCGGCTTGTCCGCCGCGTCGGTCTTCGGCGGCAGGGCGCTGTCGTCCCGGACCGGTTTGGTCTTGGTGATCGGGGTGTCCGGGTCGAACCCGGCCACCGCGACCCCGTGCTCCTGGGCGAGCCGCACGCCGCGCAGGGTCGGCGCGCCGGCCACCCCGTCGGCGACCGCGCCGTCCCGCGGGTCGGCGAACCCGGCGAGCTGGTACTGCATCTCCCGCAGCGAGCAGATCCGCGCGCCCCGCGAGGGGGCCGGCCGCTCGCCCTGGCGCAGTTTCTCCACCAGCTCGACAGCGCTCTCCGGGGTCGCCTGGTCGACGGTGAAGTCGTAGTTGACCGTCACCACCGGCGCGTAGTCGCAGGCCGCGAGGCACTCGGCGTGCTCCAGCGTGATCCGGCCGTCGGCGGTGGTCTCGTCGTGGCCGACGCCGAGGTGCTCGACCAGCTGGTCGTACACCTCCTGGCCGCCCATCACGTTGCAGAGCGTGTTGGTGCAGACGCTGACCAGGTATTCGCCGGTGGGCCGGCGCTTGTACATGGTGTAGAAGGTCGCGACCGCCCCGACCTGGGCCTTGTTGATGCCCAGGATGTCGGCGCAGAACGCCACCCCGGCCGGGCTGACGTGACCCTCCTCGGTCTGCACCAGGTGCAGCAGCGGCAGCAGCGCCGAGCGCTCACGCCCGGCGGGGTAACGGGCGAGGATCTCCCGCGCCGGCTCCAGCAGCTTCGCCGCCAGCGGTTCGGCGGCCGGCGAGAATTCCACCGTTGTCATCGGTCACACCCACCCATCACGGGATCCAGCGAGGCGCCGCCGGCGATCACGTCGGCCAGCAGGGCGCCCTCGGCCATCGCCGGGATGGCCTGGAGGTTCACGAAGCTCGGATCGCGGTAGTGCACCCGGTACGGGTGGGTTCCACCGTCGGAGACCGCGTGTACGCCGAGTTCGCCACGCGGGTGCTCGATGCCGACATAGACTTGGCCGGGCGGCACCCGGAAGCCCTCGGTCACCAGCTTGAAGTGGTGGATCAGCGACTCCATCGACTGACCCATGATCTTGGCGACGTGCTCCAGGGAGTTCCCCAGCCCGTCCAGGCCGAGCGCGAGCTGCGACGGCCACGCGATCTTCTTGTCCGAGATCCAGATCGGCCCGGGCTTGAGGCGGTCCAGGGCCTGCTCGACGATCTTGAGCGACTCCCGGATCTCCGCGATCCGGACCAGGTAACGACCCCAGACGTCGGCGGTGGTCGCGGTCGGCACGTCGAACTCGTACGTCTCGTACCCGCAGTACGGCATGGTCTTGCGCAGGTCCCAGGGCAGGCCGGCCGAGCGCAGCACCGGGCCGGTGATGCCGAGCGCGAGGCACCCGGTCACGTCCAGCACGGCGACGCCCTGCGTGCGCTGCTGCCAGATGATCTGGCCGGACAGCATGGCCTCGTACTCCTTGAGCTTCTTCGGCAGGTACTTCAGGAAGTCGCGGATCTTGCGGACCGCGGACTCCGGGAGGTCCTGGGAGAGGCCGCCGGGGCGAATGTAGCCGTTGTTCATCCGCAGGCCGGAGGTCTCCTCGAAGATGTCGAGGATGTACTCCCGCTCGCGGAAGCCGTACAGCATCATCGAGATCGCGCCCAGCTCCATGCCGGTGGTGGCGATCCAGACCAGGTGCGACGCGATCCGCTGCAGCTCCATGAACATGACCCGGATCGTGGTCGCCCGCTCGGTGATCTGGTCCTCGATGCCGAGCAGCTTCTCCACCGCGAGGCAGTAACCCGCCTCGTTGAACATGTTGGAGAGGTAGTCCATCCGGGTCACGAACGTGACGCCCTGGGTCCAGTTGCGGTACTCCAGGTTCTTCTCGATCCCGGTGTGCAGGTAACCGACGACCGGGCGGCACTCGGTCACCGTCTCGCCCTCGAGCTCGAGCACCAGCCGCAGCACGCCGTGCGTGGACGGGTGCTGCGGGCCCATGTTGACGACGATCTTCTCGTTGCTGAGCGGGTCGACACTGGCGGTGAGGTCGTCCCAGTCGCCGCCGGTGACCGTGAAGACCCGGCCCTCGGTGGTCTCGCGCTCGGTCGCGTACTCAGAGGTTGTCACTGGTAGACCCTCCGCTGGTCGGGAGGCGGAATCTCGGCGCCCTTGTACTCGACGGGCACGCCGCCGAGCGGGTAGTCCTTGCGCTGGGGGTGGCCCTCCCAGTCGTCCGGCATGAGGATGCGGGTGAGGTTCGGATGGCCCGCGAACACGACGCCGAACATGTCGTAGATCTCCCGCTCCTGCCAGTCGGCGGTCGGGTAGACCCGGGTGACGCTGGGAACGGGCGTTCCGTCGGCCACCGCGACCTCCAGCCGCACCCGGCGGCGATAGGTCATCGAAGTCAATTGATAAGCGACGTGGAATCGGCGCTCGTCGGAGCCGAGATAGTCCACCGCGTCGACCGAGGAACAGAGTTCGAACCGCAGCGAGGCGTCGTCACGCATTACCTGACACACCTCGGCGATGCGTTCAGGGCGTACGTGAAGTGTGAGTTCCGCCCTATCCACGACCACTTTCTCGATAGCTTCGGAGAAGGCCGGATAAGCTTCCTCCAACGCGTCATAGACGTCGTCGAAATACCCGCCGTAGGGCCGTGGGCTGTCAAAAACAGCAGGTCGTTGGCGGACCAGACGACCGAAGCCGGAGACGTCGCCGGTGCCCTTGACGCCGAACATCCCTTTGTCGGGGCTGGGTGGGGTCTGTGCTGGCGCACCCAATTCGGCACCGACTGGAGCGCTACCCTCAGTTCCGGGTTGAATACTCATTTGTGTTCCTCCCGCAAATGCGGCTGGAGCTTCATCCAGTTCTCGATCCGCAATTGCTCTTCGCGTCCCTCTTTCACGGCCTGGGTCCATTCCGCGCGGCGGACCTTGTCCACGCGATAGGACGACGGCATGGCGCCCGGCGCGACGGTCGGAACTCGGCCCTCGGCCTGCCGAGCTTCGAGCATCTTGCGGCCGTTGGGGCCCAGCGGCTGCGCCATGACCTTCTCGCGCATCTTGAGGATCGCGTCGATCAGCATCTCGGGTCGCGGCGGACAGCCCGGCAGATAGATGTCGACCGGGATGATGTGGTCGACGCCCTGGACGATCGCGTAGTTGTTGAACATCCCGCCGGACGAGGCGCAGACCCCCATCGAGATCACCGAGCGCGGCTCGGGCATCTGGTCGTAGATCTGCCGCACCACCGGGGCCATCTTCTGGCTGACGCGGCCGGCCACGATCATCAGGTCAGCCTGTCGCGGTGAGGCGCGGAAGACCTCCATCCCCCATCGGCCCAGGTCGTAGTGGGGACCGCCGGAGGCCATCATCTCGATGGCGCAACAGGCCAGGCCGAAGGTGGCGCCCCAGAACGATGACTTCCGGGCGTAGTTGGACAGTTTCTCCACGCTCGTCAGCAGGATGCCTGCCGGGAGCTTCTCTTCGATTCCCACGTCGCATCAGTCCCAGTTGAGGCCGCCGCGTCGCCACACGTACGCGTAGGCGATGAAGACGGTGAGGATGAACAGGACCATCTCCACGAACCCGAACAGCCCGAGAGCCTCGAACTGAATGGCCCACGGGTACAGGAAGATGGTTTCGATGTCGAAGATGATGAAGAGCATCGCGGTCAGGTAGAACTTCACCGGGAACCGCCCGCCACCGATCGGTTGTGGCGCAGGCTCGATACCGCACTCATAAGCGTCGAGTTTCGCGCGGTTGTAGCGCTTGGGCCCGACGATGGGCGCGACGGACACCGAGAACAACGCGAAGAGGGCGCCGAGGATCAGCAACCCGACGATCGGGACATAAGGGTTGATCGTCATGTCTACTCCCGTACGACAGTTAGCCGCTTAACACTAGTTACTGTGGTTCTGATGTCCTTTGGTCGGGGTGCCCTATTTGACTGATTCGCAGGACTCAGACGGAGGGTGCCACCTTGGTCAGGCCGTTGATGATGCGGTCCATGGCGTCGCCACCCCGGGGGTCGGTGAGGTTGGCCAGGAGCTTGAGGACGAACTTCATGAGCAGCGGCTGCGGCATGCCGTACTTGGTGGCCAGCCGCATGATCTGCGGGTTGCCGATCAGCTTCACGAAGATCCCGCCGATCCGGTAGTAACCACCGAACCGGAGACTCAACTCGGCGGGGTACGCCCGCAGCGCGCGCTCGCGTTCCGGGCCGGCCGGACGGGCCAGGGCCTGGACGGCCACCTCGGCCGCCATCTCGCCGGACTCCATCGCGTACGCGATGCCCTCGCCGTTCATCGGATTGACCATGCCACCGGAATCGCCGACCAGCATCACACCACGGGTGTAATGCGGCACCCGGTTGAAGCCCATCGGCAGCGCGGCGCCCAGAGTCGGCCCGTCCGCGTTCGCCTCGTCCCGCAGCCCCCACTCCTCCGGAGTGCTGCCCAGCCAATCGGTGAGCAGGTGGCGGTAGTTCGTCTTGCCGAACGCGTCGGAGGAGTTGAGGATGCCGAGGCCCACGTTCACCCGGCCGTCACCCAGGCCGAAGATCCAGCCGTATCCCGGGAGGAGCCGGCCCGGGTCCTGCGCGCTGCGCAGCTCCAGCCAGGACTCCAGGTAGTCGTCGTCGGCCTTGACGGCCGAACGGTAGTAGCGCCGGACCGCGACGCCGAGCGGCCGGTCGTCCCGCTTGGCCAGGCCCAGGGAGAGCGGGAACTTGCCGGAGACGCCGTCCGCGGCGATCACCAGCGGCGCGCGGAACTCCACCGGCTCCTTGCCGGGCCCTTCCTTGGCCTCGACGCCGATCACGTACCCGTCGTCGTCGAGCACCGCGCCGGTGACGTTCACCCCGGTGCGCAGCAGGGCGCCCGCCTCGACCGCCTGCCGCGCCAGCATGTCGTCGAAGTCCATGCGGGTCCGGACCAGGCCGTAGTTCGGGAAGCTGGCGAGATCGGGCCAGTCCAGTTCGAGCCGAACGCCACCGCCGATGACCCGCAGGCCCCTATTCTGGAGCCAGCCCGCCTTCTCCGAGGTGTCGATGCCCATCCGGATCAGCTGGCGCACCGCGCGCGGGGTGAGGCCGTCGCCGCACACCTTCTCGCGGGGGAACTCGGTCTTCTCCAGGAGCAGCACGCGCACGCCGTGCCGGGCCAGGTGGTAGGCCGCCGCGGAGCCGCCCGGGCCGGCTCCGACCACGATCACGTCCGCCTCGTCGACGACCGGTCCACTCACGTGGTCGCTCACGGTCCAACCTCCGTCTCGCCCGCGCGCTCGTGAATTAGTTCACAAGCATGCCTCGATCGGAGTGTAGGCCGACAATCGAAGATCTTTGCGCTCAGGTCAGCCTAATCTTTGGGTGAGCGCTAACGTCCCTGCTCAGGGACCTGCAGGACCCGGTCCGCGACGCCGAGTGCCGGACCGTCCAGATGGTCGCGGATGGTCCCGCCCATCGCCTTGTCGAGCGCAACGATCAAGCCCTCGACGAGGTCCTGCGCAAGATCGGGGTCCTGAGCCGCGACCATCCGCAGACGGGTGGCCAGTTCGGTGGCACGGCGCTCACCGGCCTCCCCCTCGTCGATCGCGAGGTCGATGTCGGTGTCATCGAGATGTCCGATATCAGTCATGACCCGAGCTAAACAGCGCTTTCGCCGCCGAGGAGGCGGAATGACGGATTTACACCCGGGTGGCGCGGTGCAGGGCGACGATGCCGCCGGTGAGGTTCCGCCAGCCCACCCGATCCCACACGCCGGAGCCGGCGATCACGTCGGCCAGGCCCCGCTGATCGGGCCAGGCGCGGATCGACTCGATGAGATAGACGTACGCCTCGGGGTTGCTGGAGACGGCCCGGGCCACGCCCGGCAGGGACCGCATCAGGTACTGCAGGTAGACGGTGCGGAACGCCTTGTTGGTCGGGTGGCTGAACTCGCACACCACCAGGCGTCCACCCGGTCGGGTGACGCGCGCGAACTCACGCAGCGCAGCGGTGGTGTCCACGACGTTACGCAGAGCAAGCGAAATGGTGACCGCGTCGAAGGTGGCGTCGGCGAACGGCAGTCGCAGTGCGTCACCAGCGAGCAGCGGCACCTCGGCCCGGACCCGGCGACCGGCGCGCAGCATGCCCACCGAGATGTCGGCGCCGACCGCGAACGCGCCGGACCGCCCCAGCTCCTCGGTGGAGACACCGGTGCCCGCGCCGACGTCGAGAACCCGCTCGCCCGGCCGCAGGCCCAGCGCGGCCCGGGTGGCCTGCCGCCAGCCACGGTCCTGCCCGAAGGAGATCACGGTGTTGGTGAGGTCGTACCGGTTGGCCACGCCGTCGAACATCTCGGCGACCTCATGGGGCTGCTTGTCCAGATCTGCGCGCGTCACGCTGACAACTCTCCCACCCCGCACAAACAGAACGGGCGGGATGGGTCACCCCATCCCGCCCGCACCTTGTGCGTTATATATACGACCGCCATCGGTCGGGTCCGACTGCTCGTCACCGACGCTGACCGCGACTGGCGACGTATCGAGTTACCGAGGTCGTCGAGTTACCAACGCCTCACACAGGCAACGTAACCAGCGGGAACGAGCCGGTACAGCCAACCGGCGGGCTCGTTACGAAGGAGCAACCGAGCCTCACCGGTCTGACCCCCCGAACCTGGCCGAACGGACGATCGCCACCCCCCGAAGGGATGGCTTTCAGCTCGCCTCGACCAGGGGAAGCGCCTTGCGGACCCCGCCGCCGGGCAACGCGATGGACGAGAAGTGAGAGACGACACGATCGTCGGTCGGGTCGTCGGCGGGCGTGTGGTGCACGGCGAGATGCCTGTACCACGTGTCGCGCCACGCGGGGATCCGGTCGGCGGTGCGGATCATCGTGATCAGCTCCTGCAGGTTCGACCGGTGCTTCGCGCCGGCCGAGGAGATCACGTTTTCCTCCAGCATGATCGAGCCCAGGTCGTCGACACCCATGTGGAGCGACAGCTGGCCGATGTCCTTGCCGGTGGTGAGCCAGGACGCCTGCAGGTGCGAGACGTTGTCGAAGAACAGCCGGGAGACCGCGATGAACCGCAGGTATTCCATCGTGGTGGCCTGGGTGCGGCCCTTCAGGTGGTTGTTCTCCGGCTGGTAGGTCCACGGGATGAAGGCCCGGAAGCCCCCGACCTCGTGCGACTGCTCGACCGGGACGTCCTGATAACCGTTGGCGACGGCCAGGTCCTGCACGTCACGGATCATCCGGATGTGCTCGATGCGCTCGGCGTTCGTCTCGCCCGTGCCCATCATCATGGTCGCGGTGGAGGACAGGCCGTGCCGGTGCGCGGTGGCCATCACCTCGAGCCAGCGGGCGCCGCTCTCCTTGAGCGGGGCGATCGCCTTGCGCGGGCGGTCCGGCAGCATCTCGGCGCCGGCCCCGGCGATCGAGTCCAGCCCGGCGGCCTTGATCCGGATCACCGCCTCCTCGATGGAGACACCGTCGACCTTGGCCATGTGCAGGATCTCGCTCGGGCCGATCGAGTGGATGGCGAGCTGCGGATAGGCCTGCTTGACCGAGGAGAAGAGGTTCTCGTAGTAGGCCACGCCGAAGTCGGGGTGGTGGCCGCCCTGCAGCATCACCTGGGTGGCGCCGAGGTCGACGGCCTCACCGGCGCGGTGCAGGATCTCCTCGATCGGGTGCGCCCAGCCCTCCTGGTGCTTCGGGGCCCGGAAGAAGGCGCAGAACTTGCACGCCGTCACGCAGACGTTCGTGTAGTTGATGTTCCGGTCGATCAGGTAGGTGACGATGCCGTCCGGATGCCGCCGGCGCCGGACCGCGTCGGCCGCCTCGCCCAGCGCGTGGAACGGGGCCTCCGTGTAGAGGAGCAGCGCCTCCTCGGGCGTGATCCGCCCGCCGTCGGCACCGCGCTGCAGGATGCTGTCGATCTCCGGATTCGCGGTCACGATCTGAAGCGTACGTCCACCGGGCGTCAACCGTCAGCGGCGAGGGTCACCGGGGCGGCCCCTGACGGACACTAGGCTCGACGCGATTATCCAGGGGGTGGATGTGCTCGTCGTGCACGGTGGCTGGGTTCCCGGGCGTGGGCTGATCATCTGGGCCGAGGACCCGGGGCTGCCGTCGACGTCGACGTCCCGGGCGCGATCCCGGCCACATCCGTTCGCCACCGCCGATCTCCCGGACCTGCCCGGGGCGGTCGCCGGGACGGTCCCGCTCACCCTGCCCGGCACCGGCCGTGGTCCCCTGCCCTCGCCGGAGACCGGCGCCGACGTGCCCTCCCGCGGCGTCAAGCTGGGCGCCTGGACGGTTCCGGCACTGACCATTCCGGGCTCCGCGGCGGCGGCCGCCCTCGCCGAACTGACCGAACCGGATCAGGAGTGGATCGCCGGGTCGTCGCTGCGATACCTCGCCCTGCTCGCCGGATACGCCTGTGACCTGGCCCGGCGCGGCCGGATGCTGCCGCAGCTGGTGATCGAGGACGGGATTCCGGCGGCCCGCTGGCGGCCGGTTCTCACCGGCGCCGACACGGCGACCTTCCGGGACTTCGCCGCCGGGATGCCTCCGGTGGTCCGGGCTTGCGGCGACGGCCAACCCCTCGGTCGTACGGTGCGCGACGCCCTCGACGCCCTGCTGGACAGCGCCGCCCGCACCGTCCTGCCGGACCGGATCATGGTCGGTCAGCGCCCCGGCCCGAAGGCCGCTCTGCCGGACCGCTGGCTGTCCGCGCTCACCGGCGATCCGGCGCTGCCCGACGCGGCCGACGGCGACGTGCGTGACCTGCGCCGGGCCCTCGACGACTGGATGCGCGCCGCGAACGAGGCGAACGGGCCGATCCGGGTCGGTTTCCGGCTGATCGAACCCTCCCCGGAGACCGATCAGTGGGCGCTGGAGTTCGCGCTGCAGTCCGCCGAGGATCCCGGGCTCTATCTGACCGCGGAAGCGCTGTGGGCGGGCGACCGCTTCCCCGGCCTGCCCCGTCGGCCGGACGAGACGCTGCTGGCCGGGCTGGGCCGGGCGGTGCGGCTCTTCCCGACCCTGCACGTGGCCCTGCTCGAACAGCGGCCGGCCGCGATGACGCTGAGCACCGGCGAGGCGTACGAGTTCCTGCGGCAGACGGCGCCGTTGCTGCAGGCCGCCGGGTTCGGGGTGCAGCTGCCGGCGTGGGCCGGCCGCAAGGCGGTCGGACTGAAACTGACCACCCGGTCGAAGCCGAAGTCGAAGGCCGGGGCGTCCCGGGCGATGGCGGACTCCGGGTTCGGCCTGGAGCAGCTGGTCGAGTTCCGGATCGACCTGGTGATCGGCGACGGCGCGGTGAGCGCCGAGGAGCTGGCCGAGCTGGCCCGGGCGAAGATTCCGCTGGTCCGGGTGCGCGGGCAGTGGGTGGAACTGGACGACCGGCAGTTGAAGGCGGCGCTCAAGGCGGTCAGCCGGCGACGCGAGGGCGAGATCACCGCGGGCGAGATCCTGCAGCAGGTGGTCGACGGCGGCGAGGAGGATCTGCCGCTGGTCGAGGTCGACGCCGACGGTGATCTCGGCGATCTGCTGTCCGGGCAGGCCGCCGAGCGGCTCACGCCGTTGCCGACGCCCGAGGGATTCCAGGGTTCGCTCCGGCCGTACCAGGAAAGGGGTCTGTCGTGGTTGAACTTCCTCGGCCGGCTCGGGCTGGGCGGGATCCTCGCCGATGACATGGGCCTCGGGAAGACCGCACAGACCCTGTCGCTGCTGCTCACCGACCAGCCCTCGAAGACGCTGCTGATCTGCCCGATGTCGCTGGTCAGCAACTGGTTCAAGGAGGCCGCCCGGTTCGCTCCGGGACTGCGGGTCTACGTGCACCACGGCGGCACGCGGCGGCGCGGGGAGGAGTTCGACGAGGCGGTGGCCGGGGCCGACCTGGTGGTCACCACCTACGGCACCGCGCTGCGTGATCTCGAGACACTCCGCACCGTGACCTGGACCCGGGTGGTGTGCGACGAGGCGCAAGCCATCAAGAACAGTGGGACCCGGCAGTCCCAGGCGGTCCGGGCCATCCCGGCCCGGACCCGGCTCGCGCTGACCGGCACGCCCGTCGAGAACCACCTGGCCGAGCTGTGGTCGATCATGGACTTCTGCAATCCGGGGCTGCTCGGGCCGGCGAAACGGTTCCGTCGCCGGTTCCAGGAGCCGATCGAGACCCGGCAGGACGAGGTCGCCACCGCCGCCCTGAAACGGGCCACCGGGCCGTTCGTGCTGCGCCGCCTCAAGACCGACAAGACGATCATCTCGGACCTGCCGGAGAAGAACGAGATGAAGGTGTGGTGCTCGCTCACCCCCGAGCAGGCCACCCTCTATCAGGCGGTGGTCGAGGACATGATGGCCGAGATCGAGAGCAGCGAGGGCATCCAGCGGCGCGGCAACGTGCTGGCCGCGATGATGAAGCTGAAGCAGGTCTGCAACCATCCGGCGCACCTGCTCAAGGACGGTTCCCGGCTGCCCGGGCGGTCCGGCAAGCTGGCCCGCCTCGAAGAGCTGGCCGGCGAGATCGTCGAGGAGGGCGACAAGGCGCTGATCTTCACCCAGTACGCCGAGTGGGGCACCCTGCTGCAGCCCTACCTCGCCGCGCACACCGACCGCCCGGTCCTGTGGCTGCACGGCGGGCTGAGCAAGGCCCGCCGTGACGAGCTGGTCGAACGGTTCCAGACCGACGACGAGCCGATGCTGTTCCTGCTGTCGCTGAAGGCGGCCGGCACCGGCCTCAACCTGACCGCCGCCAACCACGTCGTCCACTTCGATCGGTGGTGGAACCCGGCGGTCGAGGACCAGGCCACCGACCGGGCGTTCCGGATCGGGCAGTCGCGCAACGTGCAGGTCCGTAAGTTCATCTGCACCGGCACCCTGGAAGAGAAGATCGACGCGATGATCGAACGGAAGAAAGCGCTCGCCTCGTCGGTCGTCGGCACCGGCGAGGAATGGATCACCGACCTGAGCACCGACCAGCTGCGGGAGCTGTTCTCGCTCGACCCGGCGGCGGTGCGCTGAGATGGTCTTCTTCGAGAGCGGCCGGCCGATCGAGGTGGACGGCGGGCTGGCCGTACGGTCGAAACGCGGCAAGATCGGTGAGCAGTGGTGGTCGCGCCGGTTCGTCGACGTGCTGGAGGGCGTCTGCGATCCGGGACGGCTCGCCCGGGGCCGGACCTACGCCAGGAAGGGGCAGGTCATCGACTTCGCCCTGAAGCCGGGGCAGGTTCAGGCCCGGGTCCAGGGCTCGCGGGCCACGCCGTACCGGGTGACCATCCGGATCAGCGCGTTCGGCGACGATCAGTGGGCCGACATCGTCGAGCAGCTCGGCTCCCGGGCGCTGTACCGCGCCGCGCTGCTGGCCGGGGACATGCCGCACGAGATCGTCGAGCTGTTCACCGAGCTGGGCGCGCCGCTCTTCCCGGACCGGCTGGACATCGACTGCTCCTGCCCGGACTGGGGCGACCCCTGCAAACACGGCTCGGCGCTGCTCTACGTGCTGGCCGAGGCGTTCGACGACGACCCGTTCCTGGTGCTGGCCTGGCGCGGGCGGGGCCGGGACGAGCTGCTCGACGCGCTGCGCGGGACCGCCGAACCGGACAGCACGCCGAATCCGCTCGCCGTGGACGAGGAACCGCTGGACGGGCGGCTCGCCGACTTCTACTCCCCCGGGATCAGCCTCGGCCGGTTGCGGGAACGCCCGGCGCGCGGCGCCACACCGCCGGAACTGTTGCTCCGGGCGCTGGACGCACCACCGGTGAAGGTGCGGCACGTGCCGCTGGTCGATGTGCTGCGCCCGCACTACCGCGATCTGGCGAACCCGGAGGGCGACGAATGAACGGGGGGCCGCGCCCATCGTGAACCGATCGTGGGCGAGTCCACGATGGACGCGGCGTTACGTCACGCTACCAGGCGTGATGATAGGCATCTACCGATACGGAGCTGTGCATGAGTGAGATGACCTATCGCCGGCTCGGCGACTCGGGTCTGGTCGTTTCCGCGGTCGGGATCGGCTGCAACAACTTCGGCCGCAAACTCGACGCCGACGGCACCCGCGAGGTGGTGGAGGCGGCCCTGGACGCCGGCATCACCCTGTTCGACACCGCCGACACCTACGGCACCCCGCGCGGATCGTCCGAGTCGCTGCTCGGCGCCGCCCTCAAGGGCCGCCGTGACGAGGTGGTGCTGGCCACCAAGTTCGGCATGGACATGGACGGGCAGAACGGGCGCGACTTCGGGGCCCGCGGCTCCCGGCGATACATCGTCCGCGCGGTCGAGGCCTCGCTGCGGCGGCTGGAGACCGACTACATCGACCTCTACCAGTTGCACCAGCCGGACCCGGCGACCCCGATCGAGGAGACCCTGGCCGCCCTCGACGACCTGGTCCGCGCCGGGAAGGTCCGCTACCTCGGCAACTCGCAGTTCTCCGGCTGGCAGATCGCCGACGCCGACTGGACCGCCCGGGCCGGCAACCTGACCCGTTTCATCAGCGCGCAGAACCAGTACAGCCTGCTCAGCCGGGACGTCGAGAACGAGGTCATCCCGGCCTGCGAGCGGTTCGGGCTCGGGCTGCTGCCGTTCTTCCCGCTCGACTCCGGCCTGCTCAGCGGCAAGTACCGGCGCGGCGAGCGGCCGCCGGCCGGCACCCGGCTGGCCGACGAGCGCTGGGCGCCCTGGTTCGACCACGCCGACTGGGACACCATCGAGGCGCTGACCGCCTTCGGCGCCGAACGCGGCCGCAGCCTGCTGGAGGTGGCCATCGCCGGACTGGCCGCCCGGCCCGCGGTGACCAGCGTGATCGCCGGGGCCACCACGGCCGAGCAGGTGCAGGCCAACGCGGCCGCCGGCGGCTGGGAACTCACCGCCGCCGACGTGGCCGCGCTCGACGGTCTGCTGCCGTCCACCAATCGACGACCGTGACGTCTACTCGACGACCGTGACGATCCGGCGGCGGCGGGCCGTCCGGAGGGCGATCGCACCGGCGGCCAGCAGCACCGCGCCACCGGCGGCGATCATGCCCGCCGGGGCGCCGGTGATCGGCAGGCCGCCGCCCTGGCCACCGGCCGACGTCACCGCGACGGTGAGCGCGGCCTTGTCGTTGCCGCTCTTCGCGTCCTGCACGCCGCCGTCGGCGGTGACCGATCCGGCCTTGTGCTCGGCCACGTCGAGGATCTCGCCGGACAGCTCGAACAGGTAGCGGCCGCCGGCCGGCACCGACTCGACGACGATGCAGACCAGGTCGGTGATCTCGGAGAGATCGGTGATCGTCTCGTCGACGTCGTCCAGGGACGTGCCCGGGGCGCACCGCTCGTCGACCCGGGTCAACTGGAGGCCGGTGGGCAGCTTGACGTGCACCGACTGGATCCACGCGGGAGACGGCGGGATGGTCCCGGACGGGCCTAGGTTACGCAGGCCGACCTGCACGGTGTCGTCCTCGCCGACCTCACCGGTGAAAGCGCCGCCGACCGCCGCGCTGTCCGCGCTCGTCTTCGGCACCCGTACCGCGAAATCGGTGAAGTTGTCGTCCTCGTTGAGGTCCGGCGCCTCCTCCGGCTCGGCCGCCGTGGCCGACGCGACGGCCTCCAGGGTGAGCTTCGTGCCGGTGGCGCCGGCGGTCCGCTTCGCGAAGTCGTAGACGTACTTGTCGGTGAGACCGACCGCGCCCACATAGACCGGGTAGTCGAACGGGCCGGCCACCCCGGCCGGCGCCTTGATCCGCAGCGGGGTGGCCGCGGGCAGCGTGAACGTGCCACCGGCCGGCAGGGTGTCGTTGAAGACGCAGACGGCCGCCGCGACACCCTCCTCGTCGATCCGTTCACAGTTGGTGTAGTCCAGCACCGGCGTGATCCCACCGGCCAGCACCACCAGGCCCACGGCCTTGACGTCCTGGTTGCCGCTGTTGCGCACCGTGACCGGCACGTCCGCCGACTTGCCGCCGCTGAGCTTCAGGTCGGCGATGTCCTCCATCTCGAGGTCCACGCCGCCCTTGTCGGTACGCACCACCCCGATCACGGTCTCGTCGCTGAGACTCCCGCCCGCCGTGACGGACAGCGCGATGCTCTCGGCCGGGGCCGTCGCCGTGGCCGTCGCCGGCTTCAGCGAGAACTTCAGGGAGCGCCGCTCACCCGCCTGCAGATCACCGATCCGGCAGACGTTGCCGGTGCAGCCACTCGGGGCGGTGAAACCGAGTTCCGGGCTGATCGGCGCGGCCTTGCTCCCGAATTCGAGAACCACATCCTTCGCGGCCACCGAACCGAAGTTGGAAAGCTCGAACTTGACCGTCTTCGACTGACCGTTGATGACGGTCACCGCTTCCGGGCCGAAAATGCCGACGTACGGAACGTCGACCTTCGAGTCGGCCTGCGCGGGCAGGGCGAGACCGGCCACGGCCAGGCCGGAAGCCGCGGTGGACAGGGCAAGACGGCTGAACAGGGCGCGCAGACGCATGGTCACCGAATTTCGGGCGGAGTGAGAAGTCCGCGGATCCTAAAGCGCCCGAGCCGGAAAGATCAAACGTCCGCGAAAAGGGGTCCACCCGCAGGTAGCGCCGGTACTTCGCCACGATTTGCCGCGCGCCGGGCGAATTCCCGGGCACCGGCGATCTGCCGGTCCCCGAGCGAAAAGTCGAGGGCCCGGAAATAGTTGGCCAGAGTTTTCGCGTCGAACGGCTCCCACCGGGCCGCCGCTTCGGCCACCTCGTCCAGCTCACCCAGACAGAGATCACGGGACCGCTGGAACGCCTCGTGCACATCCTTGACCAGACCGGGGTGCGCGGCAGCGAAATCCCGCCGGACCGCCCACACCGCGAAGACCATCGGCAGGCCGGTCCACTCCTTCCACGCCTCGGCCAGGTCGATCACCCGCAGGCCGTTGCGGGGGGCCTCATACATCGCGCGCAGCGCCGGGTCACCGATCAGCACCCCGGCGTCCGCCTCCTGCAGCATCCGGGACAGGTCGGGCGGGCAGCGGAAATAGTGCGGCTCGGCGCCGTACCGCTCGCTCAGGAGCATCTGGGCCAGCAGCACACCGGTGCGCGACGTCGAACCGAGAGCCACCGGCCGCCCGTCGAGCTCGGCCGGAGGCCGGGTCGACACCAGATTGACCGAGAGCACCGGGCCGTCACTGCCGACCGCCAGGTCCGGCAGCAGGAGCAGCTCGTCGGCGTGCCGCAGGAACTCGACCAGGGTGATCGGCCCGATGTCCAGATCACCGGCGACGAGGCTGGCGCTGAGCCGCTCCGGGGTGTCCTTGTGCAGGTCCACGTCGAGGAGGGCGCCCGAACGCATCAGCCCCCAGTAGATGGGCAGACAGTTGAGAAACTGGATGTGCCCGACCCGGGGCCGACGAACGCTGTCGCTCATGCTGCGACGTTATCCCCGATCGTGTCTCGCATGCTGGTCGGCAGTGCCTCAGCGTGGCTTACATCGCAGGCACCTGTTGCTAAAGTCTTTTGCACAAGTCTTTGGCAAGGATGCTCATGACTCGAGAAGAACTCGCCCGTCTCGTTGCCCTCCTTCGCCGCAGCGGTACGGACCTGCGAGAAGTCGAGGTCAAAGCCGCCGGCGGCGGATTGCCCAAATCGGTACGCGACACCCTGAGCGCTTTTAGTAACGACCGTGGCGGAACGGTGATCCTCGGGCTGGACGAGGCTACCGGGTTCCAGTCCGCTCCTGGCTTCGACGCGGCCCGGATTCGGGATTCACTCGCGTCCGCCTGCAACGACGACCTGCACCCACCGGTACGGGCGGAGATCGAGATCGTGCCATTCGAGGACGCCCTGGTGGTGGCCGCGGAGGTCGGTGAACTCGATCCCCGTTTCAAGCCCTGTTACGTGGCTGCACGCGGCGAGTACAACGGTTCGTTCACTCGGGGTGGCGACGGCGATCGGCGGCTGACCGACTTCGAGATTCATCTCCTGCACACCAATCGCGGCCAGCCCGCCGACGACCGGGAGCCGGTTCCCGGCGCCACCCTGGCCGATCTCGACGAGGCCGAGGTCCAGATCCTGCTCGCGCGAGTCCGTCAGCGGCAGCCCCGGGCCTTCGCGGATCTGGAGAGTCAGCAGGCGCTCCGTCGACTGAACGTGCTCGCCGAAGATCCGAACGGCGATCTGCGGCCCACCCTGGGCGGGCTCCTGACCTTGGGCGCCTATCCTCAGCAGTTCTTTCCTCAGCTCAATGCCACGCTTGTCGTCTATCCGGGCACGTCCTCTCAGGACATCCCCGCCAACGGGCCACGCTTCCTGGAGAACCGATCGTTCGACGGCCCGATCCCGGTGATCGTTGACGAGGCGGTCTCCGCCGTTCTTCGTAACACCTCCGTCCGCTCGTTCATCGACGGCAGCGGGCGCATCGACCGTTACGACTACCCGGCTGAAGTCATCCGTGAAGGTGTCGCCAACGCCCTCCTGCACCGGGACTACTCGTCCTACTCCCGCGGCACACCGGTACAGATCACCCTGTACTCGGATCGACTGGTCATTGCGAACCCCGGTGGGCTGTTCGGAGCTGTCACCGAGGACGACCTCGGCGGGGAGGGTGTCACCTCCACCCGTAATCCGGTCCTTGCCCGTCTGCTGCAGGACGTCCGCCTGCCTGAGACCGGGCGCATGGTGTGCGAGAACCGCGCCAGCGGAATCCCCACCATGCTCCGTGAGCTACGGCGGACGGGCTCCCCACTGCCGGAGTTCCACAACCGCATCACCCGGTTCAAGCTCCTGCTCCCACGGCACACGCTGCTGGACGATGAGACCACCGCCTGGATCGCCGGGCTCGCGCAACAGGATCTGTCCACCCCCCAGCGACTGGCCCTCGCGGAGATGCGGCAGGGAAGGGCCGTCACCAACTCCACCATGCGCAACCTCGGCCTGGAGGCTCACCGGGCCACCGCTGAACTGGCGGATCTGGTCAACCGCGGGATCGTGGTCCGAGTCGGGGAACGCCGGCACGCGCGTTACCTTCTCGCCTCCCCCACCGAACAGTTGGCACTGGACATCGCCGCGGACGCCACCGATGCCGATCGCATCTGCCACGCCCTGGCCGATGGCGCGGACCTGAGCCGGCGGGAGATCGAGGAACGCACCGGGCTCAGCTATATGAAGGTCATACGTGCCTTGAAGGGCCTCGAAGCCGCAGGACGTGTCCAGCCGACCGCGCCGCCACGATCACCGCTACGCCGATACCGGCTGTCCCGCTGACGAAATTCGCTGGACAACAGAACAGAGCCGAGTAGCGTGGAGGGCCGCTTGACGGCCGTGGTGAGCATGCACCGCAGCGGGCGTCCCCGCGCCGAGGGCGGCCGACCCGCCTGCTCGGATACGCGAGCGCAGCCCTGATCAGCCTGCCGAGGATGACCTGTGCCTGCCACTGAACTGGACACCGAACTCGTCGCCGAACGTACGCATCTGGAAAGCTCCCGGGCCGCTCTGCGACGGATGCGGGACCGTGCCGAATCCCTCTTCGCGACCGGGGACAAGGTCGCCGGTGACTCCTACACCGCCGAGCAGCTCGGGCGGCACATGGCCCGCCGGGTCAAGGAGCTGGCCGACGACCCGGACACCCCGCTGTTCTTCGGGCGCCTGGACATCGAGGAGAGCGCCTACCACGTCGGGCGGCGGCACGTCACCGACGACGCCGGCGAGCCGATGGTGCTGGACTGGCGGGCGCCGCTGTCCCGCTCGTTCTACCGGGCCAGCGTCCGGGATCCGCAAGGGGTGAGCACCCGGCGCCGGTTCGGGTTCGTCAAAGGGGAGCTGACCAGCTTCGAGGACGAGCACCTGGACCGTGGCGAGGAGCTCGGCACCAGCTCCCGCATCCTGACCGCGGAGATCGAGCGGCCGCGTGTCGGGCCGATGCGGGACATCGTGGCGACCATCCAGCCGGAACAGGACGAGCTGGTCCGGGCCGATCTCGCCGACTCGATCTGCGTGCAGGGCGCGCCCGGCACCGGCAAGACCGCGGTCGGCCTGCACCGGGCCGCGTACCTGCTCTATCTGCACCGGGAGCGGCTGCGGAAGTCGAAGGTACTGATCGTCGGCCCGAACACGGCGTTCCTGTCGTACATCTCGGCGGTGCTGCCCACCCTGGGCGAGGTCGAGGTGCACCAGTCCACGCTGGACGACCTGGTCAGCCGGGCGCCGGTCCGAGCGGGCGATCCGGTTGCGGCCACGGCGATCAAGCATGACGTACGGATGGCCGAAGTCCTCAGCCGAGCCCTGTGGTCCCGGATCAGCAAGCCGACCGACCCGATCATGGTGTCCGACGGCTCCTACCGCTGGCGGATCGACACCGAGCCGCTGCGCCGGATCGTCGACGAGGCCCGCCGGGAGGGCCTGCCGTACGCGGTCGGCCGGGAACGGGTCCGCGCCCGGGTCGTCGGCCTGCTGCAACGCCAGTCGGAGTACCGCACCGGCAACTCGCCGAGCGATTCCTGGCTGCGCCGGATGAGCCGGATCACCCAGGTCACCGAGTTCCTGGAGCAGTGCTGGCCGGCGGTCACCCCGGAGTCGCTGGTGGTGGCCCTGCTGACCGACCCGTCGGCGGCCGGCGACCTGCTCAGCGAGGCGGAGCAGGAGGCGATCCGCTGGGTCAAGCCGCCGAAGACGGTGAAGTCCGCCAAGTTCAGCGCGGCCGATCTGCTGCTGCTCGACGAGGCGGCCGGGCTGCTGGAGCGGGAGACCAGTTTCGGTCACGTGGTCGTCGACGAGGCGCAGGACCTGTCACCGATGCAGGCCCGGGCGATCGCCCGGCGCAGCGAGCACGGGTCGATCACGCTCCTCGGTGACCTGGCCCAGGGCACCGCGCCGTGGGCCACCACCGACTGGCGGGACATCCTCGTCCACCTGGGGAAGCCGGACGCCGCGGTGGTTCCGCTGACCGTCGGTTTCCGCGTACCGGAAGCTGTCGTGGCCCTGGCCAACCGCCTCCTCCCGGCGCTCGGCGTCAATGTGCCGGAAGCCGTCTCCCTGCGCCGCGACGGCGATCTCGCCGTGATCGGCGTCGCGGAGCCCGCCGAGCTGGACCCGCGGACCGTGTCCGAGGTGACCGCCGCGCTGGCGCACGAGGGCTCGGTCGCGGTGATCGCGGCGGACTCCGCGGTGCAGCGGCTGCGCGACCTGCTGGACGCCGCCGGGATCGAGCACGCGACGCCGGCCGACGTCGACTCCGGCGCGCGCGTCACGGTGGTCCCGGCCACGGTGGTCAAGGGCTTGGAGTACGACCACGTCGTGGTGCACGAGCCGGCCGACATCGTGGCCGCCGAACCGAAGGGCCTGAACCGCCTGTACGTGGTCCTGACCAGGGCGGTCACCCGGCTTTCGGTATTGCACTCGAAGCCGTTGCCGGAGCCGCTTACGCTCTCGTGATGTCTCGTGAACCGCGTATCGGCGTGATGTTCGACTGCAACCGTGCCCCCGAGGAACTACCGGAGTTCGCAGCCGCCCTCGAGGCTGCCGGCGCCGACGATCTGTGGGTGGTGGAGGACCTCGGCTGGAACGGTGGCGTCAGCGCCGCCGCCCTGGCCCTGGCCGCCACCAGCCGGATCCGGGTCGGTCTCGGCATCGCGCCCACGCCGTTCCGCAGCCCCGCCGTGTACGCCATGGAGATCGCCACCCTGGCCCGGGTCCACCCCGGCCGTTTCGTGGCCGGAATCGGTCACGGCGTCGGCGACTGGATGCGCCGGATCGGCAATGCGCCGAAGTCTCCGCTGGCGCTGCTCGAGGAGAGCATCGTCGCGATCCGCGGCCTGCTCAACGGCGAGACCGTCGACGTCGACGGCCGGGAGGTGCACCTGGAGGGCATCAAGCTGGTGCACCCGCCGGCGGTGGTCCCGCCGATCGTCACCGGTGTGGTGAAGCAGCGTTCGCTGGAGCTGTCGGGCCGGGTCGCGGACGGCACCATCCTGGTCGAGGGCCTGCAGCCGGATCGGATCGCCGAGTCGATCGGCCACCTCCGCCGGGGTGGCGCGGGCGACGACCACGAGATCATCAACTTCGCGTTCCTGC
Source organism: Actinoplanes sp. NPDC019969 (assembly GCF_055562375.1). Lineage (NCBI taxonomy): Bacteria > Bacillati > Actinomycetota > Actinomycetes > Micromonosporales > Micromonosporaceae > Actinoplanes > Actinoplanes sp. NPDC019969. Next base: position 105,390 of record NZ_JBVHFK010000014.1, on the reverse strand, counting down.
ACGTCGAGGACGACCCGGCGAAGGCGGCGGCGATCCGGACCACGGCTCTGGCCGGTCAGGCCGGTTTCCTGGGTGTGCCGGTCGACGAGGTGTTCGGGCTGATCGGCCCGGCCGCTGACGTTCCGGCCGGGGTTCGCCTCCTCGCCGACGGCGGCTCGGACACGATCGTCCTGCGCCCGTTCGGCGACGATCACCTGGGGCAGGCGATCGCCGCCCTCGAAGCTCTGGGTCGCTGAGCTACTCGCCCGCCCTTTCCCCGGCCTGATCGCCCGCCCTTTCCCCGGCCTGATCGCCCGCCCTTTCGCCGGACTGATCGTTCTTTCTTTCGCCGGCCTCGATCAGGTCGGTGAGCAGCTCGGCGATCCGGGCGGCGGGAAGCGCGGGGTGACCGGCCGCGATCGGCCGGGCCTGCGCGTCGGTCAGGCAGATCTCCAGCGCGGCGGCCGGGGCGTTCGGATGCCGGGCGATCTCGCGCAGTGCCTTCTGTACCCGGGGCACGTGCCGGGCCAGGTCGAGCAGCAGGTCAGCCGGGGCGTCCGGGTTGGTGGCGAGCTTCGCGGCCACCCGGACGCCGTGCCGGGCGAGCATGTCCCGCATCAGCTCCACCGGCAGGCCGGGATGCGGCGCGACCGCTTTGACCACACTGGCGTCCGGGTCGGCGGCGAGCCGGTCGCGGATATCCGGTGGCAGGTCACGGCGTTCCGCCAGCAGCATCCGCAGCCGCGGGTTTCGGCTCCCGGCCAGCTCCGGTACCTCTTCCGGGCCGGCCGCGGCGATCCGCGGCAACGGGCCGTCACCGCCGGACCGGGTGAGCAGTTCCAGCGGAACCCGCGGATTGCGGGCGGCCATCCGCCGCACCTCCCCGTAGTCGTCGCGGGCCAGCCGCCGGATCGTGGCCCCGGACAGCGCCGGGTTCTCCGCGACCGCGCTCCGCACCCTCGGCACCGGGTCCCCGGCCAGCAGTTCCGCCATGTCCGCCGGAAGATCCGCCCGGGCCGCAAGCGTCCAGCGCACGATCGCCGACGGATGACCAGCCACCCGGATCGCTGCGTTTACCGGGGTCACGGGGTTATCCACAGCTTGGTAGAGCAGGCTGTGGACAGCGAACTGGTGCGTCCCGTCGCAGGCCGCCCCAGCCGGAAGATCACAGTCCGGGAGCCGGCATCCCGGGTCATGCACGAACGGAACCGGATGCCGCACACAAACCGCACACGACGCCGGCCCGCCTTCCCCGCCCCTTACCAGCGTCGCCAGCACCTCCGGGGATGTCGCCGGGTTCCCCGCCACCCCGACCCTAACCTCGGCGTGCGGATGCGTGGCCAACCGTGCGAGCAACTCCCGGTCAGCCGTGAAGAACGCCAGCTCGGCCACCACTCGCAGATCAGAATCGGACGCGAGCAGGGCGGTCACCTCGGCCGGCAGCCCGGGGCAGGACGCCAGATCGAAGCGCCGCTTCGCGTCGGGATCGCGCGCGAACAGGTTCGCCTGTTCCGCACTGCCGATCCCGCTGCCGAGCAAGAGCATTGCGGCGTACGGGTGAACCACCGGATCCACCTCCGCCACCCCCATCCGGCCGTCCCGGACCAGCGTGACCAGCGCGCCCTCGGACCGTCCGGCGAGTGCCCGCACCTGCTCCGGATCCAGATCGGACCGTTCCGCCAGCAGAGCGGCGAGTTCCCCGCCAGCATTCGCGACGAGCCGTTCGAGCAGCTCAGGCGGCAACGATGGGTTCCGGGCGAGCGCGTACAACAGCTCCTGATCCCCCACGTCACGCCTCCTCCTGCGTAAACCGCATTTCCCCGCGACTCAGGTGAGCGGCTTCACCCAGCGGGACCAGTCGTCCTGCGGGCGGTATCCGTGCGCGTTCCAGATGCCGTGCGCCGCGTTGTTGCCGTCGAGGACCATGGCGTCTGCCCGCGTACCCCCGAAGCTCGTGAAACGCTCCTCCGCAGCGGCGATGAGCCGGCCGCCGATGCCCTCCCGGCGCCGCCACGGCGCGACCGCGAGCCGGTAGAGGTGGCACCGCCAGCCGTCCCACCCGGCCACGACGGTGCCGATGATCTCGTCGCCGTCGACCGCCAGGATCAGCGCTTCCGGATCCCGCCGGTGCAGTTCCTCGATCGCCGCCCTGGTGTCCGCGGGCCGGCTGTCGTTCTCCGCCGCAACCTGCCAGAACTCCAGTACCGCCGGCAGTTCGTGCCGCTGCGCCGCCCGCAAGATCGTTCCGCTCACGCCCCGATCGTAAGCCGTCGCTCAGACACCGTTCGGCCACCGCGAAGCATGCCTCGACGACGGCCCGCCGGGACCGCGATCCGTTCGTGGCGCGGCCGTTGACCGACGAACGGCACGTCAGCCGTACGCCAGACCGGCTATCCCCCGGTCATGACCTGCAGGAACGACGGCTCGCCTCCCATGGGGTCAGCGGAGGTTCAGGCCGCCGTCGAGGAGGATCACCTCACCGGTCAGGTAGGTGCTGGTGACCAGCGTGGCGATCAGGTCGGCCACATCGGACGGCTGGGCGGCGCGGCGCATCGGGCTCGCGGTACGCCAGAGCTCCTGCGCATCGGTCCAGGAAGCGGTCAGGGGCGTGTCGACCAGGCCGGGGGCGACGGCGTTCACCCGTACGTCCGGCCCGAGCGCGGCGGCCAGCAGTTTCGTCACGTGGTTCAGGGCGGCCTTGCTCGCGGCGTAGGCGATCGAACTGCCCTTCGGCCGGACCCCGGCATGGCTGGTCACGTTGACGATGCAGCCGCCGGTCGTACGCAGCGCCGGAAGCGCGGCGGTGCACAGCAGCCACGGCGCGATCAGGTTGACGTCGAGCAGCCGCCGCCAGTCGGCAGCGGTCAGGGCGTCGAGCTGCGCGTGCGGTACGGGCCAGCTGATCCCCGCGTTGTTGACCAGCACGTCGAGCCGCCCGTGCCGTTCCAGCACCTCCGGCACCAGCCCGGCGGCCGCCTCGTCGTCCCCGAGATCCGCCTGGTGATAGCTGCCGCCGAGTTCCCCGGCCAGCGCGATCCCGGCCTCCCGGCTGGCCCGCGAGTGAACCGCGACCGTCATCCCGTCCGCAGCGAACCGCCTGGCCGTCGCCGCCCCGATCCCCGACACCGACCCCGTCACCAACGCCACTTTCCGCACCGGCCCACCGTAGGCCCTTCCCACACACCCACGGCGACCTCTGATCCACCTCCCGAACTTCGGCGCCTGGTCGACGGCCGCCCGCAACCCTCGCGCAGAGTTCAGCCCTGACGAGAGGCGGATCCGGCCGCCCGCAGCCCCTCACGCGGACTCCGGCTCCGACCGGAGGGGGTTTCGGCCGCCCGCGAGCTCTCACGCGGACTTCGGCCCCGACCGGAGGCGGATCCGCCGCCCGTGAACCGTCGGCTGGTTCTCATGGCTGTCTCGACCGCCCGGAGACAGCCATGAGCTGTGTCGAGCGGCCGGAGACAGCACCCACGACCAGCCGGATGAGGGCTGTCTGACTGCCGGAGTGACCACGCCACACCTTCCTGCGATGATGATCAACTTTGGTGGGACGGGTTGGAGGATCCGGTGATCCGGGATGACGGCTGCGGGGGTACACCGACGTGACGGCACGTACCTGGGGCGGTGTGCTGGCGGTGGTGCTGGTGCTCGGGTGCTGCGCCAACAGGTTTAAGACCGACGATCCGTCAGCGGCGAAACCCGCCGGCCTGGCGCCGTCGTTCACGCCGTGGACGTGGCCGCCGGTGAGCCCGTCCCCCACGATCTCGGAGACGCCGCCGACGAGAGTGATGCCGGACGTCGTGGGGCAGCCCTACAAGACCGCGTCGCAGACGCTGTTCGACCTCGACATCCGGCAGAAGTACCGGGATGCGTCGCCGCTGGACCGCAGCATGTTCGACCGAAGCAACTGGACGGTCGTCGCGACGGAACCGGCGGCAGGCGCGATCATGACGTCCCCCGCGACGTTGCTGCTGCTGAAGAACAGTGAAGCGGGCTGGTTCGCGAAGCATCCGGCGATGCCGAAGCTGCCGGTCGGGAAGTCTTCGTCGGATGTCCGGTATGACGACAAGTCGGTATTCGACCCGGTGAGCGAACTCGTCATCTTCCGGTACGCGAAGGGCCACGCGCCGAAGGTCGCCTCCGATCCGCGCGAGAGTTACGAGAACGAGCCCCCGGCAGAGGCGAGAGCGCGGGCGGGCTTGAAGGGTTCGTACGGGGCCGGCGATCTGATCGTCGGGTCGATCCCGGCCGCCGGTCAGCCGCTGCGCCCGGGACGGCTGCTGGTGGTGCTGGTACGGCCGGAGCCCGAGAAGCCGTCGACGGGCGGGGGTGGGGACGTCGATCTGCCGTCGATTCCCCGGCATTCCGACGACGATGACGACGTGAACATTCCGGGCTGGTTGTGCCCGACGCGGTTCTGCTGAACGCCCGACAGCGACCACCGTCAACTTTATGGCACAAAGTTCTTTGACTTTGTGCCATAAAGTCGAGGCATGACATCGACCGATGACGAATCGATCTTCGAGGATCCGCGGGAAGCGCTGCGGCTCATCGAGCGCGAGCAGGTCAACGCCATCCGGGAGGTCACGCCGGATCCCCGGTTGATGTATTGGCCGTGGGGCCTGACCTGGCTGATCAGCTTCGGGTTGTCGTTCCTGCGCTATGGGCCGGACGGCCGGGTCCTCGTCGACATGCCGGAGTGGATTCCGCTGACCGCGCTGACCGCCCTGCTCATCGTGGCGGGGATCTTCACCGGCATCATCGGGGCACGGTCGGGGCGGCACATCTCCGGGCCGTCGAGCCGCCAGGGGCTGATGTATGGGATCTCCTGGTCGGTCGGCTTCACCGGGCTGGCGATCGTTTTCGGTCAGGTGAGCGAGGCGCTGTCGCCGGAGCTGGCCGGCCTGCTCTGGGGTGGCGGCATGGTGGCGCTGGTCGGCGTCCTCTACATGGCCGGCGCAGCGATCTGGCAGCTGCGCGACATGTTCGTGCTCGGCGCCTGGATCAGCGCGGTCAACGCCGTCGGTGTCCTTCTCGGCCCGGGCTGGCACGCGCTGCTGGTCGCGGTCGCCGGGGGCGGGGGCCTGCTGGTCGCCGGCTTCATCGGCTGGTGGCGTCTCCGGTGACCGACGACCAGGCGGACATTCCGGCCGACGCCCGGACCGCGGCGGCGGCCGGCACCAGACCATCCGACGGCAACCCGGGCCGAGACGTTCGTCCAGGCCAGACCAGTCCCACAGGCCAAGACAGCAACCCGAGCCAGGACAGGCATGCAAGCCAGGGCAGGCCCACGGGCCAAGACGGGACCACCGGCCAAAGCGGGGCCGTGGGTGGGGAAACGCTGCCGGAGCTGGATCCGGTGATTCATGCCCAGGCGCGGCTGCGGGTGGTGGCGGCGTTGTCGCAGCTCGGCAGCTGTGACCGGATCGCGTTCCCGCGGTTGCAGGAGATCCTGCGGATGACGGCCGGGAACCTCTCGGTGCATCTGCGCAAGTTGGAGGAGGCGGGCTACGTCGAGGTCACCAAGACCCACCGCGGCCGCACCCCGGCGACCCTCGTGCATCTCACGGCGCGTGGTCGTCTGGCGTTCGACGAGTACGTCCACTCTCTCCGGTCGCTGATCACTCCTGGTGACGGTGCGCCGTGACCGAGAGCAACGACCACATCGGAAGAACACGAAGGGACACGGGGATGCACGTGAGGCAACTGGAGGCGTACGCCCGGGCGGAAGGGGTCACCAAACGGTTCGGGTCGAATGTGGCGGTCGACGGAGTCGATCTGGAGGTTCGGGCCGGGGAGATCGTCGGTCTGCTCGGGCCCAACGGGGCCGGCAAGAGCACCCTGGTCGGCCTGCTCACCGGCAGCCGCCGGCCCACGTCGGGCCGGGTGGAGCTGTGCGGCGGGGATCCGCGGGACCCGCGTTTCCGGCGCACGCTGGGCGTCACTCCGCAGGAGACGGGACTGCCGGGTTCGCTGCGGGTCGGTGAGGTCATCGATTTCGTTCGCTCGCACTTCCCGGATCCGCTGACCCGGTCCGAGGTGCTGGACCGGTTCGGCCTCGCTGACCTGGTGCGACGGCAGACCGGCGGCCTCTCCGGCGGGCAGAAGCGCCGGCTCGCGGTGGCGCTGGCGTTCGCCGGCCGGCCGGAGATCGTGTTCCTGGACGAGCCGACGACGGGCCTGGGCGTGGAGGCGCGGCGGGATCTGTGGGAGGCGGTCCGCGAGTTCCACGCCGGGGGCGGGACGGTGGTGCTGACCAGCCACTACCTGGAGGAGATCGAGGCGCTGGCGGAGCGGGTGGTGGTGATGGCGGACGGCAGGGTGCTCGCGGACGCCAGCTTGGAGGCGGTGCGCGGGATGGTGAAGGTGAGCCGGGTCAGCTTCAGTTCACCCGTACCGCCGCAAGGGTTTGATCTGGAACGCAACGGTGACCGGCTGCAGGCCCTGACCTCGGACGCGGACCGGATGGTGCGGGATCTGGTGGCGAGCGACGTGCCGTTCCGCGACCTCGAGGTGCGGCCCGCCTCGCTCGAAGAGGCATTCCTCACTCTGACCGGAAAGGATCAGCGATGACGCTCACCCTGACCCACGCGCGGTTCCAGACCCTGGAGCTGTTCCGGATCCCGATCGCGGTGGTGGGCAGCGCGTTCTGGCCGGCCGCGTCGATGCTGGCGTTCGTGGTGCCGTTCGCCGGCGACGATCCGGTCGCCGCCACCTACGCGACCGCCTCGATGATCACGTTCGCGGTGATGAACACCAATCTCTTCCAGTACGGGATCGGCGTCTCCGAGGACCGCGCGCAGCCGTGGGATCCCTACGTGCGGACGCTGCCCGCCGGCGCCCGGCCCCGTTTCCTCGGCCGCCTGCTGACCGGCCTGCTGATGATGGTCGTCGCGCTGGTCCCGGTGGTGGTGATCGCCGCCCTGTTCACCGAGGCGACGCTGAGCCCGGTCGCGTTCGGTGGCGCGGCGGTGCTGTGTGCCGCGATCTCGGTGCCGTTCATCCTGATGGGACTGTCGATCGGCTATTCGCTGCCGTCGAAGGCGGCGCTGGTGGTCGCGCAGATCCTGTTCCTGCCGCTGGCCTTCGGTGGCGGGTTGCTGACCGCACCCGGCGGGGCGCCTGGTTTCGTCGAGGATCTGGCGCCCTACCTGCCGACCGGCGCGGCGGTCCGGTTGATGTGGACGACGGTCGGCGACTACCCGTTCGAGCCGCGCGCGGCACTGGCGCTGCTGGGCTGGACGATACTTTTCGGTCTGCTGGCGACGTGGGCGTTCCGACGAGACGAGGGTCGCAGGTTCGGCTAGAAGGCCGACACTTCCGATCGGCGGCGGGTATGGAAGTGCCACTATGCGGGCATGACCGTTCCGTCGCCCGGAGTGCCCAACTGGGTGGATCTGGCCACCGCCGATCTCGCCGACGCGATCCGTTTCTACACCGCCCTGTTCGGCTGGACGGCCGAGGTCTCCGGTGACGAGTTCGGTGGTTACACGACGTTCCTGCTCAACGGGCTGCCGGTGGCCGGCGCCGGCCCGCTGTTCGGCGAGGGCCAGCCGACCGCCTGGAGCACGTATTTCGCGACCGGCGACGCGGACGCGGTGGCCGCCCGGGTGGAGGCGGCGCAGGGCAAGGTGCTGGTGCCGCCGTTCGACGTGATGGATCAGGGCCGGATGGCGGCGTTCCTGGATCCGGCCGGGGCGCCGTTCAGCGTCTGGGAGGCCGGGATGATGCGCGGCGCCGAGGTCTTCGACATCCCGGGCGCGCTGACCTGGACCGAGTTGAACACCAGGGACCTGGAGGGCGCGCTGGCGTTCTACGGGTCGGTCTTCGGCTGGGGGTTCCGGGACGGGCAGGTCGGTGGCCTGCCGTATGCGGTGTGTGAGCTCGGCCGGACGCCGGTGGCCGGGATCCAGCTGATGATCGGGAGCGGCTGGCCGGACGACCTGCCGCCGTACTGGCAGATCTATTTCGCGGTCGGTGACTGCGATGTGGCGGCCGACCACGCGCTACGACTGGGTGGCCGGCTCGTCCATCCGCCGACGACGATTCCCGGGGCGCGGTACGCGGTTCTCACCGACCCGCAGGGCGGCACGTTCGCCATCCTGAACAAGCATCGCTGAGGTCAGCCGAGCAGGCTGGGGATCTTCTCGAACAGCTGGGTGGTGTACGTGATCATCTCGCGCAGCATCCAGTTGCCGGCCAGCAGCAGCACCGCGCCGATCGCGATCGCCTTCGGGACGAAGGAGAGCGTGGCCTCCTGGATCTGGGTGACCGACTGGAACAGCGAGATGGCGAAACCGACCCCGAGGGCGGTGAGCAGCACCGGAGCCGACATCTTGGCGGCGATCGTCATGGCCTGCAGGGCGATCTCGACAACCTTCGCGTCCGTCATACCCTTCACTTCGGGAACTTGAGGATTCCGTGGAGTGCGAAACGGGCGCGGCACGGTTGCGGTCTGGTTGCGGAGATCATCCGCGGACAGCCACCACCAGCGGACCGTGATCCCCCGGGATGATCCGCACCTTGACCCGATAGTGCTCGGCGAGGGTGTTCTCGGTCAGAACCTCCGCGGGGGTGCCGGCCGCGACCACCCGGCCGCCGGCCAGCAGCACCATCCGGTCGGCGTACTCCCCGGCGGTGGTCAGGTCGTGCATGGTGGCGAGCACGGTCAGGCCCCGTTCGGCGCGCAGCCGGTCCACCAGTTCCAGCACCTCCTGCTGGTGGCCGATGTCCAGAGCGCTGGTCGGCTCGTCCAGCAGCAGGATCCCGGCGCCCTGGGCGAGCGCGCGGGCCAGGAAGACCCGCTGCCGCTCGCCTCCGGAGATCTTGTCGAGGCGGCGGCCGGCGAACGGTGTCAGGTCCAAGGCGGCGAGGACCTCCTCAGCGGCGGCCAGGTCGGCGGCCGACTCCCGGCCCAGCGGCGGGACATAGGGGGTACGCCCCAGCAGCACGTAGTCGAACACCCGCATGGCCGGTGGCACCACCGGTGACTGCAGCACCGTGGCCACCGCCTTGGCCCGGTCCCGCCGGTGCAGGGTGTCCACCGCCCGGCCGTGCCACCGGACCGTCCCACCGAACGGCAGCAGCCCGCCGATCGCCCGCAACGCCGTCGACTTGCCGGCCCCGTTCGGCCCGATGACGGTAACCCATTCGCCTTCGGCCACGTCCAGGTCCACACGGTCGACGATGAGCTTGTCGTCGAGCCGCACGGTCAGCCCGGCCACCTCGACGGCGCTCATACCGGCGCCGTCCGGCTGGTCCGCAGCACCAGAATGAAGAACGGCGCCCCCAGGAACGCGGTGATCACGCCGATCGGGATCTCCGCCTCGCCGCCCACGGTCCGGGCCACCAGGTCGGTCAGCGCCAGGAACGCCGCGCCGAACAGCATCGACAGCGGCAGCAGGCCCCGGTAGCTCGGCCCGGCCAGCAGCCGCAGCGTGTGCGGCACGATGATCCCGACGAAGCCGATCAGCCCGGACACGCTGACCGCGGCGGCCGACCCCAGCGACGCCGCGATGATCAGCAGGTACCGGCTGCGCTCCGGATGCAGGCCCAGGCTGGTCGCCTCGGCGTCGCCGACGGTCAAAACGTCCAGCTCGCGGCGGTGGGCCAGGACGATCGCGGCGGTGATCACCGCGTACGGCAGCACCACCAGCACGTCGTGCCAGCCGGCCGTGGCGAGCCGCCCGAGCAGCCAGGAGTACACCTCGCGCAGCGACTCGACGTGCCGCTGGAGCAGGTAGGTCTGGGCCGCGGACAGGAACGCCGACACGGCCACCCCGGCCAGGATCAGCGTGGCCGGAGACCGGTCCCGGCCACCTGCCGCCCCGAGCAGCCAGGTCAGCGCGACCGCCCCGATCGCGCCGGCGAACCCGGCCATCGGCACACCGATCGGCAGCTCGGTGAGACCGTCCTGCGCCCTCCGTCCGAGAACGATCACCACGGTCACCGCGAGCCCGGCCCCGGCGGCCACCCCGAGCAGGTGCGGGTCGGCCAGCGGGTTGCGGAAGGCGCCCTGGTAGGCGGCGCCGGCGAGGGCCAGCATGGCGCCGACGATCAGGCCGAGGACCACGCGCGGAAGCCGGAGCTGGGTCAGGATGGCCACCTCACGCTCGGTGAGGCCGCTGTGCAGCCGTACCCCCGGAACGAGGTTGAGCATCTCCACCGCGACGCCGCCGGGCGGCAACGGGACCGAGCCGAAGGCGAGGCCCAGAACCACCGCGACCAGCACCGTCAGCACACCCGCCGCCAGCCACACCGGGCGCAGCCCGGCGGGCCGGCGGGAACTCACGCGGGAATCTTGCTGATGGCGTCGGCTACCGCCTGAAACAGATCGACGGTACGGGGACCCCAGCGCGAGGCGATGTCGTCGTCGAGCGGGTAGATCTGGCCCTTCGTGACCGCGGTGACCGTGGACCAGCCGGCCCGGGCCCGCACCGTCTCCGGGGACTGCTGGCAGCACTTGGTGTCGGCCAGGAAGATCGTGTCCGGATTCGACCTGACCAGCGACTCCTGGGACAGCTGCGGGTACCCGGCGAACTTGCCGGCCGGATCGGCGGCGTCGGCGACGTTGCTCATGCCGAAGCGGGTGTAGACCGAGCCGATGTAGGTCTTCGAGGTCGCCGAGTAGAGGTCCGGGCCGAGCTCGTGGAAGTAGGTGAGCGGCTTGGTCCGGGCCGGCACCGATTTCACGATCCGGTCGATGTCCGCGGCCATCCGCTCGTTGAGCGCCTTCGCCTCGCCGGTGTGCCCGGTGAGCGTGCCGAACTCGGTGATCTCCCGGTAGGTGTCGTCGAGGGTGACGGCGGCCGGCGACACGAAGACCGGAATCGACAACTTTCCGAGCTGAGCGACGATGTTGTCGGCGTCACCGGAGAGCACCACCAGATCCGGGTCCTTCGCGGCGATCGCCTCGGCGTTCGGCTTGAACCCGGACAGGTTCGTCTTCGGCGCCTCCGCGGGGTACGTCGACTGGTCGTCGACCGCCACGACCTGCGGGCCGGCGCCGATCGCGAACAGCATCTCGGTCGCCGTCGGGCTCAGCGAGACGATCTTCTCGGGCCGGGTGGCCAAGGTCACCGAGCCGACCGTGACGGGGTACGCGGCCGCAGCCGGCCCGGACGCGGCAGGGGTGGGCGCCGGATCGTTCCCGGCGCATCCGGCGAGGAGCAGGGCGGTGGCCGCCATCGCGGTCGTGAGCAGGCGTTTCATGAGTCCTCCTGTCGGCCGGGCGTGTGGTGCTTCGCCGACAGGGCCCAACACACCGGCCGCCGCCCGCGAGGCGCCCCTCCCCGGGAGCGCTGAATCGCGACCGCGCCCAGGCGACCTGGCTAGACCTCCCGGCCGGATCAGGGCCAGCAGGGATCACAGTTGCGGGACAGCTCCGGTTTCACACCGGCTTCGCTGCGGCGCGGTCCTTCAAACGCTAACCCACGACCCTGCGGCAGCCCGGACGCGCACCGGCTTTTTCAGGCTCCGGTGCGCCGGGGGTGCTCGACGATGTCGGCGGCGGTGACCCGGTCACCCTCGGCCGCCGCGTCCTCGTCGCCGGCCAGCGCCGACCGGAGCCGGTCCTTCTCCGCCGTGCGGCGCGCCGCGATCTCGCCGAGCTGCTCGGCCATCTCGTCACGCCAGCCGCGCAACAGGATGAACGACAGCCCGGCCGAGGCGACGAACGCGACCATCGCACTGACCAGGATGTTCAACGGCGTCAGGAGGAACAGCACGACGAAGACCGCCAGGAACAATCCGAGACGGCCGAGCGTGTACTTGACGGCGGGCTTCATGCGTTATCTCCCTCAGCCGGACCGGTGACTGAGCCACCGGAGGCCGTAGAACCAGACCAGGCAGTACACGACCGTACCGGTCAGGGCGCCGCTGCCGCCGCTGACCAAGGCCGGAGCGACCCCGGCCACCAGACCGGCCACCGTCATCCCGGCCGCGACACCGAACCCGATGGCCAGCGCACCCACCATGATCCGGTGTGCGCCGAAGCCCTCGGCCCGGAACTCCTCGACGAACAACCAGACCGGCAGGATCAGCATCAGCCAACCGTTCGACTCGCCGAACTCGCCCAGGCCGGTCAGCGCCAGCACCGCCTCGAAGACCAGCAGGACGGCGGCGCCGACGGCCAGGCCCGCGAACGCGGAACCCAGCAGGTCACCGATCGTCGCCAGGCGACCGGTCGCGTCCTTCTTCAGCTGGGGCATCGACTTCACCGTCCGCGGATGTCAGGCCCAGATCTTCTGGGGCTCGCTGCGCCGCTCGGCCAGCGACGGCGCCTTCTCGTACTCCCGTACCACCTGATAACGAGTGTCCCGCTCGACGGGCTGGAACCCGGCGTCCCAGATCAGGTGAAGAAGGTCGTCGCGGTGCATGGTGTGCGGTGTCCCGTACGAGTCGGCATCGTGGGTGATCTTGTATTCGACCACCGAGCCGTCCAGATCGTCAGCGCCGAAGTTGAGCGAGAGCTGTGCCACCGATAGGCCGTGCATGACCCAGAAGTTCTTCAGATGCGGCACGTTGTCGAACAGCAGGCGGGACACCGCGAAGGTCTTCAGCGACTCGGCCGGCGCGGCCATCGTGGTGCGGTCCTGGATCCGGTTGCGGATCTTGCCGTCCGCCGAGTCGTGGAAGTCGTGCTGGTAGCGCAGCGGGATGAAGACCGCGAACCCGCCGGTCTCGTCCTGCAGCTCACGCAGGCGCAGCACGTGGTCCACCCGGTGCCGCGGCTCCTCGATGTGCCCGTACAGCATGGTCGCGGGGGTCTTCATGCCCTTCTCGTGGGCCAGCCGGTGGATGCGGGACCAGTCCTCCCAGTGGCACTCGTGATCCACGATGTGCTGCCGGACCTCCCAGTCGAAGATCTCCGCGCCGCCGCCGGTCAGCGACTCCAGCCCGGCGTCCATCAGCTCGTCCAGGATCTCGCTCGCCGGCAGCCCGCTGATCTTCTCGAACCACTGCACCTCGGTCGCGGTGAAGCACTTGAGCTTCACGTTGGGCAGCGCGGCCTTCAGCTCGCGCAGCACCTTGGGGTAGTAGCGCCAGGGCAGGCTCGGGTGCAGCCCGTTCACGATGTGCAGCTCGGTGAGCTGCTCGTCCTCCATCTCCTTGGCCTTGGCGACGGCCTCGTCGATGCGCATCGTGTACGCGTCCTTCTCGCCGGGCTTGCGTTGAAAGGAGCAGTACGCGCAGCTGGCCGAGCAGACATTGGTGAGGTTGAGGTGCCGGTTGACGTTGAACATCACCCGGTCGCCGTTCAGCTCGGTGCGCCGGTGATGTGCCAGGCGGCCGAGCCAGGCCAGATCGTCACAGGCGTAGAGCGCGACGCCGTCCTCCCGCGTCAGCCGCTCACCGGCGTAGACCTTGGCCTCGAGCTCACGCTTCAACCCCGCATCCATGCGGTCGAGAGTACGTCGCGCCCCTCTGGACACCCCTGGCACCACTGATCTGAAAAAATCTCAGCGTGCTTTCACCTTCATTCGATCGACACCGGTACGGCGCTTGCGGTATGAACCATTAGGGACGACTAGCGACGGTCGGTACCGACGCGGACGGGGAGCTCATGGGCAAGGCATCGCGGTACGGACGCCCCCAACTCAGGCGTTTCGTGCACTCATGCTTTCGGCCTCTGGCCTGCTCAGCCGTGGTGGCCGCAGCCATCGCGGCGCTGTTCCAGCCGATCCCGGCACTCGCCGACCCGGCCTCCGCCCCCGGCACCGCCAGCGTGCCCTCGGCCGGCTCGCGCCCCACCCTGAGCGGCGCGCTCGTCCTGCCCGGCACACCCGTCACCACCACCACGGCGTCCGCGCCGTCCCTGCTCCCGCCCGGCGGCGTCGCCAGCCCGATCATCCAGAAGGTGGAGAAGGGCCGCGCCGAGATCACCGCCATCGGTGAGCGGCTCGTCCGCGCCGGCCAGGACCGCGACCTCGCCCAGACCCACGTCACCGCGGCGTCCCAGCGGGTCACCGACACCCAGCACGCGCTGGAGCAGGCTCGCCGGGAGGCGGAGGCCGCGGCCGACGCGACCATGCAGCAGGCCGCCGCCCTCCCGCCCGGCGCGCTGGACTCGGGGCTGCTGGAGCTGGAGGCGCTGTCCCGGATGCAGCGCGGCGACGCCACGTCCTACGAGGCCGCCGCCCGGCGCGTGCTCGCCGCCGAGGAGGCCGCGAAAGCCGCGACCACCGATCACCAGGCCGCCGAGGCGCGCTATGCGGAGCGGCTCACGCAGTGGACCACGCTGAACGCGGCCCTGGCCCGCAAGCAGACCGCCCAGGCGACGCTCGAGGCCGCCAACCGGGACGAGATCAACGCCGCCGAGGCCGCCTCCACCATCACCGACCAGCAGCTCGGCTCGGAGATCCTCGGTGGCGCCCAGGACGGGCGCGGCGCCGATCCCCGGGCCGTCCAGGCGCTTCAGTTCGCCCTGGCCCAGCGCGGCGACCCGTACGTGTGGTCCGAGGAAGGCCCCGACCAGTACGACTGCTCCGGCCTGATGTTCGCCGCCTACCGCGGCGTCGGTTACCCGCTCGTCCGGGTCTCCCGCGACCAGTACTACCAAACCCGCGACCGGGCCGTCTCCCGCTACTCGCTGCTTCCCGGCGACCTGCTGTTCTTCAGCAACTCCAACAGCTGGACCGGCATCCACCACGTCGCGATGTACGCGGGTGAGGGCATGATGGTCGAGGCCCCGCGGACCGGCCTCAACGTCCGCCTCACCCCGGTCCGGTGGTCCCGGCTCTTCGGCGCCACCCGGGTGTTCGGCTCGATCGAGGGGGACACGGCGCTGCCCGACCTCGGCACCCCCGACCCGGACGAACCGGCCACCCCGACCAAGACGCCGAAGCCGACAGCCACCACCACGAAACCGCCGACCATCCCGGACCCGCCGAAGAACCCCGGCTCGGGCAATTCGTCGGGTCCCAGCGGCCCGTCCAACCCGGGCGGCTCGTCAGGTTCGGGGTCGGGCAGCCCCGGCAACTCGGGTTCCGGCAGTCCCAGCAACTCGGGCTCCGGGAGCCCCAGCAACTCGGGTTCGGGCAGCCCCAGCAACTCGGGCTCCGGCAGCCCCAGCACGTCGACGTCGACCGGCTCGGGTTCCGGCAGTCCCAGCACGTCGACCTCGGCCGGCTCCGGTTCGGGCAGCCCCAGTTCGTCGACGTCATCCAGCTCGGGCAACCCCGCCAACACGTCCAGCTCGACCACCTCCACGCCGCCGAAGGAGGAGGAGCCAGAGCCGAGCCAGACCACGACCAAGACCACCACCAAGCCCAAGCCGATCCCGACCCCGGCCAAGACCACCTCGGCGGCGACGAGCACGACGTCGGCATCGACGACCGGGGCCGCCTCGTCCGGCAGCGCATCGAGTGGCGATTAGTCCGTTAATCGGGTAGTACGCACCCGGAGAAATACGGTCGAAACGGCCGGTTGCCTCTCGGTCTCTCGGAGCTTCACGGCTGACGCTGATGCCGGGTGTGCTCACACCGGCTGATATGGCACGGTTAAGGTCAGCGCGCGACGTCCGAGCGTCGGCAGCGGTGGTCGGGAGGAAACCCCATGGACGAGCAGCAGGCGACCAGGGACGGCGAGATCAGCACGCCGTCCGCTGCGCGGCCGCCCGCGACAGACATCGAGGGGTACGCTCCTCCGCCGGCACCCGCAGCGGGAGCGCTGTGGGCCACGCCGTCCGACGAGCCCGCTCCCGACGAGCCGGTGGCTCCGCCGGCACCCGAAGCGCCGGTGGTCAAGGCGTCGGCCTCGGTGCCCGTCTCCAGCCCGCCCGCCGACCGGGTCAGCGCCTCGGCGCCGGTCTCCGCCGCGCCCGCCGCCGACCGGGTCAGTGCCTCCGCTCCGGTCTCGGCCGCGCCCGCCACGGCTCCCGTTGACCGGGTCAGCGCTTCCGCGCCGGTTTCGGCTGCTCCCGTCTCGGCTGCTCCCGTCTCGGCGGCGCCGGCCCCGGCCGCTCGGGTGAGCGCTTCCGCGCCGGTCTCCGCAGCACCCGCCGCGACATCTTCCAGCGCTTCCGCTCCCGTCTCCGCAGCGCCGGCCTCCAGCCCGCCCGCGGACCGGGTCAGCGCCTCGGCACCGGTTTCCGCAGCGCCTGCCGCCACGCCGGTTTCCGCGGCGCCCGCCGCCGCTCCCGTGCCCGCGGCGCCCGCCGGGTCGTCGGTGCGGCCTGTTTCGGCCGCGCCCGGCGTGATCGCCGAGTCGGGTTCGACCGCCGGGTCGGGGTCGAGCACCGCGCGGGCCGCCGTTCCCGGTGTGGTCCGGGCGACCGCCGACGAGGTGCCCGCCTCCGCGCGGGCCGCTGCTCAGCCGACCGTCTACGGCTCCGCGCCGGAACCGGACGACAGCCCGGAACCGAATGACAGCCCGGAGCCGGAGAAGCCCGCCGACCCCGAACCGGCGCCCGACGAGCCGAAACCGGCCGAGCCCGAGAAGGACCCCGCCGAACCGGAGCCGGAACCGGACAAGCCCGCGCCCGTGCCACCGCGTCCCGCGCCGTCGAAGCCGGCGGATCCGGAGCCGGCCCGGCCCGAGCCGATCCGCCCGGCGCCGGTCGAGCCGCCCGCGCCGGTCCCGGCGCCGCCTGTGCCCACTCCCGCGCCGCCCGCCCCGATTCCGGCGCCCACCCCGGAGCCGGCCCCCACGCCGGTTCCGGTGCCGCCTGGACCGGTGAAGCCGACCCCGGCGCCGCCCGGACCGGTGCCGCCGGGCCCGGGGCCGAGTCCCGTACCCCCAGGCCCTGGCCCCAACCCCGTCCCGCCCGGTCCCGGCCCGAGTCCGGTGCCGCCCGGCCCTGGCCCCAGCCCGGTTCCGCCGGGCCCCGGCCCGAGCCCGGTTCCCGGCCCGGTGCCGCCGATCGTCCCGCCGCCCCCGGTGATCGGGAACGGCAACGGCAACGGCCTGCCCAGCTACACCCTGCCGCCCACCGCCGCCTCGGCAGGCCTGCCACCGGCCCCGCAGAGCTCCCCCCGGGGAACGCCCTACCGTGGCTACCCGTCGTCGCCGGAGAACATCGAGATGACTCAGCCGGTTTCCACCGGAACCCCGTACGGCTCGCCGACCACCCCGGTCAACCCCACCTCGGGCGGCGTGCCGCAGCAGCGTGGCCAGGCCGGCACGGTGTACGGCACCGGCGCCTACCCGTCGATCGACACGACGATGCCGGTCTCGATGGACCCGGTGGAGAACTCGGGTTCGCTGACCGGCCACATCCTGGCCCAGGGCTGGTACGACGCCCCGACCGAGCAGCGCCGCAGCAACTTCAAGGTGGTCGTCGCGATGCTGGTGGTGCTCGGCCTGCTGGTCACGGTCAGTTTGATCTTCGTGTTCACAGCGGGTGACGCCTTCACCGACTTCCTGGGGAACCTGACGTAACTGACGCAGGTCCGACAGTGTGGCGAGGCCCCGGCGCTTTGGCGACCGGGGCCTCGAACATCTAAACTGGCGAGGTTGCGCACTTGGGGTGAGCAGGCCCACTACCGGACCGGAATGCGGTCGGCGGTTCCGACGTTCACCCGTACACTGATGGTAGTTATTGACGCGGCGTGCCCACCCGGTGCACGCCACGGGCGTTCTTGCGGGCATTTCAGCGAGCGGTCCTCAGCGACCGCGGCGGGCCATTTCGCGAGCATGCGCCCCCGTAGAGAGGTTCTCTTGACCACTTTCGCTGATGCCAGCACGTTCCCGTCCGTCTTCGACAACAGCACCACCGAAAACGACGCCCCCGCGATCATCGAGGCCACCGAAGAGGTCGCTGCCGAGGTCGCCGAGACGGTTTCCGACACGATCGAGACGACCGTCACTCCTGAGACGAAAAGCTTCGCCGACCTCGGTCTTCCGGCCGAGATCGTCCGCGTGCTGACCCGTGAGGGCATCACCACGCCGTTCGAGATCCAGGCCGCGACCGTGCCGGACGCGCTGGCCGGCCGGGACGTCCTGGGCCGTGGCCAGACCGGCTCCGGCAAGACCCTGGCCTTCGGCCTGCCGGTGCTCGCCCGCACCGCGCAGGGTGGCCGGGCCCGCCCGCACCACCCGAAGGCCCTGATCCTGGTGCCGACGCGTGAGCTGGCCATGCAGGTCGCCGACTCGCTGATGCCGGTGGGCCGCGCGGTCGGCGTGTTCCTGAAGACCGCTGTCGGCGGCGTGCCGTACGACCGTCAGATGGACGCCCTGCGCCGCGGCGTCGAGGTGATCGTCGCCACGCCGGGCCGGCTCGCCGACCTGATCGAGCGGGGCGCCTGCAAGCTCGACGACGTCGAGATCACGGTTCTCGACGAGGCCGACCAGATGGCCGACATGGGCTTCCTGCCCGAGGTCACCGACCTGCTGGCCAAGACGCCGGAGAACGCGCAGCGCCTGCTGTTCTCGGCCACTCTGGACGGTGATGTCGACACCCTGGTCAAGCGGTTCATGCACGACCCGGTGACGCATTCCACGGCTCCGGCCGAGGCCAGCGTGTCCACCATGGATCACCACATGCTGCTGATCCCGCCGGCGGACAAGTTCCCGATCACCTCGTGGATCGCCAACCGGGACGGCAAGAGCATCGTCTTCGCCCGCACCCAGATGGGCGTCGACCGGCTGGTCGAGCAGCTCGCCGCGGTCGGTGTCCGGGCCGGCGCCCTGCACGGCGGCAAGACGCAGCGGGTCCGCACCCGCACGCTCGCCGAGTTCAAGGAAGGCCGGACGAACGTCCTGGTCGCGACGGACGTTGCGGCCCGTGGCATCCACGTCGACGGCATCTCGCTGGTTCTGCACGTGGACCCGCCGAAGGACCCGAAGGACTACCTGCACCGGGCCGGCCGCACCGCGCGGGCCGGCGAGTCCGGCGCGGTCGTCACGCTGGTCCTGCCGAAGCAGCGCCGCACCACCCAGGCCATGCTGTCGCGGGCCGGTGTGAACCCGGGCGAGTTCCGGGTGCGTCTCGGCGACGAGAAGCTGGCCGAGGTCACCGGCGCCCGTGAGCCCAGCGGCATCCCGGTCCCGCCGGAGCCGGAGCCGCGTCGTGAGCGGTCCGGTGGCTCGCGTGGCCGGTTCGGTGACCGTCCCCGTGGCGACCGCCCGCAGCGGTCGTACGGTGACCGGCCCCAGCGCGGCGGCTACGGCGACCGTAACGAGCGTTCTTTCGGCGACCGTCCGCAGCGTTCCTTCGGTGACCGTCCGGCGGGCGACCGCTCGTACGGCGACCGGCCGGCCGGTGACCGTTCCTACGGTGACCGCCCGCAGCGCTCCTACGGCGACCGCCCGGCAGGCGACCGCCCCGCCGGCGACCGTTCGTTCGGGGACCGCCCGCAGCGTTCCTTCGGCGACCGGCCGACCGGTCAGCGCCGGGACAGCCACCGTGGCGACAGCCCTCGCGGCGACCGCCGTGAGGGCCCGGGCGGCCGTTTCGGCACGCCCCGCCCCGCCCGCAGCTACTGAGCAACGACGTCGAAGCCCCGGCCCGCTGAGCGGACCGGGGCTTCGCCCGTTTCCGGGGTTCAGATCTTCGACTTGATCCAGGTCACGCATTCCTTGTCGACGGCAGGGAACGGCTTGCCGAAGACGGCGCGGGAGGCCGAGTCGAGCCCTTCGCCGTACTGCAGGACCCGGTCGGCGAAGTCGAGCATCTTCGGCTCGCCGTACTTCGCGGCCATGCAGCCGGCAGCGAAGTGCCCGATCGCGTAGACGGCGGCCGAGTCGAGGTCGTCGGACTCGTCGGTGGGCGGCGGCACCTGGACGGTCTTCAGCGGGCCGCGCTCGGAGCGGAGGTAGCGCAGGACCTCCCGGCTGTAGCTGTTCTGCGGTTTGGTGGGCAGGTAGCCGATGTACTCGGCGATGCCCTCGACCAGCCACAGCTCGTCGGACTTGTCGTCGTTGGACTGGGCGACCAGGGTCACGGCGTGGGCGAACTCGTGCTGGACGACCTGGGTGACCATGCGGTCCTCCTCGGGCATCAGTTCGCTGGCCTTCAGCACGATGTCGCCGCCGGTGGCGTTCAGCGACAGGTGGTAGGCGACCGCGAAGTCCGACTCCATCCCCCCGTACCAGCTGTTCCAGGATTTGTTGTCGGCGATGAAGACCCGGTACTTCATCTGCTGGTTGCCGCCGGATCCGGCGTACCGGTCGGCGACCACGGCGGCCTTCTCGGCGAGCGGCAGGACCCGTTTGACGTAGCGGGCGGTGGCGACCGGCGCGGCCACGATCACCCGCTTGCCGCGGGCGAACGTCATCGGCTCGTTCTCCCAGGGCGTGGGCTGGAGGGGGTTGGACTCGCGGGGCTCCTCCAGCTTGACGATCTTGTACGACCCGTTCACCAGCCGCCAGGAGGTCCGGTAGGCCAGCTTGGGGGCGCCCTCGTCGGTGGCGTCCGACCAGGCCGGGCAGATGACGTCGCTGAAGCAGTAGGCGAGCTTGATCGAGACGGTCACCATGTCGCTGAGCGCGGTGGGCATGCTGTCCATCCGCTGCTCGGCGTGCGTGACCTCGAGCGCCCGCATGTTCTGGAAGATCGTGGTGTACCGCACCTGCAGCTTCGCGTCCACCGGGGCGAGCCACCCCGGCAGGTCACCGCTGAGGAGCGCCGCGGACTGCGCGTCGAGCGCCTGCTCGATGAGGTCGACGGGGCGCTGGGACGGGCTGGGCGAGGCGCCGGCGGGTGACGGGGTGGCGGTGGCCTGGTCGCCGGCCGGTCGCAGCACCACGACGCTGGAGACGAACACCAGCACCATGAAGGCGAACCAGACAGCCGGCGACGGCCGGCTCGGCGCCGTGAGATCGTGCATGACCCGGATCTAACCATGCGAATGCATGGCTTCCCATCGGGTTATCCGCCGGTGTGAGCTACCCCGGCCAGCCACCGCCGTCGAGGAACTCCCGGATCACCGCGGTGTACGGCGCCAGGTCGAGTCCCTGCCCGGCCACCCAGTCGTCGGAGTAGTAGGTGTCGGCGTACCGCTCGCCGCCGTCGCAGATCAGCGTGACCACCGAGCCGGTCCGGCCGGCCCCGAGCATCTCGGCGATCAGCCGGAACGCGCCCCACAGGTTGGTGCCGGTGGAGCCGCCGAGCCGCCGGCCCAGCACCTCCGACCCGGCCCGCATGGCGGCCAGTGACGCGGCGTCCGGGACGTGGATCATCCGGTCGACCACCGAGGGCTGGAAGGACGGCTCGACCCGCGGGCGGCCGATCCCCTCGATCCGCGAGCCACGGCCGGTGACGAGCGTGAAGTCGCCGGCCAGGTAAGCCTGCCAGAACGCTGACCCTTCGGGGTCGACAACGCAGATCTTGGTGTCCAGCCGGCGATACCGGGCAAATCTCCCGATGGTCGCGCTGGTCCCACCGGTCCCGGCGCCGATCACGACCCATGCGGGTACGGGGTGCCGCTCCAGGGCCATCTGGTTGTGGATCGACTCGGCGATGTTGTTGTTGCCGCGCCAGTCGGTGGCCCGCTCGGCGTACGTGAACTGGTCCATGAAGTGCCCGTCCAGGTCGGCCGTGAGCCGCCGGGCCTCCGGCACCACCTGGTTGGCGTCGCGCACCAGGTGACACTTGCCGCCCTGGAACTCGATCAGCGAGATCTTCTCCGGGCTGGTGGCGGCGGGCATCACGGCGATGAACGGCAGGCCGAGCATTCGCGCGAAATAGGCCTCGCTCACCGCCGTCGATCCGGACGATGCTTCCACGACTGTCGTGCTCGGGCCGATCCAGCCATTGCACAGCGCATACAGGAAAAGCGACCGGGCCAGGCGATGTTTGAGTGAACCGGTGGGATGCGACGACTCGTCCTTGAGGTACAGGTCGATGCCCCAGGCGGCCGGCAGCGGGAACGGCAGCAGGTGCGTGTCGGCGGACCGGTTGGCGTCCGCCTCGACCAGGGCGATGGCGTCCCGGGCCCAGTCGCGGGCGGCGCGTTCACAGCGCCCGAAGTCGGTGATCTCCATTACCCGAGGCCCGGCTGCGGCCGGTTCTCCCACTTCGTGGAGAGGGCGATAGCGGTCCGGGTCGATGCCACACCGGGCGTCCGGTTGATCCGCACGATCAACTGCTCCAGTTCCGCAATCGTGCCGACCCGCACAGTGAGCTGGTAAGACTCGACGCCTGCCATGAAATAGCAGCTCTCCACCTCGGGCATGGCGCGCACCGCGGCGAGGACGTCGTCGGTGTCGGCGCCCGAGTCCTCGATGATGCCGATGAGCGCGGTGACACCCAGCCCGATCGCCTCGTGATCGATGTCGGCGCGGTAGCCGCGGATGGTCCCGGCGTTCTCGAGCTTACCGACTCGCTCGTGCACGGCGGGGGCGGAGAGCCCGACCTTGCGGGCGAGTTCGGCGTACGACGAGCGTGCGTTCTCTCGTAGCAGGTCGATCAGCCGGAGGTCGATGGAGTCCATGCTTGAAACCCTAAACGGGTGGCGCTCCGGCCTTCACGCCCGGTAGCGGCGAATGGGGGGCAGGATAATGACCACTGTCGCAATCGGGGCTTTTTCCGCATTTCACGGACTTGCTTCAGGGGCGGTGCTCTAATGACTTTACGTCCAGATCGAGCACGCCGACACTCACCGTGACCACGGCCGCTCCAGAAACCGAACCGAGGAGGGGGTTGTGGACACTGGAGATCGTCTGCTGACACCGGGCGAGGTGGCCGCTTTGTTCCGCGTCGACCCCAAGACGGTCACGCGCTGGGCCGCCGCCGGCCGTATCGGCAGCATCCGGACTCCCGGTGGACACCGCCGATTCCGTGAGTCCGAAGTTCGCGCCCTGCTTGAGGGCGATGGCGTTATCGAGGAAATGCGCGAGGACGACGCCGCCAACAAGCCAAGGAACAACGGCCCCACCAATCCCGGGTCGGGCTTCGGCCCACCCAACGGCTTGCGCTAGGACCTCCCTTCACCTAATTCGCCGGTCCATCTGCGAAAGAGCGTGTGGGGTACGCCGAGCGCGTCCATCACCTTTCCGGCCACGAAGTCGATCAGTTGTTGTGCCGTCGCGCCGGCCCCGGAACCGTAGAACCCGGGGCTGGCCGGCAGCACCACCGCTCCGGCATCGTGCAGAGCGATCAAATGTTCAAGATGACTGCGGGTGACCGGGGTCTCCCGGGGCACGACGACCGTACGCCGTCGTTCCTTCAGGTTGACCTCGGCCGACCGCTGCAACAGATCCTTCGACAGCCCGATGGCGATCCCGGCGCACGCCGCCGTGCTCGCCGGCACCACCGCCATGCCCTTCGCGGGGTACGAGCCGCTGCTCGGCCCGGCGGCCAGGTCCCCGGCCGGCCAGTAGGCCAGATCGCCGAGGTCCCGGCCCAGCCAGGCGCCCACGTCGTCCTTCCAGTGCGCGTCCCGCACGGTCGCCCCGGTCTCGTCCAGCAGCGTCAGCCGGGCAGCCCGGGAGATCACCAGGTCGACGGCCTCGCCGGCGTCCAGCAGAGCGGTCAAGACCGCCTTCGCGTACGGGGTCCCCGACGCACCGGAGACCCCGACGATCCATGGTTCACGCATGCACCCAGTGTGCTACTCGGCCTTGAGCTGGTTCGCCTCCGGCACCGCCTGATTGACTGTGATCCACGTCTTCGGATCGTCGACCGCGGACATCACCGCACCGTTGATGATCTTCTGCACCTCGGCCGCCGGCAGCTGGGTGCCCAGCTCGAACCGGTATCGCCCGCCGAACACGTTCTTGCCGGGGCAGCCGTCCGGGCCGCATCGCACGCCGCCGCTGGTGTCCGGCAGTTTGTCCAGCCAGATGATGATCTCGGACGCCCGCGCCCGGCCGCTCGCCAACTGATCTCGCGCCTTCGAGAGCGACGTGATCCCCAGCGCCCAGTAATCCTTGCTGGCGGTGACCGAGTCCAGCCGATATCCGGCGGGCACATAGCGGAGCTTGAAGGGCACCGTCAGCGGCCGGTCCGCCGACATCGTGAACGCCTCGGCCACCTCTCGCAGTTCCGCCCGCGTCACGCCGTACGGATCCGGCGTGAGCACGGCGAGTGATCCGTCGTCGGCGTACTCCCAGGCGAGGGACTCATCGTTCTCATCCCCGGCGAGACCGCCCTGGCCCTTGAAGAAGAACGCCGGCCGGCCCTTGATCGGCGCGGTGTCGGCCTTCCCGGTGGCCGTCCGCCTGCCGACCGGATCGATCCCTGGCTCGTAGACGGTCAGCCGGGCGCCGCTGAACTCGTTCTGGTTGGTACGCGGGCCGAGCCGAATCACCACGGCGTCGGAGGATCCCAGACTCGCGCTGTTCGGATCCTCAACCCGGAATCTGGCCGTCTGGTATCCAGTGAACCGCCTGACCAGCGGAATCACCTCACCACGCGCCGGTGTCGGCACCAGCACGGCAGGCTTCGACGCGACCGGCGCCGGCCGGGGGCCGGGCTCGTCGTGGCGGGCGAGGACCTGCGGCACCCCGATCGCGGCGGCGACCGCGACGACCGCGGCGAGGGCCCAGCCGGTGTTGCGGCGGCGCACCCGGCGGCGCCCGGCGGCCACCACGGCGTCCACGTCGTAGCGCGGCGGCGGCGGATCGGACTTGGCGTTGCGGAGCATGTCAGGCAGCGGCTTCATGGTGGGCCTCCCACTCCGTGCCGAGGATTCCGCGGAGCGCTTCGAGACCACGCGACGTGTAGACCTTCACGGTGCCTTCCGGGCACTTCAGGGTCGCGGCGGTCTGCTGGACGCTGAGCCCTTCCAGGAACCGCAGCACCAGCACCGCCCGCTGCCGAGCCGGGAGACCGCTCAGCGCCTGCCGCATCCGCAGCCGCTCGTCGACCGCCCCCGTGGCGTCGTCGGGCAGCGTCCGGTCCGGCATGGCATGGCTGCGGGACTGCTCCCGCCGCCACCACGGCCGGCGGGTCTCGTCGATGGCCGCCCGCACCACGGCGGTCCGCGCGTACGCCTCCGGGTTGTCCACCCGGTTCCACTTGGCGTACAGCTTCGCCAGGGCGGTGAGAACGGCGTCCTCGGCCACCTGCCAGTCGCCGCAGGTGAGATAGGCAAGCCCTCGTAACGCCTCCATCCGCGCGGCCACGAACTCGCGGAATTCGGCCTCTCTATCGCTCACGGAAGTTAGACGGAGATCGTTGCTCCGGCGGTTACACCAGGTACAGGTCGATCAGCGCGAAGAGGAACAGGGCGATGGCGATGAACCCGTTGGCGGTGAAGAACGCCCGGTTGACCTTGGAGAGGTCGTGCGCGGTCACCACCACGTGCTGGTAGACCAGGCCGGCCCCGGTCACCAGCAGGCCCGCCCACCAGGCCCAGGTGAACCCGGCGAGCTGACCGAACCAGACGAACAACGCGAAGCAGATCACGTGGGTGACGGTGGAGATGTGCAGGGCGGTCCGCACGCCGAACCGGGCCGGGGTGGAGTGCACACCGATCTCCCGGTCCACCTCGACGTCCTGGCAGGCGTAGATGATGTCGAACCCGCCGATCCACAGGCCGACCCCGACACCGAGCACCCAGGCCGGCCAGGAGCCGCTGAACGTGCCGGTGATCGCCAGCCAGGCGCCGACCGGGGCGACCGCCTGGGCCAGCGCGAGCACGTAGTGCGGGAAGTTCGTGAACCGCTTGGCGTACGGATAGATCACGAGCGGGATCACGGCGAGCGGCGAGAGGGCCAGGCACAGCGGGTTCAGCAGGCCGGCCGCCACGATCATGACGACCAGCGAGACCAGCGCGCCGGTCCAGGCGGTACGCAGGCTGACCGCGCCGGTGACCAGCTCCCGGTTCTTGGTCCGCGGGTTCAGCGCGTCGATCTTGCGGTCCAGGATCCGGTTGGCGGCCATGGCGAAGGTCCGCCCGGCCACCATCGCGATCGTGACCAGCACCAGATCGAGCCAGTGCTCGCCGACCGCGTCGTCCAGCGACTGGATCGCGGTCAGCGAGGAGAGGTAGGCGAACGGCAGCGCGAAGATCGAGTGCTCGATCATGACGAGCCGGAGGAAGGCCTTGACCTTCCCCGGCTCCGAGGCGACGGCTGTCACAGCCCGTATTCCTTCCACCGCTTGTCGACCAGCGAGACCACCTCGGGCGACATCCTCATCTCCTCCGGCCAGCCCCGGGTGTAGCCCTCGGTGACCAGCTTGCGGGTCGCGTCGACGCCCGCCTTGCCACCCCAGAACTGCTGGTACGAGGCGTGGTCCAGGTGGTCCACCGGGCCCTCGGTGAGCACCAGGTCGCGGGCGTAGTCGACGTTGCCGAAGGCCCGGAACGCGACCTCGTTGTAGTCGTGGACGTCGCAGTCCTCGTCGACCACCACGATCAGCTTGACCAGGGACATCAGGTGGGCGCCCCAGAGCGCGCTCATCACCTTCTGGGCGTGCTTCGGGTACCGCTTCCTGATCGACACGATGAGGCAGTTGTGGAAGACGCCGGCGGCCGGCATGTCGTAGTCGACGATGTCCGGGATCAGCAGCTTCGCCAGCGGCAGGAAGATCCGCTCGGTCGCCTTGCCCAGGCCGTGGTCCTCCTGCGGCGGCTGGGACGTGATGATCGAGTGGTAGATCGGCTTCTTGCGCATCGTCATGCACTCGATGTGCAGCACCGGGAACGGCTCGACCGGGGTGTAGTAGCCGGTGTGGTCGCCGAACGGGCCCTCCGGCTGCCGCTCGCCGGGCTCCAGGTAGCCCTCGAGGACGATCTGCGCCTCGGCCGGGACCTGCAGCGGGACGGTCAGGCAGTCGACCATCTCGATCCGCTCGCCCTTGAGGTAACCCGCGAACAGGTATTCGTCGATGTCGCCGGGCAGGGGCGCGCTGGCCGCGTACGACACCACGGGGTCGCAACCGATGGCGACAGCGACCGGAAGGCGCTCGCCGCGCCGCTCCGCCACCGCGTGATGCGCCGTCGAGTCCTTGTGGATCTGCCAGTGCATGCCGAGGGTGTTCTTCGAGTGCTGCTGCAGCCGGTAGAGACCGAGGTTGCGCTTGCCGGTCTCCGGATGCTTGGTGTGGGTCAGCCCGTAGTTGTGGAAGATGCCGCCGTCACCGGGCCAGATCTGCAGGCCGGGCAGCTTGTTCAGGTCGACCTCGTCGCCCTTGAGCACCACCTCCTGGCAGGGGGCGGTCTTCACCTTCTTCGGCGGCATGGACTTGAGCTGCAGCACCTTGCCGATGCCCTCGCGGATGCCGGACCAGCCGATCGGCAGCTCCGGCTTGATCATCGCGCCGATCCGCTCGCCGACCTCGTCGAGCCGGTCGACGCCGAGGGCCATCGCCATCCGCTTCTCGGTGCCGAACAGGTTGATCACCAGCGGCATCTCGCCGCGGGTCGGCCGCTCGAAGAGCAGCGCCGGGCCACCGGCCCGCACGGTCCGGGTGACGATCTCGCTGATCTCCAGCGTCGGGTCCACCGGGACGGTCACTCGTCGCAGCTCACCGGCTGCCTCGAGGGCTGCGATGAAGCTCTGCAGATCGGCATAGGGGAATCCACGCGGCGCCATGACACCCAGTCTGGCACCAGGCTCCGTCACTGGAGATCCGGGAGTCCCGTTGAGCGCTTCGTGAAGCTGCGGAACGTGACCCGATGGTGCCTGCTGAGCGGTCTGGCCGTGGCTCTCGCCGGCGCCGCGCCGGCCGCCTCGTCGACCGCCGAACGGCTGCCGGTCTGCACCCCCGGCCCGGCATCGACGAAACCGCCGACCGGCCCGGCCGGCCTGGGCAGCCCGCGCGCCTGCCGATCGGGCGGTCCGGTGCTGGAGTCGGCCCGGACCTCGTTCACCCCGAGCGGGTACCACCACCTGGGCGCCGGGACCAGCGGCGACTGGGGTGGCGTGTCCGGCCGGTTCTCGGTGGTGGACGGCTCGGTGCGGC
Source organism: Actinoplanes sp. NPDC019969 (assembly GCF_055562375.1). Classification (NCBI taxonomy): domain Bacteria; kingdom Bacillati; phylum Actinomycetota; class Actinomycetes; order Micromonosporales; family Micromonosporaceae; genus Actinoplanes; species Actinoplanes sp. NPDC019969. Next base: position 77,615 of record NZ_JBVHFK010000014.1, on the reverse strand, counting down.
CGCAGACCTACGACTTCCTGGTCGGCCGGCTGATGGCCAAGCGGGACATGGGCGGCGGGCGGATCGCCTGGCTGGAGGCCGGCTGGGCGGAGACCGGCTGGGCCACCCCGGGCCGCCAGCACATCTACACGTTCGACACGAACACCAACCGGTGGCAGTTCTACGACCAGTACGCGGTCCGCCCCGGCGACCAGGTGTGGCTGGACATCGGCACGGACCGGACCGGGATGTGGCGGGCCTGGCTGTGGTGGAACAACCGGTGGAACCTGCTCACCCAGCAGCGGCTGCCGCTGGGCACGTCAGCCCGCATCGAGCAGTACGTCGAGGTGCACGTGGACGCCACCCGCCAGACCAAGATCGACGTGCCCAAGGTCACCGTGGACAACGTGCAGTTGCGGCCGGCCGGTGGGGGGCCGGCCCGGTACTGGCGGGAGGACGTCCCGACCGAGACGGCGGCGGGGATGCGCGGCGGGTTCTGCCTGAACTGGGTGACCCGCTACGACACCTGGACCGCCGGTGACTGCTGAACCCCGAGAGCGTGTGGATTTCGGCCGCTATGCGCGCCCGAAATCCACACGCGTTAGCCGGCGTTGGCGTACGAGTGCAGGCCCTCGAAGAACAGGTTGACGCCGAACAGGTTCATCAGCATCGTCACGAACCCGAGGATCGCGATCCACGTCGCGGTGGTGCGCTTCACGCTCGGCGTGGCCCGGGCGTGCAGGTACGCGGCGTAGACGATCCAGGAGATGAACGCCCAGACCTCCTTGGGGTCCCAGCCCCAGTACCGCCCCCAGGACGCCTCGGCCCACAGCGGCCCGGCGATCAGCGCGCCGAACGTGAACAGCGGGAACGCGAACGCGTGCAGCCGGAAGGTGAGCCGCTCCAGGGTGCCGGCGTCACCGACCCGCCGGCCGAGCGTGTACGGGAAGCTGCGCTTGCCGGCGTCCCACCCGTTCTTGATCAGGAACATCGCGGCCGGCACCACACCGACCAGGAAGATCCCGGACGAGATGATGATCGTCGAGACGTGGAAGACGTACCAGTACGAGTTGAGCGCGGGGACCAGCGGGCCGACCGGGGTGTAGGCGATCAGGGCGGCCGCGCCGAGCAGCACCACCAGGGTGAGCGATGCGAACAGGCCCAGGTGCCGGACGGCGGGCTTGCGCAGCAGCACACCGGCCCAGACCGCGGAGCCGATCAGCGCGGTGGACAGGATGTACTCGTACATGTTGCCCCAGGGCATCCGGTCGGCGGCGATGCCGCGGGTGACCGTGGTGCCCAGGTGCAGGGCGAGCGCGAGCAGGTTGAGACCCACCGCGACACGGCCGACGATTTCGCTCCTGTCGCGTTCCGGCGCCTTCTCCAGAACAGCGACCGGGGCACCGGCACCGACCAAAGCCGCCTTGCCGATGTGGCTGCGCTTGCCGAACGCGTACTCCCCGGCATAACAGACCATGGCGGCGAGGTAGGCCAGCACGGTCAGCGCCATGAGCTGATTGGACAACTCCGCCATCAGGGCTTCCCTTCCTTGATATGGCGGGTGAGCGTCGCGAACTCCTCGCCGAAACCTGAGTAGTCGGTGCGCGGGAGGCCACCGGCTTCGATCACGCTACCGCCCTCGGCCGGGGTGACCCGGAACCAGACCCGGCGCCGGTGCATCGACAGCGACAGCATCAGCCCGGCCAGCCCGAGCACCGCCCCGACCAGCATCAGACCCTGCGTCGGGTCGTGCCGCAGGGAGATCGTGGCGAACCGCCGGATGCCGGCGAACTCCAGGGTGCCGCCGTCGTCCAGGGTCCATTTCTCGCCCGGGCGGAGCACGTACGGCCGCTCGCCGCTGATCTTCTTGAGGTCGCCGTCGGCGATCTGCTGGCGGTCCAGCGCGTACACCGAGCCGGGTGTGCCGACGTCCAGCCCCAGGTCACCGCGGTAGGCGGCCAGGTAGAGCACCGGGTTGCCGACGGCCGGGAACTTCGACAGGGCGCTGCCGTCGGTGCCACCGGTCGGCAGGAAGACGCCCTCGAAGCCCATCTGCAGCTTCGGATCGCGCTTGCCGGTCGCCGGATCGATGTTGACGTCCGGGAACTGGACGACGCCCTCGCTGGTCAGCATGCCGTCGGTGGGCAGGAACGGGACGACCTTGGTCTGCTCGGCGCCGTACCGGTCGGTGTACTTCAGCACCGGCGCGTAACCCTGGCCGAGCAGGTAGACGTTCGCGCCGTCCAGCCGCAGCGGGTCGTTGACGGTGAACGTGCGGCTCCGGTACGCCCCGCCGTCCTCGCTGACGTCGACCGTCGCCTGGAACGACTTCGGCACGCCGGTGCTCTGGTAGGTGGCGTCGAACTTCGTCATCCGCAGGCAGAAGTCGGGCAGGTCGGAGGCGTCCACCCGGGGACCGAGCACGGACTCGTCGTGCTGCGTGATCAGGTTGCAGAAGCCCTGGTCGGTGCCCTCCACCAGGAGGCGGTTGCCGTGCCAGCCGTACCAGTGCCCGAACCCGACGCCGACCAGCACCGCGAGCATGGCGAAGTGGAAGAGCAGGTTGCCGGTCTCCTTCAGGAAACCCTTCTCCGCCGCGATCGTCCACCCGTCGGGCGTCTCCCGCAGCCGGGTCCGCCACCTGCGGCGGCGCAGCATCTTCGCCACCTCCGCGGCGGCTGCCGCGGGCTCTTCCGGGCGTTGCGGTCCGCTGTCGTGGTGCGGCAGGCGATCCAGACGCTGAGGAGCTTGCGGGGGTACGGTCGTCAGCGCCCGGATGTGATCGCGCAGCCGGGGCAGGACGCACCCGATCAGCGACGCGAACAGCAGCAGGTAGATCGCCGCGAACCACGGTGACGAGTAGACGTCGAAGGCGAAGAACCGGTCCAGCTGCGGCGCCAGTTTCGGATGCTCGGCGAAGTACTCGGCGACGTTCTCCCGGTTCACCCCGCGCTGCGGGAAGATCGAGCCGGGCACCGCGGCCACCGCGAGCAGGAAGAGCAGGATCAGCGCCGTACGCATGCTGGTCAACTGCCGCCACGAGTTGCGCAGCAGCGCCCACACCGGGTTGCCGCGTCTCGGCGGCGGCGCGCCGGCCGTGGCGGGCCGGTCCTCGACGACTGTCACAGCAGTGTCGCCTCCCCCAGGATGAAACTGGTCTGGAGCCAGAGCACGAACTGGTCCCACTGGCCGGTGACCAGCGAGAGGCCGACCGCGATCAGCAGCACGCCGCCGATCCGGGTGACCCACCGGCTGTTGCGACGGATCGCCTGGAAGACGCCGAGGAGCCGGCGGAAGAAGAGCCCGAACAGGATGAACGGGATGCCGAGGCCGAGGCTGTAGGCCAAGGCGAGCACGACGGCCCGGTCGGTCTGGCCGGTGGTGACGGCCAGCAGGTTGACCGCGCCCAGCGTGGGCCCGACGCACGGCATCCAGGAGACCGCGAAGATCGCTCCGAAGACCGGTGCGCCGGCCAGCCCCGCCGACGGCAGCTTGCTGATCCGCGCCTCACGCTGGAGGCCCGGGATCCACCCCAGGTAGGCGATGCCCAGCACGATGATCAAGGCGCCGAGGATGACGTTGAGCTGCTGCCGGTGCTCGATCAGCGCGAACCCGGCACTGGTCAGCAGGGTGATCAGGGTGAAGACCACGGAGAAACCGAGCACGAAGAGCCCAGTACCGGCGAGAACCCGGCCCTTGACCGCCAGGGTGCGTGTCCGGGTCATCACGGCGCCCTCGGAGTCGCCCCGGCCGGTCACCGCTTCCATATCGGAACCGGCGAGGCCGGTCACGTACGAGAGGTAGCCTGGCAGCAACGGCAGCACGCACGGTGACAGGATGCTGACCAGCCCGGCGATGAGGGCCGCGCCGATCGCCAGCAGCATGGGCCCGCCGGTGACCGCGTTCTCGAAGGCGTCGCCCATCAGCCCTTCGCCTCCGCAGCGATCTTCTCGACCAGCGGTTGCAGCTCGTCGGCGGTCGTTGCCCGGCGGATCGCGGCGGCGATGCGCCCCTCCCGGTCCAGGATCAGGGTGCTCGGGATCGAGCTCTGCGTGACGTCGAACTTCAGCCCGACCCGGCCCTCGAAGTCGTACAGGCTCTTGTAGGTGATCTGGTACGCCCGCTCGAACGCCTTCGCCGAGTCCTTGTCGTCCCGGGTGTCGACGCCGAGGAACGTCACGTCCTTGGCCTTGGTGGCCTGGTACGTCTTCTCCAGGTCGTCGGCCTCGGCCCGGCACGGCGCGCACCAGGAGCCCCAGAAGTTGACGACGACCACCTTGCCGCGGTCCGACTTCAGCTCGTACGTGCCGCCGTCGAGCAGCTCCCCGGTGACGTCCTCGACCAGCGGGCGCTGCTCGGGCGTGCACTCCACCACCAGGTTGGCGGTGGTGCACTTCTTCGCCCAGTTCTCCTCGCCGCCGCAGCCGCTCAGGACCCCGGCGGTGACGGCCGCGGCCATGGCAGCGGCGGCGAGGCGGCGCATCAGGCCCCCTTGGCGGTCTTGGCCGTCGCGGACATGGCGACCAGGTGGGCGGCGGGCTCGGAGTAGTCGATGCCGACCACCTTGGAACCCTCGAACCGGAACGAGGTCAGACTCGCCAGACCACATTCCCGTCGTCTCGGATCGTGCCAGAGACGCTTGCCCTCGACGTAGCGGCGCAGTGTCCAGATGGGCAGCTGGTGCGAGACGCAGACCGCCTCGTGGCCCTCGGCGGAGACCCGGGCGGCCTGCACGGCGGCGAACATCCGCTGCGCGATCACCAGGTAGGCCTCGCCCCAGGACGGGGTGATCGGGTCGCGCAGCACCCACCAGTGCCGCGGGTTGCTGAACGCGCCGTCGCCGACCGAGACCTTCTTGCCCTCGAAGTAGTTGGCGCTCTCGATCAGCCGGATGTCGGTGGCGATGTCCAGCTTGAACTCGGCGGCGAACGGGGCGGCCGTCTCCTGGGCACGCTCCAGCGGGCTCGCCACCACGTGCGTGATGTCCCGGCCGGCCAGCACCTCGGCGGCCGCCTTGGCCATCTGGTGGCCCAGCTCGGAGAGGTGGAAGTCGGGCAGGCGCCCGTACAGGATCTTGCCGGGGTTGTGGACCTCGCCGTGCCGGAGCACGTGCACGGTGGTCTTGGTCGGTGCGGACAAGGTCAGGCCCCCGCTGCGGCTCGGGCCGCGAGCGGCGCCGCCGCGGCGATCTGTTCCAGGGCTGCGTCGTCGATCGCCGTCGAGACGAACCACGACTCGAAGGCGCTCGGCGGCAGGTAGACGCCGTTGGCCAGCATGGTGTGGAAGAACGCCTTGAACGCCGCCGCGTTCTGGGTCTTCGCCGAGTCGTAGTCGACGACCTCGGTCCCGGTGAAGAAGATCGAGAACATGTTGCCGGCGTACTGCAGGCGGTGCGTCACGCCGGCGGCGCTGAGCGCGTCCGAGCAGAGCGACCCGATCGTGCCGGCCAGCTCGTCCAGCCGCTGGTAGGTGGCGGCGTCGGCCAGCCGCAGCGACGCCAGACCGGCGGCGCAGGCCAGCGGGTTCCCGGAGAGGGTGCCGGCCTGGTAGACCGGGCCGGCCGGGGCGAGCCGGGACATGATCTCCCGGCGGCCGCCGAACGCCGCGGCGGGCAGGCCGCCGCCCATCACCTTCCCGAAGGTGAACAGGTCGGCATCGACCGGGTGCAGACCGGCCCAGCCGCCGGCGGAGACCCGGAAACCGGTCATCACCTCATCGATGATCAGCAGCGCGCCGTGCCGGTGGGCGATCTCCGCGAGCGCCTCGTTGAAGCCCTCCCGCGGGGTGACCACACCCATGTTGCCGGGCGCCGCCTCGGTGATGATCGCGGCGATCTCGCCGCCGTCCGCGGCGAAAGCCGCCTCGACGGCCGCGACGTCGTTGTACGGCAGGACGATGGTCTCGCTGGCCGCCGCCCCGGTGACGCCGGGCGAGTCGGGCAGGCCGAGCGTGGCCACACCGGAGCCGGCCGCGGCCAGCAGCGCGTCCACGTGCCCGTGGTAGCAGCCGGCGAACTTCACGATCTTCGACCGGCCGGTGAAGCCACGGGCCAGCCGGATCGCGGTCATCGTCGCCTCGGTGCCGGAGTTGACCAGCCGGACCTCGTCGATCGCGGTGCGCCGGACGATCTCCTCGGCCAGGTCCACCTCGCCCGCGGTGGGGGTGCCGAAGCTGGTGCCCAGGGCTGCGGCCCGCTGCACCGCCTCGATCACCTCGGGGTGCGCGTGCCCGTGGATCAGCGGGCCCCAGGAGCAGACCAGGTCGACGTAACGCCTGCCGTCCACGTCGGTGAGCCAGGGGCCGGCGCCGGAGGCCATGAAGCGGGGCGTGCCACCGACCGCGCGGAACGCCCGCACAGGTGAATTCACCCCGCCGGGCACGATGGCTCGGGCGCGGTCGAACAGGGCCTGGGAGACCGGGGCGTCCTCCGGGTACGGAAGCTCCGCGGTGGGATATGTCGTGGTCACAGCAGACCCCATTCTGTCAGCGGCATGGAACGAGTATTGCGAGAGGGTTCTTCACGTCACCGGATGATGTCCCGCAAGCGCCCCGTCTGACCGCGCCGGACGGGCTGATTCGCCCCGAAGAGGATAGGCTGACCGGCGTGGAGCGTCCCGAGCTGTCCATCACGGTTCAGCGCGTACCCGACGAGGTTGTCATTCAGCTCGCCGGGGAGATCGACGTGCTCACGGTTGCCGAGCTGTCCATGGTCGTGAACGAGTTGCTCGCCGATGACCAGCCCCATCGCATCGTGCTGGACATGGCCGGCGTGACCTTCTGCGACTCGCAGGGCCTCGGCACGCTGGTGGTGCTCAGCCGTAAGGCACAGCACGCACAGGTCGTCCTGGCGCTGTCGAACGTCGGCGATTTCCTGATGCGTGTGCTCGACATCACCGGCCTGCGCTCAGCCCTGATGATCAGCAGCCACAGCTGAACCGCCATTCCCGCGTGTTGATTTGCGGCGCGTAGGACGGCCGAACTCAACACACAGGAAGTGGCGAAACCCCCAGCTGATTCACAGCCGGGAGCTTGTGGACAAGCCTGTGGATAACTCTCAGCGGAAGTCGCCGGACGCGGTCGGCGCGCCTCCCGCCGCGGTGGTCGCCGCCGCGGCATAGGTGTCGCCGCCGGCGTCCCGGACCCCCTTCGGGTACGTGTACCGCGCGAAGAACGTGTACGTCCCGGGCTCCAGGGTGTCGCCGGAGGACAGCACGAAGCGGTAGACGAGCACGCCGGGCTCCTCGGTGACCGTGCTGGTCACGCTCGCACCGGGCACCTGCTGGCTGCCGCCGCGGCCGGCCAGTCCCGGGGTCTTGGCGATCCGGATCGTCACCTCGAGCGCGGTGAGCCGCTCCCGGGCCGTCACCGTCACGACGCTGCTGGCCTGCGAGTCGCCGTCGGGCCGGACCGAGCCGTCGGCCCACAGCGTGCCGGCCGGTGTCGTGACGATGGCGGCGGTGGTGCCGGTGGCCGCCGGAGGGCTCGCCGACCGGCTGGACGGCTTCGACTTCGGTGATCGGCTGGGCGGGGCGCTCGGCGTACCGGACGGGGTGTCGATCGTCGAAGGCGCCGGACCGCTCGGGACCGGATCGACGGTGACCACCACCGTGGGCGGGGTGGGGCCGGGGCTCGGCTCGCCGTCGCCGGCGACCGCCCATTGCGCGAAGCCGCCACCACCGAGGACCGCCGCGACCGCCACGGCGGCGCCGGTGACCCGCAGCCGCGGTGACCGCCGCTGCCCGGCTTGGTTGCGCATCGCCGTCTGCGTGATGCGGTCGAGCATCGCCTCCCGGTCCGGACGGTGCACCGCCGCCTCGGCGCGCAGTGCCGCGCGCAGCTCAGATTCGATGAGCGTCATCGCGCCGCCTCCCAACCGTTGAGTCGTGCCAGGGCGACGCTGCTGCCGCCGAGTAGTTCCGCGAGTTGCCGGGCACCGCGCGACGTCGCGCTCTTGACCGCGCCCACCGAGATGCCGAGTGCCGTGGCGACCTCCTTCTCGGGGAGGTCGAAGGCGTACCGGAGGACCACACAGGCCCGCCGCCGGTGCGGCAGCCGGGCCAGCGCGCTGCGCACGTCCACCACCGCGGCGCTGTCCGGGTCCAGGACCCGGCGGATGATCGGGTCCAGGGACAGCAGGCGCTCGCGTCTCCTGCGCCGGACCCGGTTGCGGGCCAGGTTCATCAGGATGCCGTGCCCGTACGCCACCGGGTCGTCCGCCGCCACCACCCGGTCCCAGTGCCGCCACACCTCGGTGAGCGCGTCGGCTGCCAGATCGTCCGCGGCGTCGTGCTCACCGGTCATCAGGTAGGCCAGCCGGGACAGGGAGTCGTGGTGCCGCTCGAAGTACTCACGGAAGGCGGCGTCGCGCATCGGCGTCCTTCGTTTCCGGGGCCGTGGCCGCCGGGGAGAGCCTCCCGACGGCCACGGTCGATCACTTGAAGGTGATGTCGGACTCGTTGTAGATGCAGTTCACGCCGTCCGGGCCGGTGCCGATCTTGGTCGGCTCCTTGCCGGAGCTGTTGCCGGTGAACTTGACGCAGATGTCCAGGCTCTTCTTGCCGACCACGGTCACGCCGGAGATCCGGGCGGTGTCGCCGAAGTTGGCGTTGATGCCGACCAGGCTGCCGGCCGGGGCGGTGGCGACCACGTTCTGCACCACGACCGCGCGCTTGTGCTGGGTGGAGCAGTTGCCGCACGAGCGGTACAGCTTGCCGAAGTCGGCGACCTGGAAGTTCTTGATGGTCAGGGTGCCGCCGCCGTTGTGCTGGAAGACCTTGTCGTCCGCGCCCTTCGCGCCGCCGCCGTCGACGGTGTAGGTCGCCGAGGCGCCGCCCTTGAAGGTGGCCGCGTCCTCACCGACGTTCTCCCACCACACGTTGATCAGCGTGCAGGAGCCGGAGCAGTGGATGCCGTCCGCGGCCGGGGCGCCGAGGATGACGTTCTTCAGCACCGCGCCGTCGGCCAGCTTGAACAGCGGGTCCTGACCCTCGTCCTGGCCGTCGCCGCCCAGCGCGCCGCTGCCGAAGTAGCGGGCGTTGCCGCCGTCCAGCGTGCCGGAGACCGGGATGGTCGCGGTGACCGGCTTCTCACCTGTCGCCTTCGGCCACGCGGCGGACGAGCTGGTGGCGGTCGGGGTGGCGGTCGGCGTCCTGGTCGCCGTGGGGGTCGCTGTCGCGGTCCTGGTGGCCGTCGGGGTGGCGGTGGCCGTCTTGGTGGCCGTCGGGGTGGCGGTGGCCGTCTTGGTGGCGGTCGGCGTCGCCGTCGCGGTCGCCGACGTGGCAGCGCCGCCGCCCAGCGGGTTCACCGCGACGTCGTCGAACTCGGCCGAGGCGAAGCTGGTGATCAGGCCGATGCGCCCGGTTCCGGCGAGCGTGCCGGTGCCCGAGGCGACCTTGGCGCCGTCCACCCAGCCGGTGACGGTGCTGCCCGAGACGTCGACCCGCAGGGTGTGCCACGAGGTCAGGTTGCCGACCGCGGCCGAGCCGAGCCTGGTGATCGTGCTGCCCTTGACCGACTGCAGCTCGGCCTTGCCGGCCGAGGTCAGGGCGAGCCGGTACATCGTGGAGGAACCGCTGGCCCGGGCCGCGACACCGGCCAGGCCCTTGCTCAGGTCGAGGCCCTTGACCTTCGCCTCGACCGAGTAGTTGGTCCAGGACGTCTCGCCGGCGAAGACCCGGGCGAGCTCGCTGTCCGCCTTGGCCTGCTGGTAGACCTTCGAGCCGTCGGAGACGACGGACCAGGCGCCACCGGACTTGGACCAGTTGCCCGCGCCGCCCTCGAAGTCGTCGCTGAACAGGGTCGCGGCGGAAGCCGACGGGACGAGGACGGCGACCAGCGCGGTGACGGCGCCTGCCGCACCGGCCGCGCCGAGACCCGCGACCAGACGACGGCGCCGGCGGCTCGGGGTCGCGCTGGGCATTGCGTGCCGCATGTTGCTCCTACTCAGGGGATGAGGCCACCGTCTCCGACGGCGGGCGTCGCATGATCAAAGCGATCACGCCCCGGTAGTGGTGCGGCTGCCCGGCAAGGTTGTCCGCAGTGACCCAGGTCACAGGCGGGCCGGGATCAGTCCCCCCAGCGCGCCTTCTCCAGCAGATCGAGCGCCTCGCCGGCGGCCTTGTCGCCGCCGGCCCGCAGCACCCGGGCCGCCTCGTCGATCGTCCCGGTGAGCCGCTGCCATTGCGCCTCGCGTTCCCGGTATGCCTCGGCCTGCGCCTTGAGCTGCTGATTCTTCGTCCACAGCTCGACGAAGATGGAGACCTTGGCGCGAAGCACCCACGGGTCGAACGGCTTGGTGAGGTAATCGACGGCGCCCACGGCGTAACCCCGGAGGGCGAGCTGGGCGTCCCGGTCCGCGGCGGTCAGGAACAGGATCGGCACGTGCCGGGTCCGCTCCCGCCGCTTGATGTGGCTGGCCGTCTCGAAACCATCCATGTTGGGCATGTGCGCGTCCAGCAGGATCACCGCGAAGTCGTCGGTGAGCAATTGCTTGAGCGCGGCCTCGCCGCTCTCCACGGCGACCGGCGTGACCGGCAGGCCCTGCAGGATCGCCTCCAGGGCCAGCAGGTTGTCCCGCCGGTCGTCGACCAACAGCGCTTTGGCGCGCTCACCCACTCGTACTCACCCCACCAAAAGAGTCGTGCCTGGTCAGCCGTGGTCCGGCTCGGTCCTTCCCTCCTGGTTTACCCAGCGGTCCATCAGTTCGATCAGCTCATCGAGGTCGACCGGTTTCGTGATGTAGTCACTGGCCCCGGCGGCGAGAGCGGACTCCCGGTCACCCGGCATCGCCTTCGCCGTCAGGAAGACTACCGGCAGGTCCCGGAAACGCTGATTGCGGCGAATTCCCCGGGTCGTCTCGTAGCCGTCCTGATCCGGCATCATCGCGTCCATCAGCACGATGTCGATCTCCGGATGCTCGGCCAGGATCCGCACTCCGTCCACCCCATTGTCCGAGTACAGCACGTGCAGTCCATGCATCTCGAGCGCACTGGTCAGGGCGAAGACATTGCGCACGTCGTCGTCGACGATCAGCACCGTGACGCCCTCCAGTTTCCGGGCGGCCGGGCTGGCCGTGGGCTTCTCCTCGACCACCCGCGGCGGCATCTCCATCAGCGGCAGCCCCAGCGAGGCGGCCGGCCGCACCGAGATCGCCTTGGCCGGCACCGACGGCAGCACCGGCATCGGGATCGCGTCCGGGGTCAGCGCCTCCGGCATGAAGAGGGTGAAGGTGGAACCCTCCCCCGGCACCGAGGACACCGCGATGGTGCCGCCGAGCAGCGCGGCGAACTCGCGGCTGATCGACAGGCCCAGGCCGGTGCCGCCGTACTTGCGGGTGGTGGTGCCGTCGGCCTGCTGGAACGGCTCGAAGATGATCGCGAGCTTCTCGTCGGAGATGCCGATGCCGGTGTCGGTGACGGCGAACGCCACCACCTGCTGCGCCGAGTGCAGCGACGGCGGCGCGTCGACGCCGGCATCCAGCGCGGTCGGGAAGATGCTCAGCGTCACCGAGCCGTTGTCGGTGAACTTGACCGCGTTCGACAGCAGGTTGCGCAGGATCTGCTGGAGCCGCTGCGGGTCGGTCACCAGCGAGTCCGGCAGCTCGGGCGCCACGTCCACCCGGAAGTCCAGGCCCTTGATCTCCGCCTGCGGGACGAACGCCTGCTCGACGTAGCTGCGGATGCCGTCGAAGTCGACCACGTCCGGCTCCACGTCCATCCGGCCGGCCTCGATCTTGGACAGATCCAGGATGTCGTCGATCAGCGACAGCAGGTCCGAGCCGGCACTGTGGATGGTCCGGGCGAACTCGATCTGCTTGCTCGTCAGGTTCTGCTCGGTGTTGTCGGCGAGCAGCCGGGCCAGCAGCAGCAACGAGTTCAGCGGGGTCCGCAGCTCGTGGCTCATGTTGGCGAGGAACTCCGACTTGTACGTGTTGGCGCGCGACAGCTGCTGCGCCTTCTCCTCCAGGCCGAGCCGGGCCAGCTCGATCTCCCGGTTCTTCAGCTCGATGTTCGCCTTCTGCTCGCTGAGCAGCTTGGCCTTGTCCTCCAGCTCGGCGTTGGTGCGCTGCAGCTCGGCCGACTGGTCCTGCATCTCCCGGGCCAGCCGCTGCGACTGGGCCAGCAACTGCTCGGTACGCCGGTTGGCCTGGATGGTGTTGAGCGCCACCCCGATCGTGGCGACCAGCCGCTCCAGGAACGTCAGATGCAGCCCGGAGAAGGCGGCCACCGACGCGAACTCGATCACGCCGAGCATCTCGCCCTCGAACAGCACCGGCAGCACCACCATGTCGTTCGGCGGCATGGCCAGCAGCCCGGAGCGCATGGTCAGTATCCCGTCGTGGGTGGCCCGGACCCGGATCGTGCGGCGGGACACCGCGGCCTGGCCGACCAGTCCCTCGCCCGGGCCGAAGATCACCTCGTGGTCGCGGGCGACGTAGCCGTACGCCGCGGCCAGTCGCAGCCGGGTCACCGCCTCCGAGTTGTCGACCAGGAAGAACGCGCCGAGTTGCGCGTCCACCAGCGGCGTCACCTCGGTCATGATCATGCGGCAGACCTCGCCGACGTCCCGCTGGCCCTGCAGCAGGCCACCGATCCGGGCCAGGTTCGAGTCGAGCCAGCCCTGCTCCGCGTTGGTCTTGGTGGTGTCGCGGAGCGTGACGATCATCTGGTTGATGTTGTCCTTGAGCTCCGCCACCTCGCCCTGCGCCTCGACGGCGACGCTCTGGGTCAGGTCGCCGCGGGTCACGGCGGTGGACACCTCGGCGATGGCGCGCAGCTGGATGGTCAGGGTGGAGGCGAGCTGGTTGACGTTGTCGGTGAGGTCGCGCCACGTACCAGAAACGCCCTTGACCTGCGCCTGTCCGCCGAGCTTGCCCTCGGAACCGACCTCGCGGGCCACCCGGGTCACCTCGTCGGCGAACGATGACAACTGGTCCACCATCGTGTTCACGGTGTTCTTCAGCTCGAGGATCTCGCCACGCGCGTCGACGGTGATCTTCTGGCCCAGGTCGCCCTTCGCGACAGCGGTGGAGACCTGGGCGATGTTGCGGACCTGGCTGGTCAGGTTGGACGCCATGTAGTTGACGTTGTCGGTCAGGTCACGCCACGTGCCGGCGACGCCCTGCACCTGGGCCTGGCCACCGAGCTTGCCCTCCGAACCGACCTCGCGGGCCACCCGGGTCACCTCGTCGGCGAACGACGACAACTGGTCCACCATCGTGTTCACGGTGTTCTTCAGCTCCAGGATCTCGCCCTGGGCGTCGACCGTGATCTTCTGCGACAGGTCGCCCTTGGCCACTGCCGTGGTGACCGAGGCGATGTTCCGGACCTGGCCGGTCAGGTTCGACGCCATCGAGTTGACATTGTCGGTCAGATCACGCCACGTGCCCGCGACGCCCCGCACCTGGGCCTGCCCGCCGAGCTTGCCCTCCGAGCCCACCTCACGGGCCACCCGCGTCACCTCGTCGGCGAACGACGACAACTGGTCCACCATCGTGTTCACCGTGGACTTCAGCTCCAGGATCTCGCCGCGGGCGTCGACCGTGATCTTCTGGCCCAGGTCGCCCTTGGCCACGGCGGTGGTGACCGAGGCGATGTTCCGGACCTGGCTGGTCAGGTTGGACGCCATGTAGTTGACGTTGTCGGTGAGGTCGCGCCACGTACCAGAAACGCCCTTGACCTGCGCCTGTCCGCCGAGCTTGCCCTCGGAACCGACCTCGCGGGCCACCCGCGTCACCTCGTCGGCGAACGACGACAACTGGTCCACCATCGTGTTCACGGTGTTCTTCAGCTCCAGGATCTCGCCGCGCGCGTCGACCGTGATCTTCTGCGACAGGTCGCCCTTCGCGACAGCGGTGGAGACCTGGGAGATGTTGCGGACCTGGGCGGTCAGGTTGGCGGCGAGCTGGTTCACGTTCTCGGTGAGGTCGCGCCAGGTGCCGGAGACGCCACGGACCTGGGCCTGACCGCCCAGCCGGCCCTCGGTGCCGACCTCGCGGGCCACCCGGGTCACCTCGTCGGCGAACGACGACAACTGGTCCACCATCGTGTTCACGGTGTCCTTGAGCTCCAGGATCTCGCCCTGCGCGGCCACCGTGATCTTCTGCGACAGGTCGCCCTTCGCGACAGCGGTGGAGACCTGGGCGATGTTGCGGACCTGACTCGTCAGGTTGGACGCCATCGAGTTCACCGAGTCGGTGAGGTCCTTCCAGGTGCCGGCCACGTTCGGCACGTCGGCCTGGCCGCCGAGCTTGCCCTCGGTGCCCACCTCGCGGGCCACCCGGGTCACCTGCTCGGCGAACAGCCGCAGGGTGTCGGTCAGCCCGTTCATGGTGTCGGACAGCTCGGCCACCTCGCCCCGGGCGGACACGGTGATCTTCTGGGACAGGTCGCCGCGGGCCACCGCGGTCGCCACCTGTGAGATCGACCGCACCTGGTGCGTCAGGTTCGACGCCATGGTGTTCACCGAGTCGGTGAGGTCCTTCCAGGTGCCGGCCACGCCCCGCACGTCGGCCTGGCCGCCCAGCTCGCCCTCGGTGCCCACCTCGCGGGCCACCCGGGTCACCTCGTCGGCGAACGACGACAGCTGGTCCACCATCGTGTTCACCGTCCGGCCGATCCGGAGGAACTCGCCGCGCAGCGGCCGCCCGTCCATCTCCAGGGCCATGTGCTGCGACAGGTCACCCTCCGCCACCGCCACGATGACCCGGGAGATCTCGGTGGTCGGCCGGGCCAGGTCGTCGATCAGCGAGTTGACCGAGCGGACACTGTCCGCCCAGGCGCCGTCCAGGCCTTCCTCGTCGAGGCGCTCGGTGAGCCGGCCGTCCCGCCCGACGATCCGGCTGATCCGGCGCAGGTCCAGGTTCTGCCGCTCCTGCGTGGAGATGACCTCGTTGAACGCCTCCGCCACCGCCCCGGCCATGCCGCTGCGCCGGGGCAGGCGAACCTTCAGATCGCCACGGCGCACACGGCGCAGCGCATCGGCGAGTTCACCGAGCAGAACGGTCTCGTCGGGCACGCCGACGCTGCCCTCTTCAGCCGTAGTCATGCTGTCCTCACTCGCTGTAAATCACGGGGGGTCCCCTATCCTCTCTCGCTCGACCGGGTCAATGCGAGAGACGACTTTGTGCATTAACCCGTCCACGGGAGAGGATGCATGGGTGCCAGGCGAGGTGGGAACCAGGACGAGCATCCCGTCGGGTGCGCCGTCCGAGGCTTTGGTGCGCCGCACCAGGCTGCCGAACGATCGTCGGACCCCGGCGGCGGCCCGCGCGCTCGTTCGCTCCGTGCTGGAGGAGACCGGGCTCGTCGGGCTGCTCAACGAGGCCCTGCTGCTCACCACCGAGTTGTCCACCAACGCCGTGGTGCATGCCAACACCGAGCTGGAGATCGAGGTGGCCGCCGACACCGGCGGGCTCACCGTGACCGTGACCGACTTCGCGGTCGGCCCGGTCGAGCAACTCACCGTGGGCCCGCGCAACGAGACGTCGGAGATCGGCGAGGTCGCCGAGCGTGGCCGGGGCCTGCTGCTGGTCGACCACTTCGCCAGCCGGTGGGGCACCGTGCACGAGGGCGACGGCAAGGGCGTCTGGTTCCGGCTCGACCAGCGTGCCGACTCCGGGCCGGTGCGGCTGCCCAGCACCACCGAGTCGCCCAGCCTCGGCGCGCTCACCGGCCTGTTGCGCAGCGGCACCGACCGGCACTCCGAGGAGGGCCTGACCGACCTGGCGGCCGACCTGCTGTCCCGCCTGGCGCGGCTGACCGGCGCGGCCGGCGGCGTGCTGCGGCTGGACCGCGGCGACGGCATGGGACGGCAACTTCTTGCGAGGTACGGCCGCGCGCCCCGTGACAACGCCGACACCATCCGGGTCCCCTTGAACGTGCAGCGGCCGTACTCGGGCGAGCTGGAACTCGACGCCGCCCCCGAGGGGTACGCCCTGGCCCTGGCCACCATGGTCGCCGAACGGTTCGCCCTGCACCTGGAGAACGACCGGTTGCGCCGCGCCGACATCCGCCGGCAGACCTGGATCACCTTCCTCGCCGAGGCCAGCGAGCTGCTCGCGCAGTCCCTCGACGTGAACCTGACGATGGCCCTCATCCCGCAGCTGGTGGTGCCCCGGCTGGGCCAGTGGTGCGCGGTGCACACCACCGACGCGTGGGGCCGGCTGCAACTGGCCGCCGCCACCCACGCCGAGGAGGCCGCGCTGCCCCAGTTGCACGCGACGCTGGCCGAGCCGGGCCCGGAGTCGCTGCTGGCCCGGCTGGAGGAGGCGTCCCGGCTCGGCACCCAGGTGATGTTCGGCTCGCCGATGGAGGGTTACGCGGTGCCGCTGGTCGCCCGCGGCGCCCGGCTCGGCACCCTGGCGGTCGGCCGGCACCCGAAACACCGGCACGACGCCGACGAGGTCGCGGTCCTGGAGGACGTGGCCCGGCGGGCCGCTCTCGCCATCGACAACGCCCGCATCCACGACGAGCGGCACCGGGTCGCCCGGACCCTGCAGGCCTCGCTGCTGCCGCCGGCGCTGCCCCGGGTGGACGGCATCGGTTTCGCCGCGGAGTACGTCCCGACCGGCTCGGAGGTCGGCGGCGACTTCTACGACGTGGTCCCGAGCGGCACCGAGAAGTGGCTGGTCGTGGTCGGCGACGTGTCCGGCAAGGGCGTGCAGGCGGCCACCGTGACCGGGCTGGTCCGGGACGTGATCCGGATCCTGGTCGACGACGGCAAGGCGCTCAGCGAGATCCTCTGGCGGGTCAACCGGACGCTCGTCCAGCGCGGCGGCGGGCGGTACTGCACGCTGGCCATGGCCTCGGTGACCCGGCAGCCGAACGGGAACCTCGGCGTCTGCCTGCACCTGGCCGGACACGACCGGGCGGTGCTGGTCCGGGCCGACGGCAAGACGTCGTTCGTCGGTGAGGGCGGGACGGCGCTGGGCCTGCTGGAGACCATCACGTCGCCGGACGTGTCGATCACGCTGGAGTCCGGCGACTCGCTGATCTTCTACACCGACGGGGTGACCGAGCGGCGCCGCGGCCGGGAGCTGTTCGGCTCGGCCCGGCTGCGCGAGGCGTCGGCGCCGTTGGCGGGCTATCCGGCGGATGTGATGGCGGCCCGGCTGCGCTCCACCACGATCAACTTCTCGGTCGAGGAGCCCCGCGACGACATCGCGATCCTGGTGCTGCGCAACGACGCCTGACAAACCGCATCCGCGCGCCGCGCCGCCCCGCTGTGAGCAGCATCGACGCTCACCCCTTCGCGGGGAATCCGAGATGTGAGAGTCGATCCCGCCGCCTCGTCCGTTGGAGTACGGTGTGGGACCCCGCCGCCGGTGAATCCGGATGTGGCGGAGCCCATGCCGGTGACGGTGGCGGGCCGGGTGCGGCAACGCCCTGCCCGCCACCGGCACCCCACACGAGCCCTCGACCGTCCTGATCGATCTGCCCTTTTTGTCGGCCTGGTCATGGCATGGTGTTCCTCATGGCGAAGACGCAGTACTACACCGCCACCAGCATCGACGGCTTCATCGCCGACGAGGGCAACTCGCTGGACTGGCTCTTCGAGGTGGACGAGGGCACCGAGAACCCGTTCGGGGAGTTCTTCGAGGGCGTCGGCGCGTTCGCCATGGGGGCGACCACCTACGAATGGGTCCTGGAGCACGACAATCTGCTCGAGGAACCGCAGAACTGGCACGACATGTACGGCGAGGTCCCGTGCTGGGTCTTCACCCACCGTGACCTGCCGCCGGTGCCGGACGCCAACGTGTTCATGATCAGCGGCGATGTCCGCCGGGTGCACGAGGCGATGGTCGTCGCGGCCCAGGGCAAGAACGTCTGGCTGGCCGGCGGGGGCGACCTGGTGAGCCAGTTCGTCGCCGAGGACCTGCTCGACGAGATCATCCTGGGGATCGCGCCGACGATCCTCGGGTCGGGCGTCCCGATGCTGCGCCACCGCCTGCTCGTCGACGACCTGATCCTCACCGGGGTCCGCGAGGTCGGCCAGTTCGCCTATCTCACCTATGCCGTCGGCGAGGTCGCCCGGATGGGCCGCCACCTGGCCGCCGAGACCGCCGCCGTGATCCCGGTCCTGAGCAGAACCTAGAAGAAGTCCGCCGGGCGGGCCATCTCGATCTCCGCCGCCAGCCCGGGTGGCGCGGTCAGCACCACGACCTGGCCGCGCCGCGCCATCAGCACCTGTTTCAGGCTCACCACGATGTCGCCGACGCGGGCCGCGCTCACCCCGCGCGGCAGCACGGCATGCAGCACACCCGCGCCCGCCGACCCGCGGACCGGCACCGCCGCCCCGACCGCGTCGAGCAGCGTGTAGACCACGGCCGGCACGTCCCAGGAGCGCACCCGCAGCCGCAGCACCACGTCACCGGAACCGAACGGATAGCGCCCCCACCAGGCCGGCGCCGCGGACTGCAGGCCGGCGGACGGGCCGAGGTGCCGGGCCAGCCGGCCGGCGCTGATGCCGACCCACTCGGCCGTGCCCTCCAGCAGCAGCGCGAGCGCGCCGGCTCCGGAGGCCGGCAGATCCATCTCGACCGCGCTCGGCGAGAACTCCCGGGTGGCCGCGGCGACCAGGTCACCGGCCTCGGTCGGGGTGGACACCGGACGGATCACCCAGCATCGCGCCGCCGGAAGCGGCTCGACCGGCAGCACGGCCGCGGTGATCACCCCGTCGGTGTGCTCCCACCCCTCGGTCCGCAGCACCTGGCCGGACGGGTCGACCAGGTCGGTGCGGAGGACCTGACCGTCGGGCGGGCCGAACTGGTGGCGCAGCGGGCCCGCCTCGTTGAGCGCGAGGGCGCCGCCGATGGTGGCGCCCCGGGACGGCGGGTCGAGGGTGAGGCGCTTGCCGTGCAGAGCGAGCGCGGCCTGGGCGGCGCCGACCGCGGTGCCGGCGGCCACGATCGCCGTCGAGCCGTCGTGGTCCCACAGGCCGTTGAGCCGCGCGGTGTCGATGACGATGTCCACGGTCTGCGGAGGCGGGCCCCAGGAGAACTTGCTGCCGGAGCCGCGTGGCCGGACGCGGAGCCCGCGTTTGCCGGCGAGGACCATCAGCGCGGACAGCGAACGGGGGGTGGCGGGGGCGGCGACGAACCCGGTGCCCGCGACGCGCGCGGACCCCGGGCCGCAGATCTCCACGAGCTCGGAGAGAAGGGAACCGCTCACGTCCGAAGCCTCCCCACGTCGAAGATCGTCCACTCTGGCACATCGTACACATGTTCGAATGACCGAGGTTCGTGTGTGTCGGAAATTCGGGCGGTAACGTGTTTCCGGTGACGATTGAAGGTCCACCCATCGCTCGCCAGGCGCCCACCGAGCGCACCTTCCACGGCGACACGGTCACCGACGAGTTCGCGTGGCTGATGACCAAGGAGGACCCGGCGACCATCGCCCACCTGGAGACCGAGAACGCCTGGACCGATCAGGCGACGGCTCACCTGGCGCCGCTCCGCGAGACGATCTTCCAGGAGATCAAGGGCCGCACCCAGGAGACCGATCTCTCGGTGCCGTCCCGCAAGGGCGCGTATTGGTATTACACGCGCACCGAGGAGGGCAAGCAGTACGGGATCCATTGCCGGGTGCCGGTGCGCCCCGGTGAGACCGACCCGCCGATGGGCGACGACAAGCCCGGTGAGCAGGTCCTGCTCGACGGCAACGCGCTCGCCGACGGCAAGGACTTCTTCGCCCTCGGCACCTTCGACGTGAGCCCCGACGGCGACTGGCTGGCCTATTCGACCGACTTCGCCGGCGACGAGCGGTTCACCCTGCGCGTCAAGAACCTGACGACCGGCGAGGTGCTGGCCGACGAGATCTCCGACGTGTTCTACGGCAGCGCCTGGTCGGCCGACGGCAGCGTGCTGTTCTACATCACCGTCGACGACGCGTGGCGGCCCAACCGGGTGTGGCGGCACACCATCGGCGGCGCCGACGACGAGCTGGTCTTCGAGGAGCCGGACGAGCGGTTCTGGGTGGGCGTCGACCTGACCCGCAGCGAGAAGTTCATCGTCATCGACGCGCACAGCAAGGTCACCTCCGAGGTGCGGGTGATCCCGGCCGACGCGCCGGACTCCGGCCCGGTCCTGATCGCCGAGCGCCGTCAGGGCGTCGAATACTCGATCGAGCACCACGGCCACCGGTTCCTGATCCTGCACAACCGGGACGCCGAGGACTTCGCCCTGGCCTGGACCTCCGCCGACCGCCCCGGCGAGTGGATCGAGATGATCCCGCACCAGCCGGGCACCCGGCTGGAGTCGGTGGACGCGTTCGCCCGCCACCTGGTGATCTCGCTGCGCCGGGACGGGCTGACCGGCCTGCGGGTGCTCACCGACGGCAGCACCGCGGCGTACGACATGGAGTTCCCCGAGCCGCTCTACAGCGTCGGCCTGACCGCCAACCCGGAGTACGAGACGTCCTCGGTCCGGATCACCTACACCTCGCTGATCACTCCCGACTCGGTCTACGACGTGGAACTGAACACGCGGGTGCAGACGCTGCGCAAGCAGCGGCCGGTGCTGGGTGGTTACGACCCGGACGCCTACGAGCAGTTCCGTGAGTGGGCGACCGCCCCGGACGGCACCCGGGTCCCGATCTCGATCGTGGCGCGCAAGGGCGTGCCGAAAGAGGCGCCGGCGCTGCTCTACGGCTACGGGTCGTACGAGCACTCCATCGACCCGTACTTCTCGATTCCGCGCCTGTCCCTGCTGGACCGCGGCGTCGTCTTCGCCATCGCGCACGTGCGCGGCGGCGGCGAGATGGGCCGCCAGTGGTACGAGCACGGCAAGATGCTCGCCAAGAAGAACACCTTCACCGACTTCGTGGCGGCCGCCGAGGCCCTGATCCGCAACCGCTGGACCACCGCGTCCCGGCTGGTGGCCCGCGGCGGCTCGGCGGGTGGCCTGCTGATGGGCGCGGTCGCCAACATCGCCCCGGAGACGTTCGCCGGCATCCTGGCCGAGGTCCCGTTCGTGGACCCGCTGACCTCGATCCTCGACCCGTCACTGCCACTGACGGTCACCGAGTGGGAGGAGTGGGGCAACCCGCTCGAATCGGCCGAGGTCTACGCGTACATGAAGTCCTACAGCCCCTACGAGAACGTCACCAAGCAGACCTATCCCCGGATCCTCGCGGTGACCAGCCTCAACGACACGCGGGTGCTCTACCACGAGCCGGCCAAGTGGATCGCCCGGCTGCGCTCGGTCGCCCCCGAAGGCGACTACCTGCTCAAGACCGAGATGGGCGCCGGTCACGCGGGGCCGAGCGGTCGCTACGACTCGTGGAAGGAAGAGGCCTTCAACCTCGCCTGGATCCTCGACGTCCTGAAGGCTTGAGACCTTGCGGGGTACGGGCGAAACCCGTACCCCGCAAGCCGTGTCAGTGCCGTGGCGGTCCCGTGTCAGAGCGGACCGTGATCGTTGTTCCCATGACGACGACAGCGAAGTTCCTGGCCACCCTGACCGCCACCACCCTGCTGGCGGGAACCGCCGCCCCCGCGCAGGCCGCCGGCCCGGACCGGCCGGATCTCCGGCGGGTGGTCCAGCAGATCGCCGATTCCGGCTTCACCGGGGTGCAGGTCCGCATCTCCGACGGCCGGCGCGACCGGGTCGCCACCGCCGGCGTACGTGAGCTGGGCAGGCCCGGCAAACCGCCGGTGGACGGCAGGTTCCGGATCGGCAGCAGCACCAAGACGTTCATCGCGACGATGGCCCTGCAACTGGTGGCCGAGGGCCGCGTCGGCCTGGACGAGCCGGTCGCCCGCCACCTGCCCGGGTACGGCCTTGACGAGCGGATCACCCTGCGGATGCTGCTGCAGCACACCAGCGGCGTCTTCAACCACACCGGCGAGTACAACGCCGACGGCACGATCGTCGCGGGCGTCAGCTGGAACGGCAAGGAGTGGGTGGAGAAGGACAGGTTCACGAGCTACGACCCCGCCGATCTGGTACGGCTGTCGCTGTCCCACCCGCTGCGGTTCGAGCCGGGCACCGACTGGAGCTACTCCAACACCAACTACGTCCTGGCCCGGATGCTGATCGAGCAGGTCACCGGCCGTTCGTTCGCCACCGAGCTGCAGCGGCGGATCCTGCGCCCGCTCGGCATGCGGGCCACCGTGGCGCCGGGCACGTCACCGGAGATCCCCGGGCCGCACGCCCACGCCTACTACCGCTACGACGGCAGGACCGTCGACATCACCCGGCAGAACCCGTCCTGGGTCGGTGGCGGCGGTGACATGATCTCGACCACCGAGGACCTGCGGACGTTCTTCTCGGCCCTGATGAGCGGCAGGCTCCTGCCGGCGCCGTTGCTGGCCGAGATGCGCACCCCGCACCCGAAGCTCGGGTACGGCCTGGGCGTGTTCGTGCAGGACGGCAGCGCCCCGTCGCCGTTCCCGCTGCCCACCTGCGGCACCCCGGTCATCACCCACAACGGCAGCCTGCAGGGGTACGCCACGATGATGTACAGCACGCCCGACGGCAGCCGCACCCTGACCGCCTCGTTCACCTACGCCGACGACGTCGCGCAGTCCCAGGCCGGCGCGTTCCGCGAGGCGACCCAGACCCTCCTCGACGAGGCGTTCTGCTGACCTCTTTCCGGTGTGTGGAGTTCGGCCGCTATTCGCGCCCGAACTCCACACCGTTTCGGCGGACCGCGACGACGGCGATGTCGTCCGCCTGCTCCCTGGCTCCGGCGAGCTGGGTGAGCAGGCGGCGGCAGAACGCGTCTAGGTCCGGCTCGACGGTGGCGGCCCGGTCCGCCAGCGCCCGCAGCCCTTCGTCGATGTCGATGTCCCGGCGCTCGATCAGACCGTCGGTGTAGAGCACCAGGGTTCCGCCGGGCGGCAGGACGTACTCCACCTCGGCCCGGCGGGGCGCGGCGATGCCGAGCAGCGCCCCGCGCGGCTCCAGGAACCGCACCTCGCCGTCCACGTGCACCAGCGGCGGCAGGTGCCCGGCCGTCGCCATCCGGATCAGGCCGGTCGCCGGTTCCAGGGTGAGCAGGCACAGGGTCGCCGAGTCGGCCGGCAGCACGGTCCGCATGAACCGGTTGACCAGCTCCAGCACCGCACCCGGCGAGTGCCCCTCGATGGCGTAGGCGCGGACCGCGTGCCGGATCTCCGCCATCACGGTCGCCGCGTGCAGCGAGTGCCCGGCCACGTCGCCGATCGCCACCAGCAGCCGGTCGCCGACCACGGTCAGCTCGTAGAAGTCGCCGCCCACCTCGGTCTGCGCGCCGGCCGGCTCGTAGAGCACGCCCAGGTCCAGGCCGGGCACCTCGGGCAGCCGGGACTGCAGGAGGCTGCGCTGCAGGGTGACCGCGACCCGGTGTTCCTCGTCGAAGGAGCGCTGCGCCTCCACCGCGGCCGCGACGGCCTGGGAGAGCTGGCGGAGCACCGGGAAGCCGGCCATCTGCGTGCTGCCCGGGACGGCGACGTAGACCGGTGGCCGGTCGGCGCGCAGCCGGGCCGCCCCGACCGCGACCGTCTCGCCGGCCGGCCAGTCGACCACGTTCCAGGCGGCCGCCTCGTCGGCGCGTACCAGCGATCCGACGGTCACCGGCTCCGGGGGGACAGCCCATCGGCGTACCTCCGGAGGGTTGCCCACCGCGGCCAGGCTCTCGCCCTCGGAGGTCTCCGCGACCACCGCCACCGGGCCGCCGAAGATGTTCCAGGCGCCGTCCGCGGCCGCCGACAGCAGAGCCGGCAGGGTGGCCGCCGAGTTGATCGCCAGGGTGGTCTCGGCGAGCTTGACCATCCGGGCGGCCAGCAGCTCGGCGCGTTGCCGGGCACGGTAGTAGCGCAGGACGGCCTGCACTGTCGCGATCAGCTCGTCCGGCTCGATCGGCTCGACCAGGTAGGCGTCGGCGCCGCGGTTGAGTCCCTGGGTCCGGTCGTTGACGTCCACGGCGTGCGCGGACACGTGGATCACCGGCAGTACCCCGTACCGGGGATCGGTCTTGATCTGTTCGCAGACCTCGAAGCCGCTCATGTCCGGCAGCTTCACGTCCAGCACGACCAGGTCGATCTCGGTTTCCAGCAGGCGGGTCAGCGCCTCCCCGCCGGTCTCCGCCTCGCGGACCGTGAAACCGGCCCGGCTGAGCCAGCTCACCAGCAGATAGCGCTTCGTGGCGCTGTCGTCGACGACCAGCAGGGTGGCGGGAACGCGCGATTCGGTCATGACGTGATCGGCAGCCGGAGGGTGAAGATGCTGCCCTCACCGGGGGCGGAGTCGACCCGCAGGCCGCCGCCGAGGATGCCGGCCAGCCGCCGCGCGTAGGGCAGGCCGAGGCCGGTGCCCTTGCCGCTCACCGGTTTGCTGCCGGGCACCTGGTAGAACTCCTCGAAGATGCGTTCCTGCAGCTCCGGTGGGATGCCGGTGCCGGTGTCGGCGACCACGAACTCGGCGTCGCCGTCGATCGGGCGGACGCTGAGCCGGACCGATCCGGTCTCGGTGAACTTCAGCGCGTTGGTCAGCAGATTGCGCAGCACCTGGGCGAGCAGCACCTCGTCGGAGCGCAGCACCGGCACGGCCGGCTCGTCGACCACGAAGTCGACCTCGGGCCGGGTGACCATCGGCCGCAGCGTGCCGCGCAACTGGCCGAACATCGCCTTGAGGTCCACCTCTGACCAGTTCGGCTCGATCCGGCCGGCCTCCGCCTTGGCCAGGTCGAGCAGGCCGTTGACCAGGGTGAGCAGGTCGCTGGCCGAGGTGCGGATCAGATCCACCTGGCGGCCCTGCTCGCTGGTGAGTTCGTCCGAGCCGGAGTCGGTGAGCAGCCGGCCCAGGCCGATGATCGCGGTGACCGGGGCGCGCAGCTCGTGGCTGACGTTGGCCAGGAAGCGGCTCTTCGCCTCGCTGGCCGCCCGCAGTTGCGCCGACTTCTCGTCCAGCTCGGCGTAGAGCGCGACCACACCGCGGTTGGTCTCCTCCAGCTCCTGGGAGAGCTGGTTGTAGAGGGCCATCACCCCACGGTTGGTCTCCTCCAGCTCGGCGTTGAGCCGGGCCAGGTCGTCGCGTTGCGCGCGCACCTCGTTGAGGGCCGCGATCAACTGCTGGTTCTGTACGGCCAGCTCGTCCAGCGGGGTGCCGGGCACGTGGTTGGCCAGACCGTCGCGTATCTCGTCCATCCGATCAGGCGTCAGCCGGGGAGCGCCCGAGGGCAATCGCCGCGCCATCCGCACGACAGTCCGGGACCCACCATCGTCGACCTCCATCGTGTCGACCAGGCGGCCGACCTGCTGTAACTGCTCAGCGAGCCGGCCCGTCTCCCCGACGCCCGGCTGCGCCATCGTCACGAGCAGCGTAGGTACCCCGATCGGCTCGACGCTGAACGCAACGTCCGTCTCCCGGCCCGAGGCGAGCAGCACCCGGCCCACCTCGCTGAGCGCGGTGGCCACGCGGGTCTGGTCCTGCGTCTCCAGTCCGACCGCGCGGGCCACCTCACGCCCTCGCTGCCGCACCACGAAGATGTCCTGCTCGACCCGCAGGCGCATACGCATCAGCGGCACAGCGGTCATCGGACTCGCGCCACCAGCACACCGGCGTCGTCCCGGCGGGTCCCGGCGTCGCGCAGCACGGTCGCGGCGATCACCTCGGGCGTGTGGGTCAGCAGGCCCGGATAGTCGGCTTGATTCCACCGGTCGACCAGCCCGTCGGTGTGCATCAGCACCACCGCGCCGGGGGCGAGCGGGTACTCGTACTCCCGGATCTGCCGCCGCTGGTGACCGGCGATGCCGGGCATCGAGACCATGCCGCGCCGGCCGCCGTCCGGCGCCAGCACCGTGCCGGAGATGTTGCCCAGACCCGCGTAGCGCACCACACCGGCGTCCGTGTCGAGATCGGCGACGGCCAGCGCGGCGCCCCGGGTGTGCCCGAGAGCCCGGTGCAGAGCCTCCACCACCTGCGCCGGTGGCACGGCGGGTGCTTTCTGGAACGCCCGGACCGCCTCGTGCGACGCGGCGGCGGCCAGGCCGCCGTGCCCGAGCCCGTCGCTCACCAGCATCTGCCGCCGGCCCTCGGAGACGCGGACCGCGACCGCGTCGCCGCTCACCGTCTCCCCGGTCAGCGGCCGGGTCAGCCCGGCGCCCCAGGCCGGCTCCGGTGCGGTCGCCGGCCAGACCTGGACGGTCATCACGGTGCCCTTGCCCGGCACCGAGTGCAGGTCCCACCGGCTGGCCTGGCGCAGGATCGCCCCGAAGCCGATGCCCAGGGTCCCGGCGGTGGAGTGCCCGTCACCGATCGACCGCTGCACGTCGAGCATTCCAGGCCCGCTGTCGACCATGATCAACTCGACGCCGGCCTGGTCTCCGGACCGCACCGCCCGCACCAGGACAGTGCCCTGATCAGCGTGCTTGACCAGGTTCCCACTCGCCTCGGCGGCGACGATGGAGAGGTCCGCGACACGGTTCTCCGGCAGGGCCAGGTCAGTGGCCAGGCGTTCAGCGGCCCGGCGCACGGCAGAGGCCGCTCCCGGCTCCTCCACCCGGAACCAGACCCCTTCACCCAGGAGTCCTTCGGGTAGGGACGCCACCGCGCCTCCGCTCATCGGCACCACTTGACGATCGTAATGGTCGTACCCTTGCCCGGTTCGGTGTCGATCTCGAACTCGTCCACGAGGCGACGTGCGCCACTGAGCCCCAGCCCCAGACCGCCACCGGTGGTGTAGCCGTCGGTGAGCGCCAGCTCCAGGTCGACGATGCCCGGCCCCTGGTCGGCGAAGACGATCCGGATGCCGCCCCGCCGGTCGTTGTGGACCCGGCTCACCTCGACCTCGCCGCCGCCACCGTAGACCAGCGTGTTGCGGGCCAGCTCGCTCGCGGCGGTGACGAGCTTCGTCTGGTCCACCAGGGACAGCTTCACCGCCACCGCGACCGTCCGCACCAGCTGCCGGACACGGACGACGTCCTGGTCGGTCGTCACCGGAAGGCGCTGGCTGTCCTCGCTCACGGCGCGGTTACCGCGGCCGGATCGGATCCGTCGTCGGCCGGATCGTCGTCGCCGATGGTGACCACCTCGCGCCGGCCGAGCAGCTCGATGCCCAGCTCGACGTTCAGGGCCGTACGGATACCGGGGAGGGAGAGGCCCAGCTCAACCAGGGTGATCGCCACCGCCGGGCGCATGCCGACCACCACGGTCTCGGCGTCCAGCACCCGGGAGACCGAGGCGATGGTGGCGAGCGTGCGCCCGACGAACGAGTCGACGATGTCGAGCGCGCTGATGTCGATGATCACGCCGTGCACGCCGGTCGCCACGATCCGCTCGGCGAGATCCTCCTGCAGTTGCAGGGCGACCTGGTCCTCCATGTCGATCTGGATGGAGACCAGGAGGATGTCACCGATCTTCAGGACCGGGACGCGCTCCACGTCAGCGCTCCCGCTTGTTCTGGCCGATGACGTAGCGCAACGCGTCGGCCAGGGACGCCTTGGTCGCGATGTCGCCGAACTCGATGCCGAGGGCGACGATGGTCTGCGCGATCTGCGGGCGGATGCCGGAGATGATGCAGTCGGCGCCCATCAGGCGGGCCGCCACCACGGTCTTGAGGATGTGCTGGGCGACCTGGGTGTCCACCGCCGGCACACCGGTGATGTCGATGATCGCGTACGGCGAGCTGGTGTCGACCAGGGTCTGCAGCAGGCGCTCCATCACCACCTGGGCGCGGGCCGAGTCCAGCGTGCCGACCAGCGGCACCGCCACCACGCCCTCCCACAGCTTCACCACCGGGGTGGAGAGCTCGAGCAGCTGCTCGGTCTGGTCGGCGATGATCGACTCGCGGACGCGCACGTAGGTGTCGAAGGTGAACAGGGCGGCCCGGTCCACGAACGAGGAGAAGGCCACGTAGTCCTTCAAGGCGGCGGCGTCGCTCTGGTCACCGAGCGTCTCCAGCACCGCCTCCTTGAGGGAGTAGACGCTGATCGCCGTCTCGGTGGCGGTGAAGCCCTGCCGGGCCCGCCCGTTGGACAGCTCGCTGAGCTGCGCCCGCAGCTCAGCCGCCGAGTCGTCACCCAGGTCGGTGGCCCCGCCCGCGAACGCCAACTGGAAGGCGCGCTGCAGGTCGGTCGTCTGCCGGCGCAACTCGGCGCTGCTCAACCTCCCCCGCAGGCCCACCGTGACCAGCTCGGTCCAGCGGGCCACCATGGGCTCCGCGTGACGGTTCAGCAGTTCGGCGAAGCGACTCGCCTCGTCCGGACTCAGCGACATCGCTGCTTCCTCCCACCACACGATCTGAGCGCAACGGCCGGACTTTACCATCAGCATGTTCGTTAGTTGCTGTAAGCCAAGTAACGGACACGGCTCGAAGACCCGTCCCGTTCTGCGCAGCACCGGGAACGTGGAGTACCGTTCAGCAATAACTGGAGGTCGGCGAATGTCCCTTACGGTACAAACGGAACAGCGCGGCGACATGGTCGTCGTGTCGGTCGATGGCGAACTCGACATGGCAACCGCCCCCCAGCTCCAGGATCAGATCAGTGACCTGCTGGAGAAGGGCCGGACCCGCCTGGTCTTCGACCTCGCCGAGGTGTCCTTCTGCGACTCGACCGGCCTGTCGGTCTTCGTCCGCGCGAAGAACAGCACCGACGACGCCGGCGGCACCGTCCGGCTGGCCGCCCCGCAGCGCGGCGTGCTCCGCATCCTCGAGGTGAGCGGGCTGGTCGAGGTGCTGCACACCTATCCCACGGTGGATGAGGCGGTCACCGCCGAGGAGCCTGCCCTCGACTGAGGCGCCGGTCGGCGTAGTTTGTCGTCGACCGGCGGCGGGCACCCCGTTGCCGGACTGCCAATCCGGCCCCCGGGAGTGTGTTCGTGAGCAAGATGTTCCAAGGCTTCAAAGACTTCATCATGCGCGGCAACGTCGTCGACCTCGCGGTCGGCGTCGTGATCGGCGCTGCCTTCACCACGGTCGTCACCAAATTCACCGACGCCTTCCTCAAGCCGCTCATCCAGCTGATGGGCGGCGGCAAGGGCGTCACCGCCGGCACGTGGGAAGTACGGGGCGTCGTCTTC
Organism: Actinoplanes sp. NPDC019969; assembly: GCF_055562375.1. Lineage (NCBI taxonomy): Bacteria > Bacillati > Actinomycetota > Actinomycetes > Micromonosporales > Micromonosporaceae > Actinoplanes > Actinoplanes sp. NPDC019969. The sequence goes on along the minus strand of NZ_JBVHFK010000014.1, from coordinate 48,637 downwards.
GACTACGCGTCCTTCATCAACGCGCTGATCACCTTCATGCTGACCGCCGCGGTGCTGTACTTCCTGGTCGTCTTCCCGCTCAACAAGCTCGCCGAGCGCCGTCGCCGCGGTGAGGAGCCGCCGCCGAAGGCCCCCAGCGAGGAGGTCAAGCTGCTCACCGAGATCCGCGACGCGTTGCTGCGCGGCCAGGGTCACCAGGTCTCCAACAGCGCCCTCGACGAGGTGCTGGGCCGCAACCCGGAGCCCCCGCGCAACTACTGAAAAAAGATCCGCCCTCCCGGCACGGTTCGAACAGATGTTCGATACAGTGCCGGGATGGAGCAGCGTAAGCACTGGTGGAACGGCAAGTGGGGCCGCCTGGCCCGTAAGGACGTCTACTTACGGACCAGTGGCGATCAGTGGTATGTGGAGCAGCGCGCCGGCGGCTCCGAGGGCCCTTCCCACTTCTTCGAGTACGACAGCGAGGACGCGGCCTTCGACATGGTGCGTGCCCTGCTGGCCGGTCCCGACGAGTGGCGTGAGCTGTCGGTCCGCCCGGCGGATCGCTGACTCAGGCGACTCGCCGGTCCTCGTGCCGCGCGGTCAGCGGGCCGTGCGGTGGCGGTAGCAGCCGCAGCCCCGGCCGAGCTTCGTCCACCTCGGGGGTGAGGCCGTCGGAGGGTGCCGGGCTGTCGAAACGCGCCCGCCAGCCCGAGCCGACCCGCGCCCCGGGCGGTGCCCCCGCGCCGCCCACCCCGCGCGACAGAGCGACCACCAGCAGGTACCCCACGATCACGAAACCGTGGCCGACCAGCCTGGTCACGTCGACCCGCCCGCCGGTGAGGTCGGTGACCGAGATCAGCAGCAGCATCCCGACGAACGCGGTCAGCATCGGCAGCAGACCGGCCGGCCGGGTGCGGCGCAGCGCGATGAAGAGATAGCCCGCGCCCACCGCCACGTTCCACGCCGCCGACTCGTGCCACAGGTGGCCCTGGCTGGCGCTCAGCCCGTTGTGTGCGTGCCCGGCGCTGACTCCGCCACCGACCTGGGTCAGCCCGAGGATCAGTTGCACCGCGCCGACCAGCGCCAGCGCCACGTAGAGGAATGCCTGCACCGGCACCCGCCGGCGTCGCGGCACGGGCGCCTGCTGCGGTAGTGCGGCCAGGATGGCCGCGCTGAGATCCGGCACGTCCGGCACCGGGGCCGTCCGGGTCAGCCGGTTCACCGCCGCGGCCCGGTCCAGCCAGTCCCGGCAGCCGGCGCATCCGGCCAGGTGCTCGTCGACCAACGGGCGCAGCACCGGATCGTCCTCACCGTCCAGCTGCGCGGAGAGCATCTCGCGCCACCGCTCACATGCCATGACTCGATAGTCGCGCGTGCGGGGCGCCGAGTTCCCACCGGGTGGCCACCGATCTCATGAATTTCGCTGGCCGGGCCACCTGTGCCCAGAGAACCGGGCCGCCTGCGCCCAAAGAGCCGGGCCGTTACCGGTGGTCCTGGCCGAGCAGCCGGCGCCGCTCCCGGAACGCCCGCAGGTTCGCCGTGTTGCCGCAGGTGCTGACGTCGTGCCAGACACCGCTGTTGTTGCGGGAGGTGTCGAAGAAGGCGGCCCGGCACGCCTGGTTGTTGCAGAGTTTCAGCCGCGGCCAGAACCCCGCCTGCTGGGCCAGCAGCGCCTCGGCCCACAGCGCCGACGCCAGCCAGCGCACGCCCCGGCCGGTCGGCACCACCCGCACCCAGCCGGTCCCGTCCGGCACCAGGCTCACCTGCACGTCGGCCGGTGGCAGCGCGTGCTCCGGCTCGGGACTCGCCCCGGCGACCACGACGTATTCGAAGGCGGCCCGTAGCCGGCGCATCGAACGCAGATCGGCGGCGGAGAGCAGCAGGGTCGGCGCCGGCAGCCCGGAGACCCGCGACCAGAGGCCCAGCGCGTCGGTCACCCACCACTGGGCGTCCTCGGTGGTGGCGAGCAGATCCGGCGCGTACGGCATCGCGGCCCGGGTGTTCAGCAATTCCTGAACGAGGGCGAAACCGTTCGGCGCCTCCCGAACGCCGTGCCGCGCGCAGGCCTTCCATGACATATCCAAAGCCTACTCGGCTCTTTTAGCCCGATCACTCGCGCGGGTGGTCGATCGCCGTTAACAGGTGGACGGTCGTGAATGGGTATCTAGACTTCACCTGTGCGCAGAGCTCTGGCGACCGTGATCGCCGTCGTGGTGGCGGCGACGCTGGCAGCCGGGTGCGACTCCCCGTCGAAGGGCCCGGCCCGTTATTCGCCGTCGCCTTCGCCCGCCATATCGACGGTGCCGGCTCCTTCGGCGTACCCCTCAAGTCCGACCGCGGCCCCCGCCCTGCCGGAACGTCCCCCGAAACTGAAAAGCGGCGCCAAGGGCGCCGTGGTCCTGCAGTTGCAGCAGCGCCTCATCGAGCTGGGCTATTGGATCGGCAAGGCCGACGGGAAATTCGGCGGGACCACTCAGCAGGCGGTTTACGCGCTGCAGAAGGCGGCCGGCATCGGCCGCGACGGCACTGTCGGCCCGGCCACCTGGAAAGCCCTGGACCAGGGGGTACGCCCCGAGCCGCGCTCAAGCGACGGCGACCTTGTCGAGATCGACCTGAAGCGCCAGTTGCTGCTGCTGGTGGAGGGCGGGCGGGTGACCCAGGTCTTCAACACGTCCACCGGCTCCGGGGAGTACTACGAGCAGGAGGGCGAGACCTTCCTGGCCGACACCCCGCGCGGCAGGTTCACCGTGAGCCGCCAGATCGACGGCTGGCGCGATGCCCCGCTCGGCCTGCTCTGGCGCCCGAAGTATTTCAACGGCGGCATCGCCGTGCACGGCGCCCCTAGCGTGCCGCCCTATCCGGCGTCGCACGGCTGCGCCCGCGTCTCGGTCGCCGCGATGAACTGGCTGTGGTCTCACGACGCCATCCCGCTGAAGAGCCGGGTCTGGGTCTACTGACCGGTCACTGGATGGTCTCCAGGGTGCGCGGACGCCGGCGCGGGGCCGGGATGACCGGGGCGTAACCGGGCGGCCAGGCCGCGTTGTAGATCTCCGCGCAGAGCACCACACCGAGCCACGGCACCCACGGTCCGGCGATCTCCACCGTCCGGCCGCCGCGCGCGTCCACGGTGAGCGCCCAGTCCTCCGGGCGGGGCCGCAGCCCGCACACCGAGCGCAGCGAATACTCCTCGTCGCCCAGGATCAGGCGCTGGCTGGTGATCACCGCGAGCTTCCGTCCCGCACCGGTCACGTCGACGGGAAACCAGCCGTACTGCTTCTCCCCGGCCCGCAGCGGGATGGTCGGGCTCACCGGCGCCGGCCGCCCGCCCCGCTCCACGAGACCGGCCAACATGCTCATGGACCGGAATCCGGCCACGAGCTGCCCAGGGTCGTACACCGACAACACACTCTCCGTTCGCAAGACCGCACGGAACGCGGTCACCTCGAAACCCTGGCATGTTCGCGCCTCGCTGACCACCGAATACACGCCTTCGGTCAGCCCGAAATTTCCGACGTTCCCGGTTAACCCGACCGTGTTCGCCGCCCGCCTCAGGGCCGGAGCCCGCGCATCATGATCTCCAGATAGCGGTCGAGGGCGCCCGGGCCGGCGTCGCCTCCGCTGGTCATCGCGTAGCGGATTCCGCAGGTCAGACGCCGCAGGTCGTCGGGGATGACATCGGCCCGGATCGCGCCCTCGGCACGGGCCCGGTCCAGCACCTGCTGGGCCGCCGCCATCAGCTCGGCGAGCAGCCCACCGGCTTCCGCGCACGCCACCTCGCCGGAGGCGAGCACGTCGGCGAGCGCCGGATCGGCGAGCTGGCCCCGCAAGGTGGCCCCGATCAGGCCGGCCAGTCCGGCGCCGGCGTCCGGGGCCGTCGCGGCCGCCCGGGCCCGCTGGACGAGATCGCGGAAGCTCTCCGCGGCCAGCGCCTCGAGCAGCGCCTGCCGGGTGGCGAAGTGCCGGTACATCGTGCCGACGCCGACGCCCGCGTCCTTGGCCACGGCGTTCATCGGCAACTCCAGGTCACCGGCGGCGACCCGGGTCCGGGCGGCGGCGAGCATGCGGGCGCGTACACGGGCGGAGTCTGCGCGGAGTGTCACACGCAGAGGATAGTTCATCCGTTCTCATGCTACGGTCGACTCCGAGCGGATAAGTTATCCGATCTGACGAAGGGGGACGACCATGGCCGTGAACTGGAGCTTCGACGACATCCCGAACCAGGACGGGCGCACCGTGCTGGTGACCGGAGCGAGCAGCGGACTGGGCCTGATCCTGACCCGGGAACTGGCCCGCCGCGGCGCTTCGGTGATCATGGCGGTGCGCGACACGGCGAAGGCCGACCGGGCCCGCGCCGGCCTGACCGGCGACATCGAGGTGCGGAGGGTCGACCTCGGCGACCTGACCTCGGTACGCGCCTTCGCCGACCGGATGCACGCCGACGGCCGCGCCCTCGACGTGCTGGTCAACAATGCCGGCATCGGCGCGCAACAGCGAGAACTGAGCCCACAGGGGTACGAGTTGACGTTCGCCACCAACCACCTCGGCGCCTTCGCTCTGACCGGGACCCTGCTCGACCTCTTCCGCCCCGGTCACGACCCGCGCGTCGTGACGGTCACGTCCGACTTCTACCGGCGCATCAAGATCCGCAACCCGTTCACCGACCTGGCCGCCGCCGGCCGCTGGTCATCGGCGCGGGCCTACACCGAGAGCAAACTCGCCAACATCGTCTTCGGCGTCGAGCTGGACCGCCGGCTGAGCCGCTCCGGCAGCCCTGTGCGCAGCCTCGTCGCCCACCCCGGCATGGCCACCACCCCCATGCACGACACCGCTCGCGGCGTGCTTCAGAAAACCTTCCTGCTGATCGGTACGAGACTCTTGGCACGTACCGCCGAACAGGGCACCTTGCCCCTCGCCTTCGCCGCCACCAGCCCCGACGCCCGCCCCGGCGTGGCCATCGGCCCCGGCAACCGGAGGACCGACCTGCGGGTGCACTCCGCGCCGCTCGCCGCGCCCGCCGACGACCCGGCCCTCGCCGCCCGCCTGTGGGAGGTCTCCGAACAGGCGACCGGAGTCCACTACCTCAGCGAACCGGTCCCCGCCACGTGACGTCGATACGGATTCGTTCTACCATCATCGCACTCGCGGCCGTCCACAGCCGCCGGGTCCCGGGGGAGGATCCACGTGCAGCGCACCTTTCGGCCGGTTCAGATCGGTCTGGCTCTCGTCACCGTCGCGGCGACCGGCGCCTTCGCGGGACCGGCCGCGGCGGCATCCTACGGCTCCACCACCGCCGCCGCCGGCGCCACGGTGTGGTTCAACGCCGAGACCCCGGCGAGCAATCATCTGGTGATCACCCGCTCCGGGCGGACCGTCATCCTTGACGACCGGGTGGAGATCGCGCCAGGCCCCGGTTGCCAACGGGTCCCCGGCGACAAGACGAGGGTCCGCTGCACCACCCCCAACACGCCCACAGTGGTGGCCGTCAAGCTGCGCGAATACAACGACACCGTGATCAACAAGAGCGACCTGCGGCTGAAGGCCGAAGGCGGACCGGGCGCCGACCTGATCGTCGGCGGGCCGAAAGCCGACGAGCTCGACGGTGACGGCTTCTGCGTCGAGACCGGCAACGACAAGATCTACGGCGGCGGCGGGAACGACTGGATCGACGGGGACAACGGCTCCGACCTGATCTCCGGCGGCGACGGTGACGACCACCTGATCGGTGAGGACTCCTGCATCGGCGGCCCGGGCCGTCCCGGCAACGACTGGATCGACGGCGGCAACGGCCACGACCTGCTGCAGGGCAGCGGCGGCAACGACCAGTTGTACGGCCAGAACGGCAACGACGGTCTCACCGGTGACCAGGGCCGCGACGTGATCGTCGCCGGCGCGGGCGACGACTGGCTCACCGACGACACCGCCGAGGCGCCGGTCGCGGCGGACGTGGTGCGCGGCGGGCCCGGGGTGGACCGGCTCGACTACTCCTACCGCACCAAAGGTGTCCGGGTCGACCTGGACGGCGCGACCGGTGATGACGGCGCGGCCGGGGAAGGCGACACCATCGGCGCCGACATCGAGATCCTCAACGGCACCGACGGCAACGACATCCTCATCGGCGGCAACACAGCCACCGAGATCAACGGTTACGGCGGCGACGACCTGATCGGCGGCGGCGCCGGCGACGACCAGCTCAACGGCTGGGACGGCAACGACCGGATCTGGGGCTTCGCCGGCCGGGACACGATCACGTCGTCCGCCGGCGTCAACTACATCGACGCCGGCCCGGACAGCGACCTGTGCTACCGCAACGTCAACGACACCGTGCTCGCCTGCGAGGACATCCGGCCCTGGTGAACCGTCGCTACATCACCGCGCGGCCGGCAGCCGGCGCGGTGATGCCCGCCGGGGACGACGCCGCCGTGTAGACCCGGTCCGGGACCGCCCGACAGGGAACCTACCGGTGGACGCCCTGCCGCACGTCTCACGTGGTCCCGGCGAGTGACACTGCGATCATGCAACCTCGCCGCCGCCCTCGCCGGTCTACCCGGACGTGAGAGCAGACAGAGGCTCGGGCAACACCGAGCATGACGGCCAGTTCGCCGGCTTCGTGGCCGAGCAACGTGGCCGGATGTTGTACACCGCGCGGTTGCTGACCGCCGGTGACACCTTCCTCGCCGAGGACCTCGTCCAGACCGCGCTGACGAAGCTCTACATCTCGTGGGCGGCGTTCCGGCGGGCCGACAATCCGGACGCCTACGTGCGGCGGGCCCTCTTCAACGCGCTGATCGACGAGCGCAAGCGGATCTGGCGGCGGCACGAGCGGCCGGTCGCGGACGTCCCGGAGCAGGCCGGCCAGCCCGCCGTACCGGACGAGGCCGACCCGGAACTGGCCCGGGCCCTCGGCGAACTGCCACCGCGGATGCGCGCGGCTGTCGTCTTCCGCTTCGTCCACGACATGACCGTGACCGACACGGCCCAGGCGCTGGGCTGCTCGGCCGGCACGGTGAAGAGCCAGACAGCGCGGGCTCTCGACAAACTGCGGGCCGCACTCGGGCAGCCCGCCATCGCACCCCGATTCTCCGAACAACCACAGGGAGTGAACTGACCATGGATCTGCACACCAGACTCGAGCGTTTCGGCGGTCCCATCGAGGCCGCCTCCGCGGACACCATCGCCGGCGACGTGGAACGCGGGCAGCGGGCCCTGCGCCGCCGCCGCACCTTCCAGACCACCGCGGTGACCGCGTTCGGGGTGGCCGCGATGGTCGCCGCCATCTCCGTCACCGGCGCGGTCACCGGCACCACGCCGTCCGGACCCGCCGTCGCCGGGAGCGCCCCGGCCGCCGTCACTTCTCCGGCCGCGCGGGTCAAGCTGGTCAACTACACCGGCGCGCAGCCGAAGTGGTTCACCATCGACAAGGTGCCGGAGGGCTTCTTCGTGCAGGGGGACGACGAGGGCGGCCTGACGATCGCCCCGGAAGCGGTCAGGAACACGCCCCCGAGCGCCGGCCCGTCCACGGACCCGCGGTACGACCCGAGCTCCCTCACCGGCAAGATCGCCATCTATCTGGAGCCGACCTGGTACCGCGAGGGCAGCGACGACGGCGAGCAGCTCACGGTCGGCGGATTCCCGGCGGTCCTGCACGGCACCGCCCCGCAACAGCTGATGATCCGGGTGTCACCGAAGGTCTACGCCACCATCCAGGCCGATGTCCCCCTGACCCGGGAACAGCTGATCGAACTCGGCGCCGGCCTGCACGTGCGCAAGGAAGCCGTCGACCGGATGGCCGCGGCGACCGGCAACACCGAGAAGACCGGCAAGTAACCCTCTGACCAGGATCCGTCTCGGCCGGTCCGGCTGCCGGCGTTGCTGTACTTCACTGCCGTACAGCAACGCCGGCCTGCACCTCGTCGAGGGCGACCCGAGCGCGGCCAGCAACGGTCTGACGCGCTTATGCACGTCACACGCACGGCCGACGACTGCTGATCGATGGAGCCCGCCCGCGGTTCCGGCTTCCACGGACTCTTCGCGTCTTCACGAAAGGCCACCTGGTCCATCGAGGCGTCGAGCACGACCAGCCGGGCTCGCGCAGCGCTTTGATCACTGATTACCGGCACATCGCGCCGGCGTGCCGGGACACCCGGCCGTCTCCACGATCCACGCACAGCTCGCTCGTCGAGCGGTCGACCCAGTACGCCTGCCCGGCGTCGACGAAAGTCGGCTCCTCCAGGTGGAACCACCGGCCGACCGTGTCGACGAGCACCAGCCGATCAGCGATCACGCGCTCGGCCATCACGCCTCCCAAGCCGGGCTGCTGTACGACCCTCGGAAACAGAACTGGTCAGCACCGGGAACCCGACGCTGACCAGTGACGAACAGTGGGCCGCCAGGGACTCGAACCCTGAACCTATGGATTAAAAGTCCGCAGGTCCGGTCCCATTCTGGCCCACTTTAAGAATTGGACTTAATACTCGCACAGTCCGACCCCATCCGGCTACATCATGACCCGTCCGTGTTTCATGATTGGGCCTCGCAAGGTGCTTGATCGCGAAAGTCCGGCGAGGTCCGGGCACGTCCGCCCTGGTTACAGGACATCCGAGCGACCACGGAGCGACCACGGTCGCCGTCGCGCGGGGTAGACCGCATCACCCGCGCCACGGGACCCGGCGGCCAAATCTGTCGGGCTCTTCTGCCGTCAATTTCGAGCCGAATCGCCGGATTCTTCAGGTGAGCGTATGCGTATCGGCGGGCGAGGGTAGGCAGCAGGCGAGGAGGCGGGCACTGATGGCGGCAGTGCCCGTACATCAGCGGATGAGTCGACCGTCTCGGGTTGAGATGAGTAAGCCGCGGCGGCGCGCGGCAAAAATTTGGTATTTGCGGGCCAGGCTGCAAGACCTTGCATTCAGTACCTGGGTACAGGCTTACCGCCGTCTTACGGCCGCCACTGAACCGGTATGGGTACTCGAGGCGTGCACCCCGCCCGCCGTTGAGCAGCCGTTACGGCTCACCCTAAGATGAACAGTCAGTGCCAGCCGATTCCAGACCAAGCCAATAGCGCGTCACCCTCGCCCGGAAGCCCGAATTGGCTCAATATCGATTTGACGTGTCCACCGTCGCGCCATACTTGAGCGTAAACGAGGGCGCGCACAGCAGCCTGCTGCAAACCGGACAGATCAGAGAAAGCCGTTTCAGGGGGCATGGACCCAGACGGAAAAGCCGTGTCCAGCAATATGCCGATCAACATTGATCGATCTATGCCAGTGGCAGCATTTTCACGAATGCGCAAAGCGAGAATATCAATCCGGTCGATGGCAATCGACTCGTCAAGGTTATTTAGGGCAAGAGCGGCCAAACCTGCCATATCACCATCTAGAAACGGCCAGTTTAGGACTTGCTCCTCGGCCTCGACGAGACACTCGTATACCTGCTCGAGGATAGACCGGTCGGGCCGTTCAAGGATGCGCGTCAACGCGATGGCGGCCGCCCACCGCTCCGGCGGCAATTGGCTATGACGGCGAGCTTCTAGGGCATTGAGCAATCCAGCGTCAGTGGAAGTACCGCCGACGTAAGCTGCAGCCACCGAAGCAACCGCAGCAATCTCGACTGTTTCCTTTGGCTCGGACTCGATAAGGCGAATGAGTGCCGGGATGATCGTGTCCCGATCTTCGGGAAAGTAGGCCAGGAGATGGGCAGCGTGCAAACGAACTGCCGGGTTCTCTGATTCTAACAGTAGAAGATATACCGGAACACCGAGGCGAACTGCATCGTACGCCTCCATATCTAACTGCGCAGCCTCACGGTCAAGTTCTACGTCATGAATCGAAGCGCTGATTTCCCTGGCGCTTTTCTCTTCCTCGTCTTGGGCTGCGGCAACCCAAGCGGACTTTTCTTCTTGCAATTCGGTCCGGCTGAGAAGGCGACGACGTTCGACCTCAGCGCGTTCTGTCGTAGGGTCAGGTTGTTCGGTAAGCCAGTAGCTTTCATCTCCGATGGCAATCGCCCGTAGAAGCTGACAGGCGCCGAATCGATCCGGAGCTGCCGGATCCACGACTACATCGATAAGAAACGGAACCGCGGCAACGCTTGCTCTGGAGCGAGAACCCTGATCTACGAGCTGACGCACCAGAAATCTATAGGCATGAGGACGGAGTTCGTGATCTTCGGACCACAGTGCGTGCAGGGCGGCCGGTATCTCGTAACGGGATGCGGACACGTTGGTCAACGAGGCCCAGTCGACAGCATCTACCATTTCAGTACGCTCCGGCATACCAGCCGCCCTAACAGTCGTTATTCAGCTCCGATCGTCGCCTAGATTAGTCTAGGCACTGGGTCGGGCGCCACTTGGCAGGACATCAGGCATCGGAGATTCCGGTTTCGCGACTTGAGAACAATCCCGAACAGGCAGGTGTCGGAGCCGCCACCAGCGCACACGGTCCGTAGCGCCATAGGAAGTACATGTCGGCACCAAAACCAATCGCGCCCATCGTTCCAGCCACCTTCGCTCCATTGCCCGCACGGTTCGCGCCCTCGTACTGGGTGATATTACGGCCGGCAGGAGGAGGTTCTGGACCCATCAGCGACGGCGACCCCCTAAAACCGGCGCGAGGCTTAACGGCTTCGCCTTTGAGCTGCGCCGAGGAATGCTTCTCGCCGATCACTTCATGAGTCCCTGGCGACTCGATCAGTACCTTCATACCGTACTTGTCGCTTGCAGCCCTGATTGCGGAAAAGCAGTTGCCGCAAGCGGTTCTTCCTTCCTCACCCAAAACGATACGCAACGTGTACCCCTGCTTGATCAGCCCCTTTGAGAGGTACCATCGAAGTACCCGAACATCGAGGTGCTGGTGGTTCCGAGCCGTCTCGCCGGGCAGTAGTCCGCCGCCGCTGCGGAAGTTGGTATCGGCGGCGATCATGTTGCCTTTCTCGTCATAAACTGCCGCTGCACCGAACATCGTCTCATCCGTAATCCCGTATCCATATGTTGGTGAAAATCCGCCGGTAGTCGGCTTTTTCTTAACGTTATTTGCGTAATACTCCATCCAGGACCCCTTGGGAGCTGATATACCACCGCCCGCCGGCTTGTCCTGATAGACCCACTTCCCGTCGACTTGGACCTGTTTCTGCCCCAACTCGTCGAGAGCTTTCTTTTCCTGGAGTGGGTTCCCTTCCCAGACAGGAATTCGCCCGTCGGGGTCGGAAAGAGTGGCCGGAGAATTGTTTGCGTATGAGTAGCCGTTCCAATGCTGCGGATCGGCGAGGTCCTGCAGCGGATCAACAGAAATGAAACGGCCAGCAATGGCGTCATATTCGCGGGCGCCGAGGTGGGTCAGTCCGGTGTTGTCCTTGGTGCCGCCGACGTAGCCGTGGGTGTTAGGCCATATGTCAGGGGTGACGCCGCGGGGTGTCCCGTATGGGGTCTGTCGGCGGGTGGTGACCTGTTGGGTGGCGGCGTTGATGGCGAGGCCGGCCGTGCCTTGGTGGTCCGATGACAGCCAGGTGAGGCCGGCGCTGGTGCGGGAGCCGATCGCGGCACCAGCGTGGCTGTAGTACCGAGTGCAGATGGTGGCGCCGGTACTAGTTGTGTAGCGGATTTCTTGGCCGGGCAGGTAGAGGGTGTGGCCGGTGGAGTCGCGTTGGATGAGGCGATTGCCGTCGGCGTCGTAGATGTAGGTGGTAGTGCCGGTGTTGTCGGTGACAGTGCTGAGGTGACCTTCAGGGTCCCAGGTCAGGGTCTGGGTGCCTGCAGACTCGGTAGGCCTGGTGAGGGTATTACCGGCGGCATCGTAGGTATAGGTGCCGGTATGGGCGCCCGTGGTGCTGGTAACCGCATGCGGCGGCTCGGTGGTGCTGCCCGGGTTGGGATAGTGGTAGGCGGTAGTGAGGATTTCGCCTGTGGTGGTGTAGGTGCTCTCTTCGGTGCGGTTGCCGGTGGCGTTGATCTTCCAGGTCTGCCAGTACGGCGCGGGTCCACCGAGTGCCTCGGTGGCGGGCTCGGCGTCGCAGTCGCCGTTTGCGGGTGTCCACGCCGCCGTGAGCCGGGCTAGGTAGTCGTGGCGAAAGCATTGCGTGTCATCGACGTCTGCAGGAGCGGAGTCGGCAATCTTGGTGATATTGCCGACGTCGTCGTACTTGTAGGTGGTGTCGGCGAGAACGTAGGGGGCGACTGAATCGCGGTCGGTGCGGATGCCGGTGAGTCGGCCGGTTTCGAGTTCGCGCGTGTATTTGGTGTAGACGCGTCCGCCTTCGCCACTTCCGGTGTGAAGCTTGACCTGGTCGAGTTGGCCAAGTGCGTTGTAGTCGGTGTCGGTGACGTAGGGCTGCTCGGTGCTGCCGTAGAGGCTGTTGACTGTGGTCGGCTGACCGAACGCGTTGTAGGCGTGGGTCAGGGTTTCGGGCTGAAGGCCGGTGTTGGTGCCGGGGATGCTGGACGATGCGACGGTGCCGTCGGTGTTGTAGGTGGTGTTGTAGTGGTAGATGCCGCCGAGGCCGGTCTCGGTGTCGGGAATGACGATTTCGGTGTTACCGGGCTGGTAGCGATCGTTGTAGTCGAGAATCCGGGTCTGGTAGGCGGCGGAGCCCGTGAACCTGGTCGAGGTCGAGAGGTAGCCCTTGGCGACCGTGTCGTAGATCCACTGGGCGCGGAGGAACCCGCCCACTTGGTTGTCGTAGGCATTGGTCCTGCGGTTGAGGGAGTCGTATGTATAGACGATTTTCTTACCGCGGGCGTCTGTTGTGGTCAGGACGTTACCGGCGTTGTCGTAGGTGAATTTGGTGGTTCCACGGTCGGGATCGTCCACCTCGATCTGGCGGCCTCGGAGGTCGTATGTTGTGGTCCATGTGTTGTCGAGGTGGTCGATAAGCTGGGTTCGGTTGCCGCGTGCGTTGTACTTGTATTCGGTGCTGTCCCAGCTGTCTGCGGTGTGTGGCGTGGGGGTGACCCCGTGGTACTGGCGTAGTTCGATGGTGCGACCGCGCGAATCGGCCACTGTTGAGGTTGCGGTGCCGCCGGCGGGTGGGGTGATGTCGGTGCGGTCACCGCCGTAGGCGGTGGTGGTCCGCCAACGTTCTTTGCCGTAAGGCTGGAACACGCTGGCGACAGTACGGCCAGCGCTGTCGTAGAGGGTTCGGGTCTGGTTCGGCACGAACGCCTGGTCGGCACTAGTGAGCAGGGTTCCGCCGGGGTTGCCGTCCGCGTGGTACTCGCCGTACTTAAGAATCTGCCGGCCGGCAGTGTCGTAGAAGGTCTCGGTGATGACGCGGCCGCCAGACGGTGACGGTGACGGTGACTGCGTCTGGCGCGGCCTTAGCAGCCCGTCGTAAAGCGTGTAGGAGGTGATGTATGCGCCGGCGTTGTTGAGTGCCGAGGTGGTGACCACCGACGGGGTCGTGGTGTTGATGTCGTAGCCGTACTTGACGTGGGGGCTGTCGGTTCCCTTGGCACGCCCCGGATACCACACCGCAGTCAAACGTCCGAGCGCGTCGAAATCCGTGTCGGTCCGTTTGCCATTCGCATCGATAGTAGAGAGGACCGCACCAGTAGCTGGGTTGACCGTCGCTGTCGACGTGTGCTCGAGATAGTTGATCGTCGACGTCGAGGTGACCGGGCTGTCGCTCGCGGGCGTGTATGTTGTGGTCGTCGCATAACCCCGGGCATCGGTGACGGTGGTAGGGCGGCCGTGTACGTCATAAGCGATTTGACCGGTAGTGACGAAGGTCGGAGTCCCGTCGTTCCAGGAGGAAATCTCCTGGGTTACTGTGGGTATGCCTTGCTTTGGGGCAGCCTTGTAGGCCTGTTTATCAAAGTGTGTACGAGTTTCCCCGATGACCTGCGCTTCCGTGACGGTACTGGTGGCGGTGCATTTGACCGCGTACGACTTGACCGCGTGTACCCGGTTTATAATCCACGAGGTGATATTGCGTGGTGTGCGATCGGTTTGCACGCATTGCTCGTCGCCGTCAACGCCGTCCTGGCCGAGGTCATCGACCTGCGTGACCATGCCATAGTCGTCGAACGTATTGACGGATTTAGTGATGCGTTCGCCGCGGCCGTTGTCCAGCGTGACGTGATTGACCGTTGTGGCGACGCCGGTGAACCGTGATGTCACGATGTCGCCGTTGATCGTTCGGGTGGCAGTAGGTGCGGACGCCCATGGCGTGTAGCGGGTTCTGGAAAGCACGGCACTGTTCGGGCCGTTGGCATAGATGATCGATTCCCGGGTTTGACCAGCGAACCAATCCTCGTCGGCGATCCCGTCGATGGTCACCGGCGGCTTGATGTCGTCCGCAGCTTTAGGCCGGTCGCCGTTCATACCGCGGAAGTAACGGGTCTCCGTGTAGGTCGACTCGCCGGGGTCGCCGACGGTGACGCCGACCCTGCCGAAGCCGCGGTAGCTTGACCAGGTTTTGTAATTCTTCTTTGTCAGGCCGTCGTCATCGCTGTAATGCCAAGCTGCACCATCGAGGTAGGTATAACTGTAGGCCTTGCGTGGGCTTCCCATCGGCGGTTGGCCACCAGTGTTGTCGTTCTCGTAGATGCTGGTGACCACGTACTTGTTGAACCAGTCAGTGACCGGCCCTTTCTTCCCTTCGGGGACCCATCTCACCGGGTAACAGAGACTGGTGTTGGTCTCCGGAGTCGGCAGCCTACCGGGCTTACAGTCCTGCTCGGAGTAGTTGACGCTGATGGAGCCGCCGGACTCGGTGCGGATACGGGCAATGCGCATCCAGTTCATCGCGGCCGCGAAGTCACCGGTGACGTCAACTCGGTTCGCCTTCTGCACCGCTGTGAACTCGACGTCGGGTGTGGCGATGGTGCCGCCAGCGAGCCCTGTATGCGAAAGTTTCTTGAGCCACAGGCCGGCCCGCGTGCCATCGCCTGGGTCGAGAAAGTCAGGTGTCAGGGTCCACCGGTCGACGTTGCTGTAGCCACTGTCTTCTTTGATTTGGGTGGTGACGGTGGCCAGCCGTTTGGTCGACCAGAATGTAGGTGAGTACTTATCCCCGCACGTGGTGGCCGTACATTCGAAGTCCCACGGCACGTCCGGCCAGCGTGTGGCGTCGTGGGTGTCGCAGTCACTCAGGCAACGGCCAGCGTAGGTGAGGTCGACGCGCATCGGAGCGAGCGTCTTGTGCACCGAGTCGATGCCACCGCTGCGGCGGGTGCCGTAGTCAATACGGTCAAGGACAGCCTCGCGGTCGTAAGAGGCAGCGTCGGCCTTGTCAAGATTGCGGCTGTACTTGTTGGTGAACTTCTCGTACCAGTACGACATTGAATTGCCGAGCGGATCGACGACGTAGTCGAGATTCCAGCGCCAGGCCTGGGTGCAGTCGGAGTCCGCGAACGCGGTGGCGTAGCACGGTTCCCCGGGGTCATTGCCGAACACCGGGGCGGTCAGCACTGAGTTGGTCAGGGGCTTGTTGGTGGTCCACCCGGGTAGCCGGTTGATACCGAACCAATACTGGGTGCCGTCGGTAGTCGTCAGAACCCAATATTCGCCGTTGTCGTCTCCATTAACGGCTTTGAGGTTCGTGGGCGCGACGGGGTTACGCACGATGCGGCTGCCATCATCGCCGCGCAAGTGCCAAAGTTTTTCGGTGGCGTTATAGATCAGTTCACCAGAGTGCCCGGCCAGCGACAGGGTGGCATTGTCAGTCTCCCAGCACAAGTCGCCGGTCTTCTCCTTATTGTTGGACGTGTCACTCATGTCCTCAGAGCAGGGCACGTAGCGGCGTTCGATGAAGCCGCCAGCAGGCTCTTCGAAGCCTTCACCGACCCGTGAGGGCTGGTTGTTCGAGGCGGCGTGACGGCCGTCGACCGACTGTGCCGAGTACGACAACTGCAGCTGAGGGCCGGGCCCTCCGAGCGACGGCGGGACTTTCATGGGGTAGCTCCAGGTGAAGTCACCGGAGTTACCGCCCGCGTTCCAGGTCGATGATGCGTTCAGTGCGGTCGCGGCGTAGTTGCCGGTTGGCCCTGATGGCGCTGCTGTTGCGGCTACCAGGGTGGAGGTGCTGGCGAGAGGGACCTCGGCGGTCAGGGTGCGGGCGGTGATGTCGTTGTCGGTGGCCAAAGGTGTGCTCTCGCAGCCGCTGTGCTGCGGTGTGGTCAGGGCACAGCCGGGCAGAGTGACCAGGCGCAGGCGGCTGCTCCAGTCGGCGCCGTAGGCCGTCTCAAACGCCCGGTAGTCGAGGGTGACCTTGGTGGTGCTGGCTTCGGTGATGCCGTCGGCTCGGCCCAGGCGCATCAGGACACCCTGGACTCCGGCGCGTTCGGTGGCCTTGCGGTCCAGCATCTCCACTAGTACCCGTGACGGTGCCGGTTTGGCAGATCGGGCAGCCGCCGCTTTCGCGGGCTGCTCGATGCGTACGGGCATGACGTCGGCTTGCTTGGGTTGGCTGCCAGGAGCGGGAACATTGATGATCTCGGCGGCTGCCTTGGGCCATGCCGGGGCGGGCCGCGCTGAGGCCGGCGGGAGTTCTTTGGCCTTGGGTGCAGGGGCGATGGGGACGGCCTTGACTGGCACTTTCGATACCGGTTTCGATGCCTCGGCTTTGTAGGGCACTGGCTCGGCCGCCATGGCAGGAGCATGGCCGAGCCCAAAAATCAGAACGGCAGTGAGAGTGGCTGCGATGGCAGTACGCGACTTTGCCACCAGTCTTGCCCTAACGGGGCGGCCTACGGGTTTCGGCGAGGTCATCTCGTTCTTCCGTGGAGTGAACGGTCGGTGGGGCTGCTCGGTCGAGGTCATGCTTGGACCCTGTCGATACGTAGGGCGAGGCCGGGGCGAAGGACTGGTTGCCGGTAGCTATAGCGGATTTCCGCTTCGCCCCATCCGCCGTGCACGATGACTTCGCCAGAGCCGCCGCGGTTGATGAACGACTCACCGTTATCGGGGTATAGGAAGGTGAATCCGCCGGCCTCGTGAAGGATCGCTTGGAAGGTGACTCTGGTGTCTGGGTCCTCGAGATGGCGGACGTTATGCCACTCGACGACGAAATCTCGATTGGGAGCAGCACCGCGTGTGGTGGTTCTGATGCTGGACTCGGTATCCACGGTCCAGTTGTCCAGGAACGGGTAGAGGCTGGCGACTTCAAAGCCGAGCCCGCCGCTAGCCTTAACTTCCGCCCAGTCGCCGGAGAAGCTGTACAGGTCGACGGTGAACGGAAGCTCGACAACCTGGGACGATTCGCTTTGTGTTATAGGGAGTACTGAAGTCGCGTCGACTGGCACGTACTCGGATTCGACCTCGGTCATCGTGTAGCCGAATTGCACACCCTTTTCCGGCGGTTCGACCTGGAAGTCGGCTACTGCGGGTTGCCTGCCGACGAGTACCCCTTGGGTGAGGGATCGCCTGCAGTCGCCTTCGGTGATGGTCGCGATGACGGTCGTGGTGCCGGTCGGGACTGCGTCGATCCAGTAGGCGCCGCTGGCATCGGTGACTGCCGTTTGACCGGCGGCCGTGATCAGGGCTTCAGGAACCGGTCTGCCAAGGCACGAGACCTCCCCGCGGATGGGGCTCATAGCCGGAACATCGAGTGTCAGGTTGACGCTGAGCCCATCGGTCAGCGACTCGATCTTGTACATGTGCTGGTAGCCGGTGGTGCCGTCGGAGTTTTCGATCCCGACGGTTGCCGATCCCCCTCGTTCGGCGGCGTTGGATGGGTCGATGCCGTCGTAGTTCAGGGTGATATCGCCGGCTTCGGCGAAGATCACTTCGAAGGAGATACGCTGTGATTCCTGGCCGTAGCGGTGGACGTTGCGCCATTCCACGATCCATTGTCGGTTCGGGGCGGCGCCGGATACCTTGGTGGCGATTGCCGCGTGCTCATCGACGACCCAGTCATCCCAGAATGCATAGACGGCGCTGTCCGGTGTTTCCCAACCGGTGACGGGGATCGGGACGGGTTGGGAGTCGGTTGCCCCTACGGGGCTGAACGACACGAACCCGTTGCTGCTGATCCAAACGGTAGTCGCAGTGGCGCCGTACAGGTGAATGGGGAAAGGGGTTTTGGTGCGCCAGGATGCGTCGTCGCCGGCCCAGTCGTGCACCGTGTCAGCCGGCTGGTAGGCGCGTACGCTGGTGGTGCAGCGATAGAAGGGGTCGCCGTCGGTGAGGGTCAGGTCTGCTTGTTGGTCGCTGCCGCTCTTGTACAGCGTTGCTGCGGCGTACTGGCCAAGGCATCGGTCGTCTTCCGTTGAGAGCGCGACTCGATACTCTCCGACGGGTACATCGGCGAATCGGTAGCTTCCGTCGGCTGCGGTGGCGGTACGGCGGCCGCCGGGATTGAGCGTGATCACGGCGCCGGGGACCGGCTGGGTGGTTTCGGCCTCGGTGAGCACGCCGCTGATGGCGCCGCGGGGTGCCTGTGTGTAGGTGATCGATGTGTGCGGCTCAAGCGCCCGTTGGTTGGTGGAGAACATATGGGTCAGATCTCTAGCCGCGTAGATCCCCACCAATGCTCCGCTGCCACGGTGTAGGTCGGTGGGCATATCGGTGTAGTGGTACGCGAACCGGCCGTCCTCGTGCAGCATCACCTCGAAGGTGGTTCGCTGACTCGAGTCAGCAGAGAACGCGACGTTGCGCCACTCGATGATGAAGGTCCGGTTGGGTGCAGTGCCGGATAATTTGGTGCGGATGCTGGCATTCTGATCGACGAGGAGATCGTCTTCGAAGACGTCGAGCCATCCGCCGGTGTCGCCCATGCGGATGAAGCCGTCCGTGCTGACCCAGATATTGCTGTGCGCCTTACCGTGGTAGGTCATCGGGAACGGGAGACCGACTGCGGTGCTCGCTTCGTCGCCTGTCAGCGGCAGCACTGTGTCAGCTGGCACATAGCCGGAGGGGCCGACCGCACACGTGTATCCGACAGTCCCGTAGTCAGGTCCGAGTTGCAGGTCTCGGGCGGTGTCGGCGGTCAAGTCAATGTTGGTTTCCGCCTTGGGCCCGCAGGGGCCGCCTTGTTTGCTGGTGATGGTGTAGCTGTCGGCGACCAGGCCCAGGAAGGTGTAGCTGCCGTCGGCGCCTGTGGTGGTGCTCAGCCCAGTCGGGTCGACTGTCACTGCCGCGCCGGCAACCGCCTTACCCGCGCCGTCGGTGAGTTTGCCGGTGAGGTTGTGCAGGTCGAGGGGGCTGGCGTTCGGGTTGGTGAACATGATCGCTGTGCCGTTGGTGAGCGCGGCTTCCTTGTTGGAGTAGGTGAGCCCGTCGTCGCCGCCTGGTGATTCGATGCCGACGATGGCGTTGGCGCCTTGCTCAGCGGCGTTGTCGAGGCCGGTGTAGTTGGTGGTGATCACGCCGTCCATGTCGAGGGTGACGGAGAAGCTGAGCCGCTGGCTGGTGTTGCCCTTGCGGTGCACGTTGTTCCACTCGATCACCATCTCCCGGGCGTTTGCGAGCCCTATGGTGGCGGTTCGCACGTTCGCCGCAGAGTCAACGACCAGGTCGTCCCAGAACGGGGCGATGGCTCCATTCTGTTCGGCTATCGCTCCGAGTTCCTCGGTGCCGGTGTACGGGTAGGCGACGCAGGTGTCGGTGACGGTGATCAAGCCGTTCGTGTCGACGCACACCTCGCGGGCTGCCTGGCCAAAGAAGGGGAACGCGAACGGCAGACTGACCTTGGTGACCGCGGTATCACCGGTCACCGGCAAGACCTTGGTGCCGGTGACGAATGGTGCGGTGCGTTCGCGACAGAGGTGTCCGGCCCCGCTGAGATTCGGGAAGACCGTCAGTTGTAATTCGAGGCCGTACTGGGTGACCGGGAAGGCTTGACTGCCGGCCATACCGCACCGGCCGCCATACCTGGCACGCACCGTGTAAGTGTTCGCTGGGATCTCAGGGAACGTGTAGAGGCCGTTGGCGTCCGTGGTAGCGGTGTAATCACCAGGTTTCAACGTGACCGTCGCGCCTTCGAGGGGAAGTCCGCCCTCGTCGGTCACTGGGCCGAACAGGCTGGCCACCGACACGACCCGGAATGTTCGCTGGTCCTTCCAGCCGCTGCGCAGCGCGTCAAGGGCGACGACGAACAGTTGCCGGTCCCCTCTCGCGGTACCGACGTTGATGTTCTCCGTCTTGGTACCGCCGGGCTTGTCGGGGCTGATGGTGACCAGGTCGCCGCTGTCGATGCTGTACTGGAACTTGAGGACGTTCGTGTCGCCCTCGGCGTCGAAGACGACCTTCAGCGTGTTGCCCACCGAGACGTCGGTGCCGTTGGGGAAGGAGATCGCCGGCGGGAGGGATTTGGCCTGGTCACCGATCGACTGGTTTTTCGCGACGGTGCCGTAGACTTGCACGTCGTCGATTTCGCCCTTGAAGAAGCCGTTGTCGGTGCCGTTCCACTTGCGTTTGCCGATGGTGACGGGGCCGGTGGCGTTGAACCCGCCGGTCAGGGTCGCGGTCGCTGTCTGTGGTACCGCGTTGACGTAGAGGGTCAGCTTCTTGGTGGTCGCGTCGTAGACGCCGGTCAGGTGGGTCCATTTGTCCGCGACTGCCACGGCGCTGGAGACCGCCGAGACGACCGTCGCATTATCGGCGTCCGAGGTGGCCATCGTGAAGCGCCATTTGCCGTCACTCTGGGTATGGCCGAGTGTGTAGGCGGACACGCGGCTTCCGCTGGCCGCGACCGCGATGTTGTGCCCCGTGCCGGTTGCGGTGGAAGCAAGTTTGACGCGGGCGGTGACGGTAAAACTAGCGTTCGTACGAACCGCGACGGGGGTGCCTGTGGTGACGTTCGGGAAGGTGACCGGGCCGCTGGTCGCCGCGTACCCGCTGGTGCCGTCGAGCGACAGCGCGCTGCCATCGTTACCGCGGCCCGGGACGCGGGTGGCTCCGCTAAGAGTGGCCGTGTTGCCATGTCCGGTGACATCGACTGCCGTGGCGGGGTTCGTGGTTTCGTCGAAGTCCCAGTGCCCCGCTGGGCCGGAGCCGTGTAGCACGGTGAACGTGTAGGTGACCTCGCTGGACATGTTGCCTGCCCGGTCTTTCGCCCAGACCCGCAGCTTATGAATACCGTCGGCTATCGGTGTCCACGGGATCTGCCCGGTGAAGTCAGTGGTGTTGACCGGTACGGTGCCAGCGCTGGACTTGATACCGCCGTCCATGGTCCACGCGTAGGAGGCGATGTCCTTCTTGCGTTTGAGCGCTTCGTCGGCGGGGACGCCGGTCAGGACTGGGGCGGCGATGTTGAAGGTGCCGGGGTACCCGACTCCACCGCTCGGCGTGGTTGACGAGTAGTCGGTGGAGGTCACTGCGCCGGGTGCCGGCGGTGGGGTCGCATCGACGGTGAATTCGCACGTCTTCTGCGACCAGGTCGTCATCGCGAATCTCTCACCAGGCGTGTCGACGGTCTTCGCCCGCCAACCGTAGGTAGCGCCATCGGTGAGTGTGGGAAGCGCGACCCTCACCGATGACGGGTTACCTGCCGACTGCGACAACACGCTGTTGTAGTTCGGAGCGCCCTGCCACCAGTAGAAGTACGTAGTCGGCTTCTGCCCGCCGCCGTCCGGATCCTGTTGCGTCCCGCCCAGAGTGACACCGGTCTTAGTCGTTACATACGGGCGGTTAGCGCCGGTGATACACGGCTTGTTGCCAGCTGTTATCTGATCCTTGAGCTGGTAGGGCGCCCGGTTGAAGGTGACCGCAAGCCGCGCGGAGGACGGCTTGTAGCGCTTCCAATGGGTCAGGGTGGACTCGTCGATGGCGCGCATGCCCAGTGTCACGGTGTTATCGGAGTCGCTGACCATGCTGGTCACATCGAACTCGATGGTGCCGGGGCCATCGCATCCATGGACCGAGCCGTACTTATGATTAGCAAGAACCTGTGCGCTCTTGGCGGAGAAGGCCGGCTGGTTCTTCCAGGTCGTCGCCGACGAGATCTCGCCGGTCCTCCACACCTTCGCGTTGCTCTTCGGGTTACACGTCCACGACCACCGCTGCTCGATGCGGAACTCGGCACTGATGACAGCACCCTTGACGGCGGTAGTGTCCATCCGGAAGAACGATCGGATGATGTGATCCGGGCAGCCGACGCAGTCCTCCGTGCGCCCCACCCCCGCCGCGCCCGTGATCGTGCCGTCGGTCAGCGCCGTCGTGTTCTGCCAGAACGACTTCGTCGGATACTTGCTCCACACCGACGTCCAGGCATTACCCGACAACGACCCGGTCACCGCCGGATCGATGAATACGGGAAACTCGGTACGCGGATCGGACAACATCGCCTTATCCGTCGTCAATGTCACCGAGCCGTTCTGCAGCTTGACCGGCATCACCGCCCGGCGGACCCGCTCGCCAGAAGTTTCCTTGCCTGACGCATCCGGGGTTCCCGGCCGCTCTTCGGGCGCAGAGCCGCCAGGGGCAACGGCCTGGGACTCCACCGACGCGGACGAATCCCACATCAACGGCGCCGGCGCGGTGAACACCTCCGCCCCGGAACCATCCTGAACCCTGAGACCACCAGCCGGGCTCTTGCGAACCGTCACACCCTTGGCTTCCAAACCGAACCGGAGCTCAGCCAGCTTCGGATTCGCGGCCGCTTTGCGCGTGCGCACCACAAGAACCTCGGAAAACCCGGTCGCTGTCGCGGTCACCCGGAGGTCCACGTCCGGAAGCACATCCGGGTAGACCGCGGTGTCCCCCTTGAGCTGTGGCTTCGGGAGCTTCTCCGGCCATCGCATCGCCAACTGCCGCGACCCGTCGCCCAATCGGCCCACCAGGCTGTCACCGCCACCAGAGAAAGTCATCGGCAGCACCGCAGCCTTCGGCACCACACCCGCCGCCGCCCATTTCAAAGCGGTGTCCACCGGCACCCAGGAGTTACCCTGCCGCACCCGCTGCGGCTCGACACTCTGCTCCAGCGAACGAGTGCCATCAGCGTTAGCGAACACCCGCGAATACTCAGTGCGTGCCGACACGACCTCGACAGACCGGTTACACGCCTTCGCCGTCTGCTGCGCGGCAGCTTCGGACGCCTGCTCCGGTACACACGCCGGTGGAGGCGCAGCCGCTGCCGGCGGCGGCGAGGAGCTGATCACTTCCAGCCCGGTGACCACCAAAGCCACAGCGCACAGCTGTGCCAGACGCCGCGAAACCCGCATTCGGACAGCAGCCACCGTCGATCCCCCGCAAGCCGTAGAACACCCCGTAGATCGATGACCTTAGGCATGCAAGATCGCGGATGTAAAGCAAACTTTCACTCAACGAACACAACGCGCTGCTCAGAGCAACGATCGCCCACCACTGCCTCACACGCTGCACCGGCAGATTCCGATAGCCGGCGATGCATGCACAGCGACGCCCTGAACCCGGCTTCAAGATCGAGAAGCCTTTATGTACACGACGACACTTGATGGCGACCATGCCAACGAGGCAACGCCGACCATCGCCCCTGACGGCGATAGCGTTCACGCACCAGGGTGCCGACCGTGTTAGTAGGACAACGACTCGGGAAGTTACGGTGCCCACACCAGGAAGCTTCAAGCGATGCGGCTGCCGCGACACGTCGGCCGGGAAGCGGCTACTACGCCACTGTGCCCGGCTCGCCGAACGCGGCCACAGCAACTGGTACTTCCGCTGCTACGTCCGCGACCTCTGGGTCAAGCCGACACAGATCAGCCGCGGCGGGCTTACCTCCCAGACCGCCGCCCGCCAGGCATGCACCCAGACTCTGTCCGAGTCGCAGGAGGAGCACACCGGCCGCACCCTAGACCGTCGCGCAATGGCTGCGGTACTGGCTCACCACCCGCCGCTCCATCCGGCCCACCACGCTACGGGTCTACACCCACCACGTCGACGCCTACCTCATCCCCGGCATCGGCGCCCTCCGGCTCAACGAGCTGACCAGCCGCCACCTCACCGCCCTGTTCACCGAACTCGCCGCCGGCGCCACCCCACACCGGCCAGCCGCGTTCGACGGCGACCCTCCAGCGCATCCAGGCGACCTTGCGCGCTGCCTACAACGCCGCCATCCGCGAAGGCCTGCTCACCGCCAACCCCGCCCGGCACGTCGAGATGCCACCCGCCCGCCGGCCCCACGCCGTCGTCTGGACCGACAGCCGGGTCGCCCAGTGGAAGACCGACGGCACCCGGCCCGCCGTAGCGGTCTGGACCACCGAGCAGCTCACCGAGTTCCTCACCAACGCCGCCGACGACCCGCTCTACCCGCTGTGGTGGCTGATCGCGCTCCGCGGACTGCGACGTGGCGAGGCCGGCGGGCTGTGGTGGAGCGACATCGACCTCGACAACCGGCAGCTCACCATCACTACCCAGCGCACCACCGTCGGCTACCAGATCATCGAGGGTCCACCCAAGTCCGCGGCTAGCCGCCGCACCATCGCCCTCGACCGGCAGACCGTCACCGTCCTACGCGCCCACCTACGCCGGCAACGAGCCGCGTACCTCATCGCCGGCCGCCGCTGGCTGGAATGCGGTTACGTGTTCACCCGGCCGGACGGGCGGCCCTATCATCCGAACTACCTCACTCACCGACTGCACTACCTCGCCGGCACCACCGGCCTCCCGCCGGTTCGGCTGTACGACCTCCGGCACGGTGCCGCCAGCCTCGCCCACGCCGCCGGCGCCGACCTCAAAACCGTCCAGGCCCAACTCGGCCATGCCAGCATCGTGCTGACCGCCGACACCTACACCAGCGTGCTCCCCGCCACCCACCACCAGGCCGCCGAAGCCACCGCCCGACTGATCCTCACCACCGCCCGCCGCGCCTGCGGCAAGATCGCCCGAAAGAACCAGCGACGCGCTCTGGCACCCCCCGGGCCCGGATCCACCACCGTCTAACCCGCCGCGTTCCCGCAAATCCGCAGGTCGACGCCGCCGCAAGAACACCAGCGGGGATAAAAGCCGCAAAATACCGCGAGTGGCAGGCGGCCAGGGCAGCGCCCTGCAGTCATCGATGCGAACGAGCGCCTCGGGGTACTCGACCAATTGGCGCGGTGTGCCTTCCTGGGCAGCGGCGGCCATCTCGATGGCAGCTTTGCTCACCTCACAGGCCACCGGCTGCAGTGAGTGCCCCCGAATGAGCAGCTTGCCCTTAGCCCGGGCCACCAGGTCACTCACGAGATCAAATATCGCAGGGCGGGCGATCGGCGGTGCGGGGTTCCGCCGATCGCCCGCCGGGCAGGCCATGGTGTGAGCTGCTGGATCTTGGTGCTTTCACCGCCAGGGCTGTCGGGCGAGGACCAGCCCGTCGACCCGTTCGACGCCCCACTCGTAAAGTCGGCGCCCGTCTGCGTCCAACTGCGCGCCAGTGGTGAAGACGTCGTCGATGAGCAGCACGCGGGCGCCGCCGAGGTCCTCGAAGATGTCGCGGGTGGTTCTCACCGCGGCCGCGTGCTGGTCGGCGAGGTTGATCTTCGTAGCGATGTCACTGCCAGCCGAACGGGGTGTGGGCCGATGTTTCACCAGACCGCGGGGGAAGATCGGCCACTGCTCGTCTTCGTCGTCCTCCTGCGCGGCATCAAGTATGAGTTCTACGTGCCGGTAGGGGTTGCGCCCGGCGTAGGAGGGGTTGGGAAGGATCAGGTCGTAGTGGCGGGCGGTGTCGTGATTCGCCGCCAGCCAGCCGAGCAGGAGCCGGCCGAACACGTACCGCCATCGGCGTTCGCCCTCGTACTTGTAGTCGTGGAGCGCCGTGGCCAGCGGGCCCGCGTGCATCGAGATCGCCGAGACTTTTTGGAAGCCGCGGTTCCAGGGCGAGGTCACGCAGAGCTGGTTACGGCAGGGCTGGCCGTCCACCGCCTGGGCGCAGACGCCGCATCGCCGGTCCGGCAGCGGAGGGACGCTCGTCAGCACGCACGCGATACAGGTCTCGATCGGGCCCCGCTGGCGGTAGGGACACTGCAGACAGGCCGGGAACCCTGGCGGCGAGACGGAACGGCTGGCGAGTGGTGACATGGCCGCGACGGTAGTGCGTTCCGGCCAGCGTCCTCGATAGCGGTGACGGTCGCCCCCGTTACCCGCAGACGAGCTGGTGCGCGCAGGCATCCGATCGCGTCTCGCTAGGAAGTCGCCTCGAGTGCGCATCGGGTGATGTCGAACGGGGCAGCCGTACGGAGGCGGGCCACCAGGTTCTTGGAGGGTCCGTACTCGGGGTTCACGTGCCGGCCGAGGATCACTGCCGCCACGGCGGCGGCGCCGGCCTGCTTGAGCGCGGACGCCAGCGACTGGACCCGGCTGCCGGTGGTCCAGGTGTCGTCGATGAGCAGGATCCGCGCGCCGGCGGCGCTGCCCGGCGGCAGGAGGAATCGGTCCGGGTGGAACGTGCGGTCTTCGTTGGGGTATCGCGGATTGGCGGCGGGGTGCAGGGTAGGGAGAGCTATGCGACCGGCCACCACGCTGGTGAGCGGGTGCGGTCCCACCCTCGCCCGGGTGGAGGGGACGGTGACCAGGTGTGTGAACGGTCCGCCAAGACGGGCGGTGAGGCAGTCCCAGTGGTGGCCGATGAACATGATCGCCAGGGAGGACAGCTTGAGTCTGGCTTCGGCAGAGGGCAGGCCCGTCTTGTAAACGATCAGGCTGTGGGCGTGCTGGGCGTTCTTGACCGCGTAGGAGATCGGCACCACGACGTCGGCGAGCTGGCCACGGGCTGCCATGCGATGTTGGTCGCACTGGTAGCAGATCTGATATCCCTCGCTGGCGCTGCTGCGGCAGACCGCACAGATGCCGTCCCCGGCGGGGAGCGGGTTGCGAAGGTAGGTGCTCTGCCTGTGGACCAGCTCCATCTCGGCGGTCTGCGCGGCCGCCCAGTCTCTAAGTGTTGACAAGGCGCGGCAGACCCTCCAGCGCGTCGTCAGAGGCGGGGATTTGCTGAACGATGCGTTCGACGGCGGCGACGAGTTCGTTCGCGGTACCGACCACCACGACACCCGGCCGGCTGGCGTAGTCGCGGGCCCACTGGTGTACCAGCAGCGAGTCGGCGAGGACGACGGGCCGGCCGTGTTGAAGGGCGAGGCGGGCTTGGATGCGGGCGCCACTCTTCTCGGCGGCTTCGACGACGACGGTGGCGGCGGAATACCCGCTCATGATGGCGTTGCGCATCGGGAAGCTCTGTCGCGTCGGCGTCGCCTCGGGCCAGAACTGGCTGAGCACCAAGCCTTCACGGACAATACGTTGCTGCAGGTCACGGTTCGGTGCCGGGTAGTACCGGTTGACGCCGGTGCCGATGACCGCGACCGTCCGGCCGCCGGCGCGCAGGGCTGCGGTGTGTGCGGCGGTGTCGATGCCGAGGGCAAGACCGGAGACGACAGTGACACCGGATTCGGCCAGGGCGGTGGCGATCGTTTCGGCGATGCCGACACCGCGGTCGGTAGGGTGGCGGGTGCCGACGACCGCGACCGATCGCCGGTCGTCGGCCAGGGTGCCGCGGGTGAACACCAGTGGTGGCATCTCGCGGATGTCGCGTAGCCGCGCCGGGTAGGTGTGATCGAAGAGGGTATGCACGCCGATGCCGTCGGCGTGCCAGGTCCGGAGGTCGTGTTCGGCGGCGTCCAGGGCTGCCGTGACGGCGTCGTCGTCCGGGAAGAGCGTGTCCTGACTGCCGAGGGTTCGCTCGAGGACCGCGATGGCGTCGCCTTCGGTCAAGACCTCTGTCGTGATCTCGTGCCAGCGTGATTCGGGCCGCCGGAGCAGCGCGACGAGCGCTGTTACCTGCCCCTGACGGTCGTCTCGCATGCCGGTGATCCTAGAGCTAAGAGTCTCCGACGGCAGTGACGTGGGCTCCAACGTGGTGTCCTCCCTTCGCATCGGTGCCTGAATTGATTATCGAACTAACGTACGACATTTTTGGGTTCTTCCAGCTCATCAGACATGCCAGAAGCGTGATTGATGGCAGGTTGGAACGTGCGCGCCTCACGGGTGACCGAAGATTCTCATCACCGAGGGCTCGCCAAGCCCGCTCACCATGCCGGTCGGCGCTCCCTCGGCGGGGCGCCGCGTCGGCCGGGGACCCGCCGGGCCTGCTCCGTCGTTGGCGTAGGTGTCGCTTCCCGGACGGGCCCGTCACCCTGTCGCCGGGCCGCATTGGTTGTAGCCGCCCTCGCGGATGACCCGGGGCACGGCCAGGACGGCGGGGGACGGTTGCCGCGAGACATGCGGACCCTAAATATGTGCCGCCCTCACATTCGGTAGCCAAGTAGACGCAAGGGGTGGGGGGAGCGACGCTCACTCTTGCGATGTATGCTCGGCGTGACATGCCAATCATGTGAGGTCGCAAGATCATTTCAACCGTCTCTGCTGGCTCACAAGCCTGTACCGCCTTTATCTTGTTACAAGGAGTTCTTGCGATGTCTACGAGGGAACGTGGTCCTGCCGTGGCGAAGCGCCAGTTGCGCCTGATCCTGCGCCAGGCCCGCCTCGATGCCGATCGCACTCAGGCGGAGGTGGCCGAGGAACTCGACTGGTCACCCTCGAAGATCATGCGCATCGAGAACGGGCAGGTAGGCGTGCAGACCTCCGACCTCAGGGCTCTGGTAACGCAGTTCCCCGCGCTGATGGGCCGAACCGAGGAGCTTGTCAACCTCGCGCGGCTCAGCCGGCAGCCGACTGTCGCAAGCCGGTATCGCGACGTCCTGAGCAGGGAGTTCGCTGAGTGGCTCGAATACGAGGCGTATGCGACCGCCATCCGGCAGTACGAGACGCAATTCGTGCCAGGTGTATTGCAGACCGATGACTACGCTACGGGCATCGTGGATGGTCTACTGGGTACCGAGCGCGATGAGAAGACTGCGAAGCGGATCGTAGAGGCCCGGTTCGAGCGGTCCGCTCCGCTGATCGGCCCCGACGGGCCCAAGATGGACTTCATCATCGACGAGAGTGCGCTTTGGCGGTGGGTGGGCAACGAGGATGGCCATCAGGGATTCGCAGCCATGGAGTCTCAGTTCGCCCAACTGAAGAGGCTGAACACCAAAGGACGTCGGGTTGCGGGAGAGAGTATTGAGGCCGACCTGAATCCGAACATCTCCATCCAGATCGTTCCGTTCAAGCTCGGCGCCTACTCCTCTATGCGGAGCGCCTTCGAGATCGCTGAGTTCGATGATCGGAACCTGGAGACGATGATGTTCTTCGAGAATCCCGATGGCGACATCGTGATCAGGGAGGACAGCGACGCGATGGCGCGGCACATCGATATGTTCTCCCACCTCAAGAAGAGAATTCGGCCAGCTGAGGAGACCAACGCCATGTTGGACTCGATCGCCCACTCGGTTCTGGCTCAGAGCTTGTAAGTCTGAGATCCTCCCGGCTGCGAGCCGCTCGGGATCCCGTGGACCAGTCGAAGCGTGAAAGGGGGACCTCCGCGTGACGCTGCACGATCGCTTCGAAGCCCGTGATGCTTTCCCGCGCCCTCGCGAAAACAGCACAGCTTCTTCGCCGGGTCCTTCCCGTACTGCAGGCGAGCCTGGTCGGGAACGCTCGCAGTCGGAGACGGAGGGGCCGAGACGCCCCCGGACGCTGATCGACCTTCTGTGGGAGCTCCTGCAGATCCTGGGCAACGCCGCACGAGGCGACGAGCAGCAGTTTCGGCAGGCGTACCGAATTTTCGTGCGGCCAGCGTTGTACGCGTTGCTGTGCCTGACGCTGTTGATCGCCTTGGCGATGCTGGTCCCGAAGGAGTTGAACCTCAGGCCCTTGGGCACGGTCGTGCCGATGTGGGTGCTGATCCCGGGTGGTGCCACTGCGGTGGTGCTGATCACCCTGTGGCAACGGCGGATGGCTCGCCGGAGAGAGCGGTCCGCCCCGCCCTGGGACCCCCGGGACACGAACGGTCGCCGCGAGGATGAGCCGCTGGAGCCCTCATCCCGGTACGGACAGCATTCAGAACCGACGTCGGAGCGCGTCGGTCCGCCGGCGGATGGCGGCCAGGACCCGATCAGCGGTAACCCCGGCTACTCCCAATATCAGTATGACGATAAGAATCTGTAACAACGCCCCGAGGTAGGTAGGTCGCCCGGCGAGGGCGACGCCGAGACCACCGAGGACGTAGGCGGTGCCGGCCGCCAGAGTTCCGGCCGCTACTCCGAACATCAGAAGACGTGGCCAGCTCGCGGCGACAGCGGCGTTCTTGTAGGCATCCGATCGAGGCATTTCCGGACGCGGTCGGGATGCCGCCTCAAGCGTTGCGAACTCATCGCGCGCTGTCCTCGTCACGCTGCCTCCATCTCCGACCTGTTGCTCTCCACGTTAACGCCCGAGGCCGCCACGACGGCACGCCTGATGATGCACGACCGTATCGGGCGAACTTTGACGCCGTCACCCTCCTGGTGCGTCATGCTGCGATGGATCACCGACAGTGCGCGCCTGACCGAGATCCGGCATGGGCATGCATACTCTCTGGCCGTTCGAGGAAAACCGGTCATCTAGTTCATCCATTGATGTCCTTCTACACTGTCGCAGGACGGCGGAAGTTAGGCAATATACGCCCAGCTAACAGGCACACCCTGCCGAACAGACTGGCCGAATAGCCTATTTACATCCGGGAGTGCGCATGAGCAGCAAAGATCCTGAGGCGCCGAACTGGCGGAAGAGCTCGAAGAGCGGCACTAGCAATTGCGTCGAGGTAGCCGATCAAGCAGATTCCGTATTAGTCCGGGATTCCAAGAATCTTGCGGCAGGCCACCTCACATTCAGCCGCACAGCATGGACCAATTTTATTTCTTCTGCGAAAAATGGCGATTGGGACCAAAGCGTCAATGTGGACGAGGCCTGACGTGATCGCCGGCCCGGTCACGGTTGAGGCTCCTCGACGCCGGTACGCTGCGACGGAGCCACCGAGCCCCCGACCGCGGGCTTCGAGCCGACCCACAGGAGCTCGAAGAGTTCCATGAGGAGATGGGCCGCCCGGTCATTACGGATCGCGAAAGCCTCATTATGGGGCAATCTGATGACGGCAACCTGCCGGTCGACGACCGAGAAGGCCCAACCGCCAAGGTTTGGTGCCTCGGCTGCCGACATAACCCTCACGTCGTAGCTCTGGTGGCGCTTCGCTTGGCTCGCGAGGCTGGAGACCAGATCCGCCGGGCCGCCCGTTTGGTCAGTGACGACGATCCGGCGGACGCGCACTCGGTCGCTAGCGCGGTACTCCAAGAAGGCGTCCAGTTTGTCGGCGTCATAAGAATCGCCGATACCGCAGTTCAGAATTCCTGATACAGCGTACTTGGCGGTAGCGATAGCGAGCACCGGACTCAGCTCATCACCACCCTCCGGGGCGGCGCCGTTGCGGGCGGCGAATACCCTCGTGATGGCGTCGGTCAGATGGTCGGCGGGAAGAAGTGAGGCCGGATCGGCTAGTAAGCGGCCTTGACCACGCACTGCCTCGAGGACCTCTACGAGCAGATCGTTCGCGCTTCGCGGCTGTATCGCCGGCGAGGGGGCTTTTTTAGTGAGCTCATCGAATGACTTTTCAAGCTCTGGCCAGAATGCCTCGAAAGATGCTTGAAGGCTTTCTGAAGACACTTTCCCTTCGGTGGCGAAGTTGTTGATGTCCTCCACGAGTTGGTAGATGTCATGCCTCGTGACGGTCGTGACCTGGTAGATCTTTGTAGCGGGGCCGGTGACGTTCGCGACGTCGACACCGAACAGCAACGGAGCCACCCGCGCTCCTTGCATCGAGTGGGACATCATGCCGACCTCGAAGTTGAGCCAGGGAGCATGGAAATTGTCTGAGGTGATGCAGATGATCCCGTAACTTGATTTCTCGAGCTGGGCAATCATCTCCTGCAGCCACTTGGCCCCCTTGGGGATGCTTTCCGCCGACATGAAGGGCTTCACGTTCTGTAATACACGAGGTAGCCAGCGCTTGAGAATTTTCGCTACCTCTTGACTCGTTTCCCCCGACCAGCTCAGGAAGACGTTGATCATTTTGCCTGGGGTACCTCTCTACATCCAGCAAGAAGATCTCTTGTAGGCCCTCAAGACAAGCGTGTTCGAGTCACTTCTAATGATCATTGGAAGTTGCTTGCGGCAGCAGGAAATCGTCGATCTCGAATCGCCTATCTGTCCTCAGCATGGCTCATGTGAGCTTGCGGCGCCATCTACAGGGTCAGAAGCACACGGCCGTGGCGACATCACGATGCTCAGCAAGAAGCGACGCCTCGGGAACGCTACTGGCCGCAGGGGACGAGAGCCGCAGCCGTGGACTCGCGTGAGGAGGCCGGACTCACGTGCGGCGCTGGGCCGGAGGCGACATCACCGGTCAGCGGATCTGCCACTCGGCCAGGATCCGCCCGGACGATTCAACAATCGGTTTACGGCGGCCGCAGGCCGATCCCCGCGCGACCCCTCTGCCGGGCGACATGCTGGGCGGCAGCCACCCGGTTCAGGAAGGTGTGGGCCACTCCCAGGTGACACTGCGACCGGAAGGACATCTGCAGTCCCAGCCCGCGTCGTTGAGGGCGGCCGCGCGGAGTCAACTCGTACGCTTGCCGTCCAGGAGATTGGCTTGTCTGGCTTTCAAGCTGGCGAACCTGTCACGAACGTACGTCACGTAGGGCTCGCCCGGGTGCCCGATCAATGCGCGGACTAGCCGCTTGTCGGCAGGGCGGGCCAGGAAGACTTCATATGAGGCGACGTGCGCACAGAAGTCCTGGAGCGGCTGAGGCATGTCGTTCTCGGCTATCAGGTCGGCATGCTCCACGATCAGGTCGCGCATCTTCCTGTTGACTGGCATCAGGGCCTCCTGCAGCCAGTGCTGCCACTCCTCGGCCTCGCGATCACTCAACGTGCCGGCCCGGCGACGCTCACGATCCGGCAGCTGCGCGCTCCGCATGGTGGTCCAGAGATGCTCGTTGACCGCTACAAGGGCGAACAAGGGGCCGTACAGCGCCCGTAGCTGGTCGTTGACCCGCGTCAGAGCGGCTTGCCGACGCTCGTTACGCAGCCGCGTGTACTGATTGGCGATGAACACGGCAACGGCGACCACGATGCTCGCCGAGGCGGTGATGATGGCAGGTGCGATGGCGGGCGTGGCGGCAACAGCCATGCGCCTATTGTCGCTGCGCTCGCCCGACAGCGGAAGCACGCGATTCTTGAATTAATCGATTAGCTTGACTTCGCCGGCGACCCTCTTCCACAGATCGATCGCTGGAGCGACAGGTTAGGGCATGGCGAGGGCCGATTCGTCGGCTGCGGTGGTCAGCTCGCGATGATGCTCCGGGAGTCAAGAGGCAGCGGTGGAAGCGCCGCGTTCGCGACGTACGGCCGGTCCTGCGCCCTCGCTGAACAGGCGGTACTCGATCTCCTCCGGCCATACCGGCCGGTCCTGGAATACCGACGCCTCGCTCGCCCACCGGGCCATCAGGCGGCAGTACCGGTCGTACGTGGTGGCCGGCCAGTAGCCGCCGAGGCGCAGGCTGGTCCAGCCGTGCCGGTGACGTAACGCGTCGGCCACGCGGTCGTCGAGGATCAGCGCGTGCCGGTCGGCGGCAGCGCTCGGGCAGAAGTAGAGGTACTTGGTGAAGAACGCGGCCCCGAGATGACTGATCGCGTATCGGCGGTCAGTGGGGAAGAACAGGGCATAGGCCTGCGGAGGGTTACGGTGTGCGATCGCGGCCGCTGTGCCCAGCAGGTTCAACGTCTTGGGCAGGTCGGCGGCGATCGCCGTCAGTCGTTGAAGTCCTTTGCGGGGTTTCATGCCGGTCCCCCACGCCACGGCGTACCAGAGTCGGCGCAGGTCCGCGTCGGGCGCTGTCGGATCCAGGGTAAGGATCATCCGTCGGCTGATCCGGTCGGCCGGCGTGCTTGCGTCGAGGCCCTGTAGTGGGCCGCCCGACAGTCCCATCGCGGTAAGCTGCTGGTTCCACCAGCCGATGTTCACTCGCTGCGTGGTGTCCAGCAGCTGTTCCCGGTCGATAGGCTGGGGTTCGCGCCAGTAGGCGGGCAGCTGCAGGGTATCGGTGTCGGTGATCATCCGGCTCGGTGCTCCGTCCTTCTGACTCTATGACGGCGCTGGTCGTGCGACATCACCGCGAATTCTCACATTTCCGGTCACGGCGTTCGTGTGGGCCGCTGTCCGGTGAGCGCGGCGCGGGCGTGGTCCAGGTCGCGGGTCAATGCCTCGCGGGCGGGTGTCAGCCAGGGCCAGTCTCGGCCAGCGGCGAGTGGGCGGGGGTGTTCGTGCAGTATCCGGCGGGCTTCCTGGCGCGTGTGGGTGGTGGCGGCCGGGTCGGTGGCGGCCTGGGCCACGGCGCGCAGCCGGTGCAGGTCGGTGCTGATGGCATGGTCGTTGAGGTGGTACCGGTCATCGCGGCGGATGACCGGTTCGTCGTCGAGTAGCGGCCGTAGTTGTTGACGGAGGTCGCTGAGGGTGGTGTGGAGGCGCTGGCCGATCGAGGCGGGCGGTAGTTGGGGCCAGACGGCGCGGACGAGTTCGGTGCGCGTCGCCCCGCCCGGGTGGATGGCGAGGTAGGCGAGGATCTGTAGAGCGGCGGTGCGCCGCAGCTTCACTGGGGCGCCGCTGATGGTGAGGTGGCACGCGCCCATCAGGGTCATCTCGGCGATGCTGCGGTGGCCGAGGTCGGTTTCTCGGGGGTCGGCGGCTCGGTCGGCCTCGGCGGGTGCCTGCTGTCGGGCGGCGGTGTGGGTGTCGCGTACCAGGTCGAGCAGATCGGTGGCTGCTTGGTGGTCGAGGACGCAGAGGCGGTACGGCCAGCCGATGACGGTGCCGTCGGCGGCGATGAACCAGCGGGCCGCGTCGGCAGTGCCAGGATCCAGCGTGACCACCGTCGGTTCCCGGGGAGAGCCGCTCATGGCGGGCAGATCCGTGCGTCGTGATGAGTGGGGGTCGCCGCGGTGGCCTGTCGGGTCTGTTCCGAGGGCTGGTCGGCGGGGGCTGGTGTCAGTGGCGATCACGTCGGTGAGGCTGGGATGGGTGATGTCGAGGTGAGGCAGGACGCGTCGGCACTCTTCGGCGGGCACCTGGATCCGGGGGTGAGGTGTCGCGGTGACGGCGGCGGTGACGAGCAGGCCGCGGAGCGCTGCGGCGGCGCCGGGCCCGTCGAGGTGCAGGATGCCGGGCGGGAGCCGCTCGGGTAGCGGCGCCGGCGGGTGGGGTGGCGGGTTCGCGGCGAGGGCGGTGGTAATGGCGTCGACGGTAGGGGGCAGCTGCTGCCGTGGGGGCCGTGCGGGGCCGGTGTCGGTCGGGTTCGGGTGACGGCGGTGCCGTCGCAGGAGAGCGGCGGTCGCGGCGACGGCGAGGGCGGTGGGGTAGGGCAGCCAGCCGCCGGCGGGCAGGGTGATGCCGGGCGGCGCGTCGGCGGTGTCGGCGTGATCGGGCGCGGACTGTGGCGTGACCGGCACGGGCGCCGAGGCGTAGCTGGCGTCGGTGGTGGGGAGAGTGAGCGCGGCGACGCCGACCAGTGAGCTCGCGGTCATCTGGGCCGGGGTGGGCAGGGCGAGGGTGTGCCGTGACTGCCATCGCTTGCGGAGCGTTTGTAGGCCGCGGCGGGTGAGGTGGGCGACGAGCAGTAGCCAGAGCAGGGCGGCGACGACAATGACGGCGCCGACGATGTCGGTGGCGGTGCGGGGTCGCTGCAGCCAGTCGTGGACGCCGTCGATGGTCAGGTGCGGTGCTGGTCGGTGCAGGAGCCACAGACCGGCCAGGAGGGGTGGGCCGCCGAAGAACGCGGCGGTGATCAGCGCGGTGGTGACGCGGGCGAGCCGGCGCATGGGTCACCTCGTTCGGCGTCCGGCGAGCAGCGTCCACAGGCGGGTGAGCAGCCAGACGGTGATGGCGGCGGCGTAGAAGGCGCCGAGCATCCGGTAGCCCCACCAGGTCTCCGCCAGGATCAGCAGCGGGACGGTGAGCACGAGGGCGAAGGTGATGCGGAGGGTGGGCTGGCGGGCGAGGGCGCAGGCGATGGCGGCGGCGAACAGGGCGCTGCTGGCGTAGCTGATGGCCGTTCCCCAGCCGTCGAGCCAGTACGGCAGTGGGATGACCTTGTAGAAGGCGCTGAGGACGGCTGCCGTTGTGGCGAGGGTCCAGGAGCTGGCAGGGAAGCTGAGCAGCTGGTCCCAGCCGCCGGAGGGTTGTGGGTGGCGGGGTGCGGTGATGGCGAGTACGGCGACGCCGGCGGCTACGGGCAGGCTCGGCCAGAGGGCCCACTGCGTGGTCCAGGCGGGGACGTTGGTGCCGTCGCCGTTGAAGTAGGCCGTGGCGAGCAGCGCGTAGAGGTAGGCGATGACCGGGCCGGTGACGGCGGCGATGCCGAGGCCGGCGGTGATCCTGCTGATGGAGCCGGCCCGGCCGGGAGTGGCGGGGTTCTTGTCCAGCAGGGCAGCGAACACGGAGGCCGCCTGGATCAGGCCGATCTGGGCGAGGAGGACGGCGATGGTGAGCTGGGGCCAGGCGGCGGTCAGCTCGTAGTAGCCGCGGCGGTACGGCCCGAACGGGTCGCTGCCGTACAGGTCGGCTTTGGCGAGGAAGAAGATGTAGAGCAGGATCGACGCCAGGCCGGGCACGCCGAGCAGGAGCAGCCTTCGCAGCGGCGGTAGCCGTAGCGGCTCGGCGTCACGGTGTTCGCGGCGGGCGGCGGCTGCCGGGTCGCCCTCGGCTGCGCCCAGCACGGCCGCCAGGGTCGGCTGGTCGGCGACCTGCGGCATGGCGCCCAGTTTCGCGGCGATCAGATCCGCGGTTCCGGGAAGCGAGGCGACGCCGCCGATCAGGTGTACGCCGTGGATGTCGGCCAGGGTGAGGTCGGCGGCGGCGACCGTGGCGGCGGCCAGCTGTCCGGCTCGTTCCAGTATGGGTTGCGCGGTCTGCAGGACGTGGGTGTGGGTGACGACCAGTGGTGTAGTGGCCCCGGGCATCGTCACGGCGACCGCCATCTGCTGTGCCAGGGCCTGTTGTGCCGTGCGGATCGTGGCGAGTGTGGTCCACCGGTGGGTGGTGGGCGGGTCGTCGGCGGCAGTGCCGGTGAGCGTGGTGGTGAGGAGCGAGTCGATGCGGTCGCCGCCGGCTGCCGGGTCGTGGAGGGTAGCCAGTACCTCGGTGGCGTTGCCGTGTTGGTGGAGCACCGTGGTCTCGCAGCCGGTGCCGATGTCGATGATCAGCAGGTACCGGTCGTCCGTCGGGGTCGGGGCAGGGGCGAGGCGGTGGGCGGCGGCGGTCGGTACTTCGATGAGCCGGGACGCGTGCAGCCCGGCGGTGCGGGCGACGTGGCGCAGCCAGGTCTTGCGGCGTGGGCCCCAGCCGGCGGGTACGAGCAGTTGCGCCTGTTCGACGGGTTCGCCGGCGACCCGGGTCGCCTCGGCAGTGACGTGGCGCAGGGTGGCGGCGGCGAGGTCGGCGGCCTCCACCGTCGTCGCGCCGGCGGTGACCTGTCCGGTGCCGGCGTGCAGGGGGGACGCCACGAACCCGTCGGGGTCGGTCGCGGCGTCGCGCCACGCCTGCGCGCCTACCGTGACCTTGTCGTCTTTGGTGTGCACCGCGGAGGACAACAGCCAGCCGCCGTCGAACTGCAGCGGGGTCAGAGTGCCGTCGGTTCGGATCAGAACCGCGCGTGTGACAGCCGCCCCGTAATCGATCACCACCGATGACTTCACCGGCCCAGTGAAACAGAAGATCGCCAATGCGTCATCCGGGAATCACTGTTCGTATTCCGTCATGGTTTCCGTGCCCGGCGTGACGCCACCGCCCGCCACGGCACGTCGACCGTCTCCGTTCCGAACCGCGTTCCGTGCGCGCTGATTGCCTCTCGCGCCAACTCACCGGGTCCGTGGGGGCTGCGAGCGAGTCAGTGGCCGCGGTGATGCCACTACCGCCGACCGGTCCGCCCCAGGTGTAAGCGCTGCACAGCGGTTTGTGAGTAGTTGTGAGTGCTCGGTGGCAGCGCCGCGCGGTCGTGTCGGCTTAGCGTTTCGGCATAGCCACCCGCCGATGTTTTCCGGAGGGGTCCGTGGGCGCGGTGGCGTCTGGCAGTCGAGGGGGAGGCCGACGTCTCATGGCGCGCGTGTTCGTGGTGCTGCGATCGATGCTGCTGCTCGCCGGCTGGGTGGGCGGGGTTCCCGTGCTGCTGCTTCTCGGTGGGAATCCGTTGCCCAGCCGGATCCCGTCGGCGACCGAGGTCCAGCAGTGGACGAATCAGCCCCTGGGCGGCGGGATGATCGTGACGCTGGCGTTGGGGGCAGCCTGGCTGCTGTGGTTGATGGCGATCGGGGTCACGGTCGTGGCTGCTGTGGCACGGCTGCGGCGCTGGCGGTGGGCACGGCTGACCGGCTATCTGCCGGCTCCGTTGCAGGGTCTGACGGCCGCGCTGCTCGGGGCTGCCGCGGTCACCGCCGTAGCTCCGGCGGCACCGGTTCAGGCCGCCGCTGCGCCCGGTGACAGCGAGACCGTGCCGGTGAACGCGCTGCCGGCGAGGCTGCAGACCAGCACCACCAGCCTCACCGCGGAGTCCGGCGACAGCGGGCCGGCAGCCGGGCATGGCCGGATGGAGGTGCCCGTCAGCGGGGACGCGGCCTCGCCTGAAAACGTTCGTGAGCGGTATACCGTTCGGCGCGGTGACACGCTCTCCGGGATCGCCGCGGCATGTCTCGGCGACGCCGACCGGTGGCCGGAGATCTTCGCGCTCAACCGGGGCACCCGGTTCACCGGTGTCGGAGGGACGCTGCGGAACCCGGACGTGATCTACCCCGGCTGGCGGCTCGACCTGCCGACCGTGGGCGCGTCTGGGCAGACCGCCCATCCGCAGCGGCCCACCGCGCCGCCCGGAACGGCGCCGGCTACCCGGCCTTCCCCGTCGAACTCTGACGGTATCGGCGACGACCAGACTGCCGGCCCGCCGGCCGCCGGGACCCCGTCCACGGCTGCGCCGTCGCCGACCGCCGCCCGCACGACCGAACCCGGGACAACGTCACTCCGGCCCACCGGAGTATCGGCCTCCCCGGCCGCAACGCAACCTGCCCCGCCTGCTGCGGTGCAGGAGACCGAGGAGGACCGCACGGCCGGGATAGTTCTGGCCAGTGGCAGCTGGCTGGATCTCGGCCTCGCCGCCGCCGTCGCGGCCGCCGCCGGGCTCGTGTGGGCCCACCGGCGCCGCCGTTACGCCCATCGCCCGCCTACTCCCAAACTACGCCTCGACGACACGGACCTCACTCCCCTGCCTCCGGTGATCACCGAGGTCCGCCGTCAACTGCGCGACGCCGCCGCCCCGCGCTGCACCCCCGCATCGACACCGCCGGTCACGGCGACCGCAACCCCCACGATCCACCCACCGGCCGACGCCCCCGACAGCAAGCCCGTCCGCGCCACGGGTGAGACAGAAAGCCAGGAGGACGCACCGGCTCACCGTCCCGCGACTGAGTCGCCGAGCAACCCGGCCGCACCGGCATGGGCGTCCTCCGGGCTCGGCCTGACCGGCCCCGGCGCCGAGGCGGCGGCGCGTGGCCTGCTGACCGCCGCTCTGGCCGACACGGATCCGCAGGCACCGCACGGCCAGGTCGTGCTGCCGTCCGCCACGGCTGCGGCCCTGCTGGGCGCCACCGCGGGCGGGTTGCCCCCGTCGCCCGACCTGATCGTCACCGCCGACCTCGACGCCGCCCTCACCATGGTGGAGCAACACGTCCTGCACCGTGGCCGGCTCTTGGACGACCATGCCGCCGACACCGTCGCCGCGATGCGCGCCGCGGATCCCCACGAGGAACCGGTGCCGCCGCTGCTGCTGCTGGCGGAGGCCCCGCAGGAGCAGGACCGCACGCGGGTCGCGGCGCTGCTCACGCAGGGCCGACGCCTTGATGTGCACGGTGTCCTGCTCGGCGCGTGGCCGGCCGGGGACACCGTCGTCGTCGCCGCGGACGGAACCACCACGGTCGGCGAGGAGCACCGCCCGGACCGGTATCCGGCCGACATCGGCCGACTCGCCGTCCTGAACCCGGCCGAGACCCTCGCTGTCCTGGCCACGCTGGCGGAGGCCCATACCGGCCGGCCGCTCCCCTCCCCCGCCGCCGGCCCTCGAGCACAGCCCGGTGACACCAGCGGCGCGGAGCCGAGCGAGGCCGGCAGGGTGCTGGCGGGTCTGGTGGAGGCGGGCGAGGCCACCGCGGCCCGGCTCGCCGGCGATCTCGGCTTGCCGTACCCGGCCGTCACCGCCGCGCTCGTCGCCGCCGAGTTCCGTGGTCACGCCGAAACGTTTCGCACCGACACCGGGCAGACCTCGTGGCGGCCCACCGACGCCGGCCGGGAGGCCACCGCCCCGGCTCCCGCCACCACGCCGGCCTCGGCCGCCCCGGTCGCGGCGAGCGATCCGGAGGCCCCGGCGGGCGGCCGGTACGCCGCCATCGGCGACGCCCTGGCCTGCCGGGATCCGCAGGTCACCTTCACCAGCGACCGGACCGAGAGTCCCGCGCTGCAGCCCGATGCTGCCGGGCCGGCGGGCCGGGTCGACGTGACGGTGCTGGGCCCGGCGGGCATCGTCGCCGTCAACCCGGACCGGCTGCCCCGTAAGAAGTCCCTCGAGCTGCTGGTCTACCTCGCCGTGCACGACGGTAGCGCCACGGTCGAGGCCATCCTCGACGACCTGCTGCCTGATGCTCCGGCCAGCAAGGCCGCCGAGCGGCTCTACACCTACGTGTCCGATCTGCGGGCCGTCATGCGCCGGATCGGCGGTCCCGCCACCTACCTGACCCACCCGCAGCAGCGGTATGCGCTCAACCCCGAGGCTGTCGGCATCGACCTGTGGCGGATGCGCGCCACGCTGCGGCAGGCTCAGCAGGCGACGGATCCTGGGCAGCGCATCGCCGCGCTGCGGCAGGCGGTCGACTGCTATCGGGGGCCGCTCGCCGACGGCGCCGACTACGAGTGGGTCGAACCGTATCGGGAGGCCATCCGGCAGCAGGCTCTCGACGCCCATCTCGCGTTGGCGGAAGCGCTCGCCGATGACCCGGCAGCCCGAGTACGGGTCCTGGATGACGCCATCGCTCACAGCCCGTACGCCGAAGAGGTGTATCGGGAGGCGATGCGGGCCCGCGCCGCGCTCGGGCACCTCGACGCGATCCGCACACTGCGCCGGAGTCTAAGCCGTGCTCTGGCTGAGATCGACGCGGAGCCGTCCGACGGCACCCTCGACCTTGCCGATCAACTCATCGACCAGCTACAGCACTCCGGCCGCCGTGCCGCCACCGTGGCGTCGCGTCCCGCTTGACTCGCCGCCAGACCCGGCTTACTGCTGACGTGCCGAAACAAAAAAGGACCCAGATTTGGTCCTCGGTGTCCGGGCACGTCAGGGCCGGGCCCCGGAACCGGGCGATGTCGGTCATACAGCGACAA
This sequence comes from Actinoplanes sp. NPDC019969, assembly GCF_055562375.1. Classification (NCBI taxonomy): domain Bacteria; kingdom Bacillati; phylum Actinomycetota; class Actinomycetes; order Micromonosporales; family Micromonosporaceae; genus Actinoplanes; species Actinoplanes sp. NPDC019969. The sequence continues at coordinate 7,396 of NZ_JBVHFK010000014.1, read as the reverse complement.
GAATCGCTTCGGCCGGGTCTCGGATGCAGGTTCACTGGGGTGTTCGACTCACTCAGGTGATGGATCTTGACGGCTATTTGTGACGTCGATACGGTTCCGTTTCATGCGGGGTGTATCGATTTCTTTCAGAGTCAGGGCGGGCATGCGGGTCGCCGCTTCCTGTCTGCTCTGCACCGGTCTTTTGAGCGTCAGCTCGCCACGGCCGGCTGTGGCCGTGGCGGACACCGTCCGGCTGGACGTCGGGCTCGTCACGGGCACCGAGGCCTCTGCCGTGATCGATGTCCTTGGGGACACGGTGGTCAGCCACAAACCGGTCACGGGCTTGAACGCGGTAGCCCTCGATGTCCGCGCCGACAGGGCCGACACCGCCCTCGCCGTACTCGCATCGACCGCCGGGGTGCGATACGCCGAACGTGGCGCTGCGGTCGGAGCCGACGGTGCGACAGCGCCGAATTCCTGGAGCATCCTGCAGCTGCCCGAGGCTTGGACGTGGACCCGAGGCGAGGCGAGCGTGAAGGTCGCCGTCGTCGACACCGGGGTGGCTCCGAACGCCGACTTGAGCCCTGGTCGGTTGGCGCCCGGCTATGACGTCGTCGATGGGGACACCGACGCCACGGACGTCAACGGTCACGGCACGGTCGTCGCCGGCCTGATCGCGGCGGAGGGAGGCAATGGCGTCGGCACTGTAGGTGCCTGCCCGAAGTGCACGATCATGCCGGTCCGGGTGATGGCGGGCCGGCAGGGAACGACCGCGGACGTCGCGGCTGGCATCGCCTGGGCGGCTGACCACGGCGCACAGGTGATCAACGTGTCGCTCAGCACCGCCACGCCGAGCCGGTTACTGAAGGACGCCGTCGATCATGCCGTCGGCGCGGGCTCGCTGATCGTCGCCTCGTCCGGCAACGTCGAATCGACGGCACGCCGGTACCCGGCGGCGTATGAGCCCGTCCTGGCGGTCAGTCATGCGGGAACGGTCAGGAACTCCTCGACGGACCAGTGGGTGGATACCAGCACCTACGCCGAGGATGCCTTGGGGCCCGACGGCGAGTGGACCCAGTTGCCCCTTGCGTCCGGGGCGACCGCTGCCGCATCGGGTATCGCCGGGCTTGCCTTCTCGATGAAGCCCACGGCGACCGCCGACGAGGTACGAACGGCAATCCGGGGAACAGCGCCGCTGCCCACCTTCGGCACCTACGCCTACCAGCCTCGCATCGTCAACGCCGCGCAGGTGGTCTACGGTTTCGGTGGCACCGACACGACGAAGCCGGAACTGGTCAAGGCCGGGCTGACCGAGAACCAGCCGGTCCCGGCCGGCGGGGTGTCGGCCATCTCCAAGGCGACCGACGACCACGGCGTCCAGCGCATCGACTATGTCGTCGGTGGGCGCGTTCTCAACACCGGCCGCTCGGGCAGCCAGGTCTTCTTCTCCCCGCCGAAGGGTGCCAACGGCCCGCTGCCGGTCACGGTCGTCGCCTACGACTTCGCCGGCAACGCCGCTCCCGTCACGGTCACCGTGCAGGCCGACACCATCGCGCCCACGATGACCATGGTCGCGCCGAGACCGGCTGAACCCGTGCACGGCTCAGCCGTTACAGCGACCGTCGCCATCCCGGACACCGATATCGACTACGTCTATTCGATTTTGCAGGTCGACGGTGTGAACAGCCGACTGACCCGAGTGGCCGGCACGAACCTCTGGACGGGCAAGGTTCCTCTGGACTTGGGTATGACACTGCACCTGTGCGCGGTGGACAAGGCGGGAAACCGCACCTATCTGCAGCGCACGCTGGTCGCCGACAACGCCCCGCCGGCCGGCGGGGCTGTCGGGCCGGCCGCCGGCACGAGGGTGCGCGGTAGCTTCACCAGCACCCTGACCGGTGTCACCGATGCCAGTGGGGTCGCGAAGGCGGAGCTGTGGGCGAATGGCGCATTGGTGGGCGCCGACTCCACCGCTCCTTACGCTCTGGCGGTGAAGACCGGAACGTACAGCGGGAACGTGTCGCTGGTGTGGAAGGTCACCGATCGCTGGGGTCAGTCGCGGACGCTTCCGGCGCGCGTCGTCGTCGCCGACAACAAGCCTCCGGCCGTGGCCATCACCAGTGCTCCCGCGAACAAGGCGAAGGTGCAGGGCACCGTTAAGGTCTATGCCACAGCCGCCGATGCCAGCGGTATCGTCTGGGTGGACCTCGTGGTCAACGGCAAGGTGGTGGCCGCCCGAGACACCGCCGCCCCCTACGTCTTGGCCCTCGATACCAAGAAGCAGGCGAAGACCATGTGGATCCAGGTACGCGCATACGATCGGCTCGGCAACGTCACTTACACCGCTAGCCGCGTCTGGTACCGCTGACCACCTGTCCCGCTCGCCGGCCGGCGGTGAGGTCGCCCCTTGACGATCGCCGCCCCCGGGCAGCTCGCACGGCCCGAGTCCCGCTGGCCTTGACGCTGATTAGAAACACGCGCGATCACCAGCGGCCAATCCCTGCCATCGGTGATGGATGCGTACCCGTTGACCGTCCGGGGCGTACCTGAACGCGCCGCTACTTTCAAAATCCTGTCCTGGCAGCCCGAGGCCGCCGAGTCCCGGTACTCGGCGGCCTCGATGCGTCTTCGGTCGGCATCAACCGCCCGGGTCTCCTGGTCACGCACCGCCACGGCGCGATCATGCCCGCGGTGTATGACCTGACTGGGTGCGGCGGCGGGGAGGGCCGCGGTGTTCAGGCCTTTTCGAGGGCGGTGACGGCGGCGTCGGCGATGCGGGTGACGGCGTCGATCGGGTCGGCGACGGTGATCGTGGTGGTGTCGGTGAAGGTGTGGCTGCGGATGCCGGCCGGGTGCAGCCACAGCACCGCGCAACCGGCCCGGTGCAGGGTGGTGATGAGTTTCTGGGCGGCGGGTTTGTCGTGGAGGTCGCCGTCGGAGACGACCGCGCACAGGCGCAAGGTCCGGCCGTGGCGCAGGTCGAGGAGCTGGTCGGCGAGTTTGACCGTGTCGCCGAAGGTGTGGGTGGCACCGCCGGGCCGCATGTGCAGAACCTGGCGGGGTCGGCTGTGCGGTGGCACGAGCAGGGTGGTGTTCGAGCCGAAGCCGATGGTGGTGGTGACAGCTTGGCCTCGGCGGGCGGCGTGGGCGAAGATCCACGCCGCGGACGACAGTTCGGCCGCATAAGACGTCATGGAGCCGGACAGGTCGACCAGGATCGCCAGGTGCAGGACCGGTTTCGGAGGCGGTTGCTGGGTGCGGTGCTGCCACGGCTGGGCGGTGGGGGTCTGGCCTGTGGCAGCTTGGGCGTCGGCGGTGATCGCGTGGCGGGTGCGGAGCCGGCCGGGCGGTAGGGCGGCGCCGCGCCGGGTGGGTTCGGGGTTGCGGGTGCGGGCCTGCTGGATCCGGTCGGCGAGGTGCCGCGCGGCGGCGTGCTGCCCGGCGGTCGGTTCGGTGCGCGGCCAGTCGGAGGGTGGGGTGTGCCGGTGGGCGCGGATCCGGGCCTGGTAGTCGGCGGGGGTGATGCCGGCGAGGGCGGCGAGCAGGTCGGTGAGGGCTTGGGCGAGGCGGCCGGGGAAGACACCGGGATCGGCGGTGGGGATCGCCGGCTGGTGTCGCGGGTCGATGCCGAGGGTCTCGCACCACTGTCGCGCCAGTCTGATCATGGTGGTGGCGTCGGTGTCGTCGACGGTGTGGGCCTGTCGCCAGATCTCGCGGAGCCGGTGCAGGCGAGGCCGGCCCAAAACCGCGGTGACGGCGGCCCGGATCGGGCGGACGTCTTTGCTGGTCAGGATACGGACGTCGACGCGAGCCAGGAGCAGGGCGGCGAGGACGCCGGCGTGCCACGGGTCGTCGACGGGGGCAGTGTTGGCGTCGATGAGGATGGTGATGACGGTGTGGCGCAGCCAGCGGCGGTCGGTGCGGCGGCGGCCGCGTTGCCGGCCCTCGGCGCGGGACTCCTCCAGGAGGTCGGCGACCTCGGCGAGGATGGGTGGGGTGCCGTCGGGAGTTGTCCACAGGCTGTGGGCGGCGTGTGCGGCGCCGTGGACGAGGAGTCCGTAGCCGGTGGGCACGACGTTCTTGTGGCCGGCGCGGCGGGGGTCGGTGATGGTGGGGCTGTCGGCGATGTAGGTCGCGTCGACCTCGATGCGGCGTTGGGCGGGATAGAAGCATTCGGGGGCGCCGCCGCCGGCGCCGGGGGCGACGTGGACGTGCAGGTCGGTGCGGCCGGTCAAGGTGGGGACGTGTCGGGTCCAGGCATCGGACCAGGGTTGCCAGTCGGCGTCGGCCGGCGTGCTGGGAGCGGTGCCGGTGCGGCGGTGCGGGTGCGTAGGCGACATGAGAGTTCTGCTCCTTTCCCGGGGGTGGGTCAGCGTTTGCCGAGGGCGAGGGCAGTGATCGGTTTGCCGGTGTGCCGCGACAGCGCGCTGGTGACGGCCTCGCGGGCGTCGTCAGGGGCGATGCCGGCCAGGTTCGCCAGGGCGGCGGTCATGCCGAGGGTGTCCTTGACCTTGACGAAGCCGAGCAGTTCACGCAGTTGCGGCGCCCAGGTGAGACGGCCGGCGGCCAGGTCGAGGTTGAGGTCGACGGCGGCGGCGACCACCTGCCTGGGTACCTTCAGGTCGGCGGCGAGGTCCCAGTCGGTGGTGACCTCGACCTGCACGGTGAACCGGCTGCTGAGTGCTTCGGTGAGGACGGCCTGGTGGACGCCGGGGTTGTGGCCGCCGCAGATGTAGAACCCGTCGGCGGCGTCGATGATCTCGGTGCCGTGCGGGGTGGTGACGGTGACTTTGCCGCGGCCGTCCATCACCGGGTACAGCACCGCGAGTACGCGGGGCGCGATGAGTGTGGCGTCGTCGACCAGCAGCGCCCGGCCTTCGCGCATGGCTTGGACCAGCGGTCCGTAGACGAAGGCGTAGCCGCCGCCGGGCAGGGGGGCGTACGAGCCGAGGAAGTCGTCGACGATGGTGTCGCCGGTGCCGGCGACGGTGAGCAGGTCCGGGAACGCGGCTTCCACCATGGCGGTCTTGCCGGTGCCGGGCGGGCCGTACAGCAGGACCGGCATCTTCTCCCGGCGTAGTCGGTGCAGGACGTTGACGTCCCAGTCGCCGCCGAGCCGGCGCGGGTAGTACAGCTGTCCGCTGGGCCGGGTGATCGGTGCCGGCTTCCCCGGCCTGCCGCGCGTGCCACCACCGCGGCTGCCGCCGGTGGGGGCGGGGAGGGCGCCGGCGGCGTCGATGCCGGCCTGGGTGATCTGGAAGCGGTGCGGGTTGGTGTGGTGGGTGGCGTGTCCCGCGGCCGCCATCTTCTTGCCGACTTCGAAGACGGCGCCGGTCGAGGGCACGCCGAGGGCTTTGGTGATCTCGCCGGTCTTGAGGAGCTGGTCCGGGTGGTCGCGCAGGTAGAGGGCGACTTTGCGGTACAGGTAGCCGGCGCCGCCGGGAGTGGGATCGGTGGTCGAGGATGCGGTCACGGGTGGGCCTTCCTGGAGAAGGCGGCCATGCCTGCACACCCGTCTCCGGGTGCGCAGGCATGCAGCCGCACAGCGGAGACGGGCGGGGATCGCCCCTGGCCTCGATCGCTGGGATCGGGTCGGGAACGCCGCACCCGGGTTCTGGGTGGTGGTCATCGGGCATAACGCCGGGTCGTGCTGTGGCCGGCCGGATGGCCGGTAGGGGTGGGTCAGGCGCAGGGTCTGGTCGGCGGTTCGACGTCGGTGAACCCGAAGAGCCGCTCGATGACCTGCAGGGCCTGGGTGGGATACCGGTCGGCGAAGCCGCGGCAGACCGCCGGTTCCACGCCGTCGGGGGCCATGCCGGGCAGGGTGCTGTGGCAGACGATGTAGCTCTGCGCCTGCCGTGCCTGTTCCACCAGGTCGCGAAGGCGACCGGTCTGGAGGTGCATCAGATTGCCGGGCCGGAACACGCAGGTGTCGCACATCCGGGCCAGCCGCCGGGTCCTCATCGTGACCGGGTCCCCGACCGACAGGCCGTCCGGTCCGGTCATCGCCGGCTCGCCGGCGTCGGCGTCGGCGTCGGCGTCGGGGTGGTTCACCGGTTGTCGCCTTCCCCGGCCGCGGCGTGGGTGTCGTCCCCGGGTGGGGTGGACCAGGCGAAACCGTGCAGCCAGTATCGGTGGTCCGCGTCGGGCAGTATCCACCGGCGGTTGCCGTGGTGGTCGAGGCGGACGGCCCCGTCCACTGGCCCGCGCAGTACCGGGATCTGCGGCTGCGGTGATGCCGCCAGTCCGACGAGCCTGTCGATCAGCCGAAGATCGGCCTTGACGAGTGGCCAGGGTGCGGTCGCATCGGCCGGCACCTCGACGGACATCGCGACGGTGAGGCCGTGAGCGATCAGGTCGATGCGCTGCCACTGCCGGCCGGTCGGCGCCAGCACCTGCTGATGTTGCAGGGGCGGGCAGGCTTGGCGGAAGTCCTCCAGGGTGTCGGCGCGCAGGGTGCGTGATTATGTCCGCGAGAAGCGGAGCCGTTTGTAGGCGATTTTCAGAGCCAGCTCGCGTCGGTCGGCATGATCAATGTTGGTGAGTTCGAGCGCCACTCTCATGTGAGCCGGCCATCTGGCGGGAGCGCGATCCGTAGGGCTCGACCGGCGTCTCGAGGCGTTGGCGGGTGAGTGCGAGCATGTCGATCAGCCAGCCACGCCCGCCGGTGATGTGCCTGGCTTGTAGGAGTGCGTCAAGGTCGTGGTGGACGGCGGGGCCGCCGTCGATGAAGAAGTCTTCGCAGATCCCGAGTAGTAGCGGCAGCAGATCGTTGTGGGGTTCGTCGGTGTTCATGAGGCGGCCGATTCAAGATTGCGTGCGAGTCGCATCTTCGGTTCGAGCGTGGGTCTGAGCGAGGCGGTAGGAGTCGGTGCCGGTCTCGATGATGTTGCCGCCGAAGGTGATCCGGTCGACGATCGCGGCGCTTATCTCGACTTCTGCGTCCAGATTTTATTCCTGACCTGCACTAATGCGTTCTGGACAGGTGCCTTCGACTACCGGCCGCCCGGTATTGCGGATCGGCGCGTCTGACAAGATCGACTCTTGGTCCTCAGGAGTGAGGTGGCATGGATCAACGTCCAGACCCCGTCCAGATCATCGCCCGGCCGAGTGAGCTGGTCGCGAAGCATCAGGAGCAGGTATTCGGTGCGTGGGTCCATCTTGCGCGCAAGGCTGGATGGCAGGTCGAGGCCTTGGACGATGACGTCGATTGGTCGGCCGGCGAGTGTGGTGTTGTTAATATTGAGGGTTTGCGTTATTTAGTCCGAGTTGGGCTTCGTGGCCGTAGTCGGGTCATGAGAGTTCCTGACGGGCATATCGGGTCTCATGCCGCCGACGTGGTCCTTGGAACCCGTTCATTCGTGTCGGAGCCGACTTTTGCTCTCACCGCTTGGGCGGAGCCGGTGTTGCCGTAGAA
>NZ_JBVHFK010000013.1:0-355889 GCF_055562375.1 Actinoplanes sp. NPDC019969 | reverse complement strand
CGGCGTTGAACGAGGAGATGACCGAGCATCTCGGTCATGAGAAGAACCAGGCCGGTCAGGATCGCGAGTCGACAAATGTGCGTAACGGCGCCCGGTCGAAGACGGTGGTGTCGGACGCGGCCGGTGAAGTCTTGATTGCTGTTCCCCGTGATCGCGAAGGAACCTTTGAACCGAAAATTGTGAAGAAGCGGCAGCGCCGGCTCGGCGAGGTCGACGAAATGGTGTTGTCGTTGTACGCGAAAGGATTGACCACCGGGGAGATCTCGGCGCATTTCGCGGAGATCTATGGTGCGTCGGTTTCGAAAGAGACCGTCTCGCGGATCACTGACACGGTGGTAGCGGAGATGACGGAATGGTCGTCGCGGCCGCTGGACGCCGTGTACGTCGCCGTGTTCATCGACGCCATCGTCGTCAAGGTCAGGGACGGTCAGGTCGCGAACCGGCCTGTCTACGCGGCGATCGGAGTCACCGTGGACGGCCGCAAGGACGTCCTGGGGCTGTGGGCAGGCAGCGGCGGTGAAGGCGCGAAGTTCTGGATGAGCGTGCTGGTCGACTTGAAGAACCGGGGCGTTCAAGACGTGTTCTTCCTCGTCTGTGACGGGCTGAAAGGGCTTCCCGGCGTGGTCGAGAGCGTGTGGCCGCTGACCACCGTTCAAACCTGCATCATTCATTTGATCCGCAATACGTTCCGGTTGACGTCTCGCGCGGACAGCGACGCGATCAAACGAGACATCAAACTGATTTACACGGCACCGAACGCGGACGCCGCATCGGCTGCACTTGACGAACTGGACGAGAGATGGGGAACCAAATACCGGGCGATGATCCGGTTGTGGCGTAACGCGTGGAACGAATTCATTCCTTTCCTCGACTACGACGTCGAGATCCGCACGGTGATCTGTTCCACCAACGCCATCGAATCACTGAACGCCCGCTACCGCCGCGCCATCCGGGCCCGCGGGCATTTCCCGACCGAACAAGCCGCGATGAAATGCCTGTACCTTGTAACTCGCAGCCTGGATCCCACCGGGGCCGGCCGCACCCGATGGACGATGCGTTGGAAGCCGGTACTCAACGCCTTCGCCATCACCTTCGGTGACCGCTGGCCGGCCGCCGAGAACTACTGACCGAACGCCAGAAACACCGTTCGCGTTACGGACCCAGGGTGGGTGCCGGGGCTGTGGAAGGGAGTGTGGGCTGAGACGGTCGGGAAGGGAAGCCGGATGAGAAGGGCGAAGCGGCGGACGAGAGGTTCGGGAAAAGGCGCGGGACCGGCCGCCGCACGTCAGGATGCAACGGAGACGATGGCAGCGGCTGGACGGAGTAGACGACGCATGACTTCGATTCCGAGTGAGATGTGGGAGAACCTGCGGTCGCACGCCAGGGTGGCGATGGGCAAGGCGTACGCGCCCTACTCCCGCTTCCCGGTAGGGGTGGCGGCGCTCGTCGACGACGGCCGGATCGTGACCGGTGCGAACGTCGAGAACGCCTCCTACGGCCTGGGCCTGTGCGCCGAGTGTTCGCTGATCTCCGATCTGATCATGACGGGTGGCGGCACGCTCGTCGCGTTCACCTGCGTGGACGGGGACGGGAACACGCTGATGCCGTGCGGCAGGTGCCGGCAGTTGCTGTACGAGCACTCCGCGCCTGGCATGCTCCTCGACACGGTCAGCGGTATCCGGACCGTCGAGGACGTGCTCCCGGACGCTTTCGGCCCGCGTACCCTGCGCGCGTATCAGGAATCCCACTGACGGGAAGGGACGCGGCATGGACGCCGGCACCGAGGAGCTACGTGACGCGCACGACGTGCTGTCCGAGTGGTACGCGGCGCACCTGCCCGGTGTGCTGGAGAGCATGCCGGTGGAGCGGGCGATGCTGGACCTGTTCGCCGAGGTGACGGCGGCGGTGGGCACGGAGGTCGCGGATGTGCGCGCGCTGCCGTTCCCGGACGGGTCGCCGGCGGGCGTGGTGTGCTGGTTCTCGCTGATCTATCTGGCGCCGGGGTCCCGCGCCCGGGCGTTCGCCGAGCTGGCCCGCGTGCTGCGGCCGGGCGGTCACCTGGTCGCGGCGTTCAAGCACGGCGACGGTACGGTCCACCGGAACCCGCCCGGCAGCCGGGTCGCCGCCATGGGCCTCGACTTCGACCGTTACTGGCTGTCACCGGCGGAGATGACCGACCGCTTCACCGCCGCCGGTTTCACCACGGTGTTCCAGGGTGCCACCCCGCCGGAGGGCGACGAGCCGGCGTACGGCTACATGCTGGTTAAGAGGCGGTAGCCGAGCAGCAGGCGGGTGCCGGTCCTGTCGCTGGTGACGTCCACGCTGCTGCAGGCCCGGCGGATGAGGAGCAGGCCGCCGTCGGCCGCGCCTCCGCCGGTCATGCCGGGGCCGTGGTCGGTGATCTCGCACCACAGCCGGTCGTCCTTCCGCCACATCAGCAGTTGGCCGTGCCCGTGACCGTGGCACACGGCGTTGGCCATCGCCTCGTGCACGGCGAGCACGAGCAGCGGGAGCTCGTTGTCGGGGAGGCCGTGAGCGGCGCCGAACGAGCCGGCCCGCAGGCGTGCCCGGCGCAGGGTGGCCTGGTTGAACCAGCGCAGCAGTGGAGCCTCCGGTGTGTCCGGGGTCCCGATGAGGTCGCCGATGCGCCCGGCGGTGAAGGCGTCGCCCAGGCGCATCCGGTGGCGCCGCAGGGTGAGCAGTTCGGTGGCCGCGGCGGTGAACGTGGCCGCGCTGTGCCCGGTGCCGGCCCAGTCGCCGGCGGTGCGCCGGTAGAGGCCGACGGCGCCGTGGTGGCGTACGCCGCCGGCGTGCAACGGCACGGCGTGCACGGCGCGGATCCCGGCGTTCAGGGCGGCCGCGGTGAAGCGTGGCCACCGCCGCGACCACACGGCGGCGGTCAGATCGGCGGCGCGGACCGGCTCGCCCGTGGCGGCGTCGTGGCACGGTCCCTCGCCGAGGTCGTCCTGGGTGGCTTCGAGCCGGGCGCTGGTCGTGTCGCTGCCGAACAGCGTCCGCGGGGTACGCCCGGCCGGGCCGGCGGACACCCCGATCCCGTCGGCGCCGGCGACGAGGGCGAGGCCGGCCCGGCACAGGGTGCTCAGGTCGGGCCCGTAGCCGGCGATCAGGTCGAACACGCGCTCGTGGTGGCCGGCCTGGCGGCGCACGTCAGTCACGGTGCCATTAGGTCATCCCGTACGGGGGACCGTGCAGTTGATCTCTTTCGATGTTCGCCTGGTGGGGTATAGCGTTCAGAAAACGCACCGTCGCCGGCGGGAGGACGGTCATGGTCACGGTGGAACGAGCCACGGTCGACATCTCCGATCCCGAACGTGCCCACGAGCTGCTCAGCGACACCTATGTCGACCATCGGTACCGCATCGTCCGGACGGCTCCCGGCTTCACGTACCGGTCCCACTCGGCGCGCGCGGGCGAGCTGGCCATCGACCGCATGGTCCACACCGGGCCCACGGAGACCTTCTCCGCGCCGGTCGAGGGGCGCGCCTGGGTGATCACCCTGCTCGGCGGCCGGTTCACCATCGGGGACGGGCGCGAGGAGCGCCGCCTGGTCAAGGGTGACAGCATGCGCCAGTCCTTCGGCGACCGGCCGACCGCCGCCTGGGAGGCGGTGAACAGCCAGATCATCCAATACCCGTACGCGGCGGTGACCCGTCTCGCCCGCCAGCTCGGGGTCGAGCCCGCGGCGTTGCGTTTCGACGGCACCGCGCCGGTGTCGGCGGCGATGAACCGGCACTGGCTGGCCACCGCCGCCCACGTGGCGCGCAGTTTCGCCGGCCCGGACCCGGCTGTCGCGCATCCGCTGCTGCTGGGCAGCATGATCCACAGCGTCGCCGCGGCCATGCTGACGGTCTTCCCGAACACGACCATGGGCATCGACTACGTCGCCGGGCCGGGCCGGGTTCCGCCGAGTGTGGTGCGGCGGGCGGTGACCTTCATCGACGCGCACGCCGGTGAGCCGATCACCCTCGACGACGTGGCCAGGGCTGCCGGGATCGGCGTGCGCGGGCTGCAGGCCGCGTTCGCCCGTCACCGCGACACCAGCCCCACCGGTTATCTGCGCCGGGTCCGCCTGGAACGCGCCCACCGGGACCTTCAGGCGGGCGACCACACCCGCGGCGACACGGTCGCCGCCATCGCCCGCAGGTGGGGGTTCACCTCCCCCGGCCGGTTCGCCGCCGACTACCGCGCCGTCTTCGGCCGCTCACCCGGTCACACGCTGCGCACCTGAACGGAGGGCACGATCGTGCACGCCCCCAGGACCACGACGTTCACGCTCACCGACGCGGATGCCATCGAACAGTTCTACCAGGACGCCTACGGCGACCTCCGGATCCGGAGCGACGAACACCCCGGCCTGCGGTATCGCGGGACCGCCACCGCGCAGTTCACGCTGGACAGCATGGACCAGTCGGCGGTCCTCGACTTCGCGATCGAGCCGCTGCACAAGATCGTGGTGTCCCGGATGGCCACCGCCCGGATCCGGCACACCAGCCACGACGCCGAACGCCGTTTCCGCGCCGGTGACGTCTTCCTCGGCGCCTACCCGGACCGCCCGTACTCCGCGCACGTGCTGCCCGGCACGCTGACCAACTGCATCCTGGACCCGGCCCTGCTGACCCGGGTGGCGGCCGTCGCTCCGGGCCGCCGCGCCGCGGCCCTGGAGTTCACTGATCTCGACCCGGTCACCCCCGCCGCCGCCGCACAGTGGTGGCGCACCCGATGCCACGTCGCGGACCTGCTCGGCAACACCGAGGCGGCGGCCTTCCCGCTCCTGATCGGCACTGCGGCCCAGCTGCTGGCCACCGTGACGCTGATGACCTTCCCCAACACGGCCCTGACCGACCCCACCATCGAAGATCGGCACGACGCCGCTCCCGCGACCCTGCGCCGTGCCGTCGCGTTCATCGACGAGCACGCCACGGCGGACATCAGCGTCGCCGACATCGCCGCGGCCTGCCACGTCAGCATCCGCGCCGTGCAGCTGACCTTCCGCCGCCACCTCGGCATCACCCCGACGGCGTACCTCCGCCGGGCCCGTCTCGATCAGGTGCACCGTGCTCTCGCCACCGCCGATCCGGCCGGCACCACCGTGGCCGCGGTCGCCGCCCGGTTCGGTTTCGTCAACCACAGCCGGTTCACCGCGACCTACCGTGCCACCTACGGCGTGCTGCCTAGTCACACTCTCCGTGGTGACGGCTGACCGCACCGGCGGCGGAGGGGTGCCGCTTCTGCTCCCGATCGGCCCATCGCCGGACCCGTTCCGGATCGAGCCGCCCGCCGTGCCCGGCGTGGATCGCGACCGGGTCGAGGGCCAGCATCGCGCGCAGGCTGGCCAGGTTGGCGGCCGGGTCGTCGTGGAACGGCGGGTTGGCCGGCCGCCCGGTGATCGAGCCCATGAACGGGCTGGCGATGAGGTCGCCGGCCACCAGGTCGCCGTCGTCGGTCAGCACCGACACCGATCCGGCGGTGTGGCCGGGGGTGGGCATGATCCGGGCGGCGACCCCGAGGTCGTCGAGGCGGTGCGGGCCGTCCAGGATCAGGTCCGGTTCGACCGGGTGGGTGGCGCGGTGCAGCGCGGGCAGGCGGCTGAGCAGGGCGCCGAACGGGCCGGTCGGCCGGTACGGCTCGCGGGCCCGGCCGGCCCGGTACGGCTCGAGGTCGGCGCGGTGGGCGGCGATCGGCGCTCCGGTGAGCCGGCGCACGTGGGCCGCGGCGCCGAAGTGGTCGATGTGGGCATGGGTGAGCACGATCAGCGCCAGGTCGGCGGGGTCGACGCCGTGCGCGGCGATGCCGTCGACGATGCGCCGGCCGGTGCCGGGGATCCCGGCGTCGACCAGGATCGGCCGGCGCCCGAGCAGCAGATAGGCGTTGATGGAGTGCCGCCCGGCGACGGGTATGGCACGAACGGTGACAGGCATGGGTTCTCCTCAGGCCGGGGCCCGTAGCAGCAGTCGGATGTCGGTCTTGGCGAGCAGCACCACGTCGGGGTCGTCGTGCGCCTTGGCCAGCAGTGCCAGCCCCTGCATCAGCGCGAGGACGCGCAGCGCGGCCTGCCCCGGGTCGGCGCCGGCCGGCACGTCGCCGCGCTCGGCCGCCTCGCGGACCGCGGCCGCGAAGTAGCGGGTCCAGCCGGCCAGCACCCGGGCGGCCCGGGCCCGGCCGTCCGGGCCGTGCCCGGCGACCTCGGTGGCCAGGCCGCCGAGGGGGCAGCCGGGGGTGGCGCCGAACCGTTCCCGCATGGCCGTGAGCATCCGCACGAATCCGTCGACGAACCGGTCGATGCGCTCCAGCGGCGGCACGTCGCCGGCGAACGCCTCCTCCAGCAGGGCGTGCATCAGGTCCCAGTTGTGGTCGAGGATCGCTCCGCCGAGCGCCTCCTTGGACGGGAAGAAGTGGTAGAGGCTGCCCTTGTGGACGCCGGCGGCCTTGCAGACGTCCTCGGTGCTGACCTGCGCCAGTGACGCCCCGTGCACCAGATCGCGTGCCACCGCGACGATCCGTTCCCGCGTGTCCCGCGCCACTTCACACCCCTCTCGAACTTGACCGACCAGTCAACCCTAGGACTCTATTGACTGATCAGTCAAGAAATAGTTATGCCCATGAAAGGGGCAAGAGGGACGTGCGATCAACGTGGTGGGTCGACGACGAACCGGACCTGCGGTTCCTGGCACGGCGGATCCTCACCCGCGCCGGGCACCAGGTCGTCGAGGCCGGCAACGGGGCGCTCGCCCTCGACGCCGTCCGGCAGATCCGCCCGGACCTGGTGGTGACCGACGTGATGATGCCGGTGATGGACGGCGTCGAGTTCATGCGCCTGCTGCGGTCCGACCCGGCGACCGCCTCGATCCCGATCCTGTCGGTCAGCTCGGACTGGCGGCTCGCCGTCGACGCCGACGCCGCCCTGGCGAAGCCCTACGAGCGCGCCGATCTGGTCGCGGTCACCGAACGCCTGCTCCGGGAAGGACGTGCCGAACCGTGACGTACCGGAGCACCGGCCAGCCGGACCTCGACCTGATCCTCGGCGGCGGCCTGCGCGAGGGCTCGGTGGTGGTCCTGGCCGGCCCGCCGGGCACCGGCAAGACCGTTCTGGCGCAGCAGATCTGTTTCGCGGCCGCCACCACCGACCGCAAGGCCGTCTACTACACGACCCTGTCCGAGCCGCACGCCAAGCTCGTCGAGCACCTGCGCCACTTCTCCTTCTTCGACCCGGAGGCGCTGGGTTCCCGGGTCGAGTACGTGCATCTCGGCGACATGCTGCGCGACCGCGGGGCCACCCACCTCGACCCGCTGATCAACGAGGTGGTGCGCAAGGCCGTCGAGGACGAGCCGGCGATCCTGGTCATCGACAGCACCATGATGCTGCGGGACTTGGTCAGCGACCAGGCGCTGCGCACCGCGCTCTACGACCTGACCAGCCGGGTCGCGCACAGCGGCGCCGTGCTGCTGCTCGGCGAGTACACCGACGAGGACATGTCGTCCACCGTCGAGTTCTCCCTGGCCGACGGCATCGTCCTGCTGTCGCATCAGGTCCGGGAGCCGGTCGACCGGCGCGGCCTGCGGGTCGCCAAGATGCGCGGCACCGGCCCGCTCGGCGGGCTGCACACCATGCACATCACCGATGACGGCGTACGCGTCTACCCCCGCATCGAATCGTTCCTGCCCACCGACATGCCCGGCCGCGGCGCCCGGGTCACCTCCGGCATCCGCGGCCTGGACGACCTGATGGGCGGTGGCATCCCCGACGGCGACGGCACCGTCGTGCTCGGCCCGACCGGCGTCGGCAAGACCATCGGCTGCCTGGGCTTCCTCGCCGAGGGGCTGGCCCGCGGCGAACGCTGCCTCTACGTCACCTTCCAGGACACCCTCGACGAGCTGCAGGAGATGGCATCCCGGTTCGGCTGGGACTTCCGGTCCGCCCGCGAGCGCGAGCAGCTGATCATCGCCCATGTCCCGGTCGGCGCGCTCGACCTCGATCTCGACGTCCTCGCCTCGATCATCCGGCACAGCCTGGAGGACGGCTCGATCCGCCGGGTCGTCATCGACAGCCTGGCCGAGATGGCCCACGCCGCCCGCGAGGCGCAACGGTTCCCGGCGTACCTCCGCAGCATGCTCGGCGTCGTCCGTGCCGCCGGCGCGTCACTCTGGGTGACCAGCGAGACGCAGTTGTTCGGCCAGGTCGAGGACCCGCTGACCGGCCTCATGTACTGTTCCACAACGTCGTCCAGGTCCGCTACCTGGAACACTGCGCCGAGATGGGCCGCTTCCTCAACGTCGTCAAGATGCGCAACAGCCGCCACGACAACGCCATGTACCGCTGCCACATCCACGACGACGGCGGCCTCGTGGTCGGCGACCGCCTGGAACGCGCCACCGGCCTCCTCGGCTGGAGCGCCCCACGGGACTGCCCGCCAAACCTTTGAGGGGGTACGGGCCACGCAACGCCCCGTGACCCCCGGTGGCTGCGGCAGGCGTTCCCTTCCGATCGTCCCCGGCTGCTACTCATGCATGCCCGTCGCGGTCACCCCGGCGACCAGCGCCCCGGCGCTGCCCGCCACCGGGAACTCGATCGCGGCGTTCCCGGACCGGACGGTCAGCATCTCCACCCCCCGGTACCGCTCGTGCGGCCGCGCGCTGACCTCGGTGATCCGCGCCCGGGGCAGCACCGTCCGGGCCAGCGACAGATCGTCCCCGGCCGGCGTGAACCAGTCCCGCCGGTGGATCACCTGCACCTCCCGGTCGTCGGCCACGACGATCGACGCGTGCAGCACGAGCGGCCACAGCTTCCGGTGGAGCCGCTCGCCCAGGCCGACCGGCGTCACCACCTGCCGCCCGGCCACGTGGACCAGCCGCAGCCACGGCTCGGCCCGGATCAGATGACGGAAGTCGGTCACCAGTCCGGTGTCCTCCCGGCCCAGCCACGCCTCGATCCGCTCCGGCTCCGCGCTTGTCGTCGCCGCTCCCGGCAGATACCGCTCCCGCACCAGCCGGACCAGGTTCCGGATCGGCGCGTTCGCCGACCCGTTGTAGGTGACCGTGTGCGCCGATCCGTCCACCGCGTGGATGGTCAGCCGCCCGTCGAGCAGCCGAACACTCTCCTGGATCGCCACCACCTGATCGAGCGGCAGCCGCGCCGTCCGGTACGTCTCCCCGGTCCGCCGGAGCACCGTGATCGTCTCCGTGTCGAGGGCGATCAGGTAGTCGTACAGATGCATGCCCGGGTCGGCGTTGCGCCGTTCGATGTCCCGCGGCACCTTCAGCACGAGCCGGAACGCCGCCGGGTCGAGGCCCGCGCCCCGGTAGAGCCGCGGCAGATCGTCGACGCCGTGCACCTCGTCGATCCACGGCCCGAAGGCATCGAACTCCCTGGTGCTGATCATCCGGCCGCCCCCCACGTGACATTGTCGGCGCGAATCGTAGACCTCGTCGCACCACCGCCGAGCCGGCATCCCGCTGCTGAGCGCGGTTTCCGGCACCGCCCCGCTCTACCCCGTAACTCAGCACCCCCGCCCTCCCTCCCGCCAGGAATTCGCGTGGCGGCGGCGCGGCCGCCGACCCTATGGTTGGCGCATGCCGGAACCCGTCGAAATGCCCGTTACCGCCCGCCGCGCCAGAGCCTCGGCCGGGTCCCCGCCCGTCGCCGTCGCGGTCGACCTGGGCAGCAGCACCGCCGGCATCTGGGCCACCGATCGCGGGATCGTCAGCGGCCCCAGCGGCCGCGGCCCGGTCCGCCGTGGCCGGGTCGCCGACGTCGCCGCCTGCACGGACCTGCTGACCGGGCTCGTCCGCCGGTACCCGCAGCCGCTCCCCGGCGCCGACATGGTCGTCGCCTGCCGCCCGGTGCTCTCCACCGAGACCGACGAGAAGCTGATGCGCCGCGTCCTGGACAGCGCCTTCGCACCGCGCCGGATCATGTTCATCGACACCGTGCGCGCCGCCGCGATCGGTTCCGGCGCGGCCACCGGCGTGCTGCTGATCGCCGACGTCGGAACCCGTATCACCGAGACCGCCCTGCTCGATCACGGCCGTGTCGTCGCGGCCCACCGCGCCGACATCGGCACCGGTGACCTCGGCGGCAACCTGACCGCCGGCCTGCTGGCCGACGTCGTCGCCCGGCACGTCACCGCCCTGGCGGCCACCGACGCCGACGGCCTGGACCTGGCGCGTGGACGGGGCCTGCTGCTGACCGGCGACGGCGCCCTGCACCCGGACCTGCCCAGGGCCCTGACCGCCGTCCTGGACCTGGAGATCCACCGAGCCGCCGACCCGCGCACCGCGGCCCTGCACGGCGCGGGCCTCGCCGCCACGTCGGCGCTCCGGCATCCCGCCCTGTCCTGACATGACACGTACGCTTGCCGCCGTGGATCGATCCGGGTCCACGACGACGAGCCGCTGGAGGGCCGCGTGCCGCAACCGACCATCTACGACAGCCCGATCGCCGATCTGCACGGCAAGCCGCTCGACCTCACCGGGTTCCGTGGCACCACCGTCCTGATCGTCAACGTGGCCTCGCGGTGCGGGCTGACCCCGCAGTACGCGACTCTGGAGAAGGTGCACGCCCGCTACGCCGACCGCGGATTCACCGTGCTCGGCGTGCCGTGCAACCAGTTCGGCGGCCAGGAGCCGGGCACCGCCGACGAGATCGCGGAGTTCTGCAGCGCGACCTACGGCGTGACGTTCCCGATGACCGAGAAGATCGAGGTGAACGGCGCCGGGCGGCACCCGCTGTACCAGCTGCTCACCGCCGAGTCCGACGCGGACGGCCACACCGGCGACATCCGGTGGAACTTCGAGAAGTTCCTGGTCGGCCCGGACGGCACGGTCCGCGCCCGGTTCTCCCCGCAGACCGCCCCGGACGCACCCGAACTCACCACGGCGATCGAGGCGGCCCTGCCGGCCTGATCCGGCGGGGATCCCCGGCTGCGGGCGCCGTGATCAGCGGCGCCCGCGCCCTTTCCAGCGACCACGCACCGACCTGCGCAAAAGGTTTACGACGCGGGTGAACCTCCGTAGCACATCGTTCATTTCCCGGGTTGACGACCCGATGCCCCGCCATGGCTAGCATCGATTTCCGTAAGCGCGACTACGCGCTACCTGGCCGGCCTGAACGTTTCGAAAGTACCGGCCGGAAACGGTGCTGGACGCTGCCGAGACCATTCTTTGCTTCGCCTGGTCGACGCATTCCCGCGCCATCGGCAAAGGGGGGAAAATGAACCGCACGCTCGAACGACTCGCCATGACCGGTCTCCTGACCGGCGCCCTGCTGGCGCACCGTCACGGCGAGCTGCAAGGGCAGCGGCACCTTCACGTACCGCACCCTGGTCCACCGCCGCGACCTGGCCGGAAAGCCGCACAACTGGACGTCCTCCCACCTCCGGGTCCGCTGCTGACCCATCACTGTGTGGAGTTCGGCCGCGCAGAGCGCCCGAACTCCACACAGTGATAACCATCGCCGAATGGGAGCGATCCCATTACACTCATGTGTCCATGGTGTTGCCGGAGCGCACATCCCCCGCAATCGAAGCGCTTCGACAACGCTCCCCCGACGATGGGAAGAGCACATGACAAGGCGAAAGATCGCGCTCGCGGTGACCACGGCGGCTTCCGTCCTCACCGGAGCGGGGGTCCTCACCGCGCTGCCGGCCTCGGCCGCCGCCGGGTGCAGCGTCACCTACG
This sequence comes from Actinoplanes sp. NPDC019969, assembly GCF_055562375.1. NCBI lineage: Bacteria > Bacillati > Actinomycetota > Actinomycetes > Micromonosporales > Micromonosporaceae > Actinoplanes > Actinoplanes sp. NPDC019969. Next base: position 344,195 of record NZ_JBVHFK010000013.1, on the reverse strand, counting down.
CGGTGACCAACTCGTGGCAGGGCGGCTTCGGCGCGAACGTCACCGTCAAGAACCTCGGCGACGCCCTCTCCTCCTGGACACTGACCTGGTCGTACGCGGCCGGCCAGACGGTCACCCAGGCCTGGAACACCAACCTGACCCAGAGCGGTTCGGCCGTGACCGCCCGGAACGCCGGCTACAACGGTTCGGTCGCCACGAACGGGACCGTGTCGTTCGGGTTCAACGGCTCGTGGACCGGCAGCAACCCGGCGCCGACCGCGTTCAGCCTGAACGGGACGGCCTGCACCGGCAGCGTCACCACTCCGACGGGCGGCCCGACGACATCCGCCCCGGGCAACGGTGTGCCGGCGGACGCGGTCTGGTCCGGCTCCGGCCAGTGGGACAACTGGACCAGCAACGGCTACACGGTCTACAACAACATCTGGGGTTCGGGCGCCGGCACCCAGACCACCTGGGCGAAGTCCCCGGGCAACTGGGGCGTCGTCGCGAACCATCCCCGGACCAGCGGCATCAAGTCGTACCCGAACGTCAGCTACACCCTGAACCGTTCCCTGTCGTCGCTGAGCACGCTGAGCAGCTCCTACAACGTGACCGTCCCGGTCGACGGCGACTACGTGAGCTCGTACGACATCTGGGCGAACAACAACGCGTACGAGATCATGATCTGGACGAACAAGCAGGGCGCGGTCGGCCCGATCGCCGAGTCCTACGACGCCAACGGCGCGGTCCCGTCAGCACGCAACGTCAGCGTGGGCGGCGCCACCTGGAACATCTACCGCGGTTCCAACGGGGCGAACATCGTGTACTCGTTCGTGCGTACGTCCAACAGCAACTCCGGAACCCTGAACGTCCTGGCGATGCTGAACTGGCTGCGCACCAACGGCTGGTGGGGTGACGTGACGCTCGGCCAGTTCCAGTTCGGCTACGAGATCTCCGGCACGAACGGCCAGGCCGCCTTCACCACCAACAGCTACACCCTCACCGCCAACTGACCCCTTCTCCGGTACGGGCCACCAAAAGTCCCGTGACCCCCGGCGGCTACGGCAGGCGTCCCCTCCGGACCGCCCCCTGCTGCCGCTCATGCATGCCCGTCACGGCTACCCCTGGGGGTGGGGGCCTCAGCTCCGCTGAGACCCCCACCCCCGCACCGTCACGTCCAAGCCAACCCCACCGCACAGCCGCACAGCCGCACAGCCGTGCGGCCGTGCGGCCGTGCGGGCGCGCCGCCGTGCGGACGTGCGGACGTGCGGACGTGCGGACGTGCGGACGTGCGGCAGATCGTGAGCCGTCGCTGACGCCGCTTTCGAGTGGCGCTTGACCGGCCTGAACGACGGCTGACGTCGTCAGCCGTCGGCCAGACCGGCCACCGCGCGGCCAAGACCGGCGTCAGCGACGGCTGGCGAAGCCAGCCGTACACCACACCGGCCACCCCGCCACCAAAACCCGCCTCAACGACGGCCGGCGGTCTTTTCTAGCGGGAGGGTGTGGGGGCGCGATGGCCGGGACGGGACGGCTCGACGTCGCGGTCGGCGGCGGAGGGCGGCGGGGCAGAATGATCACATGCCGGAGAAGCCGATCGCTGTGTTCGACGTGGATGGGGTGGTCGCTGATGTGCGGCATCGGCTGCGGCATGTCGCGCGGCGGCCGAAGAACTGGCTGGCGTTCTTCGCGGCCGCTGACCGGGATCCGGCCCTGGAGGAAGGGGTCGCGATGGTGCTGAGGTATGCGGCCGATCACCGGGTCGTCTGGCTGACCGGCCGCCCGGAACGGTTGCGGCAGGTGACGGAGACGTGGTTCGCCCGGCACGGGCTGCCGGCGGGCCGGTTGCTGATGCGGCCCGACGACGATCGGCGGCCGGCCCGCGAGTACAAGCACGGCCGGCTGCGCGCACTCGCCGGCGAGGGGACGATCGCCGTGGTCGTCGACGACGATCCGGCCGTGGTGAAGGTGTTGAAGGCGGCCGGTTTCCCGGTGCGGCTTGCCGACTGGGTGGGCTACGCCGAGTCGCTGCGCCAGGCCCAGGAACGCGACGGCCGCACGTAAAGGCAGGGAACACGAACGCCCCCGGGTAGAAGGCTGGGAAACACGACGGCCACGCATGGGGAATGCGGGAATGCGATGGCCGCGCATGAGGGAAACGGGACGGCGATGGCCGCATCGTTACAGCGGGAACGCGACCTGCCGTACCGGGCAGAGGGGTCAGGCGGCTCGGAGGGCGACGGCGGGCGCCATCACGATGCGGGGCTTGTGGGCCGGGTCGAGCCAGGTCAGCAGGCGGACCATATCGGGCAGGGCGACGGAGACGCAGCCGGCGGTGGACCCGGCGCCGCTGGCGTGCAGGAAGATCGCTGAGCCGAGCCGGGTGTCGGCGGGCTGGTCGGCGATGTTCTGGCCGCGGACGGTGTCGTACCGCACGCCTTTCGGCTTGTTGAAGTCGATGACGATGGCGTGCGCGTACTGGGTGGGGTAGCCGGCGAGGCGTTCCGCCTCGGAGGTGCGCCAGGTGCGGTACGGCGACGCCCACGTCTGGAACAGGTTGTACGTCTTCGCGTCCTGGTTGTCGCCGGCCCAGTGGTCGTTGCCGTCGACCTTGCGGTACGGCAGCCGGGCGCCCGGGTTCGCGCGGACCCCGAACGCCTCGGTGAGGGTGAACGTCCCGGCCGGGGTCTGCCCGGTGTCCTGGCGCCGGATCGGTGTCCACCGCCAGCCGCCGTACCCGATGCGGGCGGGCATGGCGGTGAGGACTTCCCGCCACCGGTTGTCGGAGCCTTTCTGGTACGCCCGCACTGTCGCCTGGGTCGACGTCCAGCTCTGCCCGGTGACGACGACGAGCTGCCGGGCGTCGCCGACGTGGGCCAGCATGTCGGGCAGTGCGGCGCCGGCCGGTGAGGCGGGCAGCAGCATGATCGTGATCACCAGCGCGGACAGGGCCGCGAACCGTCTCATGGCCGTCGATCTTAGGGCCTGTGTTCGCTGAAAGTGAACGCCGGAAGATCCGGAAGACCGGTGGAGTTGAGTCGTGCGTACTCAACTTCCCGGAGGTAACCGTGACCAGCAAGCGACTCCCCGTGCTGTTCCTCGATGACACCGTCCTGCTTCCGGGCATGGTCGTTCCGGTCGTTCTCGACGAGGCCGCGCAGGCCGCCGTCGACGCGGCCCGCACGTCGGCCGGCTCCGAGCTGCTGATCGCCCCGCGGCTGGAGGACCGGTACGCCTCGTACGGCGTGATCGCCACCCTGGAACAGGTCGGCAAGATCCGTGGCGGCTCTCCCGCCGCCGTGCTGCGGACCGGCCCGCGCGCCAGGATCGGCAGTGGGGTGACCGGCCCCGGTGCCGCCCTGTGGGTGGAGGCCGAACCCGTTCCGGCGACCCCGGCGAACCCGGAGGTACGCGACCTCGCGGACGCGTACAAGAAACTGGTCGTCTCGGTCCTGCAACGTCGTGAGGCGTGGCAGGTCATCGACTCGGTCAGCGCCATCGACGACCCGAGTGATCTGGCGGACACCGCCGGCTGGGCGCCGTACCTGAACAACGATCGCAAACGTGAGCTGCTGGAGACCCCGGACGTCGAGGCCCGGCTGCGGCTGCTGATCGAGTGGACCCGCGATTTCCTGGCCGAGTCCGAGGTCAGCGAGACGATCGAGAAGGACGTCCGCGAATCGGTCGAGAAGCGCAACCGCGAGTACCTGCTGCGGGAACAGCTCAAGGCGATCCGCAAGGAGCTCGGCGAGGGCGAGCCGGACGGCACCGACGACTACCGGTCCCGGATCGAGGCCGCCGACCTGCCGGAGGCGGTCCGTGAGGCGGCGCTGCGGGAGGCCGGCAAGCTGGAGAAGGCAGGCGACCAGAACCCGGAGGCCGCCTGGATCCGGACCTGGCTCGACACCGTCCTGGACCTGCCGTGGAACGAGCGGACCACGGACAACACCGACCTCGAAGCCGCGCGGGCGGTGCTCGACGCCGACCACCACGGTCTCGACGAGGTCAAGGAGCGCATCGTCGAATACCTCGGTGTCCGGGCCCGGCGCGAGTCGCGTGGCCTGGAGACGATCGGCGGCCGGGGTTCCGGCGCGGTGATCCTCCTCGCCGGCCCGCCCGGGGTCGGCAAGACGTCGCTCGGTGAGTCGGTGGCCCGCACGCTGGGCCGCAAGTTCGTCCGGGTCGCGCTCGGCGGCGTCCGGGACGAGGCGGAGATCCGCGGGCACCGGCGCACCTACGTGGGCGCGCTGCCCGGCCGGATCGTCCGCGCGATCAAGGAGGCCGGCACGCTGAACCCGGTGGTGCTGCTGGACGAGGTGGACAAGGTCGGGAGCGACTACCGCGGCGACCCGGCGGCGGCGCTGCTGGAGGTGCTGGACCCGGCGCAGAACCACACGTTCCGCGACCACTACCTGGACCTCGACCTGGACCTGTCGGACGTGCTGTTCATCGCCACCGCGAACGTCCTGGAGACGATTCCGCAGGCGCTGTTCGACCGGATGGAGCTGATCACCATCGACGGCTACACCGAGAACGACAAGGTCGCCATCGCCCGCGACTTCCTGGTGCCGCGCCAGCTCGAACGCGCCGCCCTCTCCCCCGGCGAGGTGACCGTCACCGAGGACGCGTTGCGCGAGATCGCCGCGAATTACACCCGGGAGGCGGGCGTACGGGTCTTTGAACGCCTGCTCGCCAAGGCGTTCCGCAAGGTGTCTCTGCGTGAGCTCCCGGCGACCGTGGACACCGGCGACCTGAAGGACCTGATCGGCCGTCCCCGGTTCACCCCGGAGTCCGGCGAGCGCACCGCCGTGCCCGGCGTCGCCACCGGCCTCGCGGTCACCGGCATGGGCGGTGACGTGCTCTGGATCGAGGCGTCGCTGCTGCCCGGCAACTCCGGCGGCCTGTCGGTGACCGGCCAGCTCGGTGACGTGATGAAGGAGTCGGCGCAGATCGCGCTGTCCTGGGTGCGGGCCAACGCCGGCGCGCTCGGCATCTCCCCGGAGCAGCTGGACCACCCGATCCACCTGCACGTCCCGGCCGGTGCGGTGCCGAAGGACGGCCCGTCGGCGGGCGTCACCATGGTGACGGCGCTGGTGTCGCTGCTGCTGGGCCGCAACGTGCGGGCCGAGGTCGGGATGACCGGCGAGGTGTCGCTGACCGGCCGGGTCCTGCCGATCGGCGGGGTGAAGCAGAAGCTTCTGGCCGCCCAGCGGGCCGGCCTGACCGAGGTCTTCCTCCCGGAGCGCAACGAGCCGGACCTGGACGACGTGCCCGCCGACGTGCGGGAGGCGCTGACCGTGCACATCGTGTCGGACGTGCGGGACATTCTGCGCACCGCCCTGGAGCCGGTCTCCGCCGACGCGGTCGCGGTGGCCTGAGAAAGGGACGCACCGGGATCCGGGTCTCGACTGTCGGATCCCGGTGCGGCGCCCGATCGGGCTTCGGACTTTACGGCCGCCGACGCGGCGTCCGTGGCCACTCTGGAGAAGCCCGTGCCCCCGGTGTGGGGGCACCGCGATCGGAGAGGCATCAGAAGTGAGGCAACGACCAGCCGAGACGTTCATCAGGCTGAGCAGCACCCGGAAACCCGTGGCCGGGGCGAAGTCGCTGCGGCGCGCGATAGTGCTCGGCGGCAGCGTCGCCGGGCTGCTCGCGGCGCGCGTGCTCGCCGACCACGCCGACGAGGTCGTCGTGGTGGAACGCGACGAGACCGGCGAGGACGGCGCCGGCGGCCGGCGCGGGGTTCCGCAGCAGTTCCAGGTGCACACGCTCCTGCCGGCCGGCCGCGAGCAGATCGAGCGCTGGTTCCCCGGGTTCACCGCGGAGGCGGTCAGCCGGGGCGCGGTGCTGTCCCTGCCGCACCAGGTCCAGGCGTGGGCCGACGACGTCGCCGCGGTACAGGCGCCGAACGCCGTGCTGCTGAGCGAGAGCCGGACCTTCCTGGAGACCATGCTGCGCCGGCGCACCCTGGCGCTCGGCAACGTCCACCAGGTCAGCGGCGCCGCCGAAGGGCTCCGGTACGGCGCCGGCCGGGTCACCGCGGTCCGGGTCGCCGGCCGCGACCTGCCCGCCGACTTCGTGGTGGACGCCATGGGCCGGGCGAGCAGGCTGTCGGACTGGCTGCACGAGGACGGCTGGGAACGGCCCGAACTCGAACGGATGCGCATCGACGTCAACTACGCGACGGCGTACTTCCGGCGAGCCGAGGAGGATCCGCCGACCGGGGCGGCGATCTCGCGTTTCTCGCCGCACTACCGGAAGCGGACGCAGGCGGCGGTCACCGCGATCGAGGACATGCGGTGGATGCTGATGCTGACCACGTACGGGGCGGATCGCCCGCTGCCGGACCTGGACGACTTCCTCGCCCGGTGCACCGACCTGCCGCAGCTGTTCCAGCGGATCGCCCGGCAGGAACCGGTCAGTGAGGTGCGCACCTACCGTCAGGCTGACGCGCGGCGCCGCCACTTCGACCGGCTGACCCGGTTCCCGGCCCGGCTGGTCAGCGTCGGCGATGCGGTGGCCTCGTTCAACCCGGTCTACGGGCAGGGCATGTCGTCGGCCGCGCTGCACGCCTCCTGCCTGTCGGAATACCTGTGCGGGGGTCCGGATCTCGACCGGCCGGCGACGGAGTTCCTGCGGCTGCAGAAGGTCGTGGTGGACGCCGCGTGGGAGCTGTCCACCGCGGGCGACGCGCAGCGGACCGAGACCACGAGACCCCCCTTCGCGGTACGCCTGCAACGCGCGCTGGCGGGCCAGGTGATCGCGGCGGCGACGGTGGACCTGCGGATCGCGACGAAGTTCAACGACGTCGCGTTCATGCTCGCCCATCCGAGCACCCTGGCCACCCCGTCGGTGCTGCTCAGATCATTGCTGGTAAACCTTCGGCACCGTCATTCGAGCGAGGCCGTCCCGGAGCCGGCCCCCGCGGAACCGGCGCCGGTGTAGTCGAGGGCCTCCCGGATCCAGCCGGCGAGGACCTCGTCGGAGGCGACGCTGCCGGCGTCCACGACGATCCAGCCCTTGCTCATCCGTTTGCCGCGCATCTGCGGCCACTGCGCGCCGTCGCGTTCCAGGAGGGCGTCGGCGCGGGCCGGGTCGCAGCGCACCATCAGGTCGCCGTGGGTGTTCGCGGTGGCGGTGAGCTTGTCGTCGACCATGAAACTCAAACCCCCGAACATGCGAACCTCCCGCACGGTACGGCCGGCGAGGGCGGCCCGGATGCGGTCGGCGAGTTGCGGGTCGTACGCCACGTTCACCTCTGTGGGCTCGGGGCGGCGGCCGGGCTGCGGTGGCCGTTGGTGGCGACCGCCCGTACGCCGAACAGGACGTTGTCCTTGGACAGGTCGACGGTGACCGTGCCGACCTTGCCGACCGGCAGCGAGTGCTGCCAGTCGGGGGCGGTGGTCTCCCGCCACACCACCTCGTATCCTGCCAGGCCCGGCTCGGTGCCGAGCTGCCACCGCAGTGTGGTCTCGTTGGTGAGCTGGGTGGTGTCGATGACCACGCCTTTCGGGGTGCCGGGCGCCTGGGCGAGGGACCACAGCGCGGCCGCGTTGACCCGGGCGACGCGGGCGATGTAGTGGAAGTCGCAGAACTCGGGCAGGTCGCCGTACTGGACGCCGTTCTCCACCCGGACGTCCTGGTGCTCGTGGGCGAAGTTCTCCCGCGGCTCGGTGAACCGGGCCGCCGGGTACCCGCGCAGCAGGAACGAGATGTGGTCGCTGCCGCGCAGGTAGCGGTCGCGCCGCCAGATCACCCGCACGTTCGTGCCGTCCGGTTCGGTGTCCTTGACGAAGCGGCCGAGCTGCCGGGACGGGCCGTCGTTCTCGCCGCCGGTGCTCTTGCGGACGGTCGCCTCGGCGGCGGTCTCCGACGTGGGCACCCCCTCGACGAACAGGCGCACGGTGCGCGCGTCGGGACGGGTGCCGTCGTGGGCGTCGCCGGTGCCGACGATGTCGTTGCTGAACATGGCCTGGACGTCGGCGCCGGCGTCCCGGTACTGCTGGGCCATGTGGTCGGAGCCGTACAGCCCCTGCTCCTCGCCGGCGACCGCCGCGAACACCAGGGTCGCCCCGGGCCGCCGCGTCGCCAGGACGCGGGCCAGCTCCATGATCACCGCCACGCCGGAGGCGTCGTCGTCGGCGCCCGGGGCGTCCTTGACCGCGTCCATCACGTCGGTGACCCGGGAGTCGTAGTGGCCGGTGACCACGTAGATCCGGTCCGGGTTGACGCTGCCGCGCAGGGTGGCGATGACGTTGGTGATACGGGTCGGGGCGGGGACGCGGGGCGAGACCGGCTGGATGAACGACTGCTGCTCGACGGTCATCCGGCCGGCGCCGGCGGCGGCGTACCGCTGCAGCTCGGCGAAGATCCAGTCGCGGGCCGCGCCGATGCCCCGGTTCGGGTCGTCCTGCGCGGACAGGGTGTGCCGGGTGCCAAACGACACCAGCTTGCGGACGATCGCCTCGACCCGGCGTGGATCGATCTCCCGCAGGACGGCCCGCAGCTCCCGGTCGGGTGGCGCCGCCTTGGCGGGGCCCGGAACGGCGACGCCGGCGGCTGACGCCGCGCCGGCCATCAGGATGGTGCGCCTCGTCGACATGCGCCCCACTCTGCCGCACATGTCCACGCTCATCAATGTCTGAGACAGGCGACCGTGTCGTCGACGACGCCGTGGGTGATGCCGGTGAAGCCGGGCCAGCGCTGCGCCAGGATCTGCTCGTGGCGCAGGAACCGCACGATCGGCGCGCTGATCCGCTCGCCCGGCACCAGCAGCGGGATCCCCGGCGGGTACGGCGTGAGCAGCACCGCCGTGGTCCGCCCGGCCAGCTCGGTCACCGGCACGTGCTCGACCCGCCCGGCCGCCATCGCCGTCCATGCCTCGGCGGGCGGGGTGACCTGTTCGACCGGCTCGGTGTAGACGGTGGTGGTCAGCTCGGCCAGGTCGGCGTCGCGGTAGGTGGCGTGCAGGTCGGCGCAGAGATCCCGGAGACCGCGGGCCGCGTACCCCGGGAAGCTCGCCGCGAAGGCCGGCATGAGCCGTTCCACCCGGGCGTTGCCGTCGTAGGCGGCCTTGAACCGGTGCAGCTCGGCGACCAGCGAGTTCCACCGTCCCTTGGTGACGCCGATGGTGAACAGCACGAACAGCGAGTACAGCCCGACCTTCTCCACCACCACCCCGTGTTCGGCGAGGTAGCGGGCCAGCACCACGCCGGGGATCGCGGGCTCACCGGGGGCGCTGAACTCGCCGTGCACGGTCAGGCCCGGCGTGGTGAGGGTGACCTTGATCGGGTCAAGCATGGTGAACCCGTCGTCGACCTTCGCGAAGCCGTGCCAGGTGGCGTCCGCCGTCAGTTCCCACTCGGCGCGCTCGGCGAGCCCGGTGCGCGGCGGGGTGTCCGGCCCCCACACGCCGAACCACCAGCCGGGCTGTTCCGTGCCGATCCGGATGATCGCGCGGCGGAACTCCATCGCCTCGGTGATCACCTCCTCGACCAGGGCGGGGCCGCGTTTGCCGGCCATCATCTCGGCGGAGACGTCGCAGCTGGCGATGATGGCGTACTGCGGGCTGGTGGAGGTGTGCATCCGGTACGCCTGGGCGAACACCCGCTCGTCGAAACGACCGCCGGCGGTGTCCTGGACGAGGATCTGGGACGCCTGGGAGAGGCCGGCGAGGAGTTTGTGGGTGGACTGGGTGGCGTAGACGACGGTGTGATCGGTGCGGTCCCGGTCGTTGGCGACACCGTGCATGCCCTCGTACAGCGGGTGGAACGCGGCGTGCGGCAGCCACGCCTCGTCGAAGTGCAGGGCGTCGGCCACCCCGTCGAGGGTCCGCCGCAGCTCGTCGGCGCGGTAGATGATCCCGTCGTAGGTGGACTGGGTGAGCGCCAGCAGCCGGATCGGCCGGGTCTTGTCGGTGATCAGCGGACTGGCCTCGATCTTGGCGCGCAGCGCGGCCGGGCTGAACTCGCTGCGCGGGATGGGCCCGATGATGCCGGCCTTGTTGCGGGTCGGCATGAGATAGATGGGTACGGCGCCGGTGATCATGATCGCGTGCAGCACCGACTTGTGGCAGTTCCGGTCGACGGCGACGACGTCCCCCGGCCCCACCAGGGAGTTCCACACGATCTTGTTGGAGGTGGAGGTGCCGTTGGTGACGAAGTAGAGGTGGTCGGCGCGGAACGTCCGGGCGGCGAGGCGCTCGCTGTCGGCGATCGGGCCGGTGTGGTCGAGCAGCTGCCCGAGGTCCTCGACGGCGTTGCACACGTCGGCGCGCAGCAGGTTCTCGCCGAAGAACTCGTGGAACAGGGTGCCGACCGGGCTCTTGAGGAACGCGGTGCCGCCGGAGTGGCCGGGGCAGTGCCAGGAGTAGGCGCCGTCGGCGGCGTACCGCATCAGCGCGGCGAAGAACGGCGGCGCGAGCTGCCCGACGTAGTGGCCGACCTCCCGCTTGATCTTGCGGGCCAGGAAGTCCGGGGTGTCCTCGTAGGCGTTGACCACCCCGTCGATGCGGGCGAGGACCGTCTGCGGGATGCCGCGCGCGGTCAGCTGCTCACCGAACAGCAGGATCGGCACCCGGTCGTTGTGCGCCCGGATCGTCTCCACGAAGTCGGCGGCGAGCCGGATCGCGGGAGCGTCGGTGGGATGCAGGGCGTAGACGATGGTCGCGCTGGACCGGGCGATGTGCGCGAGCATGCCGGGGCGTTCCGCGCCGTACTCCCGCAGCTCCAGACCGGCCCGGACCAGGGCTTCCTCGAGCAGGTCGAGGGGTCGCCGCGCCCCGGTGGCGCCGTTCGCGGGCGCGACCAGAGCGACGGGGAACGACATGCCGTGACGCTAGCCGGGGAGCGGGCGGCCCGTCCCGGAAACCGCGCACATGAGATGATCTTGACATGCAGCGGATGGTGATCGCCGCCGTGCAGGTGCTCGCCCTGACGGTGTGGTTCTCCGCGTCCGCCGTGGTGCCCGCGCTGCGCGAGTCGTGGGGCATCAGCGCGAGCGCCGCCGTCTGGCTGACCGCCTCGGTCCAGCTCGGGTTCGTCGCCGGGGCGGTCGTCTCGGCCGCGTTCAACCTGGCCGACCGGATCCGGGCGCACCTGCTGATGGCGGTCTGCGCCGCGCTGGCCGCCGGGTGCACCGCGGTCTTCGCCGGCGCCGTCGACAGCCTGGCCGGCGCGGTGCCGCTGCGGTTCCTCACCGGCGTCTTCCTGGCCGGGGTCTACCCGGTCGGCATGAAACTGACCGCCTCCTGGACCCCGCCCGGCCGCCGGGGCCTCGCCTTCGGCGTCATGATCGGCGCGCTGACTCTCGGGTCGGCCCTGCCGCACCTGATCCGCGGCCTCGGCGACCTGCCGTGGCGCGGGGTGATGGGCGCCGCCGCCGGGTGCGCTGCCGCCGGGGCGGTGCTGGCGGCGGCGCTGGTGCGGGAGGGTCCCCAGTTCGCCCGCGGCGTGCCGCCGCGACCCCATCCGCGGTACGCCGTGACGATGTTCCGGGAACGCGGCCCCCGCCTGGTGAACCTGGGCTATTTCGGTCACATGTGGGAGCTGTACGCGCTGTGGACCTGGCTCCCCACCTTCCTGGCCATGGGCGGTGGCGGCGGCAGCCTCCTGGCGTTCACGGCGATCGGGGTCGCCGGGGTGGCCGGCTGCCTGCTCGGTGGCTGGGCCGCGGACCGGTTCGGCCGGGTGCCCGCCGCGGTCACCGCCCTCGCCGTCAGCGGCCTCTGCTGCCTGCTCTCCCCGCTGTTCTTCGCCGCACCACCTGCGCTGGTCGCGGCGCTCGCCGTGGTGTGGGGCGCGGCGGTGATCGCCGACTCCGGGGTGTTCTCCACGGCGCTGAGCGAGGTCGCCGACGCCAGGTACGTGGGCACCGCCCTGACCGCGCAGACGGCGATCGGTTTCGCGCTGACCGTCGTCACCATCCAGCTGGTCCCGGTGCTCGCCGCCGCGGCCGGTTGGCGCTGGGCGTTCCTGCTGCTCGCGCCCGGTCCACTGGCCGGCGCCTGGGCCATGGTGCGCGCACGGGGTGCGCTGCGGAGCACGTGAACGAATCTCCCGGGAGGTCGCCACGTACGCTCCCCGGCATGCTCGCACCCGACGTCAGCCTGGGCACATGGCGGCGCGATCCGGCAACCGTGGTCCGCCGGGCCGTGTCGGTGCCGCCGGGTGACCTGACGATCTTCGCCGAGTCCGAGGTGCCGGGCACCGCGACCGACTGGCTGCCGCACACCCATCCGATGCACGAGCTGGTGTGGGTGCGCGGCGGCACGCTGACCTCCCGGATCGGCAACCGGATCCTGACCGTGCCGCCCGGTTTCGGCCTGTGGCTGCCGGCCGGGGTGATGCACGGTGGCCGGCTGACGGCGTCGGCCGAGCTGCACGACGCGTTCTTCGCCCCGGATCGCACCCCGGACGTGATCGCCTTCACCGAGCCGACCTTGATCACGATGACGCCGCTGCTGGAGTCGTTACTGCTGCGCCTGGCCTCGGATGAGCTGGAGCCGGGCGCGCGGGCCCGTACCGAGGCGGTGGTGTTCGACGTGCTCGTCCCGTCGGAGCGGCAGTTCGCCCTGGAGCTGCCGGGTGATCCGCGGATCGACGGAATCGCCGAGGCGCTGCTGGAGAATCCGTCCGACGACCGTGGGCTGCAGGAGTGGGCCGCGGAGCTGGGCCTCAGCGACCGGACGATCACCCGGGCGTTCCGGGGCGCGACCGGGCTGTCGTTCGCGCAGTGGCGGCAGGCGCTGCGGGTGCACGAGGCCCTGGCGCTGCTGTCGGCGGGCGCGGACGTGCAGAGCGTGTCGGAGCGGCTCGGGTACGCCCAGCCGAGCACGTTCATCGCCGCGTTCCGCCGGGTGATGCGGGTGACACCGGGAGCGCTGATGTCCGGAATCCCGTATCAGCTGTCCCGAGTGCAGGATTGCTGACAACTTCAAGATCACCTAGCCTCCGTAAGGCAAGGCAACCCTTACCTACGGAGCTGATCCCATGTCCTCGCCCGCTCTGCGCGGCGACCGCCTCGTCCTGCGCTACGGCAGGACGCCGGTGGTGCACGGCGTCTCGGTCGAGCTGACACCCGGTCACGTGACCGCGCTGATCGGGCCGAACGGCAGCGGCAAGTCCACGCTGCTGCGCTCCCTGGCCCGGCTGCACCGCGTCGACGAGGGCACGGTGCTGCTCGGCGCGGACCGGCCGGTGTCGCTGCTCAGCGCCCGGGAGTTCGCCACCGAGGTCACCCTGTTCGCCCAGTCGCGGCCGGCCCCGCACGGGCTCACCGTCCGCGAGGTGGTCCTGTTCGGCCGGCACCCGCACCGGCGGCGCTTCGCCGGGCCGTCCGCCGCGGACCGGGCCGCGGTCGAACGGGCGATGACGGTCACCGGCGTCCACGACATGGCCGGACGGACCGCCGGCGAACTGTCCGGCGGCGAGATGCAGCGCGTGTGGCTGGCCGCCTGCCTGGCCCAGGAGACCGGTGTCGTGCTGCTCGACGAACCCACCAACCACCTCGACCTGCGCTACCAGATCGAGACCCTGGACCTGGTGCGCGACCTGGCCGGCGAGCACGGCGCCGCCGTCGGCATCGTGCTGCACGACCTCGACCACGCCGCCCGGGTCGCCGACACCCTGCTGCTCCTGCACGCCGGGCGGGTGCACGCGGCCGGCGACCCCGCGCAGGTGCTCACCGCCGGAAACCTCAGCGAGGTGTACGGCCTGCGCGTCGACGTCGAACGCGACCCGCGCACCGGCCGGCTGCGCATCGACCCCGTCGGGCGGTATCCCGCCCGTACCCGCACCACCCCTGGAGAGAAGCTCGCATGATCCGCCTCGCCCACCTCGCGGCCACTGCCGTGACCCTCGCCACGGTCGCGGCCTGCGGCACCACGAAGGTCGACGAACCCGCCGCGGCCCCCTCCGCCCCCACCTCGCAGACCTGCGCGAACGACACCACCACGACCGCGACCGGCCCGGTGTCGCTCACCGACGGCGTCGGCCGCACGGTCGAACTCGCCAAGCCCGCGCAGCGGGTCGCCGTCCTGGAGTGGCAGCAGACCGAGGACCTGCTCACCCTGTGCCTCAACCCGGTTGCGGTCGCCGACCCGAAGGGTTACGGCACCTACGTGAAGGCCGAGAAGCTGCCGGACGGCGTGGCCGACGCCGGGCAGCGCGGCGAGCCGGACCTGGACGCGATCTACGCCACCGACCCGGATCTGATCATCGTGGAGGCGTTCAAGGCCGACGACGAGATCATCACCAAGCTGGCGAAGCGCGGGGTCCCGGTGCTGGCCACGGTCGGCGCGGACGCGTCCGGGCAGATCGCGAACATGAAGAAGGTCTTCTCGATGATCGGTACGGCGACCGGCCGTACCGAACGCGCCGACCTGGTCCTGAAGCAGTTCGACGAGCACCTCGCCGAGGCCGAGCAGAAGGTCGCCGCCGCGAACGTGACGGCCAAGGACTTCCTGTTCTTCGACGGCTGGATCGAGGGCGGCAACGTGGTGATCCGCCCGTACGGCAAGGGCGCCCTGTTCACCGAGCTCGGCGAGCAGCTCGGGCTGACGCCCGCCTGGACCGACAAGATCAATGCGGCGTACGGCAGCGGCGGTGTCGACCCGGCCTACGGTCTCGCCCAGACCGACATCGAGGGCCTCACCGCCGTCGGCTCGGCCACCCTGTTCTACTCCGACGACGAGACCGCCGACAGCTACGTCACGCAGCTGCGCAAGAGCCCGATCTGGACGGCGCTGCCGGCGGTCAAGGAGAACCGCGCGCACGCCTTCCCGGCCGGCGTCTGGGGCGCGGGCGGGCCGCTCTCCAACGAGCAGGCGATCGACGCGTACGTGAAGATCCTGACCAAGGCGTGAACAGCGACACCCGCATCGGCGCCGGCCGTGGCGTGAGCGGGGCGGCAGTGCTGGCCGTCCTGCTCGTCGCCGTCGCCGGGGCCGGTCTCTGGCACGTCACCCAGGGCACGTCCGGTGTCGGGCCGGCGGATCTGCTGCGCCACCTGTTCGGGGCGCGGGAGCAGGTCGGCGGCGTACCGGTCGAATATGTCCTGACCGGCTCCCGCCTACCGCGCGTGCTCGCCGGGGTGGCCGTCGGTGTCGCGCTCGGCACCGCCGGCGCGCTGCTGCAGTCGGTCACCCGCAACGCCCTGGCCGCCCCGGACACCCTCGCGGTAACCGCCGGGGCCTACTTCGCGCTGTGCGCGGTCGCCGCGTTCGGTGTCACGGTGCCGCTGTGGGCGTCCGGGGCGGTCGCGTTCACCGGCGGTGTGCTGGCCGCGGCGCTGGTGCTCGGCCTGGTCGGGTTCGGCGCGGGCATCGCCTCGACCCGGCTGATCCTGGCCGGGTCGGCGGTGGCGATGGCACTCGACGCGGCGACGGCGACCCTGCTGATCCTGTTCCAGGAGAACACCACCGGCCTGTACGCCTGGGGCAGCGGCTCCCTCGCCCAGTTGAACCTGGACGCCGCCCTGCGCGCCGCCCCCGTCATCGGCATCGTGCTGGCCGCCGCGCTGCTGCTGTCCCGGCGGCTCGACGTGCTCGGCCTCGGCGACGACACGGCCGCCTCGCTCGGTGTCCGGGTCCGCGCCACCCGGCTCCTCGCGGTGCTCTGCGCCGTCCTGCTGACCAGCGTCTCGGTGACCCTGGCCGGGCCGATCGCGTTCATCGGCCTGGCCGCGCCGGTCGTGGTGCGCCTGGCCGCGAACCGGATCGGCGTGCTCGGCCGGCACGCGTTCCTGATCCCCGCGTGCGGGCTGGCCGGGGCGCTGCTGGTGCTGCTGGCCGACGTGGCGCTGCGGGCGGTCCTGGGCGCGCAAGCCGCCGCCTCGATCCCCACCGGCATCCCGACGGCGCTGCTCGGCGCCGTGGTGATCGTGATCCTGGCGCTGCGGCTGCGGGACGTCGGCGCGGTCCGGGAGGCGCCCCGCGCGCACGTCGCGGTCCGGTCCCGCCGCCGCTTCCTGACCGTCGTCGCCGTCGTATCGGTGCTGCTCGCCGGCGCGGTGCTGGCCGGTCTGCTGTCCGGCAGCCTGTGGCTGCGCACCGGCGACATCGCGTTGTGGCTGCAGGGCGCCGCACCGGACCTGATCGGCCGGGCCCTCGACGACCGGGCGCCCCGGGTGGCCGCCGCCGTCGCCGCCGGGGCGGCGCTCGCCCTCGCCGGAACCGTCGTGCAGGGCACGGTCCGCAACCCCCTCGCCGAGCCGGGCGTGCTCGGCATCACCGCCGGCGCCGGCCTGGGCGCGGTCCTCGTGGTCACCTCCGGCCTGTCCGGCGGCCGTCCCGCCCTGATCGCCGCCGCTGTCGCTCTCGGCCTCGGCACGTTCGCGCTGATCACCCGCCTGGCCTGGCGCGGCGGGCTGCTGCCGGACCGGTTCCTGCTGATCGGCATCGGCTGCGGGTACGCGCTCAGCAACGTCAGCACCTTCCTGCTGCTGCGCGCCGACCCGTGGGACACCCCGCGGATCCTCACCTGGCTGTCCGGCACCACCTACGGCAGGACGTTCGCGGACGTGCTGCCGGTCGCCGTGGTGCTGCTGCTGGCCACGCCCGTGGTCCTGGCGTACCGCCGCGACCTGGATCTTCTCGCCGTCGACGAGGACACCCCACAGATCTTCGGGGTACGCCGCGACCGCGCGCGACTGACCCTGCTGACCGTCGCGGCCGGCACCGCCGCCGTCAGCGTGATCGCCGTCGGGGTCGTCGGGTTCGCCGGCCTGGTCGCCCCGCACCTGGCCCGCCGCCTCGCCGGCGCCCGCCACGGCCGGATCGTCCCGGTCGCCATGCTGCTCGGCGCCCTCCTGGTGTGCGTCGCCGACACCCTGGGCCGGACCGTGATCGCCCCGGCGCAGATCCCGGCCGGCCTGATGATGGCCCTGATCGGCGCGCCCTACTTCGTCTGGCTGCTCCGTCGCTGAAGGTCGAGCCCCGGCTGGTTCTCATGGCTGTCTCGCGTGCCGCGAGACAGCCATGGGCGCCAGCCGGGTTCTATCCCAAAAAGTCGCGGATCAGCAGGCTGACCAGGCCGGGGCGTTCGGCGACGAGGTGATGCGAGGTCCCCGGCACGATGCAGAGCTGCGCGCCGGGGATCGACGCGGCGATGAGCAGACTGTGATCGGGCCGCACGGTGTCCCGGTCGCCGGCCATCACCAGCACCGGCGCGGTGATCCGAGCCAGGTCCTCCGGGTCGATGTGCGGTTCGCTGGTCCACAGCCGGAACAGCTTCGCCAGCACCACGTCGGCATGGCCCGGCCCGTCCGGGGACAGCCGCTCGTAGTGCATCCGTTCGACGTCCGGCCGCGGCTCCCGGGGTTGCGCGCTGAGCACGGTCCCGGCGGAGTCGGTGAACGCGGACGGGTCGAGGTTCGCGCTGATCGCGGTCAGCGAGCGCACCCGCTCCGGATGGTCGAGGGCGAGCAGAAGCCCGATGATCGCGCCGTCGCTGTACCCGACGATGTGGGCCGACGGGAGACCGACGGCGTCCAGGTAGGCGAGGGTGTCGGCGACGCCGCGGGCGTACCCGTACTCTTCCGCGATGTCGGCGGACCTGCCGTGCCCGGGGCGCTCGAACGCGTACACCCGGTGGTCCGGTGCCAGCGCCTCAGCCTGCGCCCGCAACGATTCCAGCGAGCAGAACCCACCGTGCAACAGCAGGACCGGATCACCCTCGCCACTGACTTCCGCGTAGAGGTCGGCATCGCCGATCCGCAGGTGCCCCACCGTCTCCCCCATGATCATCAGAACGGGAACACCCGGTCCTGGTCCCGCACGGAGATCCACTGCGTCTCGGTGAACTCCTCGGCCGCCATCGGAATGCCGAAACGGCCCCAGCCGGTGTCCTTCACCCCGCCGAACGGCATCTGCGGCTCGTCGTTGACCGTCTGGTCGTTGACGTGCACGATGCCGGCCTCCAGGCGGGCCGCCAGCCGCAGCGCGCCCGGCACGTCCCGGGAGATGATCGACGCGACCAGCCCCAGGTCGGACCGGTTGGCCCGCTCGACGGCCTCCTCGGCGGACTCCACGATCTCGACGGTGACGATCGGGCCGAACGTCTCCGCCTCGGCGAGTTCGGTGTGCGGCGGGACGTCGACCAGCACGGTGGCCGGATAGCAGGGCGGTCGCGCCGCGCCGCCGGCCAGGATCCGGGCGCCCGCGTCGACGGCCTGCCGGACCCGGCGGTCCAGGGTGGCCAGGGCCCACTCGTTGATCACCGGGCCGATCACGGTCGCCGGGTCGTCCGGGTCGCCGGCCGGCAGGGACGCCACCTTCGCGGCGAACCGGGCCAGGAACTCGCCGGCCACCGGCCGGGCCACGTAGATCCGGCGGGCGCACATGCACAGCTGGCCCTGGTGCAGGAAGGACCCGTACGCCGCCGCCTCGACCGCGTAGCCCACGTCGGCGTCCCCGGCGACGATCATCGGGTTCTGGCCGCTGAGCTGCAGCACGACCCGTTTCAGGCGGCTGCCGGCCTGCTCGGCGAGCCGCCGGCCGGTCGGGGTGGAGCCGGTGAAGTTGATCCGTTTGACCCGCCGGCTGTCCAGCAGCGCGTCCGCGATCACCCCGGCCTCACCGGGCGCGTGCGTCACCACGTTGAGCACGCCGTCCGGCAGCCCGGCCGCGTGGAGGATCTCACCCCACAACACCCCTCCGGTGTACGGCGACTCCTCCGACGGTTTCAGCACCACCGTGTTGCCCAGCGCGAGCGGCCCGGCGATGGCCCGGCCGCTCAGTGACAGCGAGGCGTTCCACGGCGCGATCGCCCCGACCACACCGACCGGCCGGCGCACCGCCATCGCCTGGGTGCCCGGGATGTCGGACGGGAGCAGTTGGCCGACCGGCTGGTAGGCGAGCTGGGCGGCCTGGCGCAGCAGGTTCACCGCGAAGTCGACCTGGATCCGGCCGAACCGGGCGCCGCAGCCGGTCTCCCGGGCGAGGTCCGCCAGCACGGTTCCCCGCCGGTCCGCCAGGATGTCGGCGGCGCGCAGCAGGATGCCCTGCCGCTGGGCGGGCGCGGCCTGCGACCACTGCCCGAACGCCCGCTGCGCCGCGTCGATCGCCCGCCGCGCGTCCTCCTCGTCACCGGCCGCGACCGGCCCGATCACCGCACCGGACCAGGGCGAACGGTTGTCGTACGTGCGTCCCGAGACGGCGTCCGCCCACGTTCCCCCGATGAAGTGGCGCACAGCTCGCATGACCCCCAGCCTAACGTTCGGCTGACCCGAACGGAGGCGGCGTATCTTGAACCCATGACGCAGGCGGCACCCGGTGACTTCTCGGTCTCGCTCGAACGAGGACTGACCATCCTGTCCGCGTTCAGCAGCAGCCGGCCGGTGCTCGGCATCGCCGACCTGGCCCGGATCGCCGGCGTCACCAAGAGCACCGCCCACCGGTACGTGTCCACCCTCGCCCACCTCGGCTACGTCCAGCAGGACCCGGACACCCGCAAGTACTCGCTCGGGCCGAAGGTCGCCGACCTCGGATTCGCCGCGATCGAGTCGATGGAGCTCACCCGGGTCGCCGCGCCGCTGCTGCAGAGCCTGGCCGACGAGACCGGGTTCACCGTCAGCCTGGCGATCTGCGAGAGCCGCGACGTGGTGTACGTGGACCGGCGCCGCAGCGGCCGCCGCAACACCCTCGCCATCGACCTGAACCTGCACGTCGGGTCCCGGCTGCCGGCGTACTGCACGGCGCTGGGCAAGGCGATCCTCGCCTGGAGGGACCCGCAGGCGCTGCGGCAGATCCTGGAGCGCTCGGACATGGCCCGTCGCGGCCCGAACACCATCACCAACCGGGAGCAGCTGATGGTCGCCCTCGCCAAGGTGCGCCAGAGCGGCATCGCCGTGAACGACGAGGAGCTGGCGCCCGGCCTGCGCTCGTTCGCCGCCCCGATCCGGGACCGCACCGGCGAGGTGATCGCCGCCGTGAACGTGGCGGTGCATCTGAGCGCCGCCCATCACTCCCTGGAGTCGCTCACCGCGCAGATCGAGCCGCACCTGCGCCGGACCGCCCGGGAGATCTCGCAGCGCCTCGGCGACCGTTCGGAAGATTAAGAAACCGTTTCAGCCAGTCGAACGGCATGTTGCCGGTGCCGTGGCAGGCTCCTACCGTCGTCGCCACCGGGGCCGTAGGTCACCCCCGGCTGGTCGTCAGGGCAGTCTCGGCACCCGCGAGACAGCCCTGACGACCAGCCGGACGAGGAAGGGAGCGCGCTGTGGGACTGCTCGACAGCGTCGACTGGCAGGGCAACATCTTCATGAACGGCACGTGGACAGCGGGCCGCGGCGGCGACTATCCGGTCGTCGAGCCGGCCACCGGCGCCGAACTCGGCCGGATGGGCCGGGCCACCGCGGAGGACGTGACCGAGGCGGCCGCGTACGCCGCCGAAGCCCAGAAGAAGTGGGCGGCCCTGCCGCACACCGCCCGGGCCGCCGTCCTGCGCCGGGCCGGTGACCTGTGGCAGCAGCACGCCGACGAGATCAGCTGGTGGAACATCCGCGAGGTCGGCGCGGTCCCGGGGATGGCCGGGTTCGCCCTGCACGTCGCCGCGGAGGAGTGCTTCGAGGCGGCAGCGCTGCCCAGCCGCCCGCACGGTGAGTTGCTGCCGTCCGAACAGCCCCGGCTGTCGATGGCCCGCCGCCTCCCGGCCGGCGTGGTCAGCGTCATCTCCCCGTTCAACGTGCCGATCATCCTGGGCATCCGGTCGGTCGCGCCGGCCCTGGCGCTGGGCAACGCGGTGATCCTGAAACCGGACCCGCGGACCGCGGTCACCGGCGGCGCCCTGATGGCCCGGATCTTCGAGGAGGCCGGGCTGCCGCCGGGCGTGCTGCAGATGCTGCCCGGCGGCGCCGACGTCGGCGAGGCGCTGATCACCGACCCGCACATCCGGGTCATCTCGTTCACCGGGTCCACGCCGGTCGGCCGCCGGATCGGCGAACTCGCCGGCAAGCACCTCAAACGCGCCCACCTGGAGCTCGGCGGCAACTCCGCGCTGCTGGTCCTGGACGACGCCGACGTCGACGCGGCGGTCAATCTGGCCGCCTGGGGCTCGTTCTTCAACCAGGGCCAGATCTGCATGACCACCGGCCGGCATCTGGTCGCCGACCGGCTGTACGACGAGTTCGTGGAACGGCTCGCCGCCAAGGCCGCCAAGCTCCCGGTCGGCGACCCGGCCACCGAGCAGGTCGCGCTCGGCCCGATCATCGACGCCGGCCAGCGCGACAAGATCCACGGCCTGGTCACGGCCAGCGCCGGCCAGGGCGCCCGGGTCGCCGCCGGCGGCGCCTATCAGGACCTGTTCTATCAGGCGACGGTCCTCGCGGACGTGCCGATCTCGGCGCCCGCGTTCGCCGGCGAGGTGTTCGGCCCGGTCGCCCCGGTCACCCGGGTGTCGTCGGTGGAGGCCGCGATCGAGCTGGCCGCCGCCGGCGAGTACGGCCTGTCCCTGGGCATCGTCACCCGTGACGTGATGCGCGGGCTGGCCGTCGCCGAGCAGATCCCGACCGGCATCGTGCACATCAACGACCAGACCGTCAACGACGAGGCCAACGCCCCGTTCGGTGGCGTCGGGGCGTCCGGCACCGGCTCCCGGTTCGGCGGCCCGGCCGCCAACATCGAGGCCTTCACCGAGACCCGCTGGATCACCATGCGCGGCGAACCCGCCTCCTACCCCTTCTGACCCCCGACCGGGGCTGGTGATCCGTTCAGCTGTGGAGCCGGCCCTCCGGGGTGTCGACGATGTAACAGGCGCACTCCAGGATCTCCAGGAGCGCCGCCCGCACCCGGCTGATCCCCTCGTCGTCCAGATCGAGCCGTACCCGGGTGTCCCGCGCGTACCCGGCGTCCGCCGCGGTCCGTGCGCCGAACTCCAAGGTCAGCTCGTGGCCGATCAGGGTGAAGGCGCCCGGACCGGGCCCGACCACCCCGGCCGGGTTGATCACGTCGTCGTCGCGGCGCTCGTAGCGCATCCGCAGCCGCATGACCTCCGCGCCCGCGTTGCTGAGGGTCAGCGTGAGATCGTCGTCGGTCTCGTGGACGTCGACACCGTCGGCGACCAATCTCATGATGTCCACCGGGGGACCGTACCGCCTGGCACTCTGGATCGATGGAATCGGTGTGGGACTACCCGCGCCCACCACGGGTGGAGCGCACCACGGACCGGGTGACGATCGTGCACGCCGGGCAGACGATCGTCGACAGTGACCGCTGCCACCGGGTGCTGGAGACGTCGCACCCGCCGGTGTACTACGTGCCGCGCGACGACATCGCCGCCGGTGTGCTGGAGCCGGCGGCGGGCCGGTCGTTCTGCGAGTTCAAGGGTGTCGCCGGCTATTGGGACCTGGTGGTCGGCGACGTCCGGGTGTCCCGTGCCGGGTGGTCCTACGAGGATCCGGTGCCCGCGTACGCGGTGATCACCGGGGCCGTCGCGTTCTACCCGAGCCGGGTCGACGAGTGCCGGGTGGCCGGTGAGCTGGTGCGCCCGCAGGAGGGCGACTTCTACGGCGGCTGGATCACCGACGGCATCACCGGCCCGTTCAAGGGCGGCCCCGGCACGCGCGGCTGGTGACGGGATCGGCCATGTCGGATACCACCATCTGTCATCACTCCCGGACCGGCCATTCGGATGATCGCTAGAAGATGATCATGTGCGGCAGACTGCACCTCATGTCGCAGCCGTCAGCGCCCGCCCCCGTGATCGTGATGCCGCGATGTTCCGCCTGACCCCGCCCTGGCAGGGCTGGCTCGACCGGCGCCGCGAGGAGGAGGAACGCCGCCGGGAGGAGGAGGCCCGCCGCGAGGCGGAGCGGAAGCGCAAGGAACGCCGGGAACTGAAGTTTCTCGGCGCCGGCATGGCGGTGCTCGCGGTCATCATCACGATCGGCGCGCTCACCGAGGACGACGAGCCCGCAGCCGTCGCGACCGCCTCCTCCCCCAGCGCCACGAGCCGGCCGGCCAAGGTCACGGCCGTGACCACGTCGGCGGCCACCGCCGTCGTCACCACGAAGCCGGCAACCGCCGTCGTCACCACGAAGCCGGCCACCACCAAACCGGCGCGGAAGCCGACCACGCCCCCGCCCGCGCCCGTGGAGGAGGACGAGCCGGACGACGGGGCGGACCCTCGGTTCAGCACCTGCAAGAAGGCGAAGGCTGCCGGCTACGGCCCGTACTTCCGCGGCGTCGACCCCGAATACTCCTGGTACCGCGACGCCGACAAGGACGGAAAGGTCTGCGAGTAGGCCGGCGTCACGGTGAGTTGTCGGCGAGCACGAGCGCCTGGGCGGCGATGACCTGGACGCCGTTGAACGTCACCGTCGGCGACCCGTGCAGCCGGTAACCCTGATCGAGAAGACTGCTGACGCGCGCGCAGAACTCGGCGTCGTCCGGGCCGGTGATGAGCCGGTAACGAAGGGGCTCCGCAAGATCAGACATCGCCCCATCCTGCCGTACCCTCAGCGGATGCGGCAGAGCGTTCCGGCCCGGTTCAGCACGCCGGTGCTGACCGGGATCCAGTTGATCGTGGCGATGGCGTACTTCTACGGCGTCGTGGCGTTCCTCACCACCGATGCCGAGTCGTTTCCCGAGCACGCGCCGCCGACCTGGGCGATGCCCGCCGTCCTGGCGACCCTCTTCGGCGTGCTGCTCGTTCCGCTGGGCCTGCTGATCGCCGGGCCCCTGCTGACCTGGCGCCGTTACCGGGCCGAGAACCGGCAGTGGCCGGCGCTGGCCGCGGCGACCGCGGTCAGCGCCCTCACCCTGGCGGTGATGATCTCCCCGTTGGGCTGGGAGATCTTCGACTGGTACGTCTCCTAGGAGCCGACCGCCGCCGACTTCAGCGCGAGCTGGAAAGCCGGCAGCATCCCCGCGTGCTCCGACTCGTCGAACGCGTTGAGCGCCACGATGACCGCCCCCGCCTTGGTGTTCATCGCGAACGCCGAGTAGCGGGTGGTCATGTCCAGGCTGGTGTCCTTGAGATCCCAGGTCACCTGCGCGCCCTGCTGACCGGCCACCTGGATGTCCTGGTAGGTGGCCCCGGACACCTGCCGCTTGCCGACCTTGACGAACGACTCCAGGTGCGCCCGCGGCTGCCCGCTGAGCCCGGCGGCGACGTAGACGCGGAGGAAGCCGATGTTGCCGGCCGGTTTGGCGTCGACCTCGCAGACCGTGGTGAACGCGCCGACCTTGGCCAGTTCGGCGAACTCACCGAACTTCTTGACGTCGACGGCCTTCGGCTTCCAGTCGGCGGCGGTGTCGAACGTGAACGGCAACACGCACGGGCTGCCCTTGGGGCCGACCTTCACACCCGCGGCGACGGCGGGTGCGGCGGGAGCGGCAGCGGAGGTGGTGGCCGGGGCCGCCGGGGCCGGCGAGCTCTCGGAGCAACCACCGGCGGCCAGGACTCCGGCCACCGCGACGATTCGTAGGGTCTTCACAGGTCGGGGAGCTTACACACGGGGTACGACATTCACCTGCGGTAGTCGCCGGCCTCGGTGAAGACGCCGATCACCGTTGCTTTCGGCACGTCGAACCCGAGCGTCAGGAACCGGCCCGGCGCCACCTCCGCACTCGACGGATTCGCCTGGTCAGGGTGGCCGGAGTCGTAGAGGTGGATGTCCGGGTAACCGTCCCAGCCGCCCTCGGGCCGGGTGACGAGCCGCCCGACGGTGTCCCGATGCTGGGAGAACCGGGGTTCCAGGTCACCGTACGTCACCAGCACCTCGCCGCTTTCCAGCACCAGGGCGTGATGCGACGACGCGGGCATGTCCGTCGGTTGCGGCACGCTCCACTTGCGGCCGCCGTCGGAGGACCTTGCGAGGTACGCGTGACCGGCGGTCGTCCGGATCAGCGCCACCACCTCGTCACCGAGCACGACGAGTGACGGCTCCTGCAGATCGGTGTCGTCGTCGGCGAGCACCACCGCGTCCTCGGTCGCCCAGGTCCGCCCGCCGTCGCCGCTGCGCACGATGACGGCCCGTTCCCGCACGTCACGGTTCGGACGCCCGTACAGCGGCAGCAGCACGTCCCCGTCCGGCAGCTGCACCGCCGCCCCGTGCGACACCGCCCACCGCAGGTCCCCGACGGCGGCCGGCTCGGTCCAGCTCTGCCCGCCGTCGGTGCTGCGGCACACGTACGTCCCGTGGCTGGTGTGCCGTGGCCGGGCCCCCCACTCCAGGACGAAGAAGCTCAGCAGCACCGTCCCGTCGGCCAGCACCGCGAGTTTCGGGTCCCGGTCGTCGAACGGCCCGTCCGCCGCCGTGCGTGGCTCGCTCCAGGTCAGGCCGCCGTCGGCGCTGTCGGTGACCCGGATCCGGCCGTCGGAGTCGACGTGTCCCGGCCCTTCCCGCCAGGTCGCCAGCAGCCGCCCGTCGGCGAGCTTGACGATGTCGGGGAAGTGCGCCAGAAGACCCGGTTCGGCATGGGCCACGATGATCGGCTCCGCCACGTGCACGCCTTTCGCTCGTTCTCCACCAGCGGCGGCAACGGTACCCCGGTTAGCCTCCGGTCCGCCGGGTAAGGCGGAGCGCATGAGGCTGATGTGGATCGCGGGCGCCGGGCTGGCCGTGGCTACCGGGGTACGGCTGGCACGTTCCCGGCACCGGCGGTCGCTGCATCCGGCGGGCCGTTCGATGACCGGCACGCTGGACATCTGGGGTTGCCCGCACCCGGTGGGCTCGGTGCTGCTGGATCGCCCGGGGCAGTACGCGGTGACCGTACGCCTCTCGAAAGGTCTCGGCACCCGCGGCAGCCGCCCGGACGTCCGCGGTCTCGCCGTCCGCATCCCCGCATCCGGCCGTGATCTTGATCTTCTGCTGTCCACGGTGGGCCCGGGCCGCTGGGGCCGGCACGTGCCGATGCCGCGCCGCACGTTCGACGCCACCTACGGCACGGTCACCGCCTACCGCACCCCGGCCGGCCGCCTCTACCTGGCCGCCGTCCCCGATCCGGCCACCCGGCTCGGCGATTCCCTGTCCGAGATCAAACCCCATTCAGCAGTTCTTCTGTACGCGATCCGCAGCGACCGCCCACAGCCCTTCGGCCGTCTCGTCCTCGGCGACCCGCTGCCCCCGGCCACCGACGAGTCCCTGGCCTTCGACCCGATCCGCAACTCCACCGGCGACCTGCACCCCACCGGCCTCCTGCACGGAGCCCGCGGCCTCGCCTACCCGGCCAGCCAACGCTGGCGCGGCCTCACGACCCCGTGCTGACCCTCACCGCTGCCAGCGGGCCTCGTCGTCCGGCATGTCCGGGCTGGCGGAGTGGAACGGCGCCCCCAGCTCCCGCCCGGCCTTCTCCCCCGCCACCCCACACCGATGACGAAGGCCGCCGTGCCCGTCCGCGGTGAGGCAGCGCTCCGCCGTCGACCAGGTGCGCCCACGGGCGCCAGCGGCGAGGAAGGCAAGCGATGCCAGGCCGTCCCACCGCTCGACTCTCGGCTTCGTGCGCGTCACCACGCCACGATGTACCGGCCGGTGCGATCATCGCGACCGATCTCCGCCCGGTGGATCACGAACCCGAACTCCTCGGCGGCCCACCCGGCGATCGCGGGGGCCAGCGCTTGATCGATGTAGTCCACTTCGAAGATCTCCACAGCGTGCAGTACGACGATGACGTGCGACTCGGGTCCAACCCGGGCGATGTCGGCCGCGACGTGCTGGAGCCCGGTCCGCAGCCAGCCGATCTGGTCCTCGTCGAGCCGCAACGGCGTACCCCGGAAGCCTTCGACGACCCGCCGCGCGTCCAGCCAGAGCCGATCGCTGACGGCTTCGAGCCCGTCCGGTGGGCCCGTCACCCGCACCGCCTCGGCGGTGACGCCGACGAAGACCCCCATTCTGTTGCTCTGCCGCTTGAACCGATGGTTGCGCACTGCCACGACTCACCACCCTCTCGTCGACTTAGGTATAGAAGTTGTAGACCGATGGCAGCAGTCGCGGTGCGGGCGGCGGTGATTTTCTCGTAGGCATGAAGTCGATGAGCGGTCGCATCCCCCCGGCGCTGGTTCTGCTGCTGGTGGCGCCCTTCTTCGGGGAGACGCTGTCGACGGCGACGCCACCGCTGGACCTGATCCTGCCGTGGCGGCTGCCCGTGGTCGTCGCGCTCTACGGCTGTGGGGCGCTGCTCTGCCGCGAGATCGCGCACCGCTTCCGGCTCGGGCTGCCGGGGCTCTGCCTGCTCGGCGCCGCCTACGCGGTGTATGAGGAGGGGCTGGTCGACCGTTACTGGTTCGATCCGCGTTATTGGGCGGACGTGGGTGTCGGCTCCTACAGCGAGGTCTGGCACACCAACCTCCTGATCGCCTCGCACCTGACCGTCTTCCACGTCGCGGTCAGCATCTGTTCGTCGGCCCTGGTCGTCGAGTGGCTGTTCCCGGCCCACCGGCACCGGCCATGGACCGGCCGGCCCGGGCTCGTCCTGGCCGGGCTGGCGCTGCTGTGCGTCCTGCCCCTGACGCACGCCGATTTCGCCCGGGTCCCGGCCGGTCAGTTGCTCGCCGCCGCCGGCCTGTGCGTCCTGTTCGTCGTCGCCGCCTTCCTGGCGCCCCGCCGCCGGCCTCGCATCGCGGCCCGCCGCCGGCCGCGCCCACGGCTTCTCGGTGTGATCGCCTTCGCCGGCACGGCAGCCCACTTCATCCTCGTGTACGCGGTCCCGTCGACCGGCCTCCCCTGGCCGGTCGGGACGGCCCTCGCCCTGGGCCCGGCCGTCGTGGCCGCCGTGCTGATCAGCCGGCTGGCAACCGGCGACGGGCTGTCGGTCGTCACCGGGATCGTGGCCTTCTTCGTGGTCCTCGCCGCACTGGTCGGGCTGGGCGGCCGCTATGACCTCACGGTCGCCGCGCTCGCCACTACGCTGGTCCTCTGGTCACTTCACCGGAGAGAGGGTTCTCGTCCCATGACTGCTTCTGATCCGTTGGAGAGGTTCGTCTCGGCGCAGGCGGGGGTCTACGAGACAGCGCTCGCCGAGATCCGGAACGGCGCGAAGCGTACGCACTGGATGTGGTTCGTCTTTCCGCAGTTGCGGGGCCTGGGGTCGAGCCCGACCGCCCAGCAGTACGCGATCAGTGACCTGGCCGAGGCCCGCGCCTACCGGTCGCATCCGGTCCTCGGTCCCCGGCTCGTCGAGTCCGCGGCGGCCGTGGCCGCCTCCGCGACACCGAGCGCCGACCGCCTGTTCGGCTATCCCGACGACCTGAAGCTCCGCTCGTCGATGACGCTGTTCCACCGCGCCGCCCCCGAGGAGCCGGTCTTCCAGCAGGTCCTCGACAAGTATTTCGACGGCCGACCCGACCCCCGCACCGACCAGCTGCTCAACGGCTGAGGCAGCACCCGGACGACACGGTGTGGTCGATCCGGCGTGGCCAGGCGGTGTCGTCGATAGCCAGCCAGGGGGCGCCGGCGACGGCTGCCGGAGTCGATCCGGTGAAGGATCTGATCTCCCGGTGCAGGTGGGACTGGTCGGCGTAACCGCTCGTGGCCGCGACCGCAGCGGCCGGCCGCCCGGCGGCGAGCAGGTGGGCCGCATGATCGAAGCGCACCAGGCGAGCCGCGTGTTTCGGCGTGATGCCGAGCTGAGCGCGGAACCGGGACCACAGCCGTTTCCGGCTCCAGCCGACCTCCGTGGCCAGATCGTCGACGCGCAGCCGGCCGAGACCCGCCCGGGTACGCCGCCAGGCCCGCGCCACCTCGGCATCGGCCGGCCGCCGCGTCTCCCCTTGCCGCCCGAGCAGGTCCGTCACGATCGCGAACCGTTCCTCCCACGACGCGGTCGCCCGCAGCCGCTCCTCGACCCGTCCGGCGTCGCCGCCCCACACGTCCGCGAGGGGCACCACGGTCCCGGCGAGTTCCGGGCCGAGGAGGGCGGGGTCGAGGCGGATCTGCAGGCACTCACCGGGACCGTTCGCTGAGGCCGTCAACTCGCCCGGCACCAGGCCTGCGGCGAAACTGCCGCGGATCCGGCCGGCCGGCGTGCGCACGAGGATGCCGTCGTCGCTGCTCAGGTCGATGATCACGGTGATGCCGGGGTGCGCGACCATGGTGATGTCCACGGTGCCGGCGACGGCACCGCGGCGGAACCCGGCCATGCTGAGCCCCGGGAACCGGCCCGGCGAGCGCGGCACCACCACGTCCACCTCGGACCACACCCAGCCGCCCATGGCATTCAGGTTAGGCCGTCGAGCAGGCTCCCCGGCGCCTCGAACATCGGCAGATGCCCGACACCGGCCAGCATCTCGACGCGGGCCCCGGGCACCGTCCGGTAGCGCTGCGCCGACGCCGGGTCCCACCGTGGGTCGGCGTCTCCGAACAACACCAGCAGGGGTACGCCGAGCGCGCCGAGCCGCTCCGGCATGCTGCGTTCAGTGAGGTACGCGAGATAGCCGTCCTCGATCGCCCGGAACGTCCGGTAGTCCTGCCCCTGCAGATCGGCGACCACGTCGCCGGGCAGTTCGACCGGTCCGGCGGCGGTCGCCGCGAGCGCACGGCGGATCACCGCGCCGGTCCGGAACCGCCACAGCAGCGGACCGAACGGCGGCCTCAGCAGAACCCGCAACACCGCCGGCTGCGGAGACAACGCGTCGAGCGCGGGACCGGTACTGATCAGCGTCAACGAGGCGACCAGATCCGGCCGCTGTTCGGTGAGCGCGGTGGCGAGGTAGCCGCCGCTGGAATGCCCGGCCACGGCGACATCCCGCAGCCCGAGATCATCGAGCACCGCCGCCACCCGCCGAGCCTGTGCGGGCACGTCGTAGCCGGCGGCGGCCGGTGATCTCCCGCAGCCGGGCAGGTCGATCCGGATGACGTGGTGATCGGCGGCCAGCCCGGCGATCACCGGGTTCCAGGTGCTGCCGGCGGCCCCGGTCCCATGAATGAGCAACATCGGCGGCGCGCCCGCCGGACCGTCGTGAACGACATACATGCCGCCGACGATCCCCGGTTCGCCGCCTCCCGTCTTGAACGAATGTCCGTCCGGAGGTCCCGGCCCGGCCGGCTCTGAAAGGCGACCGAAGCCGTACCACGAAAGGGTTCAGGTGATCGGGTGGGAGAGGTCGGCGACGATGCGGTCGATCTCGGCCAGAGCGAAGGCGGCCAGTCTGCGCTGGGCGGTCTCGGCCGCCGGATCGGTCTCCTCCAGGTCGCCGAGCACGACGATGTTCTCGTCGTTGAGCGTGTTCGCCGGCGCGGTGAAGTTGAAACTGCCCGCCACCACCAGCCGCCGGTCGATGATCATCAGCTTGTGGTGCACTTTGCGGACCCCGTTGCCGAACGTGTTCTCGTACAACTGCGCACCCGCCTGCAGCAACTGTTTCGTCGCCGCCCATTCCTGCGAACCCTGCCCGCGATCGAGCACGCCCCGGACCGGAATTCCCGCTTTGAGGAGCCATTCCATCGTGTCGTCGATGCCGGACGACTGCGCGAACGTGAACATCGCGAAATCGACGCGCTCCCGCGCTTTCAGCATCTGCTTCATGATCTCCATCTCCGGCCCGTGGTAGGGCGCGAAGATCGGCTTGACCCGGATCTTCCCGAGCCGGAACTCGGCCGGCCGCGAAGTGACCCGCTCGTTGAGCGCGCCGAACGTGCCGGTGCGCATCCGCTGGAACTCCGCCAGGTACAGGTTCGCCGCCGTCTGTCCGCGAAGGATCACCAAGTGGTTGAGGTTGTTGCCGGCCTGATCGGGGTTGCCGGGCGGGTTGACGCCGGTGTCGGTGCGGGTGAAGTTCGTCGAGCCGGTGAGCACCGCGGCGGTGTCCCGGCCGGGATCGCGGACGATGAACTTCTGGTGGAAGATCTTCGGGTTCAGGTCGGTGACCAGGTCGACCCCGGCCCGCAGCAGCGCCGCATGGATCACCCGGTTCGTCTCGTTCTCGCCGGTCGCCGCCCACGGATCGGCGAGCGCCGGGCTCTCCCGCAGATAGTCGCCCTCGAGGATCATCTGCACCCGCAGCTTGCGGCCCTTGGCCGCCAGAATCGATTCAGCGATGGTACGGGAGTCGAGCTCCTGCACGGCCACCAGCAGCGTCTCGGCCGCCCCGGCGATGAAGTCACGGATCACACGGTCGAGATCATCGGGCCCACCGAGCACCGGCGGTCCGGCATAGAACTCGACACTTCCCAGGTCGATGCCCATGCCGGCCAGTGTGCGCCCGCCCACTGACGCTCCGGGATGCCTCTGTCGGGTGTTATACGTTGACTTCATGGCCGAGAAGTTGAAGATGCAGGGCCTGGTGAACCGGTTCGTCCGCGTGCTGCTGTGGGTCCCGGGCCTGTCCCGCGTCGTCGGGCGCCGTTTGATCACGCTGTACGTGGTGGGCCGCAAAACCGGCAAACGTTACGTCCTGCCTCTCGCCTACACCCCGCACGATCACGAGCTTCTCATCGGTACGCCGTTCGCCTGGTCCCGCAATCTCCGCACCGGCGACGTGATCCAGGTCCGCTACCTGGGCCGGCCCCGTTCCGCCGACGTACGCGTCGCGACCGACGAGCCGTCCGTGGTCAAGGCCTACGACGTGATCGCCCGCCACAACAAGCACTTCGCCGACTTCAACGAGATCGGTTTCGACGACGCCGGCAACCCGCGCCCCGAGGACCTGCACCGCGCCTGGACCGGCGGCGCCCGCGTCCTCTACCTCACCATTCACTGATCACCCGGGCCACTTCCGCGAGGTCGTCCCCGAGCTGGTGATCACGCCCCGCCAGCAGCGACACCCGCGCGTGCGGGATCGCCGTCCCGTACCGCTCCGCATCCCCCGGCGGAATCGTCTCGTCCGCCAGCCCATGAAACACATGCACCGGCACACCGGCCGGCAGTTCCGGCTCGTCCACGAACGGCGCCGCGATCAGCACGATCCCACCCCACCGTCGCTCCGGCACTTCTTCGCTGGTGGCCGCATCCGGCCGCTTCTCCCGGACAAGTTCGCTGATCGTCGCAACCAGAATCGTCCCGCCCACCGAGTGCCCCACGACTATCGCCCCGTCGTCCAGCAGCGCCATCTCGCTCCGGATCGCCGCGCTCCAACTGGCTGCATTCGGATCGTCCTCGTCAGGCATGCGCGGGTACCGAACCTCGTACCCCTCTCCGAGTTCCCGCCGCAGACTGTCGACGAGCCTGCCGTCCCACTCGTCGTACGTCCCCGCCCCACCACCCTGCACGAACAGCACCTGCCGCGTCGTCGCCATCCCCACTGTCTACCCTCTCGTCATGGCCCTTCGCCGCCCCCTGATCGACAAGATCGCCTGGATCCACCTGAAGGACGGCGCCGTCCTGAGCACCCGCAGCCACGGCAAGGACGTCTACTACCTGCCCGGCGGCAAACGCGAGCCCGGCGAATCCGACCTGGACACCCTGTCCCGCGAGATCCGCGAGGAACTCGACGTCACCGTCTCGAACGCCACCCTGTACGGCGTCTTCGAAGCCCAGGCCCACGGTCACCCACCCGGCACGACGGTCCGGATGACCTGTTACACGGCCTCCTACACCGGCACCCTCCGCCCGTGCAACGAGATCGCCGAGCTGGCCTGGCTCACGTACGCCGACCGCCCGCACGTCTCCCCCGTCGACCAGCTCATCTTCGACCACCTCTTCCCCGCCCGTTGAGCAACGAGCAGCCAAAAGCAGCAGGCCGCGACGGGCGGGAGCACCCGGCGGACCGTACCGGAATGCGCCTACCACCAGCGCCCGTGATCGATGCGGCGGCTGAACTGCGGGTGCGGATGGGTGACCGGGCGGGCGTGTGGGAGTTTCTGCGCCTGTTCAACCAGGCGTGGGGACTGCCGGAGAAGGCGCGGGAACGACACGTGGACATGCCGGTGCCGGTGCGGCTGATCCGCCGACGGTCATGGACGCCGGGCAGGGCTGGCAGCCGTATCTCGATCGCCTGTCGTTGACCTGTGTCGACCTGGCCATGACCGCGGTCCTGGACCAGGCGATGATCCTTTGAAGACACGGCCTAGGCGCACGGGACAGCGGCCCGGCTGGGATAACGTTCCGATGTGGACGTAATGGCGATGATCAGTGACGAGCGCCGCCGGATGGCCGATCTGGTCGACTCCCTGGACGCCGGGCAGCTCGCGACCCGCAGCCTGTGTGACGCGTGGACCGTTCAGGAGGTCGTCGGCCACCTGGTCGCGGCGATCGCCGCACCGGGCTCGGCGCTGCTGAAGCTGCTGGTGCGCAGCGGTTTCAACCTGCACAGGGCCAACGCCCGGCTCGCCGCCCGGATGGCCGAGCGGCCCGCCGGTGAACTGGCCGGGCTGTTGCGGGAGCATGCGGACGATCCTCTCCAGCCGCCGATCGTCGGCTATCCGGGGCAGCTCACCGACCTTCAGGTGCACGGGCAGGACATCCGCCGGCCGCTGGGTCTGGCGCCCAAGCTCGAACCGGACCGGCTCCGGGTGACGCTGGACTTCCTGGTCGGTGGGCGGGCGGTGGGTTTCGTGCCGAAGCGGCGGCCGGTCGGCCTGCGGTTCGAGGCCACCGACCTGGGCTGGTCCGCGGGCAGCGGCGCCCTGGTCAGCGGCGACGGCGAGGCGGTGATGCTGGCGCTGACCGGCCGCCGCGTGGCCTTGGCCGACCTGTCCGGCGACGGGGTGGAGGAGCTGCGCCGCCGGATCGGAGGCTAGGGGCGGAGCGGGCGGATCCGGGTGTTCTGGAACGAGGTGTAGAGCCAGCGGCCGTCCCGTTTCACGGCCACGTTCGTGTTGACGGAGAGACTCTCCTCGGTGCACTCGGTCTGACCGGGCCACAGGACGCAGCCGGTGCGGACGATGAAGGCCAGATCCGGCTCCGGGAATCGGATCCGCTCGTCTTTCTGCAGCAGGCGGGTGCCGCGCATGTACTTGTCGAAGTAATACCCCATTCCCTCCTCGATCTCGGCGCGTCCGCTCATGTGGTCGCCGTTGAAGGTGACCAGGTCGGCGTCGGTGGTGTAGACCGCGGCGTACGCCTTGGCGTCGGCGGCGGCCCACGCGGCGTCCTGGCGTTGCCGCAGCTCCTGCAAGGCGGCGAGATCCCGGTCCCGCCCGGAGCCGGCCGACGCGGACCCGGCGGTGGCGCCGAGCGCGGCGACCGGAACGACGATCGTGGCGACCAGGGCGGCGATTCTGCGGTATCGGCTCATGCCCGAAACCGTAGAAAGCCCAACCACTCCCCCGAAACCTTCCACAGGGGTATTCACGTATCCCTCTGCGGGGGTACACGCGGGCCCGGAACCCGTAAGGGGATGATCGTCGGATGGATCTGCCGTTGCACGACCCGTTGTTCTGGGCGCGGTACACGTTCGCCTACGACGAGGAGGCCGGATACGAGCGCCTCGGGGACCTCACCGGCCGGATCGAGCCGCTCGACCTGGGCGACGACGACGAGGACATCGAGGGCGTCGAGGTGTTCTTCGAGGTCGGCGAGGGCTACCGGCTGGTCCTCGACCTCGGCCTGGAACTCGATCTGCACGAACTCGGCATCGCCGTGCCCGGCAAGCGCAAGGTAGCGTCCCTGGGCTGGGACGACCTGGCGCACTGGCATCCGCACGCGTTCCGCTGGTTCGAGCTGGAGACGATCTGCCGGGCCGTCGACGGCGACCGGCACCCCGGGCCGGCGCTCGCGCTGCTCTGCCGGTTCGCCGCAATCTTCGACGGCGACGATGTGGAAGCGGCCGCCGCGCAGGTCGATGCCGCCTACGAGTCACTGCGGCCCGAGGGCTGGTCCGGTTACTGGCCGAACTCTGCGGACTGGCTGGTCAAGGCCGATCTGCGCGGCCAGAACGTCACCTGGCACACCGACGGCGACGGTCGCCACTGGGCGGTCCAGGACGGCGCGAACCACCGTGACCTCTACACCCGCCGGCAGGGGCCGAAGAGATTCCCGCACCGGAAGCTGGCCCGTCTGCTCGCGGTGGCGCGGGCTCAGACCGGCGGCTGAGTGGTCCGGCGAATGTGCTCGGCGATGGCCTCCCGGCCGGCACGGGCCTCCGGGACCGGCAGCAACGGATAGTCGTGGATCGCGCCGGGCTCCTCGTGATAGGTCAGCGGCACCTCCGGTGGCATCCGGTCGCGCAGCAGGCGGCAGTCGGCGACGGTGATGTCGCGGGTGCCGACCAGGATCTGCAGCGGTGGCAGCGCGCTCAGATCGCCGAAGATCGGGCTGAGCCGCGGGTCCCGCAACGGCACGTCCCCGGCCCAGGCGGCGGCGATCGGCCGCAGGCCCGGCCGTTTCAGCCACGGGTCGTGCGGCTCGATCAGATCGACTTCGGGGTTGCTGATCGACAGGTCCAGCCAGGGCGCGATGGCGGTCACCCCGGCGACACCGCCGGAAGCCTGGGCGGCCGCCAGAGCCAGGCCGCCGCCCGCCGAGTCGCCGGTCAGGTAGACCTGGCGGCCTCGGGCGGTCTCGGCGGCGATCACCGCGGTGACGAAGCCGAGGGCGGCCAGGCCCTGGTGGGCGGGCGCGAGGCCGTAGACGGGGACGGCGATCTCATGCCCGGTACGCCGGGCGAGCCACGCGATCAGCGACCAGTGCTGCGGGACGATCTCGCTGGTGTACGCGCCGCCGTGCAGGTAGATCACGGTGACGCCGGTGTCGTCCGCACCGGGACGGACACGATGCAGATCGAAGCCGTGGTCCCGGGTGGTGCTCACCTCGTACGCCCGGGTCACGCTCTTCGGTGGCGCGGAAGCGCCCTTGGGCCGCGCCAGCGTCCGCAAACCGGCCGCCTCGCTGAGGAACCGCCGCCGGTAGGCCAGCCGGACGAACGCCGCCACCACACCCATCTGCCAACTCGCCACGGCGCCGATCATAGGGCCGCCCGCCGGCAAAAATCGATCGCAGGATCGTCTCGTCGCCGTTAGATTGCGGGCTTCGTTCAGGCCCGAGGAGTCGTG
Source organism: Actinoplanes sp. NPDC019969 (assembly GCF_055562375.1). Classification (NCBI taxonomy): domain Bacteria; kingdom Bacillati; phylum Actinomycetota; class Actinomycetes; order Micromonosporales; family Micromonosporaceae; genus Actinoplanes; species Actinoplanes sp. NPDC019969. Next base: position 308,351 of record NZ_JBVHFK010000013.1, on the reverse strand, counting down.
TGGATCTGCCTCGTAACTTCTCCATCCGGGAACGGGATCACCGCATCCACGACCCGTTCACCCCGCAGCAGCTCGCCACCCTCGGTGCTGCCATCCGGCTTCGCCCGGGACAGTCCGTGCTGGATCTGGCCTGCGGCAGCGGGGAGATGCTGTGCACGTGGAGCCGGGATCACGGCGTCACCGGCACGGGCGTCGACATCAGCACCGTCTTCCTGGCCGCGGCCCGTGCCCGGGCGTCGGAGCTGGGTGTCGGCGGGTCGGTGTCGTTCGTGCACGGCGACGCGTCCGGGTTCGTCGCCGAAACGCCGGTCGACGTCGCCGCGTGCGTCGGCGCCACCTGGATCGGCGGCGGGGTCGCGGGCACCCTCGCGCTGCTGGAGCGCAGCCTGCGGCCGGGCGGCCTGGTCCTGGTCGGCGAGCCGTTCTGGCGGCAGGACCCGCCGGATCAGGAGGCGGTCGAGGGCAGCGGCGCCGGTTCCCGCGACGACTTCACCGACCTGCCGGGCCTGGTGGAGTCGTTCGGGCGGCTCGGCTGGGACCTGGTGGAGATGGTGCTCGCGGACGAGGACGGCTGGGATCGCTACGTCGCGGCCCAGTGGTTCACCGTACGTGAGTGGCTCGACGCGAACCCCGGCGACGAGATGGCCGCCGAGTTCCGCGCCGAGCTGGACACCGCGCCGCTGCGTTACGTCCGCTACCAGCGGCGTTACCTCGGCTGGGGAGTCTTTGCCCTGAAGAAGCGCTGACGCTGTTCAGTCCCGGGGCTCCAGCACGACCACCGCGGTCGGGGTGGAGCGCCGGGCCGCGTACTCGTCAAGATGGTTGGTGAAGCCGCGGTGCCCTTCACTGTGTCACCCGGGCACACCCTCAGGCGGCGGCCGGCGCGGGGACGGCCGGGCGCTCGTCCTTCTTCCGGCGCGACAGCAGCGCATCGAGCGACCAGGGACCGGCGCCGAGGGCGGCGACGGCCAGGAACGACCAGGCGTAGAGCGCGGAGCTGACGCCGCCGTTCTCGATCGGGAGAAGACCGGATTTCTGGTGTACGACGAAGTACGCGTACGCCATCGATCCGGAGGCGAGGATCGCGGCCGGCCGGGTGAACAGGCCGAGCAGGACGAGGCCGCCGCAGACGAGCTGGATGACGGCGGCGTACCACCCGGGCCAGGTCCCGGCGGGGACGGCCGCTCCGGTTCCGGGGTTGCCGCCGAACAGCCCGAACAGGCTGGCGAGTCCGTGGCAGGCGAAGAGCAGCCCGAGGACGATGCGGAAAAGGGACCATACCGGACCGGCATAGCGGGGGAACGTCACGGTTGCTCCAGGTTTGTACGTGGATAAGGTAAGGCTACCCTAAATAGACGGCCCGCTCCATGTCCACAGTGACTCAGCACACGGGATCGGCTCACCTACCGTGTAGCCGTGGATCAATCCGGATGGGTGCCCCTGCGGCCGGAGGACGACTTCACCGCGCAACTGCTGGCGGCCTCCCGAGCCCGGCGCGGCCTGGCGTGTGCCGGCGCCGACGTGGATGCGGCCGAGCTCCGGGCGGCATGCCTGTCCGCCGGCGAAGCCGACCCGTTCGGTCTGCGCCTCCGCGATGCCCGGGTGACCGGCCGGCTCGACCTGCGGGCCTGCGAGGTGACGGTCCCGCTCCGCTTCCAGGGCTGCACGTTCACCGAGCCGGTCGACGTCGAGGGCGCGAACCTGCACGAACTGCTGATCACCGCGGACATCCCGGCGACCAGACCCAGTGTTCTCCCCGGCCTCCTCGCCGCCGGCTGCCGGATCACCCGGGACCTGATCCTGTCCGGCATGGTGGTGACCGGCGATCTCCCCGCCCGGCCCGGTAGCCGCACCTCGGCGAGCATGTGGCTGACCGAGGCGGACATCGGTGGCAGCCTCGTCGCCCGGGGCACACAGATCCGGCCCGCTGCCGGGCGCGCGCTGGAGGCGCCCCGGATCCGGGTCGGCGGCAACATCCGGCTGCTGGACGGATTCCGGGCGACCGGTGAGGTACGCCTCCCGTCCCTGCGTCTCGACGGTTCCCTCGATGTGATCGGCGCCGCGTTCGAGCCGGCGGACGGGCGTGCGCTCGACGTGTCCAAGGCGGCCATCGGCGGAAGCGTCTACCTGCTGGATTCACCGAACACCCGCCGCCGGCCGCGGGTGAGCGGCCGGATCGACATGAGCCACGCGACGGTGCAGGGTGAGGTGTTCATCCGGAGCGCGGATCTGACCGCTCCACCGGCCGGCTCCGGCGGACATTTCTACGACGTCGTTCCGGGCGCCGAGCGCCCGTTCCTGCTGGCATCCCGGCTGACGGTGCACGGGGCGCTGCGGATCGAGGGCGAGACGGTGGTACGCGGTGGGCTCCTGCTGCCCGGCGCGCAACTGGGCGGTGGACTCACGCTGGCAGGGGCGGTGTGGAACCCGCAGGACATCGCCCTCGACCTCACGCAGGCCACCCTGGGCGGCGGCATCGAAGCCTCCGACGTCTCGGTCGAGGGAACGCTCCGGCTCGACAACGCCCGTGTCGACGGCCCGATCCACGCGGAGCGGGCCGTTCTCACCCAGCCGTCCGCACGCCGCTGCCTGTCCGCCGTCAACCTCTCGGTCACCGGCGACGTGCAGCTCCGTGGCCTGACCGCCCGGGGCGGCAAGCTGACCTTCCGGGGCGCCTCGATCACCGGTGTCTTCAACGCCCAGGACGCCGACGTCACCAACCCGGGCGACGCGACGGTCAGCCTCAACATGGCGCAGGTCAACGGCAACGTCCGGTTGTGCGGCCGGTTCCGGTCGGCCGGGCTGGTCGTCCTGAACCGCGCGGTCGTCGGGGGCCGCCTGCGGGCCGACGGGGCGAACCTGACCTGGACGCCCGCGACCGGACCACTGGAACCCCCGGGTGAGCCGAACCGGCGCGAAGCCGCGGTGGAGGCCATCTTCGCGGTGTTCCGCGGCGGGATGGACCTCGGCTGGGAGATCAACGCCGGGGCGGTCGACCTCACCGGCACGGTCACGTCCTACCTCGCCGATCGCCTGGATCGGGACTGGCCCGCCGACACCCACATCGGCGGTTTCGCCTACGACCGGTTCGAGGCGCTCGCCTGGCGCGGCGACGCGGTGTGGGACGCGACCGCACGGATCGCCTGGCTGGCGGGGATGGAACGGTACGAGCCCCGCGCCTGGGAACACCTGGCGACGGTCCTCCGCACCGCGGGCGACCACGACGGCGCCGACGCCGTGCTGGTGGCGCAGCGACGACGGGCCCGGCGCTCCCGGACCGCGCCACGCCGCTTCTTCGACGTCCTGCAGGACGTCACGGTCCGGTACGGATTCCGGCCGCAGCGCGCGCTCTACCTGCTCCTGGCCCTGATCGCCGCGGTCACCGCCGGGCTGAGCCTCCCCGGCGTCCAGTCGCAGATGCGCGCCACCGACCAGAACGCCCTCGTCTTCACCACGTCCGGCGCCCAGCCTCTGCCGGACGAGCACGATCCGCCGGGCGAATGCGGGAACGGCAAGGTCCGCTGCCTCAGCCCGTTCTTCTACGCCGTCGACACCGTCGTCCCGCTGATCGACCTGCATCAGCGTTCCACCTGGTACCCGGTCGACGAACACGACGGCATGCTGCTGGAGTGGCTGCTGAATCTCTGCACCATCCTGGGCTGGGTCGCCTCGACCGTCTTCGCGGTGTCCTTCACCCGCCTCGGCCGGTCCGGCTGACCAGCTTGGGAACTGGTCAGCCGGACCGGCCGAGGCGGTGATCCGCCGGCGCCGGTCCACGGCTGCGATCAGCGGTTCGGCGAAGAGCGGAAGATGCGGTCGGCCGAAGGCTCGATCACGTTCGGGACGGCGAGACCACCCATCGGCAGCGGCACAACTCTGCCGCGAGACGCAGTCTCGCGCATTGGCGCTTCGGAGACGCCACTTGCCGTCGACAGTGCCTAGTGTCTTAGTAGTGCGAAGACGAAGTGACACCTGCCGATGATCACCCTCCGCATCACACGGAATATAGAGATCATTACCGCCCGAGCGAGAGGAGCCATATAGGCGATCTTCTTTTACGCATCCGGCAGCTCGAACCGGTACGCCAAGTGTGCCTGGAGATCGCCGCGCCCACACACCTGGACGCAGCACCCGTGCCATGGGCCGATTCTTTGGAGGTGAGGACCCTGCAATCCAGGAAAGGATGACCATGCCGGAGCGCACACATGAGGCAATGCTCGTACTGACCTTTTGCCTTGCAGTACTGACGTTGGTGTTGTGGGGAAGGCCCGAGCCGGCCAATGTGTCCCCTCAGCCACAGCAGCAGCCCAGCGTCCACCAGAGTATCCAGCCGTAAGGGAGATGTCAGATGGCTCGAGGCGACGAGGGTCAGCATGGGCCGCCGATCGTCAACAACTTGACGCCCGGGGTGCTGACGCATTTCATCCTCGAGTCGCACCGCTCAGCTCTTCCGCGTAGCGGCCTCGGCAAGGCCGACCGGTACGCGGAAGAGATCGGCAGACATTACGAGAGAGCGATGAGGCGGCCGTACACCGGTGGACTCACTCGGTTCACCGTCAACTCCTGGTGGCGGACAGGGATACCGTCGGATCTATTGGCCCCAGCTATCGCTGCTCTGGACATCGGAAGCCGGCGACCTGGCTTCCGCACGGAATTAGACATATTCGAGCGGTTTGCTTGTCGAAACTCAGGCCGGCTCGATCGACTCGCCGATCATGGACGCGCTGGCGGCCTGTGGCAGCCGGACTCGGCGCTACAGCCCCGAGCTGCTCGCGGGGACACGCTCACTCTGCAAGAGTGGATGCAACTCGGCCAACTGTATGTCCGATGGCCTGGATTTTTGGATGCCTTTTCACATGAGATGCCTTCGGTGCTGGAAAACCTCATGAGCGCTACGCGCACATGCACTACCAAGGAATTCCGACAGATTCGCGAAACTGCGGTGATCCTTGCAGGCGTCGCTCCGCACGAATTCGGTCGACATCTACGAAGTTCCGACCATCCGCGCCTATACCAACGGTTCGAGGTCGCCGGCCACGTCGAGAGCATCGATCTAGAATCTTTGTTTTCGATCATTTTGGATCCAAATACAGAAAAGTGGCACCTCAACAGTGGCCTGAACGCGCTGAGGAAGCATGTTGTGGAGGATCGAGCTCCGCTTGATCCGCGTCGTGGTGGTGAGATCCGCTCCCGGTTGCTGGAACTGCTCGATGAGTCGGACGCCGTGTATACCGATCTTCCCGAGTCGGCTGCGACGCTTGCGGAGGCATGGTTTGGCGCAGACCGGCAGATGACTGCAGCCATCAGTGATCGATTCGGTCCTAATCTTCAGCGTGCAGGGACTGTGGTTCCGAGCCAAGGGGATCTTGAAAAGCGGTATGAACTCGTACATGAGGTCGTCAGTGGCTCGATCACCGATCACATCGATCGACCCGGCGACTTCCGAAATTTTATCGAATACGCGAATCAGGTGGTTTACCACGTCGTGTTCTCGCCACAGCGGGTGATGCGTCAAATTGCGGCGAGCGCTCTTTCTCTGAGCCGGTTCCAGTCAACGTTAAGTGAGACTTTCGCTGCCATGATCCAGGGTGGCCAGTACAGCGATGGTCATTTTGACCGTTTTTTGATCGGCCCGTTCGGTTCCATGCGTGACGTTGGATCATCGGCGACCCGCCATCTGGTGAAGATCGTGCGACAGCGCGGTCAGGCATACCTTCGCGGGCCGGCGTCCATGTTTTTGCCGGACCTGCTCACTCATCGCGATTCCAGCGCTTTGAGGACGCTGTACGACGAAGAGCTAACAGTGGGCGTTGGGCGTACGTCCGACGCTGTGGGCCATGTCGTCCGCCGATCGATCGCCACCGCCGCCGGTCAGCTCACTCAACCCGCGCAGAGTTCCGAGTATCCAAATGCTCGGCAAGGCGAAATCGACAGCCGCCGCCTCCTTGATCGCATCGCGTCACGCGACCCCTCCGAAGAAGTGCGAACCGAAGCGCGCCGTTGGCAGCGAATCAGTTAGTTGCTCACCTTGCTCGCCACCTGGGAACCAGCCGACGTTACGCCCACGAGACGGTCGTCGACATCCACCTGACGGCTGTCCAGGCGCTCAAGGTGGACCCGTTGGGCAAACAGTCGGCGCTGCGGCCGCCCAGGCTTGTGGACGGCAAGCGACGCGTTTCACGTCTCGGTCATATCTGGCACTTGCGGAACATCTATGCCGCGTAGCCCAGAGCGTCCTCCTGGCGCAACCGGCCGGCCAGAACAGGCAGGGCGCCGGCCAGTGCTCCAGCACTGATGGCGCCAGCGAGATCATGATCCGAAGGTCGCGCCCGGTCGGTGTGACGTCGTGGGCGCCACGACTAAGGTATCGAGGCGTGAAGATGAGCGCGGTCGTGACCGGCGGGTTCGCCGTGGTGGTGGGGCTGGCGGTTCTGCTCGTGGTGAGTCCGGCCTCGTTCGTGGGCCTGGCGCCGGACTGGCTCACGCCGGACGGCACCGGCCGGAGCGCCGCCTGGGCCGCCGCCGGGTTCAGCACCGCCGTCGCCGGGCTCCTGGCGTTTCTGCGCGGCCGGGGGCGGTGGCTGCGGGCCGCTGCCGTCTCGGTGTTGCTGCTGTTCGCGGCCGTTTCCGGGGCGTACGCGATGAGCATCGGCGACACGGACCCGGACAAACCGGAGGAACCGGAGAACACCTGCGTGGCCTACAGCGGCGGCCGGCACACCTGCCCGGGCGGCTGACCGGCCCGCCCTGACGCGCCGGGAGGCACCGAGCCGCCCACGGCGGAGGCGGGCACCGAGTTCCCGCGGCAAAGGCGGGCGCGAACCTCCCACGGCGAAGACGCGCACCCAGCGATGCGCGGCCACGGCAGGCATCCGGCGATACGCGGCTACGGCAGGCGCTCGGCGATGCGCGGCCACGGTGGGCGGCGGTGTGCGGATAACACGAATGACGGGTGCGGCCCCGTACGCGAAGATCTCTTGATGGTGGAATTGAAGATCATCAAGGGTGACGCGACGAGCCCTCAGGCGAAGGGCCCGAAAGTGATCGCCCATGTCTGCAATGACATCGGGGCGTGGGGCAAAGGCTTCGTGGAGGCCGTCTCCCGGCGCTGGCCCGAGCCAGAACGTTCGTTCCGCAAATGGCACCGCGAACGGGCCGGCAACGACTACGGCCTCGGCGCGGTACAGGTCGTGCAGGTGCAGGCCGATATCTGGGTGGCCAACATGATCGGGCAGCGGGGCATCCGGACCGCCCGGTCCCGCCACAACGCCGCGCCGGTTCGGTACGAGGCGATCGAGAAGTGCCTGCACCTTCTGGCCGGGCACGCGCGGGAGCTGAACGCGTCGGTGCACATGCCGCGCATCGGGTGCGGGCTCGCGGGCGGACGCTGGGAGCGGATCGAGCCTATGATCGTTGCCGCTCTATGCGATCGGGACGTTCCCGTCACGGTCTACGACTTCTGAGAGGGCCCCGATGAGCCGCCTGATCAACGCGGTCACCATGACCACGATTCTCGACCGGCACCTGTTCGGGCTGGTCGACGAGGATCACGGGGAGGGCATGGTGAGCCCGCACGTGGACGGCGGCTGGGTGGCCACGGGCCGTGGTTCGATCGTGGTGGAGAGCCCGTACGACAACCTCGAGGCGATCCTGCGGCTGCAGGAGTGGGACGGCGAGCCGGAGCCGGACGGCGAGGCGTGGGACGACGTGGTGACCGTCGGCATGGAGTGCCTGGGACGCAACGGGCCGCTCGGGCTCAACCAGATCACCATGGGCTGGGACGACACCGGGTTCACGCTGAGCCGGCCGGGCTGGTTCCACGTGCGGCTGGCCTGCCGTAACGGGGCGGAGGCGCAGGAGGCGTACTTCGGCGTGCTGGCCCGGCACGGTCATGAGCTGACGCCGGCCTGTGACAAGGAGCTGTCCGAGCTCACGATCAAGGAGGAGTTCCTGGTTCAGTTCTGGCTGCGCGATCCGGACGCGGATCGTCCGGGACAGGGTCTAGGTTGACCCGGTGACTGCGGAACAGCTGATTCTCATCGGTGGATTGTGGACGGACGCGTCGGTGTGGGACGACGTCGTGGCGAAGCTGGACGGCGCGGTGCCGGTGCGCCTGCCGGCCGAGCGGTCGGCGACCCTGGACGACCAGGTCGCAGCGGTGCTCGCGGCCGTGGACGCCGCGCCGGGCAGGCCGATCGTGGTGGGGCACTCGGCGGCGTGCACGCTGGCCTGGCTGGCCGCCGACGCCCGGCCGGAGAAGGTCGGGAAGGTGGTGCTGATCGGCGGGTTCGCGATGGGCGACGGCGACCGGTTCTTCGGGCACTTCCCGATCGAGGACGGCGTGATGCCGTTCCCCGGCTGGGAGCCGTTCGAGGGCCCGGACGCCGCCGACATCGACGAGGCGACCCGGGCGGCGTTCGCGGCGAACGCGGTGCCGGTGCCCGAAGGCGTGGCGAAGGGGATCGTTCGGCTGACCGACGAGCGGCGGTACGACGTACCCGTCGTGGTCGTCTGCCCCGAGTTCAGCCCCGCGCAGGCCCGCGAGTGGATCGCGAGCGGCGACGCGGGGGACGTCGCCAAGGCCAAGCACGTCGAGCTGCTCGACATCGACTCCGGGCACTGGCCGATGCTGACCCGCCCGGCGGAGCTGGCCGAACTGCTGGCGCGGCTCAGCTCGTGAGTTCCGCCAGCCGGGCGTAGAGGCGGGCCGCGTCGTCCCGATCAAGATCAGGGGCGATGGCGGTCCCGCGCCGGAGGGCGGTCAGGCGTGCGGTCGGCGGGTCCTCCAGGAGAGCCTTGAGGGGTACGGCGGAAGTCGCCGGCCTGGCCCCGAAGAGGCGGGCCGCGGTCCCGATGATCGCGCGCAGCGGCCGGCCGAGGTTCCGGTGCATCCCGCTGTCGACGAACAGCGGGTTGTACAGGACGTACCGGACTCGGCTCTCCGGGAAACGGTCCGCGAAGCCCGCGCCGAGCAGATCGAGCGCCCGCGCCCCCTGCATGGTCGACGTGAGCAGCGAATATCCCCTGGTCAGCTGGAGATCGTCCCAGTGGATCCGGCCCGCCTTGATCCCGCCGACCCCGCACAGGTTGAGGAGCACCGGGTTCGGGGCACGCTCCAGCGCCGGGCGCAGCCCCTCGGTCAGCAGGTAGCGGGCGGCGACAACGACGGCGAAACTGCGTTCCAGGCCGTCGGCGGTCTCGATCCGCTTGTTGGAGAACTGGCCGGCGGACAGCACCAGGGCGTCGATCCGGTCCGGAAGCCGGGCGATCAGCTCGCGGGTCCCGGCGATCGATGACAGGTCGGCGTCGGCGCTGCCGAGAGCGATCACGTTCCAGCCGGTCAGGGAGTCGGCGAGGGCCTTGCCTATGCCGCGGGTACCGCCCGCGATCACCACAGTGCGCATACTGGGATCGTCGGCGCTACCGGACCGGTCGGAAAGAAGGCACATCCATGTCACTCCTGCCGCTGCCGGTCACCTCGGCGGATCGTGAGAGCTGCGAGGCGACGTCCGTGCTGCGGCGCGTCGGCGAGAAGTGGAGCGTGCTGATCCTGGCGGTCCTCGGCGAGGGGCCGAAGGGGTTCAACGAGCTCGATCGGACGGTGGAGGGGCTCAGCCGGCGCATTCTCACCCGTACCCTGCGCAATCTGGAGAGTGACGGGCTGATCAGCCGCAAGCCGGCCGCGGACCGGATGGAATACGCCCTGACCGATTCCGGTCAGTCCCTCCTGCCACTGATCATCGCCCTCGGCGAGTGGGCGATCGAACACCGCCGATGAGCCTGCCGCAGGAGCGCCTGATCGCCCGCGTCGCGGAGAAGTGCCGTGCCGACGAGCGGATCGTCGCCGCGCTGACGTACGGCTCGTTCGTGCAGGGCACCGCCGATGCGCACAGTGACATCGAGTTCTGGCTGTTCTTCGACACCGTTCCGTCGCGGCGGCCCTGGCTGGACGGCATCGGGCCGATCCGGCACGTGGTCGTCAACGAGTTCGGCAGTCACGTGGCGTTCTTCCCGGGCCTGATCCGCGGCGAATTCCACTTCGCTACGCACGGTGACATCGCGTCGGTCGCGAACTGGCTGACGCTCGCCCATCACGTCACGCTGCGTGGCGAGCTGCTGCGAGCGGCTGATGCGCTGGCGCACACGCGGCGGCATCTGCTGTGGATGGCCCGGCTCGCCGAGAACCGTACTCAGCACTGGCTCACCCCGTCCCGCAACGCGGAGAACGACCTGCCCGGTTCGGTGGTGACCGTGTTTCATCAGGCCAGGACCGTGGAGGCGGTCTGGTCGGCGGGACGCCGCTACTGCCTCGGTGTTCTCCCGGACGCGTCGATCAAGGATCTCGACGCAGCGGTTTCCGATAGCGGTGCATACTCTCCGTGACGCGGAAACCGAATCGTTCGTAGAGGCTGCGCGCACCGGACGGGTCGTGGGCCTCGGTGCGCAGCCGGGCCGGGCCGCCGATGCCCTCCAGCGCTCGCGCGAGCAGGGCGGAGGCGACGCCGCGCCGCTGGAAGTCCGGGTCCACCTGAAGGTCGTCGATCTCGTCGCCGATCACCGCGACGAAGCCGGCGATCCGCTCCCCCGCCGTCGCCACCTGGAAACCGGCCAGGTCGGAGCGTTGCAGCCAGGCCCGCCAGCGCTCTTCCGGCGGCACGGCGACGAACGGGCGGCCGGCCCAGGCCCGCCCGGCGAGCCGGTGCAGATCAGCGGCGTCCGATACGGTCACGGTCCGCATGTGGAGGCCTTCCGGCAAGAGCTTTCGCGGTACGGGTGACGCCTCCCGCACCATCCACACCATGCTGAACGTCTTCTCATAGCCACGGCTCAGCAGGAGCGCCTCCCTACTGTCATCACCGTCGGTGACATTGCCGCCGAGCATCACCGGGCCGGTCAGTCCCCGTTCGGCGGCCAGCCGGGCGGCGGCCGCTTCGGTCTGGTCGAGCAGCCGGCCGCCGATGCCGCGCCGCCGATGCTCCGGCTCGACGTGACCGTCCGTGAGAAACACATGAACACCGTCCGACTCGGTCCACGAGCGCAGCGACGCCCACCCCGCGGTTTCCTGCACCGACCAGTCCGTTCCCACCGTCCGCCTCCCTGTACCGAACGTTCTCCCTCTTGCGGGAGCCCTACCTGAACCGAACGTTCTCCCTCTGGCGAAAGCCCTACCTGAACCGACCGTTTCCTCCGCCGGGTCCAACCTGTACCGAACATTCTCCGCCCGCCGGCGGATCCGCCTAGAACGAACGTTCTGCCCCTGCCGAGAGGCCGACCTGGAACGAACGTTCTCCCCTTCGCCCGGCGCTCTGCCGACGGCCTCATCTCACAGCCTCTCCAGGACGGTTCGCCACCGCAGAGCCGGATTGGCCGCAGCGTGGACCGCCAACTCCGGATCGTCCAGCAGAGCCAGCACACGATCGGCCGGCAGGCGCGGGCAGCGCGCCATCGCCTCCCGTACCTCCTGATCAGGATCGGTCGTCAAGTGGTCGATCACCGCCGGATCGGCCGCCGGGTCACGCGCTGCCAGCAGCCGGACGCGGGGCTCGGCATGGTCGGCGAACCGTGCCAGCCCTTCTCGCGGGAACCCCGGCGATGACAGCAGGATGCCGTTGCGCGGGGTCTCCAGATACTGGTCGAGCAGCAGGTCGCCAGGAGCGGCAGGGTGGTTGCGGGCCAGGTTGGCCCGTACCGCCGGATCCGGATCGGACGCCAGCGCCGGGACCAGCGCAAGCGGAACGTCGTCGCGTTGTGCCGCCAGGCGGCGCAGCCGCGGATTCTCCGACCGCGCCCAGCGCGCCACCTCGTCGGGGTCGAGGTCTGCCTTCCCCGCCAGGATCGCCCGATCATTTTCGGAGACGTACGCGTGCAGCGCGACCGCCTCCCGAACCTCCTCTACCGGATCGGCGGCCAGCGTCTCGACCAGTTCGCCCGGCAGCCCGTCACGGGTCGCGACCGCACAGCGCACGGCCGGATCCGGGTCCCCGGCGAAAGTGGAGACCAGGGCGGCGGGCAGATCGCGGCGGCCCGCGAGCCGAGCCCGGACCTCCGCCTCGGGATCGCCGGCCAGCCGTGCGATCTGCTCCGGTGGCAGGCGGCTCGCCGCCGAGGACCGAACTTCGGTGTCCGGGAATCGGGAGAGCCGGTCCACGATGTCCGGGGGCAGGAACTTGTTGCCCATCATGGCGCGCACCTGCTCGACGTCACCGCCGCCCAGAATCTGCTCGATCAGGGGCCGGGAGAGCCGCCAGTTGATCAGCAGCATCCAGAGGGCGTGGCAGTGCTGCTCGGGCAGATCGCCGGGTTGCAGGGTCCGTTCCCAGTCCGCGACGGTGGCGGCCGCGATCGCCCGTACCTCCGGGTCCGGATCGTCGAGCAGGAACTCCCGGCGGTCTCGGCGGGTGAAGGTGGCCACCTGCCGGCGAACCCGGGGATCCGGATGACGCGCGGCGAAGTCCAGCCGGTCCCAGTTCGACTCGAAGAACTCGCCGAACAGTTCAGCAGTGGTGAACGGGAAGTCCGGCGGCGGGTCGATCATCCTCGTCACGAGGCGCGACAGCACCTCTTCGGGCAGGGCCCGCTTCCGGCTGGCCCACGCCTTGAACCACACCCGCCAATCCGGATCGTCGAGCAGGCGGTCGAACGATGCCGGGCTGAGCCGTTCGTTGCCGGCGACGGCCCGGCGCACCACGGCGGACGGATGGGCGGCCATCGCCTCCAGCAGGGACTGCGGGGTGTCGTCGCGCGCTTGAAGTCCGGCGGTCATCTGGTCGGGCCATTTCCGCCACAGTGCGGTCAGTACGTCGTACGGAAGGGAAGGATTCCGGGCGAGCCCCGCCGGCACCGTGGTATGCACGCGCCCGATCCTAGGACTGTCACACTCCGGCGGGCCGATTCGTCGTACCGGCATGACCCGCATTCTCGTGACCGGCTCCACCGGGACCCTGGGCCGTCCGGTGACCGATCTCCTGCATCGGCGCGGCGCCGAGGTACGCGGTCTGAGCCGCCGTGCCTCCTCCCTCACCGGCCCGGTGTTCCGTGGCGATCTGGCGACCGGCGAAGGCCTGGCTCCGGCGTTGGCCGGCGTGGACGTGGTGGTGCACTGCGCGAGTGACACCCGCCGGATGGGACGCTCCGACCTTCAGGCGACCCGCAACCTGCTGGATGCCGCCGGGCGTGCCGACCACCCGTACGTCCTCTTCCTCTCGATCGTCGGCGCCGACCGGATCCCGTACCCGTACTACAGGGTGAAACTGCAGCTCGAAGCCCTGATCGAGGCCTATGGCGGCGGGATCCTGCGCGCCACCCAGTTCCACGACTTCGTTCTCGGCGGCGCCCGCCTCGCCGCACGTCTGCCGATCGTCCCCGCTCCCGACGTCCCGGTCCAGCCGATCGCCACCACCGCCGTAGCCGCCCGTATCGCCGAACTCCTCGACGACCCTCGGCCCGGCCGTGCCGCTGACCTGGGCGGTCCTGAGGTCCTGCACACGCCTGAGGTGTTCCGCTCCTACCTCACCGCTGTCGGCAGCCATCGCCGCATACTGCCGGTGCGCCTTCCCGGCGCCACCTTCCGCGCCTTCCAGCGCGGCGCCCACCTCACCCCGCATCGATCTACCGGCCAGCTCTGGTCCGACTTCCTGCAGACCCAGTTCTCCGGTACGACGACCGGCCCCTGATCCGTCTCCGACTTCCGGCTGTCTCACTGGCTCCTGCGATAGTCCAACAGCACACGGAGGACTATGGGGTGATCAGTCGCTCGCCACTTCGCCGCTAACCCCTACTCTGACAACAATGTTGGGATCACGACGGAGGTGCAAGTGACAGGTGAGGCGAGCATTCATCGGTGCCTACCCGTTCCGCCAGCTCGTAAGCGTCTTGCCCTGCACTCTCCGCCTCGATGGGTGTGCGTGGTATGCGGCCAGGCGGTCGGCGACGCCATCGACAGCGATGACGCGCTCCTGCGCCCGGGCGAACCCGGCTGGGCTGGTCCAGTCCTTCGCACCATAGGCGACAACATGCACGGCGCCACCAGGGCATGGCTGAACGAGTCGATCGGGCAGCACGACAGCGGCACCTTGAAACTCGTCCACGATGTCGACCTCCTCCTGGAGGACGCACTGAAGGAACCAATTGATGATCTTGAACTACTCAGCGCTTGCCGCTGGCTGGAGGAGGCGGCCGGCGGTAGCGAGCTACACCGTCGATTCCGTGACATACCACGGTATGGCCTTCTGGCCTTGCTCGATGTTGTGGACGGCCAGATCGACTACCGCGAACCCAGACTTGGACCAGTCGTAGAGATCGGTATCGCGGTTGCTGAGATACTCGGGGGTGGCATCCTCGGAAACGGCGCTTATGACATGGTCAAGGCCACCGTTGCACGACTGCGCAACAGGAGCAATAAAGAGACTCCTCCCCAGACATCGCCAAACTCGAAGCCACTGGCGCGAACCGACGCCCTGGCACTGGCGCTGGCCGCCATCGACTCAGACTGGCCCGAACACTCTGCTCTCGTTCCGCGACTATTGGTTCGAGACGAGCAGCGTACTAATTCCGGGACCTGGAGGTTCGTCCTGACACATTCAGGACAGGTATTCACCGTGCTCGTGCCTCCAGGGAATCCCGGCTTGAGTGATCTGACGATCAGCCGTCGGAACGCTTGAGGCTCAACCGAACAGCTCGGACAGCGAAACTTCTATGACCGCAATCCCAGCAATAGCGGTGAAGGCGATGTGCGCTCTCCCGGAGGTGGCATCCTGCGCGATATCGATAGCGGTCACGGGGGCTGCCACCACCACCCGACGAAGTTCCGAGCCGGCCGCAAGGTCCCAGAATCGCAACGTATGGTCATCCGAACCCGAGACCACGATCGCCCGGCCTCCCACCGTGACTGCGGCTACCGCGTTCACCCATCCCAGGTGTCCTGAGAACGGCCTACCCCATTCCGTACCGGCGCTGATGTCCCAGCTACGAACTGTTCCGTCGTCACTGGCGGTGACCGCGATCGTTCTACTGTCGACCTCGGTGACACAGATGTCCAGAATCCAATCTGTATGCCCCGTCAAAGGCGGACCGACAGACTCGCGGGTCAGTAGGTCCCAGATGCGGACTGTTCCGTCGTTTCCGCCAGATACCAATAGCGGGCGATCACCTACCACAACGGGCTGGAGACACCGCACCGGACCGACATGGCCCCGCATCGGCTCTCCGACAACGACGCCCTCAGCAAGATCCCACAGACGAATAGTGCCGTCCTCACCGGCCGAGACAAGAATCTCCCGACCGTCGATCTCGATGCGCTGCGCGTCATTCACGGCACCCTGATGAGCGCGCAGAGGCCGGCCCATTTGTGCCCGAGTCTGTAGATCGAATCGGCGGATTGTCGCATCGCTGGATACGGAGTACACCACCTCGCGTCCGTCCACACGACCCACGCCAACAGTGTTGACGATCGACTCATGCCCTTCAAGGGCAGGACCGAATGGTTGCCCCGTGGCCGCATCGACCACGTGGACTCGAGAGTCTCCCCCAGCCGTCACGAGTACGTGTCGGCCATGGATCTGCGCTCTGGCCACCGTCTCCAGCGACGTAGCACCGCCCAGAACCACATCTACCGGGCCAGCGGAATCTGAGCGCCAACGGCGGACACTAGGGTCGACCGCGCTGGAGATCAGCAGGTGTGAGCGGCCGGACGCGATCGTGGCGAGGCCGATCACTCCACGGACGTGCTCGATCAGCACTTGCGGATCGCCGTCGTTGGCGTTCAGATCCCACATGCGCACGCGGCCGTCTGAGCCGCCTGAGTAAACACGACCTCGATCATCGGCTGGACCCGCGGCGACAGACCAGATGCCGCTCCCGAGGACCGTCAATGGGGGACGGACGGCAGCAAGGGTTGACGGGTCACGCACAATGAGGGTCCCGTCATATGAGCCGGACACGACCAACGGTTCTCGCCGCGTCTGCACGACTGCGAGGGCTCGGACCGTAGCCAGATGATCGCGCTGGACAGCCACACATTCCGAAGTCACCGGATCCCAGGCTCTCACCGTGGAATCCGCTGCGGCAGAGTAGATCAGCACCCGATCCGCTACCGAAGCGCCGGCCACAGAACAGATGGCGCCGTCGTGCCCCACGAGGGCCGGCCCCCACTGAGCCGAATGCTGAAGATCCCATAACCGCACTGTCGCATCGTCCGCGCCTGAAACCAGAATCTGCCTTCCATCAACAGATACAAGCGCCAGAGCACGGACAGGTCCAGCATGTCCTACCAGGAGGCTCACCTGTGCTCGCGTCGAAAGGCTCCATATGCGGATGTCGCCGTCCGCGGAAGCGGACACCAGAAGATCCTCGCCGCCGACACAGGCCGTGAGGACCGCATGAACTCTCTTGCGATGACCCTCGAACGGTGACCCGATCAAATCGCCGGTGGTCAGGTCGATAAGGCGCACCGCACCATCGGATCCGCCGGTTGCCAGAATTTCCTTACCAACAGGGTCGGCGAAGGCATGGATGGAGACCGTGGAGTTCAAATCTGTGATCGAGGCTGATCCGGTACGCCATCGAGCCCAGATCGGCGAGATTTCAGAAGTCGGCAGATCGGCGGGGGCATCCAGTCCTGCCACCGTAATCTGGAATCTTAAGCTATCCGCCCTAGAGATGATGTCGGCATCACCAAGATACGGCTCACAAATCGCCCAAGCGCCCAAGATAGGTGCGGCATCGGCGGATATTCCAAGGTCGAGAAGACGACGAACAGAGAGACTTGTCTCCCAGGGCAAGAAACGCGCTGGAATATGCTGGTCATCAAGAACGGAACCCCTATTGGCATGTTCGACGAGATGCCGCCTAACATACGGGTGAGGAACCGAAATGTTGGAGCCGACGACCAGATCCCCGAGCGTCGTCGCTATTTCGGCATGCACATCGGAATCATCTTTCTCGTCGACACCCGAGCCCGCATGCCACACGGACTCGTCTCGAAGAACCTCGCTGATGCGCTCATGCGTCGGCCGGTAAACAAGCCGTCCGTCCTCGCTGTCAGAAGTCATATACCCGGCTAGCCGTCCGCCGGTCATTGCCATAATCGCAGCATTGATGTCTTCGGCACCGGCCGGCTGCCGACCGAATCGACGTGCAATCGCAGGCCAGACATTCGACCAGGGAAGTCCCGCACCGAACGAGTACGCCGTGGCTCTGATAGCAGCCACCAGGTGATCCAATGGTATGGATTTTCTCCGGCTTTCGTCGCGAAGATCCTCACGAAGAAGTCCCGCGGCGCCGTTCTTGAGTGCCGCAAGGACTTCACCGAAAGGAACGGAACCACCGCCGGCGAGGACCCGACTGACCGCGATCCGTGCGTCAAGGAATGACGGCGTTGCCGCAGCCGCGAGCTTGTCCGCGAGTTCTGCCGTCTTCTCTTCAGCCGTCTCGCGAGGCTCATCATGGCCTGCATCACCTACGGGGAGAAGCAGTGCTCGCACATACTGAGCGATTGAGGCGGTCACTTCGGGCGCTTCGTCCACCCGCTGGATCGCCAATTCAGCTCCGGAACCAACCGTCGCCAGAACGCGTTGTACAGCGCCGACAAGGCTATGCGGCGCTACTCCGACCGACTGGGTCGGCCGGTCTGAACGGATTCCCAGCAGGATCCGGACGAGCGGATTCCCGGCCGCGCTGACGATCTTTTCCAGTTCACCGACGACCTCAGAAATCACTAGGGCCGGCTCAATTGCCTCATCCACCCCGTCGATGACGATTGTTGTTGTCGTATCGGCATTTTTGATGTGATCGCACAGGCGGTCCACGGCTCGCTGAAGGGGAGCCGGCTCCTCCGCGCCGAGAAGTCGCAGCATGGTTCGACTCAAAGAATCACAGTCGAGATTACGGGCGTAGACCGCGACATCAACAGCCCCTGTCGCAGGAAGAAGGTCAGACGGAACCTGTCTGATCACCTCGGCGAACTTGGGATTTGCACGAAAGCGCGGATCCGTCAACGTGACTGCTCTGGCCAGAACAGCGGACTTGCCACTACCGGCTTCCCCCGTGACAACGAGGACTCCGGTGCCATCCCGGAGAAATTCGACGATCCGCCGCATGATTTCGGCACGCCCGGTGAAATACCACCCCGCCTCCGATTCCGATAGTCTTCCCGACGCCCGAGAGATCCAGTGCTCAAGATCTTCGGAGATCGACATTGCCATCTGCCTTCGCTCCGGATCCACGAACTCGTTCGGCGGCACGAAAGCGGGGTTCGGCAAACAAGGGTTTCCTATGGAACTGAGCGAGGAGCGCGGCCACGCCCACAGAGGCTCAAGAAGCGAAACCTCGGCCTCGAAAAGCATGGACAGCTCGCTCGCCACGTCCTGAAAAGAGAGGTAACGGCCCGAGAATCCGTTGCGCGGATCAGCGAACCGGGCATGCAAACGGCTCAGTACGGTGACGAACTCGCCGACGCGAGGCTGCTCGTCGAAGTCCGCACAGGTGAGAATGGCCAATGTCTTCAACTTACGCCGTTCAGGACGCAGACTTCTCAACCTCATACCGAGTTCGACCTGCAACACTCCCGCATAACAGGAATCGATCATGACTACGACGTGCTCGGCATCCGAGGCGACCACTGTCTCCACGAGGTCAGCAGTTGCGTATGCCGTCAACGAAAGATTTCTCTCGTCCGTCTCCGGAAGTATCAGGAAATGTCGGCTGGAAGGGTCATGCACTCCATGTCCGGTAACGTAGAGAATCGTCGGCTCGTCAACATGGAGCCGCCCTATTCCATTCTCACGAATAAATTTGTGTATCTGGAAGACATCGCGCGGAGCAAGATACAATAGGCCGCTGTCACCGCCTGAGCCTTTATTACCGAACCAGCCAGTCACCACGGCGATCTGGTCGTCTACGGCGTCGTTGTACGGGCTCGGTCCACCTTGGTCGCGAATCGCTATGACGATCAGGCGGCGACGATCAGGTGTCTCGTCTGGTCCAGTCATCGACGGTGAGCCCCCGCCTGACGCAGGCCGCCACCGGGTTTCATGGGCTCGTCGGTCCTGCATGCTCCGACTTGGCTACGGCCGATCACAGCGCCCCCTCTAGATTTGCAGCTGCACCGCCTCCAATCCTTCCTGAAGGAAGACACCGTCACAACAGTGAATGTGACTACCTGCCCTCGAGCAATGCACACATGTGACGCCGGAATCCGTTCAATGCAGAGCAAGGACGGCGCTGTCCCGGCCCGCAAAGAGGCCGCGACCCGCTGCGAGCCCTGCCTGGTGTTCGTCAAAGAGCTTGCCTGATGCGTACGATCCACGCGTGCCGGCTTACCTCACCGGGGTCGTCCTCTTCGTGATCGGCCTCTGTCTCTCGCTCACGCTGCACGAGGCGGGGCACCTGCTGACCGCGCGCGCCTTCGGGTTGCGGGTGCGGCGGTTCTTCGTGGGCCGCGGCCCCACCGTGTTCGCGTTCCGGCGCGGCGGCACCGAGTACGGGCTGAAGGCCCTCCCGATCGGCGGGTTCTGCGAGATCGCCGGGATGACCACGCTGGACGAGCTGACCCCGGACGAGCGGTCCCGGGCGATGTGGCGGTTGCCGGCCTGGAAACGCACCGCCGTGATGGCGGCCGGGCCGGTCACGCACGTGCTGCTGGCGATGGCGATCCTGTACGGGATGGCGGTCAGCACCGGCCTGCCGAACCTGCACCCGGTCAGCGCGCCGGTGATCGCCGCGACCAGCTGTGTCGACACGACCCGGTGCCCGGCGGCGGAGGCGGGGCTG
The DNA here is from genome assembly GCF_055562375.1 of Actinoplanes sp. NPDC019969. Taxonomy (NCBI): domain Bacteria; kingdom Bacillati; phylum Actinomycetota; class Actinomycetes; order Micromonosporales; family Micromonosporaceae; genus Actinoplanes; species Actinoplanes sp. NPDC019969. The sequence goes on along the minus strand of NZ_JBVHFK010000013.1, from coordinate 288,584 downwards.
CGGCCCGGCGACCGGATCACCGCGGTGGCCGGGACACCGACGCCGGCCTGGACCGACGTGCTCGCCGTGGTACGGGCGGCGGACGGGCCGACGGCGCTGACCGTGCAGCGGGACGGGGTGACGCTGGTCCTCACGGCCGAGGTGGCGCGGGTGTCGCGGGACGGCGGGACGGTCGGCATGATCGGCGCGACGGCGGCGCCGCCCCCGGCGTACCTCACCTATGGACCGGCCGCGGCCGTCGGCGCGACCGCGAGTTTCACCGCCGACCTGATGCACCGCGCCACCGCGCAGTTGATCGCCTTCCCGCAGCGGCTCCCGGCGGTGGTCGAGGCGATCGGCGGCGCCGAGCGGGGCCCGGACACGCCGATCAGCATGGTCGGTGCGAGCCGGCTCGGTGGCGAGGCCGTCGAGCGCGGGCTGTGGGAGGTGTTCCTGCTGCTGCTGGCGAGCCTGAACCTGTTCATGGCGGTGTTCAACCTGCTGCCGGCGCTGCCGCTGGACGGCGGGCACATCCTGGTGATCTGGTACGAGAAGGCCCGCGACGCCGTGCGCCGGATGCGCGGGCGTCAGGCGCTGGGCCCGGTCGACTTCACCCGGCTCTACCCGGTCACCCTGGCTCTGGTCCTGATCGGCGGCGCGGTCATGCTGCTGACCATCACCGCCGATGTGGTGAACCCGGTCCGCCTTTCCTGAAGGTACGGGCCACGCCAGGCGTCCCCTCACGACGGTCCGGACGAGATCACCAGCCATCAGCGATGTCGTCGATCTTGTAGTTCTCCCGCTCGATGGTGCAGACTTCCCCGGCCGCTGCTCGGCACGACTCTGGGGTGAGAGTGGGCAGATCCATGCTCGTTCGGCTACGCGCCGTCGCGGCAGTGGCCATGCTCGTCGGGTTCTACCTCCCGGCGCTGGCGCTGGCCGCGGGTCTGGTCACGATCGAACTGCTCGCGCTCGATCGATCCGTGCCTGCGGCCGGCACGACGGCGCTCTTCGTCGTTCCCGCGCTGTTCGCTCTCGTGAAGGCCCTGAACACCGTCGAGAAGCAGCAGGGCACCGAGAAGGTCATGGGCATCGGCGTGACGCCCGGGGAACAACCCGTGCTGTGGGCCTTGGTGCATGAACTGGCCCGGCGGGTCGGCACCCGGGCCCCCGACAAGGTCATCATCGTCGCGGAGGTCGACGCGGCGGTACGGGAACAGACGCGCTTCCTCGGTCTCGGCGTGGGCAGGCGGGAGATGTTCGTCGGTGCGCCGCTGCTGGCCTGCCTCACCGAGGCGCAGTTGGCTGCCGTGCTCGGTCACGAGTTGGCCCACTACGGCAACCAGGGCACGCGGATTTCCAGCATCGTGATGACGGGCCGTAACGCGCTGCGCTCGGTGCTGTCCGGGCTCCACGCCGGCGATTGGTTCTCGCGGCGGCTCGCCACGCTTGTCGAGCCGTACGCGAAGCTCTATTTCCGGGTGTCCGCCGCGCCCTGCCGTCGTCACGAACTCGCTGCGGACGTCACCTCGGCCGAGGTGGCCGGGTCGGCTGCGGCCGCCTCCGCCCTCCGGGAACTCCCGGCGGTCGAAGCCGTGTGGACGCACTTCCTCGACTGGCACCTGGGAACGGCGTGGGCCGCCGGCTACCTGCCGCTCACGTTCTTCGACCGATTCGCGCGTCTGCGGGACGAGCCGGAGATGCGCGTCGTCCTGGACGAGATCCGGATGAGCCCGCCCGAGCCGGAACAGATGCCTGACGACTCGCATCCGCCGCTGCGCGATCGCATCGCGGCGATCGAGCGGCTCGCCCGCCCTCGGCCGCCCGGCGGCGAGCGCCCGGCGACCGCATTGCTGCATGGCGACGTGCTGGACCAGTGCCTGATGAACACGCTTGCCGACGAGGCGGCCACGAAGACCAGTGTCGACTGGGTGACCGCCGATCACGTGAGTGCCCGCCGCGCGGTGGCGAGCAGAACCCAGGCGGTGCTTGCCAAGGCCGGCGGCACGTTGGGCCACGTGCTGGACGCGCTCGATGCCGGACGGGTCGCCGACCTCGGGCCCGACGGCTCTGGTCCGGGTGACACGTCGGCCGGTCCCCGCGCGCGCCGCGAGTTCGCCATGCCGTACGTCCGCAACGACGTGCGGGCGCTGGTCGCACTCGCCCTGTCCGACGCGGGTCGCGGGAGCTGGACGCTGTCGTGGTCGGGTGATGCCCGGCTCGTCACGCCGTTGGCCCTCGACGAGGACGTGATCACCGCGGCGCTGGCCCGCGACACCACCGGCCTTCGCGCCATGCTCGCCGCCGCCGGCGTCGGGCTCGACTACCACCCCTTTTAGGACACCACATGTCGCTGCTGAGTAAAGCCGGGGAATACCTCCAGATCTTCAAGCTGATGCGGGAGGCGAGCCGCCGTGGCATCGATATCGACGACATGCCGATGGAGGTGGTGGCCGCGACGCTACGTCCCAAGAAGGCTGACCCGGCGCGGCACGGCCTCGTGCCGGACGCGGCCCTGACCACGGATCGAGCCCCTGACCCCGAGTTGGACCAGGCTACGGCCGCCGCAGAAGCGGGGCAGTGGGAGCCGGCGGCCCGGTTGATCGCTCGCACCTGGCGGGACTGGGATCGCCGCGCTGTCCTCGTCGGCCACTTCGGCACGCTCGCGGCGCACGACGACACCTGGCTGACGGCGTGGCGGGCAGCCCGCCCCGACGACGGTGACCTCGCCGTCGTGCACGCCGATGCGCTCGTCACGCTCGCCTGGCAGATCCGCGGCTCCGCCTTTGCCAGCGAGACCACCCGGGAACAGGCCGCGGGCTTCCGCCGGGTGCTCGGGCAGGCCGAGGAGGCCGCCTGGGACGCCACGCGCCGCATGCCGGACGATCCCACCCCGTGGGTCACCCTGATCACCCTGGCCCGTGGCCTGTCCTACGACCACGACGCGTTCGGCCGGCTGTGGCAGGGACTCGTCGAACGGGCGCCGTACCACCTCCACGGACACGTGCAGGCGCTGCAGTACTGGTGCCGCAAGTGGCACGGCTCGCATGAGCTGATGAACGCCTTCGCGGACCGCGCCGCGGCGTCGTCGCCGGCTCTGGCCCGCCTGCCGTTCCACGCGGCGATGGAGATGGACGGCTCCGACGGCGCCGAATGGCGTTCGCCCAGCGTCCAGCGATCGATCGCCACCATGCTGGCCCAGCCGAACCTGACGCACAACGACCGTGGCTGGCTGGCGTACGCGCTGACGCAGGGCAAGCGCTACGACGAGGCGGTCGAACAGTTCCGTGTGCTCGGCGCCGACGCCAGCGGTGGCCCGTGGGCATCCTGGGACGACGGCGCGAAGCTGATGTTCGCCGAGACACGAGCCGATGCCTGCCGGCACGCCCGCCCGCGCCGCTGATCCCCGCCTTCACCTGCGCAGGCGCGTCGGTGTTCCGGTTCGGAGACGCGCAGGTTGCCGAGGGTCCGGCTCGCCCCGACCGTAGGATGATCGGATGGGATTCACCGGCATCGACGACCTGCTCAGCCGTGACGAGCTCGGCGTGAGCTCCTGGCATCTGGTCGACCAGGACCGCATCGACCGGTTCGCCGAGGTCACCGGGGACCGGCAGTGGATTCACACCGACCCGGAGCGGGCCGCGCGGGAGAGCCCGTTCGGCGGCACCATCGCGCACGGGGCGCTGACCCTGTCGCTGTGCATGACCTTCCTGACCGAGGTCGTGGAGGTCGAGGGGGTGACGATGGTGGTCAACGGCGGGTTCGACAAGGTCCGCTTCCACACGCCGGTGCCGGCCGGGTCACGGCTGCGCGGCGCGATCAACCTCCAGCAGACCCGCAGCATCCCCGGCGGCGCCCGGATCGTGGTGCGCACCCGCGCCGAGATCGACGGCGCCACCCGCCCGGCCTGCGTCGCCGACCAGGTGCTCGCCCTCTACCACGGGCCGGCGTGATGGCGATCGAGCTGGAGGAACTGATCGTCGCCGACGCCGCGGCGCTGCGGGTGTGGCTGCTGGAGAACCACACCACCTCGCCGGGAGTGTGGCTGGCGCTGACCCGCAAGGGCGGCACCGTCACCACGCTGACCTGGCAGCAGGCCGTCGACGAGGCGCTGTGCGCCGGGTGGATCGACGGTCAGGCGCGCAAGCGCGACGAGGAGACCTCCTGGATCCGGCTCACCCCGCGCCGGGCGCGCAGCTCCTGGTCGCAGCGCAACGTGGAGAACGTGGCCCGCCTCGAAGCGGAGGGCCGGATCCTGCCCGCCGGGAAGGCCGCGGTGGAGGCGGCCAAGGCGGACGGCAGGTGGGCGGCCGCGTACGCCCCGCCGTCCGAGGCCGAGGTGCCCGCCGACCTACTGGCCGCGATCGCGGCGAACCCGGCCGCCCAGGCCATGCTGGACGTGCTCACCAAGGCGAACCGGTTCGCGCTCATCCACCGGCTCAACGCCGTCAAACGCGCCGAGACCCGGGAGCGCAAGATCGTCGAGTTCGTCGCGATGCTGGCCCGCCACGAGACCTTCTACCCGCAGAAGGCCAGACCGCGATGACCGCCGGGAACGCTTCAGAAGATCTCGTCCGCCCATTCCGGGTGGTCGATGAAGGGGTTCCGGTTGTGCTGGTACCGCTCGAAGATGATCTCGTTGCGGCGGCGCTCGAACGCGTCCACCGGGTCCTGGTCGTGCCACTTCAGCAGCGCTGACAACCGGCCCAGCCGGCCCCTGCCGGTGCTGGTGACGGCCTTGTCGACTTCGAGGTCCAGTTCGCCGCGGCCGCCCTCGTACCGCACCGCCATGTAGAAGACCATCCGCGCGACGTCGCCCTTGGCTTCGTCCCTCGGTTCCCAGGAGTCCTCGTCGGACCGGTTGTTCGGAACCCCGGGCACGGGATCGCCGCCGTTGTCGAAGTCCTCGTTGCCACGCATGCGGTTGATGTCGACGTCCTCCGGCCGCAGGTGGTGCAGATCGGTACCGACGCCGGGATCGGTGTCGAACCGGCCCTCGGACTGCGGCCAGACGTGCTCACGATTCCACTGGCCGTCACCGCCCCCGTTCTGATTCTTCGACCGGCTGATGCCCGAGTAGACGAGGATCACGTTTCTCCGGTCCGCGGGATCCTCGTCGGTGACCTTGAGGGCATCCCACACCTTCTTGTACGAGAGGTGCCGCGCCCCGGTCGAGATGATGTCGTGCAGGGCGTCCTTCAGCTCGGCGCCGGTCAGGCCCTGGGCGGCGGCGTAGTAGTCGGCCGTGGCAGCGGCCGAGGCCGGGGCCGGCACCGCGACCGGGGGCACCGCCAGCACGAACACTCCGGCAAGCGCGGTCATCACACGCACGGGTCACTCCGATCGACAGGTGATATCAGCGCGCCGAGCGTATGAAGAACATCGGGCCGCAGCGGCCGGAACAGCCGCCGGTCACCCGAATCGGCGTGCCCGCCTTCCGGGGCCTGGCGAGACGGCATGGCGCCGTTGACATCGCCGCCGGTACACCCGCGTCAGAGCGCGGCCGTGCCCATCGGGACGTGGTGGAAGGTGCGGCGGTAACTGTTCGGGCCGACCCCGGTGGCCGCCCGCAGATGCTGCCGCAACGACGCCGACGTGCCGAAACCGGCCCGCTCGGCGACCCGCTCGACGGGCAGGTCGGTGGTCTCCAGGAGATTGCGCGCCAGGTCGACACGCTGGTTGATCAGCCACGAGCCGGGGGTGGCGCCGGTCTCCTGACGGAACCGGCGGGTGAACGTCCGAATGCTCATCCGGGCGTGCCCGGCCAGCGTCGCCAGGGTCAGCGGCTCGTCGAGGCGCTGCAGCGCCCACTCCCGGGTCGGCGCGGTGGACGTCTCGGCGCGGTCCGGGACCGGCTGCTCGATGTACTGTGCCTGGCCGCCGTCGCGCCACGGCGGCACGATGCAGCGCCGGGCCACCGCGTTGGCGATCTCGCTGCCGTGGTCGCGGCGCACGATGTGCAGGCACAGGTCGACGCCGGCGGCCGCGCCGGCCGAGGTGAGCACGTCACCGTCGTCGACGAACAGCACGGCGGGGTCGACAGCGATGCCCGGGAACAGCTTCTGGAAGTGGCCGACGCAGTGCCAGTGGTTGGTGGCGGGACGGCCGTCGAGCAGGCCTGCGGAGGCCAGCACGTACGCCCCGGTGCAGATCGACACGAGCCGGGTGCCGGGGCGCACGTGGGCGAGGGCGGCGCGGACCGGGTCGCTGAGGCGGCCCTCGGTGAACATCGGCGCGACCGGCTCCAGCGCGGGCACCACGACCGTGCCGGCGGTGGCGAGGATCTCCGGCCCGTGTTCAGGGGTGATCACGAAGTCGGCGGCGGTCGGCACCGGGCCGTCGCCGAGGCCCGCGGTGACGACCTCGTACAGCGGGGCGCCGGTGTGGTCGACGGCGCTCCCGAAGACCCGCTTGGGGATGCCCATCTCGAACGGGTAGACGCCCGGCAGCGCGAGCACGACGACACGATGCATGGCCAGATCCTTTCACATGTCGTCGTTCAGGCCACTGTTTCGCCGGTGCCACGAACGGGAGGCTGATCGCCGAGACAAGACAACGGAAGGACCGGTACGGAATGCGTGCGATCAAGCAGGAGACGCTGGGTGGGCCCGACGTGCTCACCGGGACGACGGTGGAGAAGCCGTCACCGGGGCCGACCGAGGTCCTGGTACGGGTGCACGCCGCCGGCCTCAACCCGGTCGACGTCAAGTCCCGGCAGGCCGGCGGCTTCCTGGGGCAGCCACCGTTCGTCCTCGGCTGGGACGTCTCCGGCGTCGTCGAGCGGGTCGGCATCGGTGTCACCCTGTTCAGCCCGGGTGACGAGGTGTTCGGGATGCCGTGGTTCCCGCGGCAGGCGGGCGCCTACGCCGACTACGTGACGGCCCCGTCGCGGCACTTCGCCGCCAAACCGGAGAACCTCGACCACGTCCGGGCGGCGGGTCTCCCCCTGGCCGGGCTGACCGCCTGGCAGGCCCTCACCGACCGCGCCCGGGTGCGGCCGGGCCAGCGGGTCCTGATCCATGCGGCGGCCGGCGGGGTCGGGCATCTCGCGGTGCAGATCGCCAAGAGCCTGGGGGCGTACGTGATCGGCACCGCCCGGGCTGGCAAGCACGACCTGCTCCGCGAGCTGGGCGCGGACGAGGTGATCGACTACACGGCGGTCGACGTGGCCGCGGCGGTCGCGCCGGTGGACGTGGTGATCGACCCGATCGGCGGCGAGAACGGCCCGCGCAGCCTGCGTGCCCTGCGCCCGGGCGGCATCCTCGTCTCCCTGAACTCCCCGGCCGAGCAGAACCTCGTCCCGCAGGCCGAGGAGCTGGGGGTACGCGCCGGTTTCCTGCTCGTCGAACCGGACCGGGCCGGGCTGCTGGCGCTGGCCGACCTGGTCCGCGCCGGCCGGCTGCGGGTGCTGGTCGAGGCCGAGTTCCCCCTGGAGCAGGCCGCGAAGGCGCACGAGCTGAGCGAGACCGGCCGTACCACCGGCAAGATCGTCCTCACCACCAACGCCTGAGCGTGTTGATTTCGGCCGCGCAGCGCGCCCGAAATCAACACGCCATCAGTGCCGCTCGACGTCGCGGGCCAGGCCGCGCAGGGTGGCCGCGAAACCGGCCTTGCCGATCAGGTCCACCAGCGGAGCGACGTACCGGGTGATCCGGCGAGGGGACACCGTCACGTCCTCGGTCCAGGTCACCCGGCACCGCCCGCCGGGCAGCGGCGCCACCGAGAACCAGGCCCGCCCGTGCACCACCCGGCCGTGCTTGGTGATCTCGCAGCGGCCGGGCCGGTCGCCGGACGGCGGCTCCCACACGACGATCTCCATCGGATCGTCGAAGCCGAGCGGCCCCACCCCGGTGCGCGCGACGAACCGGGCGCCGATCCCGTCCGGCCGCCCGCCGATCACCCGCACTCGAGTCAGCGGCACCCAGTCGCCGTGCCGCGGCCAGTCCACCAGCGTGTTCCAGGTGTCGGTGGCGGGGGCGTCCACATCTCGGGTGACGGTGAAGGCGGCCATGCCGACACGGTACCCAGACGACCCGCCGGGTATGACAGTGGAATGGATCATGTACGTCTGCGTTTCGACGGCTGGATCGCCGGGCTCGGCACCGCCGGTGGCACCCGCCTCGTCGTCGGTCACTGGCCGGACTCCCCGCTGGGGCCGGTCACCGATGTGATGGTGGAGCGCCCGGACGGGCATCGGCTGCTGCTGGCCGAGACCGCCGAGCTGGCCGCGTTCGTTGCCGAGACCTACACCTTCGATGAGGTACGGGTGAAGCCCGTCACCGTGAACCGGACACCGTCGGCGTGGACGGTGTCCGCCGGGCCGCTCACCGTCCGGTTCACCACCGGTGGCCGTGGCCTGCTGGGATGGCTGCTGAAAGCGGTCCCGCCGGCGCTGTCCCGGCAGTTGTGGTGGGTGCGGCTGATCGACCTGCCGGCCCGGCTGCTCCGGGGCGTCCGCACGCACGGCAGCGCCGGCAACGGCAGGCGCGAGTGGTACGCCGTCCGCGACCTGCACACGATCGTCTCCGCCACCGCCACCATGGACGGCCTCGACCTGGGCACGCTGGCCGACGTGCATCCGCCGGTGCGTTTCGGGTTCGGTTCGGCGCCCCGCTCCCCCGCCCTGGTCCGGATCACCACGACGGTGGAGGTAACACGCTGGCAACACCATTGAACTGGGAGCGCTCCCATGTAACGATGACGGTCACTGTCTCGCGAGGTGGTCGCCCATGTTGAAGAAGTTCGCCGGAGCCGTGACTGCCGCCCTGCTCGGGGCCGGTCTGCTCTGGGTCGCCGCGCCGTCCGGGGCGTCCGCCGCCCCGGCCCGCAGTTACGGGGAAGCGCTGCAGAAGTCACTGTTGTTCTACGAGGCCCAGGTGTCGGGCAAGAAACCGGACTGGAACCGGGTGTCCTGGCGCGGCGACTCGGCGATGACCGACGGCGCCGACGTGGGCCTGGATCTGACCGGCGGGTGGTACGACGCCGGCGACCACGTCAAGTTCGGCCTGCCGATGGCGTTCACCACGACCATGCTCGCCTGGGGCGCGGTGGAGAACCGGCAGGCGTACGCGGACTCCGGGCAGTTGACCCATCTCCTCAACAACCTGCGGGTGCCCAACGACTACTTCATCAAGGCGCACCCGTCGGCCGACGTGCTGTACGGGCAGGTCGGCAAGGGCGACGACGACCACAAGTGGTGGGGTCCGGCCGAGGTGATGCCGATGGCGCGTCCCGCGTACAAGATCGATGCCACCTGTGGGGGAAGCGAACTCGCCGCCGAGACGGCTGCCGCGATGGCCGCCAGCTCCCTGGTGTTCCGGCCCACCGACGCGGCGTACGCCGACAAGCTCCTCGGCCACGCCAAGCAGCTGTACTCGTTCGCCGACCGGGTGCGCCGCAACTACCACGAGTGCATCACCGACGCGACGTCGTTCTACCGGTCCTGGAGCGGGTACGCCGACGAGCTGGTGTGGGGCGCGATCTGGCTGCACCGGGCCACCGGCGACGCGTCGTACCTGGCGAAGGCCGAGGCGGGGTACGACGCGCAGGGCAACGAGAACCAGACCAGCACCAAGATGTACAAGTGGACGATCTCCTGGGACAACAAGCAGTACGGCAACTACGTGCTGCTGTCCCAGCTGACCGGCAAGCAGAAGTACCTCGACGACGCGAACCGCTGGCTCGACTGGTTCACCGTCGGCGTCAACGGCGAGAAGGTGCGCACCTCGCCGGGCGGCATGGTGGTGGTCGACTCGTGGGGCGCGCTGCGGTACGCCGCCAACACCGCGTTCGTCGCCCTGGTGCACAGCGACCATCTCAGCGACGCCACCCGCAAACAGCGCTACCACGACTTCGCGGTCCGGCAGATCGACTACGCCCTCGGCGACAACCCGCGCAACGCCAGCTACGTGATCGGGTACGGCGCGGACTCGCCGAGGAACCCGCACCACCGGACGGCGCACGGCTCCTGGTGGGACAGCCAGACGGTGCCCGCCGAGACCCGGCACGTGCTGTACGGCGCGCTCGTCGGCGGCCCGTCCTCCCCCGACGACAAGTACACCGACAGCCGCGGCGACTACGTGATGAACGAGGTCGCCACCGACTACAACGCCGGGTTCACCTCCGCGCTGGCCCGGCTGTACGGCGAGTTCGGCGGGCCGCCGCTGGCCGGCTTCCCGGTCGCCGAGAAGCCGGACATCGCGGAGCTGTCCGTCGAGACCACCGTCATGCAGAACGAGACCCGGTCCACCGGGGTGAAGGTGGTCGTCTACAACAAGTCGGCGTTCCCGGCCCGGGCGCTCACCGCCGGGAAGTTCCGGTACTACTTCACCCGCGACGACGACAAGCCGTTGCAGGTCAGCTCGCCGTACACGCAGGGCTGCCCCGGGCCGACGGCGGCGAAGCAGCACTCCGAAAACGTCTGGTACGTCGAGGTGGACTGCACCGGGTACCGGATCGCCCCGGCCGGGCAGTCGGCGCACCGGATGGAGGTCCAGCTCAAGATCGGCGTCGCCGAGGGTGGCGTGTGGAACCCGGCGAACGACCCGTCCTACCAGGCCGCGGCGGGGCCGAACCCGCGGGTGGCGCTGTTCGACGGGACCACGCTGGTGTGGGGCGCGGTGCCGGACGGGACGACCCCGGATCCGACCCCTTCGGACTCGCCGTCGCCCTCGCCGTCGGTGTCGGTGACTCCGCCGCCGCCGGCCGGGTGCCGGATCGCGTACACCACCAGTGACTGGGGCTCCGGCTTCACCGCGACCGTGACGATCACCAACGGTCCGGTGGCGGCGAGCGGGTGGACGCTGACGTTCCCGTACGCCAGCGGTCAGAAGGTCTCGCAAGCCTGGTCGGCCGAGGTCAGCCAGTCGGGCACCCAGGTGACGGCCCGGAACGCCGCCTGGAACCCGGGCCTCCCGGCGGGCGGCACGGTCAGCTTCGGCTTCAACGGCACCCACACCGGCACGAACCCCGCCCCGACCGCCTTCACCCTCAACGGCGCCGCCTGCACGGCGGGCTGACCCGGACCGGCTCCGGACGAGGTCTCGTCCGGAGCCGGTCGCGCCCGTCGATACTGTGCCCGTATGGCATCGATCAGGAAGTTCCAGGTGACCTTCGACTGCGCGGACCCCGATCGGGTCGCCCGGTTCTGGGCCGAGGTTCTGGGATACGTCCGGCAGCCGGGCACCGCCGCGGCCTGCGTGGACCCGGCCGGGGAGGGACCGCGCCTGTTCTTCCAGAAGGTTCCCGAGGGCCGGGTCGTGAAGAACCGGGTGCATCTGGACGTACGGGTGGGCACCGGTCTCACCGGCGACGAGCGGCTGGCCGTCCTGCTGGCCGAATGCGAACGCCTGGAAGCCCTGGGCGCGAAGCGCGTGCAGGTGCTGTACGCCGACGGCGTGAACGAGTCGTGCATCCCGATGCAGGACGTCGAGGGCAACGAGTTCTGCCTCGACTGACCGGTCAGTCGCCGGCAGGTCCCGGGAGCAGCACGGACGCGATCGCGGCGAGGACAGCGGGCAGGACGGCCACCCACGGGTGGAAGTCGAACTCGGCGTTGGAGAACCAGTAGAGGTACCCGCTGCCCTCGCCGAGCGCGGCCGCGTACCCCAGCAGCACCACCGCCCGGACCGGATTCAGCCACCGCTGGTAGTAGCCGGTCTCCGCGGACACCGCCAGCTCCACCGACAGGACGATCAGCAGCACCGCGAACAGCAGGTACTCCCAGGGCGCCACGACCGTGCTCTCGGACGGGATCAGGGCGGTCGGCGGATCCGTCCAGGACGCCATGCCGACACCGATCCGGAACCACAGGATGATCACGTTCGCGGCAGCGAGAACCGCTGTCGACACCGCGAAGACCCGCTTGACGGTACGGCGGCCCGAGTCACCCTTCGACCAGACGACCTCCGGGCCGAACACGGCGGCGACCCGGTCCCGGGGCCACGCCGCCGCGACCAGGCACCACACCCCGGCCAGGCACAGCAGGATCGACCCCTTGTCCGCCTCCAGACTCCTGTCCGCGTAGTAGCCGGGCAGCGCGTCCAGCCTGTTGCCGACCAGTAGCGGCACACCGCGGATCGTCATGGCCACCGCCGCCACCGCGGTGACGCCGAGCGCGGTGACCCGGGCCCACGGCGGGCGGAGACGGCCGCTCAGCGCCGCGACTGCTCCGCAGAGCGCTGCCAGGGCGAACAGCGCCGCCCACCGGTCCTGGAAGACCTGGGTGATCGACAGCGGCGGGACGTACTTCTCCAGCTTGGCCCAGGGCAGCGCCACACCGGCGATGAGCAGGACGACTCCCGCGATGGCCGGCCAGGCAGCCGCGACAGAGGGCCGTGCCTCCCTACGCCCCACCGGCCTTTCCACCACCGGCTTCTCCGCCGCGGGGGCCGGTTCTCCCGCCACCGCCGGGGTCGGCGTGGGCCGGGACGCCGGGGTGCCGACGGCGTCGATGCCCTGCCGGGCGGCGGTCTGGACCGCGCGGCTGTCGTCGTCGGCGAGGCGCTGCAACTCCACCCGGACCGCGTCGCGGACCACCTCGTTCCCCGCCGCGTAGAGCCGCGCCAGGCCGTCGATCGCGTTCAGCCGGTCGGCGGGCAGCGGGCTGTCCAGGGCGTGCCGCAGGTACGACGGCATCGACCACCGGGTGTTCCGCGCGATCACGATCCGGCCCTCGACGTCGTCCTGCTTCTTCGGCCGCTGCCCCGGCTGCTCCTCCACCACCCGGTCGTGCACGTACGTGTACAGCTCGTCCAAACTGATGTCGCCGTCCCCGTCGAGGTCCGCGTTGCCGTCCCGCAACCCTTCCACCAGATGCCGGGTGAACACCGACTGCGGCGCCTCCCCCTCGGCCCGGCTGCCCTCGAACGAGTACTGGGTGGCGTCCGACGCGGTCAGCACCGACCGGCCCCGGCCCTGGAAGCGTTCCAGGGTGTGCACGGCGGTGTCACCCTTCGCGAGCCGCCCGGCCGGGAACGCCCCGCTGTAGCAGCAGTCCAGGATCAGCACCTTCTGCCGCGACGGGCTGCCCTCCATCGCCTGGTCGATCTGCTCGGCGGCGAGAGCCGTGAACAGCAGCCCGTCGCGCCGGGTGTTCGCCGCCGCCAGGTACAGCCGGCCGGCGTCGTCCTTGAGGCCGTGCCCGGTGAAATACAACAGAGTCAGGTCGTCCCGGCGGGTGTCCCGGTAGAAGTCGCCGATCGCCGCGCCGGCCCGGTAGTGCGGCTCGTTGATCAGCTGGGTCACCTCGAAACCGGCCACCTCCGGGTCGCGCAGGATCGCCGCGAGGGCCTCGGCGTCGTGGGCGGGCGCGGTCAGGCGGGACAGCGCGGCGTCCTCGTACTCGTAGGTGGCGATCAGAAGCGCCCGGCGCCGGCCCATGTCCCCCTCCTAGGAGTGGCGGCTGATGAAATGCTCGAGAAGAACACGTTGCTGATCCGGGGTCGCCCCGTCCAGCTCGACGGAGTCACCGTCGATGGTCACCACCATCCGGTGCCGCCGGTGCTGCCGGCCCAGCCAGTCACGCACCGCCGCGATCAGCACGGTCAGCGCGCCACCGGAGGCGCTCATCGCCACCACGATCGAGCCGATCGTGGCGGCGTCCGGCCCCTTCGCACCGTCCGGGGCGTGCTCGCCCGCGGTGGCCACGAAGTCGAGGTCGAGGTCGGCGAGTTCGGCACGCAGCCGCCGGGTGGCCCGCTCGGCCTCCTCCGGATCCAGGTCGTCGCGCACCAGCGCCAGGCTCACGTTCTGCATGTGAAACATGTTCTATCCGCCCGCGCGGGGGGCTCAACTCGTTTACCTGTTGGAAGGCCGACAGTGGGCGTACCCGCGATCTGCCGGGTGGTGCGATCTTTACGGATGGGCGCGTACGGGAGAGACTGCGGGAATGGGCGAGGTCTATCCGATGCCGACGGTCGGTGACGTGTTCAGCGACGTGCGCGGCGGTGGTCGAACGATGCGGGTCAGCTACCACGAGAACCGTGAGGTGGTGGTGATCTCGTTGTGGTCGGACGCGCTGTGCCGGGGCTCCTTCCAACTGGCCGCCGACGAGGTGGGCCGCCTCGCCGCCCTGCTGTCCCAGATCGAGCCGCCGACCCTGCCGATCCCGGCGGCGGCGGGCACCGAGCCGGCCCCGCTCGCCCCGGAACAGACCGGCGACGTGTCCATGCTGGCCAGGCCGATCCCCCGGATCGCCTGACGGACGTTCAGCCGGTGGCGCGCGCGTCGGCCCACCGGCGCGCCTCGATCTCCCCGGATTCGCCCGGCACGGACACGGTTCCGTTGATCAGGGCTGCCGCGCGCTCGGCGAGGGCGGGGACGTCGGCGCCGGGCCGGTACAGCGCGGCCCACAGTTCCGCCTCCAGGGCCAGCGCGGGCTCCTCCCAGGGCTGCACCGGCCGGGCCGCCTTCACCCCGGCCGCCCGCCACCGCGCTTCGACGCGTGCCTCGTACGCCGGTCCGATGTCGAACATGATGCCGGCGAACGGGTGGTCGAAGGCCGGCAGCGACCACGGGCGGGTCCGGCCGATCCGGGGCAGTCCGACGGCCTTCACCAGCTCGAACACGAGATCGTCGGCCGGGTCGCCGCCCCGGTCGTCAGGCTCGGCGACGACCCGCAGCCGGTCCGTGTCCGGCCGCAGCCCGGCAGCCGCCGACCAGGCGCTCAGCTCGGTGACGACGTCATCAAGCGTGCACCCGGACGGCTCGGGCATGCCCCTCGGCTGATGCCGGTAGCTCTCACAGCCGCGGCCTGCCGGCCACAGGTGGGTGAGCGGCCCGGTCCGGCCCGGGGTCGCCGGGCACATCACCGCGCAGGAACCGTCACTGACGTAGAAGGCCAGCACCGGATGCCCGGTCGACGCGGTGAGCGCCGCGCAGGCGCCCCGCAGGTCCGGCGGATCGTCGAAGCCGCGGGTCTCCAGCAGCTGCCAGCCGTCGCTCAGGTCTCGTAGCCAGGTGTGCCGGTGCCCGAACCCGCCGATCCCGTCCTGCTCGGCGAGCAGCCCGTGCGGCCGCGCGACGACGACCGTCCCGAAATAGCCCACGCGGGTTCAGCGGCGGCCGGTGGCCAGGGCGATCAGGAACTGGCCGCCGCCCGGCTCGACGGTGGTGGTGACGGGGAGGCCGGGGACCAGGCGGGAGAACCGGTCGGCCAGCCAGTCCGCGGCCTCCTGGGCGTCCTTGCGGCTCGGGCAGCGGGCCACCAGCTCACGGCCGCCCTTGCGTTCGAGGCGTTCGGCGACGGTGATCAGCGGGGCGGGCTCGATCACGTTCAGCCGCTCCGGCCAGGCGATCACCACCTTCACCGCGCCCTTGCGGGAGTTGCAGGCCCGGTGGGCGAGGCGTTCGGCGAGTTTCGCTTTGCGGTCGGCGGTACGGCTGTCGACGCTCGGGCCGCGCGGGTCGTTGACCGACATGCCGGCGTCCACCGGCTCGTCGCACACCCAGCAGCGCCAGCCGTCACGTTCCGCCACTTCGTCAAGAGTGCTCATCGGCGACGACGCTACCCGCCTGGACCGGCGCTCCTACGATCGGCGTCGGCATCGGTACCGGCGGACGGGAGCGGGCACATGCGGCGTTCGATGATTGCCGTTCTGCTGGTGGCGCTGGTGGCGGGCTGTTCGGCGCCGGGCCGGCCGGCCGCGCCGGGCGAGCTGAGCGATCCCTGTCCGCTGATCACCGACGAGATGCTGCGGCGGCTCGCGCCCGGTTCGGAGCGGGTGCCGTCGCAGGTGCTGGGGTCGATCAGCGGCGACCGGAGCTGCGTGGTGGACCTGGCGGGCGCGATGCGCGGCGACCTGTACGTGGAGGTCGCCGTCACCGGAACGGGCTCGTACGACGAGGAGTGGCGATCTGAGCGGTGCGCCGGCATCCAGGCCGAACCGACCGCGGACGGGCCCGGCGACCGGTCCTGTTTCCGGGTGAAGGCGTGGGCGGACGGTGAGGCGCGCATCGACGGCTGGGCGTGGTCCGGCGACGATTTCGAGGTACGGGTGGCGTACCAGCTGGTCGACCCGCAGATCCTGCCGCCCGGCGCAGAGCAGGACCTGCGGAACCTTCTCGCGTCCGCGGTGGACACGCTGCCGGTGTAGCGCCAGCCGTCGCCCAGGCCGGTCGAACGACCGGCGAAAGCCGCGTCAGCGACGGCCGGCGAGGCCAGCCGTCGCCCACGCCGGTCAAACGACCGGCAAAAGCCGCCTGAGCGACGGCCGGCGATCCTATCCGGCGGATTCCAGGGCGGTGATCCGGGCGCGCAGCGCGTCGACCTCGTCGCGGAGCTCTTTCGCGGCGGTCACCAGGGCGGCGACCAGGCCGTTGTAGTCGACGCTCTTCAGGTTGTGGTCGCCGAACTCCTGCACCAGCTCGGGGAACGCCGCCTCCACCTCCTGCGCGATCACGCCCATCGACGGTTTCCCGGAACGGCTCTCCCCGACGTCCGGGGTGTCCTTCCAGTCGAAGGCGACGCCGCGTACCCCGCTCAGCCGGTCCAGGACCCCGCGCAGCGGGCGAACGTTCTCCTTCACGCGCATGTCGCAGATGTTCGGAGCGGCGATCGGGACGAACGCCCGTACCTCCGTGGAAGTGACCCGCAAGCGTTCCGTCCCACCTGTGCCGGTGTCGACGCGCACGTGGAGCCCGTCGCTGGGGTTGCCGGTGCGGACGTCGAGGAAACCGCCGGGATTCTGCCCGTTGTTGACGTTGCCCCCGAACAGCCGCATCCCGGTCTCGCCGGCGTCGGTGCGCCCGCCGAAGTACAGGTTGCCGTCGGTGCCCGCCGCCGCGTGCGGTAACTGCACGTTCCCGGAGCCGAGGGTGAGCCGCTGGCCGGGCGCGC
The DNA here is from genome assembly GCF_055562375.1 of Actinoplanes sp. NPDC019969. Taxonomy (NCBI): domain Bacteria; kingdom Bacillati; phylum Actinomycetota; class Actinomycetes; order Micromonosporales; family Micromonosporaceae; genus Actinoplanes; species Actinoplanes sp. NPDC019969. The sequence continues at coordinate 271,768 of NZ_JBVHFK010000013.1, read as the reverse complement.
CGGTGCCGATGCCGACGTTGCCACTGGCGGCGATCCGGACGCGTTCGGTGCCGCCGTTGCCGGTGTCCACCCGGATCCGCAGGCCCTCCTGCTGATTGCTGGTCTTCACGTCGATGAATCCGCCCGGGATCTGCCCGGCGTTGACGTCGCCGCCGAACAGCCGCATGCCGTTCTCCCCGGCGTCGGTGCGCCCGCCGAAGTACAGGTTGCCGTCGGTTCCGGCGTTCGCGTCGGGCAGTTGCACGTTGCCGGAGCCGAGGGTGAGCTGTTGGCTCGGGTTCGTGGTGGCGATGCCGACCCGGCCGCGGGCGTTGTTCGACGATGGCGTCACCCGCATCACCTCTTCGAGGTTCGCCGGGGCGCCGTTCGTGTTGGTGCGAATGACGAGAGCCGAGTTGTTCCGCGTACCCAGGAAGTTGTTGTTGCCGTTGATCTGATTGCCGTCGAGATCCCAGGACATGGTGTCCTCCTCCGCGAGTGCCTGTGCGTTCGTCGCTACTCGCGCGTGGGGAGCCATTCAACGCGTGCGGCCTCGATCCGACAGCGGTTTCAGGTCAGCGCCCGGCTTGCGGCTGCGATCAGGACCCCGAGGAGTACGGCCAGGAGCACCGGAGCCTTCAACAGCCGGGCGACCACGACCCCGGTCAGGGCGGCGAGGACGGTCCAGTCGACGGCGCTCCAGCGGCGGCCCAGCACCTCGGTCACCACCAGGGCGGCGAGCAGCGCCGGCGCAAGCAGTCCGATCACGCCGCGGCTCCAGGCCGGCAGTTCGCGGTCGCCGAGCAGCGCCGGGCCGGCCGCCTTGAGCAGGAGACTTCCCGCCGCCACCGCGACGATCACCACCCACAGCGTCATGTCGTCACCTTTCGGGAGCGGAGGCCGACCAGGGCGCCGGCGGTGGCGCCGACCAGGGCGATGCCGGCCGGGACCCACCACAGCAGGCCCGCCGCGACGGCCGCGCCGAGGGCCGCGGCGATCAGCGGGAGCCGGCCCTGGCGGAGTTCGTCGAGCAGCAGGGCCAGGAAGAACGCCGGGAAGACGACGTCCAGGCCGAGGGTCTCGACCAGTTCGCGGGAGGGGGCGCCGAGGACGCCGACGACGGTTCCGGCCACCCAGGCGGGCCACTGCACGATCGTCGCGCCGAACATCCGCCACCGGTCGAACCGGCCCCCGCCGAGATGGGCGGCCACCCACGAGCCGTCGACCACGGCCTGTCCCTGCACCGCGCGGCGGAACCGGCCGCCGGACAGGCTCGGCCCGACCGCCAGCCCCATCGGCAGGAACCTGCCGTTGATCAGCAACGCCGCCGCGACCGCCGGTCCCGCGGCGCCACCGGAGGCGAGCGCCGTCATCAACGCGAACTGCGCCGACCCGGAGAAGATCAGGACCGAGGCGGCGATCGCGGCGACAGCGCTCCAGCCCTGTTCCCGCGCGCTCGCCCCGAATGTCACGGCCAGCACGAACCCGGCCGTGGCCAGCCCCATCCCGACCTTCATGCCGCCGACGAAGCTGTCTCGACGCCCGTCCATGCCCACCCCCGGGTAGGGCACTTACCCGGCGGGGTGGGCACGGAACCGCCGGGTCAGGCCGCCTGGGTGAGCATGTCGCCCCAGCCGGCCTGGATCATGCTGGTGAACCGCCATTGACCGCCGCTCTTGGCCATCACGTCGGCGTACCGCATGTGGTGGGTCTGCCCGTCCGCGGTGATCGTCGAGTCGGTGATGACCACGGCGAGGTCACCGTTGAGGAAGAACGGCCGCCGCTCGTTGTCGATCTGCGCGGTGGACCCGTTCATGCTCATGCTCTGCACGAACGTCTCCCGGTCCCACTGCTGGGTGACGCACTCCCCGCGGGAGTCGTTGGTGGTCACCGTCAGCGGGAACCGGGCCACGTCGGCCATCGCCCCGGTGTCGTTGCGGCGGGCGAACTCGTCGTACCGGTCGAACCACTCCAGCAGCTTCCGGGTGTCCTCCGGCGTCGGCGTGAAGGGGGCGGTGGTGAACGGGCTCTGTTCGGTCAAGGCAACCTCCCGATAGAAACTCCGTACATTGTACCGAGTTTCCGGGCGATCATCTGCCCCGGTTCCGCGGATGGTTGCGGGCGGCCCGTTCGTTGCCGTGCCGGTAGTTGCCGGTGACCCGCGCCATCAGCTCCTGCGGGTCGCCCTCCGCGACGTCGGCCAGGAACCGGACGGCGGTGGCGCCACGGAGGACGGACGCGGGACGGCCGTGATGCAGGACTTCGACGTCCCCGTTCTTGCGGAGACGATAGGTGAAACCTTCAGGTACGCCAGACATCGCCGTATCCTCATCGCCGGCCCGCCCTCCGGCCACCCATTTACGCGGTCAGAGCCCGCCGGGCCCGTGGTAAGGAGGCCGCGGAGGCGGCGGCTCGAATCCGGGACCGCGGAGTTCCGCGATCACCTTGTTGATGTCGCCGAGCGAGACGGAACGCTTGTGGATGCGTTCGATCCGCTCCCGGATCCGGTCGGCCGACAGCGTCGGATACTGCCGCACCACCTGGCGGATCAGTTCGATGCTGCCGTCCTGCAGGGGCGTCACCTCCGGCCCCGGCGGCTGGCCACCCTGCGAGGGCTCGAACGGATAGTGCATCGCGGGCCGCGGATCCTCGTCGTAGACCATCGCACACCCTCCTCGGGAAGCGTCTTCTCCGACCTGACGCTAGGAAGCCGCCCGCCCGCAGGTCCATGCCGGATCGCCGGGCAGAAACCTGCCAGGTGATCCGCACGACGACACACATCGATCATTCATTGAGATGATGGCCGCCGATGCGCGGGACCCGGCCTGCGGCCCCGGGGAAGGGATTCCGGTCGAAGTGGCAGTCCGCGTCGCGGTGGTCGATCCGCTGCCGATGTACCGGCAGGGAGTCGTCGGTGTGCTGGCTTCCGCCGGGCACACCGTCGACACCCCCACTGACGTGCTGCGCTGGATACGCCGCCGGCAGGCTGGCTGTGTCCTGCTGACGGTCCGGGCCGAGCCGGACTGGGATCTCCTGGACCGGCTGTCCGGGGAGCCCTCCGCCGCCATGATCGCTCTTCTGGAGGACGACACCCCCACGGCCGGGGTACGGGCGGTGCGCTCGGGCGCCCGATCCGTTCTGCCGCGTTCGGTGGCGAACCGGATGCTGGTGCGTACCGTCGAGGCGACCCTCGACGGCCAGTCGGTCATCCCCGCCGAAGTCACCCTCCTGTTGTCCGCGGCGAATCCCCGGGATCCGGCGCTGGCGTCCGCCGACCGGGTGACATGGTTACGCCACCTCGCCGCCGGCGGCACGGTCGCCGAGCTGGCCGACCGGCTCGGCTATTCCGAACGTGCCATGTATCGCCTGCTGCAGGCCCTGTACCAGGAGATGGGCGCACATTCCCGGATCGAGGCGGTGTTGCGGGCCCAGAAGGCGGGCTGGGTCTGATCAGCGGTTCCGATGGTCATCGAGCACCGCGAGAAGCGAGCCCAGCACACCCTGCTTGGCAGCGTCCAGTTCGCTGAACAGGATGCGAAGCCGGGCGATCAGTCCGGGAGCGCCCGGGGACTGCGTGCGGGCTCTCGCCAGGTGCAGCCGGGCCTCCTCGAGGTGCTGCCTCGCCTCAGGGCTCCCAGGCCGCTCGTCCAGGGCCAGCCCGGCGAGAGCGAACGCCAGCATGTCACGGGTCGCGAAGTCGTCCTCGTCGTCGCGCAACCGTTGCCGGGATTCCGCCTCCAGCTTGCGAAGCGACTGCCGCGCCCCGCTGATGTCACCGCTCCGGCGGATGAGGAGCGCGTTGAGGGCCAGCACCAGGAGGGAACGACCGGGCCGCAGGTACCGTGCGGCGCGCTCGGCCTCCTCACGGGCCAGGCCGACGTCACTGTTGCGCAGGTATGCCACGCACCGGGTGGTCCGCGCCCGAAGCAGGGTAATCGGATCGGAGATCTCGCCGGCGGCATCCACCGCCTGTCCGGCGACTCGAAGCGCGCTGGGCAGATCGTTCTCGGCCAGATGAAGGTCCGCCTCCCCGTCCAGGTAGGCCGGTTCCAGCCATTTCTCGGTGGCAGCGGCGCGCGCCGCCCGCATTGATCTCCACGCCTCCCCGAACCGATCCTTCTCGGCGTACCACCGGGCAAGTTTGAGATGCAGGTTGACCGTGCGGACCGCAGCGAACTCGGTAGCGGTGCCCGTAGTGGGAAAGTTCGCGTCCCCTGGCAGGTCGAGAGCGTGCGTCGCACCGGCGATCGCTTCATCGATCAGTCCGTTTCGGCGGTCGCAGTCGGCGAGCCCTTCCAGCGCGCCCATCAGTACGGAGAGATCACCGATCCGCTCGGCGTCGTCCACCACCTTCTGGAAGTGCTCCCGCGCCAGCCGGGTCCGGTTCGCCTCCCAGTACATCGCGCCCTGATTGAGGTGGATCCGTTGCTGGGCGGCGAGGTCACCGAGCGACGACGCCTTCACGAGGGCCTTCTCGTACGCCGTGACCGCCTGCTCGAACTCCCCGCGATGGACGTGGATGTCGGCGAGCGCATTCTCGTTCGCCATCTCCATGTAGTCGTCGCCGAGCCGGTCGCGGACCGCGATGCGCTGACCGGCGAGCAGGTAGCCGCTGTTCCACCGGCGCAGGTGCCGGTAGACGTCCTCCATCACCGGGAAGGCCAGCCGGGGCAGCCCGGCGTCGATCAGCGCGTTCAGCTCGGCGAAGCGGGTTCGCAGATCGTGTACGGCGGTGACCGATGGAATGTGCAGACCGGCGAGTTCGTCGGCCACATTGGCCAGCAGGTCGCGCCGGGCTCCGGGCTCCATCTGTCCCAGATAGATCCGCGCTTCGCGATCCGGCACGAAGTACCGGCCGTCGACCTCGTCGCGGTAGACGATCCGATCGCGGTGCAGCCCGGCGAGAGCGTCGGCCGGGCCGGTCTCCCCGCTCCGGGCGCCGCTCGTCTCGTCCTCGACGGTCAGCGCCGCGACGACCGCTCCCACGGGAACCGGCGTACCGAAGGCAGCCAACGCTTCGACGACGCGGCGCTGCACCGGCCCGAGCCGGTCGATCAACAGCAGTGCCAAGCGTTCCGGCACGTCACGCGGCGGGAACCGGAAGAGTTCGACGGCCAGGTCGGGCAGACTGATCGGCCGCCGTACCGAGGCCACCAGCGCGTACATCAGTTCCGCATGCCGCAGATTGCCCTGTACATGCCCGTGCAGGCGGCGTCGCAGACCCTCGGCAAGGCTGTCGAGGTGCAGGATCGCGGTGTTCTGGTCACGCTTGCGCAGGTATTCGTAGAACTCGGTGCTTTCGAGCGGCGGCAACGACACCGCATCGTGGACCTCCGGCCAGGTTCCGTTCGCCGGTGACACGGGTGACCTCCGGAAGGCCAAGACCACCGAGACACGGTGGTTCTGATCGGTGGTGAGCAGTTCGAGGGCTTCGTCCAGGTCGGCATCGGCCAGCTCGGGCCGGTCCGGCCGCAGAAGGTTCTCGGCGGCGTCCACGGCGACGACCACCCGCTGATTACCCAGGCGTTCGAGAACCGATGCCAGCCGTTCCAGGGAGGCCCGGCCGTGCTTGATATCAAACGGCGGGAACGATTCCGGTTCGATCAGGTCGATGAAGGTCCGCAGGTCCAAGCCGGTGGCCGCATCGACGGTTCGCCGCCGCACCTGGACGCTGGGGTCCTTCTCCAGCGGGCCGAGAACCGTCTGGAGGATGGTGGACTTGCCCATCCCCGCCAGTCCTTTGACCAGCACCGCACCGTACGGTCCGTCAGCCACCCGCCGGGACAGGGCGACCTGTTGGGCGTGCCGGCCGATGACCGGCGGCTCCGTGCCCGGCGGGGGCGTCGCAGCGTGCTTGCGCTTCACCGGCGTTCTCCGGGCCGGTGGCGACGAGGACTCGTCCTTCTTGAGATACAGGTCGGCGGCCGAGGCGGCCAGATCGAAACACCATTGCCGTTTGTCTTCCGAGATGTCCCGCCCGACATGGATGAGGCCGACTCCGACCAGACACAACAGCATCTGCTCCCGCCACAACTTGGCGAATCCCGATCCCTTCTGGGATTCGATCGCGCCCTTCCGGATTTCGGCACTCAATTCCTGGAAGTGACGGACCTCCGCGCTCATCCCGGCTTGCGCCGGATTGACGAGTGCTTTGATGATGTCATTCCGGATCTCACCCTGGTAGTGATGGATTCGGTCGAGCACCAGGGCTACGAGAAGGTGCATCGGATCCCAGGCCAGCGGCGCCTGCCGGGAGAAGTGGTCATAATCTATGAGCATGTACGCCTTGGGGTTGGGCTTTCCGGCAACGGGCAGAAATATGTTCCGCCCGCTGAGGTCACCGTGCGCCTTCCCGATGATCAGATCCTCCACGTCGCGTTCCGACTCGGCGCCCTCGATGAAGTCCAGTGGACTTCGCCGAGTATCTCCGTAGCCGTGATCCTGTGCCCATTTCATGACCTTCGGCAGATATTTGTCGCCGATCGCCGCTCGGAGGATCTCACCGGTGGTGGAATCCCGGCCGTGCGGATCCGGGCCGTTCCAGTCTCGAATGACCGAATGGACGATCGAACGGCAACAGCGGTTCATCAGGGACTCCGCAGCTATCTGATACAGCTGCTGGTAATGCTCGGCGCCGTCCCCGGCGAGGCTGAGATAAACTGCGCGCCATTCGCCGATGGTGACCTCTCCGCCGAACTGCGGGGCTAGATGCGCACTGCGGAAGCCGTCTGACGCCGCCCAGGCGTCGTTGAATACGCCCGAGCGATTCGGTGAACAGAATTTCATGACGAGGCGTCGACTTCCGTACCTGTCGCTCTGCGTCACTTCAGCGACCGGGAATCCGCTTCGCCCGTCCGTCAGCCAGCCGCGATGGCGAAGTTCGTACTCCGCCCTCTTCAGGTACCACTCCTCGAAAGCCGACATCAGATCAAGCGGGAGAGCCTCTCCCCACTTCTCGCGATCTCTCAACTCTCGCATGGCGGCTCCTACGGGCGCACGACGACTATCGTCAATGTAGGTGCTCGCTGTGATCAATTGAATCCTGCGCGGAGGGATCGTTTATGGCTGAAGAGCTGACCGAGTTCGGCAAGGCCCGCAAGGATCTCGTCTGGGGCATGTACACCGACGTGCGCCAGCACTCCCGGCATGCGGAGACGCTGCGGTCCAATGTCGTCAACTTCATGATCGTGGTGGCGTCGGTCCTGATCGCGGTGATCGCCAACGACCGCAGCGTGACCAGGTCCGAACGTGCGCTCTGTATCGCCGTGGCAATGGTCGGGTTGATCGGTCTGGGGTTCGCCGCGTCGTACACGGAACTCCACGAGCGCAATCGGCTCCGCGCGATGCGGCTCCGCAGGCACCTGGACGACACGTACTTCGCCGGCGAGACGACGACCATCGAGTCCCTCCTCGACGAGGCCGACGGGCCGCACGAGTCGGGGCGCCTCTATCGCTGGACCCGGCGGATCACCGGCAGCACCCAGCGTTTCTGGTTCCTTCTTCCCGGAGCGGTGTTGCTCGCCGGGGTGTGGCTGACGGTGCTGAGTCTCTGAGGCTGTCGATTCGGAGGGCGTGCCGATCGTCGTACGGTTGAGGCCCGGCTCCGGGCCGTGACCTGAGGGGACATGACGTGGCGAAGTATGTGCTGTTGATCCATGGCGACCCGGCGCTGTGGAACGCGATGACGCCGGCCGAGAAGGAAGCCAACACGGCGGCGCACGAGGCGTTCACCAAGGCTGCCGGGGATCGGGTTCTCGGCGGGGAGGAACTGGAGTCGCCGCAGGCCACGACGACTCTGCGGGCGAGCGGTGGCGGGGAGCCGCTGATCACCGACGGGCCGTTCCTGGAGACCAAGGAGTCGCTCGGCGGGTTCTACCTGATCGAGGCGGCGGATCTCGACGAGGCGATCGGGCTGGCGTCGTTGCTGCCGGAGACGCGGATGTCGCACTGTGGGGTGGAGATCCGGCCGGCGATCTTCCACGGGTGAGCGGAACGGCCGGTGGCGGCGGGGAACCCCCGCCGCCACCGGCCGTGCGATCAGGCGCCGGGACGGGCGATGTCGCCGCGCCACGAGCCGGTCTCGCCGCCGCGGTTCTCGATGAATTCCTTGAACCGCTTGGCGTCGGCCTTCACCTGGTGGCTGTCGACGCCGACAGCGCTGCCGACCTTCTCGGCGAGGCCCTCGGGCTCCCAGTCGAGCTGGATGGTCACCCGGGTCTCGCTGTCGGCGAGGCGGTGGAAGGTGACGACGCCGGCGTGCTTGGTGTCGCCGCCGGTGCTGCGCCACGCGACCCGCTCGTCGGGGTGCTGTTCGGTGATCTCCGCGTCGAACTCACGCGTCTGCCCGGCCACCTTGGTCACCCAGTGGGTCCGGGTGTCGCCGATCTGCGTGATCGACTCGACGCCGTCCATGAACTTCGGGAAGTCCTCGAACTGGGTCCACTGGTTGTAGGCCGTGCTGATCGGCACGTTCACGTCCACGGACTCGGTCACGGTGCTCACGATCTTCTCCTTCGTTCCGGGTGACCTTGACCTACCCGCTCTCGCCTCGCCCAAACACATTGCGTCGGTTCATGCGTCGATACGAGCCACGCCCATCGGATTCGGATAGGGGACGACCGTGCCGGCCACAGTGGCCAGCGGCGTCAGCAGATCGAGGATTCTGCTGTGCTCCGCGGGACTGAACACACGCCACGGCTGCGCCGCCAACCGGTCGGTGCTGTCCTCGACGGCCTGGTGCACGGCCGTGCCGGCCGCGGTGGGCCGCCGCTCATGATCGAGCCAGCCACGCTCGGTCAATGCCACGGCCGCGGCCTCCCACTCCTCATCGGTCCAGCCCCGGTTGGGCTGGAGCCGGTCCCGGCCGCCGTGCAGCGCGGCCCGCAGCACCAGCGCCTGGCAGCCGGTGATCCCGGCGTCGACGAGCGCGGTGATGTGCCCGTCACCGCGATGTTCGCGCAGCACGGTGGCGGCCAGCCAGAGCCGCGCGAACGGGTCGCCGGGTGCGGGCAGCGCGGCGTTCGCCGCGGCGAGCGCCCGGCCGTCGGTCGCCGCCGCCCGGGCCGCGGCCTCCAGCAGAGTGGCGGTCTCCGCGCAGAGCCGCGGGTCCGCCGGCAGAACGGCCCGCAGCGCGGCGGACGCCCCGCCGAGGCGTGCGGTCAAGGCCTGCTCCGGCGAGGCACGCTGCCACACGTCGGGGAGGGCGCGGGCCACCATGGCCGGCGCGAACGAGAAGAACAGGGCGGTCACCGGCGCCGCGGTCACCGCCCCGAGGGGCGCCGCCCGCCCCGCGAAGTAGCCACGCCAATAACCACGCAGCCCGGCGGCCTCGAAAGCGGCCCGGGCCTGAGGTGCGAAGTAGGTGACGGCGTGCAGGGGCTCGTACCGTTGCCACAGCTTCCTGACCATCGACATACCACGATCCAAGCGCACCATCGTCACGTGAGGGGGGATGCCGGTGGACGGCGATGAGGTGAGGGCTGCGGTGGCGGAGGCGCACCGGCGGGAGTGGGCGCTGGTTCTGGCGACGACGGTACGGTTCACCCGGGATCTGGACCTGGCTGAGGAGTGCACGCAGGAGGCGTACGAGCAAGCTCTCCGGATCTGGCCGGAGGCCGGTGTGCCGGACCGGCCCGGGGCCTGGCTGACCCGGGTGGCGCGCAACCGGGCCCTCGACGTCATGCGGCGGGAGACCGGGCTGCGGCGGCGGCTGCCCCTGCTGGTGAACGACGAGACGGCGCCCGGACCGCACGAGGCCACCGACGACCGGCTCCGGCTGATCTTCACCTGCTGGCGCGGGCGGCGAGCCGGGTGGCCCCGGACGGGCGGATGCTGCTGCTGCCGGAGCAGGACCGGTCCCGCTGGGACACCGCGATGATCACCGAGGGGGTGGCGTTGCTGACGGAGGCGTTGCGGCGGGCGCCGAGCCGGTACGCCGTGGAGGCCGCCATCGCCGCCGTGCACGCCGAGGCCCCCACCTGGGAGGCGACGGACTGGGACGAGATCGTCGGCCTGTACACGGTGTTGCGGCGGATGTGGCCGGGTTCCCCGGTGATCGAGCTGAACCGGGCGGCGGCGATCGGCATGCGCGACGGCCCGGCGGCGGGCCTGGCCGCGATGGAGCCGCTGTTGAACGAGCCGGCGCTGGCGACGTACGGATATCTGAGCGCCGCCCGCGCCGACTTCCTGCGCCGCCTCGGCCGATGGGAGGAGGCCGCCGTCGCGTACACCGAAGCTCTCGCTCTGACCGGCAACGACGTCGAGCGCGAGTTCCTGGAGCGGCGGCTCGGCGAGGTCACCGGCCGGCCCTGCCCTAACATCAGCGATCATGGCGATTCCTGAGCGCGTCCCGATCGCGTACGAGCCGGACTACCGCACCGACACGATCGGCACGTTCGACGGCGGCCAATTCCTCGGCTGCGTCACGGCCCCCCTCTCCGACGGTCCCGGGGAGTGGTTCCTGCACAAGCGGTGGTACGCCGTACTCCATCTCTTCGACCGGGACGGCGCCCACACCGATTCACAGATCTGGTGCGGCGGTACGAGTGAGAACGAGGACGCCTCGATCGACCGCGCCCGGGCCCGCCTGAACGAATGGCTCGCCGAACTGCCCGGCACGTCCTTCGGGGACATCGCCGTCAAGCTGTTCCGGGTCGAGTTCGAGGGACACACGTTCGGGCTGGTCGACGAATCCGAGGACTACGAGGCGGACCACGCGGAACTGGTGCCGAACGACCTCGGCTTCGACCCGCCGTGGGACGGCTCCTACGACACCTGACGATCGGCTGGTAGATTGCCGGAGGCCGTGCGAGAGACCGAGGAGGTGGTACCCGTGAACGTTACGACGTGGGTGCTCCTCACCAGGGCCACGGTCGGGCGATAGGTCGTCCGGGAGCGCCGTTCCAGCGCACTCCCGAAAGGTACGACCCATGCGGTTCAGCTCCGAGAAACGCCTCGACGACGGCGTCCTCGAACGCGAATTCACCCTCGACGGGATCCCCGGCATCCTGTGGACCCCGGAAGCAGCACCGGCCCCGCTGATCCTTCTCGGCCACCCGGGCGACCTGCGCCGGATGTACCCCCGGCTGGCCGGCCGGGCCCGGCACGCCGCCGCCAACGGCTACGCCACCGCCGCCATCGAACTCCCCGGCAATGGCGACCGGCCCCGCGACCCCGCCGCCGACCAGGCACGCGCCGAGCTGCGCGCGGCGGTTCAGGCCGGTGAGCCGGTCAGTGACGAGATCGTCGACCGGCTCGTCCTTCCACTGGTCGATCAGGCCGTCCCCGAATGGCGGGCAGCCCTCGACGCCCTGCTGGCGCTGCCCGGGATCCGCGGGCCGGTCGGGTACTCGGGCGGGATCATCTCCATCGGCACCCGCCTGGCGGTGGTCGAGCCGCGCATCTCGGCGGCGGTGCTGTTCGCCGGCAGTTACGTGCCGCGCGGCATCATCGCGGAGGCCCGGCAGGTCACCATCCCGCTGCTGGTCCTGCTGCAGTGGGACGACGAGGGCAACGACCGGCAGCAGGCGCTCGACCTGTTCGACGCCTTCGGGTCCGCGGAGAAGACCCTGCACGCCAACACGGGCGGTCACACCGGTGTCCCGAGCTTCGAGGGTGATGACGCGAACCGTTTCTTCGACCGCCATCTGATCTGAGGGGTCCTGCGGCCGGTGCTCCCCCACCGGCCGCAGGACCGGACGGTCGCCGGCATTCACGACTCGCATCCCATGCAGCGCAGCGGCGACCAGATCCGTGACGTCTGCAGCGGTCAGCGTCCCACTGCCGCCGAGGCCTCCGGAAATCTTGAGCGCAGCTCAGCGCACAAGAAGGGGCGGAAGTTGGATCTTGTGCGCCCGGCGACGGCCCCAGGCGCACAAGATCGGCGACGCTTCGAGCCCTGACCGCCCGGACGATCATGGCGGCGGAGTGGGTCACCGGTTCAGGGTGATCCAGTAGCGGCGGGTACGGCCGAGTGGGGTGTCGCGCACGTCCTCGAGGACGCCGCCGTGCTTCTCGATCACCCGTACCGAAGCAGTGTTGTCCTTCTCGCAGGTGATGAGGACGCTGTCGAGGCCCCGCTGCCGGGCCAGCCCCAGCACCTCGCCGAGCGCCCAGCTCGCCACGCCACGGCCGCGTGCCGACGGGCGGACGCCGTAGCCGATGTGACCGGCCGCGTCGAGCAGGAAGTCGTCGAGCGCGTACCGCATCGTGATGGCCCCGAGGATGGTGTCCTTGTCGTCGACGATCCACCAGTATCCGGCGTGCACCAGGCCCGGCACGGGTGGCAGGCTCTCGTCTCCTTCGCGGCGCAGCCGTTCCAGCCATGCGGCGAAACCGGCGGGCGTCTCGATGTCGTCGCCGGAACGCCACCCGCTGCCGGGCTGGTGGACGCCGTGTCCCCACTCGTCACGCGAGGTCAGCCATGCCGCGTGCAGCTCCGCCGTCGGATCGATCAGTCTCAGCACGCCCCGAGATCACCACGTCGGCAATCCGGCCGCAACCCGTTTCGAGCGCGGGCGACTCAGGAGACCGCCGAGCCGCGTGCCGCATCCTGGGGACGTGACGGACCTGGCCGGCGGAATCCGCTGTCGCGGGTCATCCGGGCACACGATCGGCCGGCGGTCTCGGGAACCGCTATGCCGTGCGGCTGAGCAGGGCGCGACTGATCGCGGCGGCGGTCGGCAGGTCGTCGACCGTGACGAGTTCCGTGTCGCGGGCGCAGACGGCGTGGCCGAAGCCGGGGCCGATCACCGCGACCGCGGACTCGCCGGGAAGCGGCTGATCGAGCACGATCGTCGAGGTCGCCCGGCCGGGCAGGGCCGCGTCCGGCCGGCTGGCCACCATGACCGAGGTCTCCGCCGCGGCGGCGATGTCGCGCAGCCGGTCCATGGCTCCGGCCAGCGCGCCGTCCAGCGCGCCGGGTGTCGTGGGGACCGGTGTGCGGTGCCGGGCGGCGATCTCGAACGGCGTGCCGGCCGGCTGGTGGAAACCGGGCCGCGGCCCGCGCAGCGCGTTCGCCGCGTCGTGGTCGAAGTCGCAGCCGATCTCGCCGGGGCGGCCGAACAGCCAGCCCTGGCCCCGGTGCGCCCCGAGCCGCCCGGCGGTACGCAGGTCGTCCTCGGTCTCGATGCCCTCGGCGATCACGGTCGCCCCGGTCCGCTGCGCCTCCGCCCGTACCGCGGCGGTGACCTTGCGGGTGTGCCCGCTCTCCGGGTCCCGGATCAGGCTCATGTCCAGCTTGATCACCTCGGGCTCCAGGATCGGCAGGAACGCCAGCGACATCGGGTCCACGCCGACGTCGTCGAGCGCGATCGCGTTCCCGCCGAGCTGGATGTGCCCGGCCAGCCGCAGCAGGCTGCCGGGGACCGCCGGGAGCGCCCGCTCGACGTACTCCAGGATCGCCCGGAACGCCGGCCGGCTCGCGAACAGCTCCATGAGCCGCGGCGACAGCGGCTGGTCCATCACCGCCGGTTCCCCGTTCGCGAACAGCAGCGGCGGGGCGACCGGCGCCGCGATCGCCCGTTCCAGGGCCCGGTCGAAGCACAGCATGTCCAGCTCACCGAGCCGCCCGGCGGCCCGGCCCGCCGCGAACAGGCGGTCCGGGAACTCCAGCTCCGTCCCCGCGGGGCCGCGGGCCAGGGCCTCCACCCCCACGACCGTACGGGTGGACAGGTTCACGATCGGCTGGAACAGCGGCCTGACCAGCCGCCCCGCCAGAACCTCGTCGATCGTCAGGGCGCTGACCCGCGTATGCATGACCCGGTCTCCTCAGAACGGCGATCTCCTCCCTCATCGGCCGAAAGCCCGCGCGGTCAAGCCCTTCCACCGTGTCGAGTACGGCCGGCCATGACGCCCGAAGTCCACACGCCCGATCACACCGCCGAAGCGTGCTGAGTTCGGCCGTTCCGCGCACCCCAAAACCACACGCGGGTCAGCGCGAGGGCGGCGGACAGGATGATCACCGCGAGGATGGCGTGGCCGATGTCGGGCGCCCACAGGCTGAGTTTGGCCAGGTCCGCGCCTTTCCAGAAGGACGGGACCAGCCAGGCGGCGCAGGCGGCGAGCGCGGCGCAGCCGGTGGTCCAGGTGGCGAGAGCTGCGAGGGTACGGCTACGCGACCGCACCTTCCGGGGCCCGCCGCGCAGGACCCGCGTCACCGACCGGATCAGCACGAGCAGCAGGATCGCGGCGATGGCGTACAGGCCGGCGAGGACCTGCACGTGCATCGGGTCCTCGGCGGCGGCCACCGGAGCGGCGCCGTGCATGATCCGGGCCAGGTTGAACGCGCCCGCGCTGAGCACCGGATCCGCCGGCAGGCCGTAGACGTTGGCCATCACGACGACGGCCAGGTTCGAGCCGGGCACCAGCACGATGTGGGTGAAGTAGTCGGGGGTGGCGCCGGCGTGCCAGACGATACGTTGCCCGGTCCCGTCGAGGGTGCTGTTCTGCCAGCCGAAACCGTAGGTGCCGTGCCCGGTCGGCACGGTTCCGTCGTGCATCTGCCGGGTCGCGTCCGGGCCGAGAATCCGGGCGCTGCCGTACCGGCCGCCGTTGAGCTGAGCGATCGCGTAGTGGGTCAGGTCGTCGAGGCTGGCGGCGAGGAATCCGTACGGGACGCCTGCCGTGTCGAACGGCGCGTCGAACCGCTGCGGCCGGCCCAGGTAGTAGCGGTGGCCGGGCGGGACACCGACGGCACGCGCCTCCTCGGCGGTGGCGGCCGCGTGGGTCATCCCGAGCGGGCCGAGCACGTGGCCGCGCAGGTAGCCGCCGAACGTCTCGCCGGTGACCTGCTCCACCAGCGCGCCGAGGATCATGTAGTTGGCGTCGCTGTACTCGTAGGTCCGCCCGGGCTCGGCGACCGGCCGCAGCCCGGCCAGGTCACGCACCGAGCGGGCCAGGCCGCCGGGCTCGTTGTCGTACCGGTCGGTCAGCCCGGTGCTCCACACCTGCGGCAGCCCGCTGGTGTGGTTGAGCAGCCGCCGGACCGTGATGCCGCCGTCGAGTCGCGACTCCGGGAGGTACGCCGAGGCGGCCGCGTCCAGGTCGACCTTGCCGGCCTCGGCCAGCTGCGCCACGGCGAGCGCGGTGAACGACTTGCTCGTCGACCCGAGCAGGAACGGCGTCGACGTGGTCATCGGGCGCCCATTGCCGTCACGGCCCCAGGCGCCCCGCTGGACGACGTCGGTTCCGCGGATCACGGCGTACGCCAAGCCCGGGCTCTTGATCTGCTCCATGTGGTCGCGCAGGTAGCTCTCGCCCGCCGTGGACCCGTCGGCGGCGGCCGGGCCCGCGGTCGTCACCGCCACGGCGACCGCGGCCAGCACCCAGCGCAGCATGCGCATCGATCGCATCCCGTCAGCCGATCTGGCTGAGCAGCTTCTCGAGGGCGGCCAGCCGCTCCCGGACCTCGCCCAGCTCGGTCCGCACACCCTTCAGCTCGTCCGCCGCGGCCCGGGCGGAGTCGGCGCCACGCTCGGCCAGCGCCCGGTAGCCCTCCTCACGAGCCGCCGCGTAACGGGCACGGTAGAACGCGACGGCGACGAGACCGCCGACGAGGATCACCGCCAGCCCGATCACCGCCGCCGCTATCGTCGACGTCTGCGCCATGTCCAGCGCCACCTGCTCGGTCATCGCCTATCTCTCCTTGTCGGTCAGGGTCTGCGCGGCCCGCGCGATCGCGTCCAGGTCCAGGGCGAGGGCGAACGGGACGGCCTCCACGTACTTCACCGAGCTGCCGTCCGGCGCCGTCACCAGCTCCCCCGTCACCAGCCCGGCCGCTTCGAGTTTCTGCAGGTGCATGTAGAGCAGCGGCCGGTTCATGCCGAGGCGCCGGGCCAGCTCGCTGACATAGGTCCGGCCGTGCGCCAGGGCGGCGAGGATCCGCAGCCGATGCGGGCTGGCCAGCGCCGCCAGCAGCGCGACCAGGTCGTCGCCGTCACTCATCCGGAACCGTCCTCTCCACCAGGGGCGTCAGGTTTGCATGACACCCCCCTGTCAGCAAACCCTGACACCACGGATGGGCTCATGTCAATGCCGTCGGTTGCCGAGTCTGTCCGGCTGGTGCTCAGGGCTGTCTCACCAGTGTCGAGACAGCCCTGAGAACCAGCCGGGGTGACGCCTGCCGTTGTCAGCCCGTACCGGAAAGTCGGAAAGTGATCAGCCGGCGGCGGGTTCGTAGCGGTAGCCCACGCCCCACACGGTGACCAGCCGCGCCGGCGCCGCCGGGTCGGACTCGATCTTCTCCCGCAGGCGGCGCACGTGGACGGTCACCGTCGACTGGTCGCCGAACCGCCAGCCCCACACCCGGTCCAGCAGCTCGGCCCGGGACCAGGCACGCGCCGGGTGGCGCAGCAGGAACTCGAGGAGATCGAACTCGCGGACGGTCAGGACCAGCGGGCGGCCGGCCAGCTCCGCGGTCCGCCGCCCGGTGTCGGCGACCAGGTCACCGTCACGCAGCAGGACCGGCGGCTGCACGGCGGGGGTGCGGCGGCGCAGCACCGACCGTACGCGCAACGTCAGCTCCCGCGGGCTGAACGGCTTCGTCACGTAGTCGTCGGCGCCGACCTCCAGACCGAGGACCCGGTCGCTCTCCTCCCCCAGCGCCGTCAGCATGATCACCGGCAGGTCGGGCATCCGGCCGCGCAGCCGGCGGCACACCTCGAGACCGTCCAGACCGCCGAGCATCAGGTCGAGCACCACCAGATCCGGCCGGTCGGTGTCGGCGGCGGCGAGCGCCGCGGGCCCGTCCGGAGCGAGGTGTACGCGGCAGCCGTCCTGCTCGAGATAGCGGCGCACCACGTCACTGACCGTCGGGTCGTCGTCGACGACCAGCACCAGAGGGGACACGCCGCCCATGCTGCCGTACGCCGTAAGCACTTCGTAAGCGCCCACCGCCCGTCCCACCGGTTTACTGGTACCCGTGACCCGCAAACCTCTTCTCTGGATCGTCGTCGCCGTGCTGGGCCTGGCCGGGGCCGGCGCGCTGTACTGGTTCCAGCCCTGGCGCCTGTTCACCGACAAGACCGTGACGGAGACCCTCGCCGTCGTCCCGACCGCCCCGCCCGCGTCGCCCGCGCCGTCGTCCTCGGCCGCGCCGGCCGCGCCGCCCGGACCGGCCGTGGTGGCCCAGGGTTCCTTCATCACCCACGAACACGACACCACAGGCAAGGCGCGGGTCGTACGCAACCCCGACGGCAGTCACCAGCTCGAACTGGTCGGCCTGGACACCAGCGACGGCCCGGACCTGCGGGTGTGGCTGTCCGACCAGCCGGTCCGCTCCGGCACGGCCGGCTGGAAGGTGTTCGACGACGGGAAGTACCGGGAGCTCGGCAAACTGAAGGGCAACCACGGCGACCAGGTCTACAAGATCCCGCCCGGCGTCGACCCGGCCGACTTCACCAGCGTCAGCATCTGGTGCGCCCGCTTCTCGGTCTCCTTCGGCGCCGCCACCCTCACGGCGTGAGGCCCGCAGCGGCGGTCCAGATCGCCAGGGCCTTGTGGAGCAGGTCGGCGTTGCCGGTGACGGGCTCGCCGGCCGGGCCGGTGACGGTGTCCTCCAGGCCGATGCGGGTGGGCAGGCCACGCCGGCCGGCGTGGGCGATCAACGGCCAGCACGTCTCGTTCTCGCCGTGCAGCAGCCGGGGGCCGGGGACGCCGTGGTCGTCGAGGTGGGTGAGGATCTCGTCGGCGGTGTCCGCGGCCGTCCCGGCGATACCGCCGATGATCTCCACCAGGATGCGGGTCCAGCCGGTGGGCCGCGCCCCGGCCAGGGTCCGGGCGTCGGCGACGGACCACACCCCGGCCTCCACCCCGATCCCCGCGCTACGCAACGTCGCCGTCAAGTCGGCGAAGCCCGGCTCGCCGACGTTGACCGACGCGAAGTCGGGGCGGGCCGCCGGCGGCAGGCCGCCCCAGCGCGCCACTGTCGCCAGGCGGCGGCCGGCGTCACCGTCGGTGATCCACAGCCCGGTGGACACCCCGATCGGCACGCCCGGACAGGCCTGGCGCACGGCGGCCACGGCGGCGCCGATGTCGCCGGGGCGCAGCGACTCCGTACCGCCGGGATCACGCGGATGCAGATGCAGCGCCTCGGCGCCGGCGGCCACCGCACCGGCCGCCTGCACGGCCAGGTCACCGGGCGTGACCGGCACCGCCGGATGCTCGCCGGGGCGGCGGCCGCCGTTGAGGCACGCTTTGATCCGTTCGATCTCGGTGCGCACGGTTCCCCCTTCCGCCGGCGGCCTTCACCCTAGTGGGAGGCGACCGGCGGAGGGACGGCATGGACGGTGACGAGCCGGTGCGGGCGACGGTCGTCGTGGCCGGGCTGGGGCCGGTCGGGGCGGTGCTGGCCGCCCTGCTGGGCAGCCGCGGCGTGGACACCGTGGTGGTGGAGCCACAGGAGCAGCCGTACCCGAAGCCGCGGGCCGCCGTGCTCGACAACGAGGCGCTGCGGGTGCTGGCGCTGGTTCCCGGCCTGCCACCCTGGGCGGCGTGGGCGACGCGGGTGGCCCGGAACGGGGCGGTCGGGCCGGATCACCGGCCGCTGCTGATGATCGCGCAGAGCGCCGAGGCGTACGGATATCCGGGGGTCGTCCGTCTCGATCAGCCGGCGTTGGAGGCGGGGCTGCGAGCGGCGGTCACCGGAGCGGGGGTACGGGTGCTCGCCGGGCGCAGCGTCCGCGGCGCCGAGCAGCACGAGGACCGGGTCGACGTTCTGCTCGACGACGGCACGAGGGTGACCGCGCGGTGGCTGGTGGGCTGCGACGGCATCGGCAGCACCGTCCGCGGCACGGCGGGCATCGGTTTCCCCGGGACCAGCTACCCGCAGCCGTGGCTGGTCGTCGACGCCCGTACCGACGCTGAGGAGACCCCGGCGACCGTCGCGTTCGTGCTGGATCCGGCGCGGCCCGCGGTGGCGATGTGGCAGGGCGGCCGCCGGCGGTGGGAGTGGATGCTGCATCCCGGCGAGGAGCCGGAGGCGATGACCAGACCTGATGCGGTACGGGATCTGATCGCGGCCTGGACCGATCCCGCGACCGTGGAGATCGAGCGGGCCGCCGTGTTCACCTTCCACGCGCGGATGGCCGGCCGGTGGCGTGCCGGGCGGGTTCTGCTGGCCGGGGACGCGGCGCACGCCATGCCGCCGTTCGCCGGCGCGGGTCTGGCGATGGGCATCCGGGACGCCGCCGCGCTGGCCTGGCGGCTGGCCGAGGTGGCGGCCGGGGCCGGTCCGGAGCTGCTCGACGGCTACGAGCGGGAGCGCCGGCCGGACGTCGCGAGCCTGACGGCGCTGGCGTTGCGCATCGGGCGGATCGTGCAGACCCGCAGTGGTACGGGGTCGTGGGTCGCCCGGGGTGTGCTGCGGGCCGTGGCGGCGATCCCCGGGTTCGCTGGTCGCGCCGGCCGGACGATGCCGTCGCGCCGGCTGCCGCGCGGGGCCGCGGGCGCACTTCCCGGCGCGGGCCGGGTCCTGCCGAATCCGCGGGTGACGGTCGCGGGCGGGCCGATTGTCCGGCTGGACGAGGTCGTCGGCTATCGGTGGGCGTACATCGGGCACGGTTGTGATCCCCGCACCGTGACCGCCCACCCCTCCCCCGGCGCGGTGCTGCTGGCTCTCCACCTGCCGGATCCGCCGCCGGGCTGCCTGCCGATGACGGATCTCGACGGCCTGCTGTCCGGGCCGCGCGGCAGTGTCACGGTGGCCCGCCCGGACCGTTTCCTGCACGGTATGCTGCCCCGTCAGACCGGTTTCGATCAGCCGGAACCGGTCGTGTAGGGGTCAGCTGTCCCGGCGGTGGCCGCTGGCACGCTGGCAGTCGGCCATCCGCCGGCGGGCCGAGTGCAGCCGCTCGCCCATCACGCTCAGGAACCGGGTGGTCAGCTCGTTGCCCAGGCCGGGGTCGGACTGGAACAGGGCGCGGACCAGCGCCCCGTTGAACGTCAGCGCGTGCGTGGTGTCGATCGCGACGGCCCCGAACGTCCAGCGGTACGGCGGGAACAGCCACGAACAGCCCAGCACCGTCGGGGACCGCAGCTTCTCCAGCACGAAGTTGTCGTGCCCGGGAACCTCGGTGTCCAGATAGACCTGACCGTCGGTGAGCAGCCAGAACTGGTCGGCGGGCGCGCCCTCCCGGAAGATCCGGTTGCCGGCGTGGAACATCGAACGGCTGGTCAGCGGGGCGAGCAACCCGAGCTGGTGATCGGTGAGTCCGGACAGGAACGGCTGCTCGGCGAGCGTTTCGACGGTGGTGAACACGGCTCCTCCTCGACACGGCGGGGGTTGCCCGTCCAGTCAATGCCGTTCGGCCACGAAAGGTGAAGGCCGAAAGTCCCGCCCGTTCGGCGCGCTGCGGGACTCCTTCGGGACCGTGCCGGGTCAGGTGCGGGGCAGACGTGGAGCGGGACGCGGGGGAACGCGGCGGTCGGGAAGTGTTCGGTGAGGTGGTCGCGGGGCAGGCAGTCGGGCCGGGGCCAGTCCCGTCGCGGCGCCCAGGATCGCGCCGGCGCCCCATCGGCGGCGGGCCGGATGGTCCTCAGGCATCGGCTGATCCGGCGGCGTCGACCAGGGTGGTCAGCGCGGCGATGACGGCGGGTCGCTGGTCGGCGGGGATGTTGCGCAGGAGCTCCGCGAAGCGGGCGGCGCGGGCCACCGCCAGCTCACCGGCGGCACGCCTGCCGTCCGGGGTCAGCTCCAGCCACACCAGCCGGGCGTCGCCGGCGCGCTCGGCGCGGCGCACCCAGCCACGGCCGGTCAACTGGCTGACCAGGCGGCTGACCGTGCTCTTCTCCAGGCGCAGCCGCTCGCCCAGCGCGCTCTGGGTGAGCGGGCCGTCCCGGTCCAGCTCGCCCACGGCGTGCGCCTCGGAGGTCGGCACGGGGGTGCCGCACGGGGTGCGGTCCGGCTGGTGCAGGCCGAACGCGCGGACGAACGCCGTGATCCGTCCCTGCAGGACGAGCGCCTGTTCCAGATCATCGTCCATCATGGTTCGACCGTACAACCAATCAGTTCGACGATGCAACCATCTCAGTTCTGTGGGATCGGCCAGGTGGCTTCGGGGTGGCAGCGGGCCGGGCACGCCAGGATGTAGATCTCGTTGCCGAGGAAGAGGTGGGCCTGCTCGTCGCTCGTCCCGTACTCGTCCTTGTCCTTCATCGGCCACATGTCGAAGCCCGCGTTCTCCGGGACCTGGGCGAGGAACACCATGTCGGTGCCGCAGGCGCAGCGGTGCTGCTCCGGGTACTGGGCCCACGACGGCACCCCGCCGATCTTGAAGCCCTGCCGGCCGCGGACCCCGTCGACCACCTCGGTGTCCTGCCGCACGTGCAGCCGGTGCGACTCGACGAGCGGGTCCTCGTCGGGGGCCGGCTCTCCGGCCGGGCGGATCAGGATCCGCCAGAACGTGTCCTCGTCGGGCGGGCCCGGAACGTCGTCGTGCACCGGGCACTGGAAGGCGAGCAGGTGGTCGCCGCCGAAGTGCGGGACGCCGGCCGGGATCTCCACCTGGAAGAAGAAGACCATCCGGGCGCCGCAGTGACACGCCGGCCACGGCTCCCCGGCGGCCAGGAGCGGCCATCCGCCGATCGTGTTCCGGTCGCCACGAACGGCTGCGTCCGGCAGGGTGACGATGAGGTGGATCAGGCCGGGATCTGACATCCGCGCCACGATACCGGTCGGGTTCGATGGGAGGCGTGGACACGGTCATGCGGCTGTTCCGGGACGCGGTGGACAGCGTCCCGGCGTACCGGAGGTTCCTGGCGGCGCACGGGGTCGACCCGGGCGGGGTGACCGAGGCGGCGCAGATCCCGCTGATGACCGGGCGACTACCACCAGCGGTTCCCGCTGCCGGAGCGGTGCCGGGGCGGGCGGCTGGACACGGCGGCGATGGTGGCGGTGTCGTCCGGGCGGCCGACGGTCCGGCCCCGCACGATCCGGGACGAGGAGCCGGTCGCGGCGCGGTTCGAGCAGGTGTTCCGGGACGGGTTCGGCGCCGATCAGCGCAGCACCCTGGCCGTGGTGTGTTTCGCGCTGGGCAACGGGGCCGGCGGGATGTGCACGGTGGCGGCGTGCCGGACGCTGTCCGCGGACGGATATCCGGTGACGGTGACGGTGGCGGCGCCGGGCAACGACATCGACGAGATCCTGCGGCTGGCCGGTGAGCGGGGTGGGTCGTACGAGCAAACGGGGCGTGGCGTCGCTGTACGGCACGGCCGATGCGGGGGTGCTGGGCAACAAGACGCCCGGGAGCGTACGGGTACGCCGGTTCCTGGCCGGGCGGCCCGATGTCGCGTCCCGGCTGTTCGGGGATTCCCGCCTGCCGACCCTGGTGCAGTACGACCCGGCCGCCCGCGCGTTCGAGACCGCCCCGGACGGGACGCTGGTGTTCAGCGCGGACGGCACGGTGTACGTGTTCGGCCGTTCCCCGCTCACGGTGTCGTTCTTCGGCGCCAACGTGTACCCGGAGAACGTCGCCGTCGGCCTGGAACAACCGCCGGTCAGCGGGTGGACGACGGGACGTTTCGTGCTGCGTACCCTCGAGGATTCCGATCGTGACCGGCATCTGCGGGTGATCGTCGAGCTGGCCGCCGGCGCGGAGCCGACTCCGGACCGTGCCCGGCTGGCCGCCGCGTCGATCCGTGCCGAGCTGTTGCGCCTGAACAGCGAGTTCGCCGACTACGCGCCGCCGGAGAGGCAGACGCCACTGGCCGAGCTGCGGCCCGCCGACGACCCGGAGTTCTTCCCGAAGGGTGTCAAACACCGCTGCACCCGGCCGGTCTAGACCTTCACGGCGCCGATGCCAAGGGTGCTGGTGGCCGGCAGCAGGCCGGCGGTGAGGACGGCGCCCAGCAGCGGCAGGTTCAGTTCGGCCAGCCGGGCCGCGCGGGTCTCGCCGAGGGCGCGCCACGGACCGGCGGCCAGCTCGTCGGTGTGGCGCTCGACCTGGTCACGCAGCTCCTGACCGGCCGGGGTGGCGGTGCCGTCGGGGGTCAGCAGGCCCCGGCCGGTGAGACGGTGCCGTGCGGCCGCCCACTCGTCGTCGCTCCATCCGCGGCCGGCGAAACCGGCGACGGGTGCGGCGCCGATCGCGGCGAACGAGACGAGCGCCTCGCAGGCGTCCAGGCCGGCGGTGCGGAGGGCGGTCAGGTGGCCGTCGCCGCGGTGCTCGCGCAGGATCGTGTAGGCGTGCCAGAGCCGCAGGTGCGGTTCGTCCGGCCAGGGCAGGTCGAGGTTGGCCGCGGCCAGAGGCCGATGCGCCACATCGATGCTCTCCGCGGCGATGCGGGCCAGGGCGGCGGCTTCCGAGAGGTCGCCTTCATGAAGACCCTTGAGGGTACGGTCGACCGCTTGCCACCGCGCCTCGACGACCTTCCCGGGCGCCGCCGTGTCCCAGACGGCCGGGACGTGCTCGGCGATGGTCGCCGGGCTGAAGCTGTAGTACGTCGCGGCGACCAGGTGCGGTCCGGCCGCGCCGAGCGGGGCGGTGCGCCACGCGAAGTAGCTGGGCCAGCGGGATTCGACGTCGTAGCCGAGCGCGGCCGCCTCCTCGAACGCCTCCGGGCTGAAGTAGAGCGTCGCGTGCACCGGCTCGATCTGGTGCCACATGTTCCGTGCGAGTGTGGGCATCGCCAGCATCCTCACTGTCTATGTACGCTATGACAGTGACGGTAGATCCCTGGCGCATCACTGGTCAATCCCAAATAGACAGTTACGTCGGCCGGTGGGTCGAACAGGCTGTCACCCTGATCAACTCCACCGAGGACATCGGCGAGCTGACCCCGGTCGCCGACGCGCTGCGCCCCCTGTTCGGCGCCGGCGAGCACCTGGACACCGCCGTGGCCCGGCTCAACGACCTGCTGACCAGGCACCGCGCGGTGCCCAACCTGCACGGGCACCCGGGGCAGCCCCCGGTCCTCGCCTTCCACCGCCCGGACGCCACCCGCGTCGACGCGTGGGCCGCCGACATGGG
Source organism: Actinoplanes sp. NPDC019969 (assembly GCF_055562375.1). Lineage (NCBI taxonomy): Bacteria > Bacillati > Actinomycetota > Actinomycetes > Micromonosporales > Micromonosporaceae > Actinoplanes > Actinoplanes sp. NPDC019969. The sequence goes on along the minus strand of NZ_JBVHFK010000013.1, from coordinate 247,826 downwards.
CACCGCGCTCGCCATGGTGATCGGCGTCGGCCAGGCCGCCCGCCTCGGCGCGTGCGAAGCCGAGCGGTGCGCGCGGGTCTTCTTCGACACCACCCGCAACGCCTCCCGCCGATTCTGCGGCCTGACCTGCCAGAACCGGGCCAAGGCCAGCGCCTACCGGGCCCGCAGGGCGGCGCGCTGAGCGATTTGTCGGCATGATGCTGCGGTGCATCCGTTGATCGCCGCTTTCGGCCTCGCCGTCCTCCTCTCCGCGACCGGCGCAGGCCTGGAAGGAGTCGATCTCCAGTACGGGGCCGAGACAGCGGCCATGCTGTTCCTGGCCGGGTTCACCGCGCTGGCCGGCCGGTCCGTCCCGCGGCCGCTGCGTCTCGCCCTGTTCACCGTCGCCGTGCTGCTGGCCGCCGCCGCCGTGGTGGAACTCGTCGCGCTCCGGATGCCGTCGCCCGGGCTGCCGCCCCGCGGCGCCAACGGCTGCCCGCTCGCCACCGGGCCGCACGCCGACTACTGGCGGGACCGGCTCTGGTCCGGCCAGCTGGCGGAGCTGCTCCGGTTCGGCGCGGTGGCCTCCGCGGCGGTGGCGGTGCTGGCGCTGCCCGGCTCACGGCGCACCCGCACCCTGGCGCTGCTGACCGTACCCGCCGTGGTGTTCGGCCTCTTCGTGATCGCCTCCGGCCCGAAGGACCCCGGCCGGATCGCCGCGATCTCCCCCGCCCTGCTGACCCTGCTCGCCGCGGGCATCCTGACCGCCTCTGCCGTCACCCGTGCCGTCAGCGGCCTGGCCACCCGGGTCGCGCTCATCGCCGGCGCGGTCCTGACCTTCGCCGCGGTCCTGCCGGGCGCCGACGACCTGGCGTCCCTGCACCGGCAGATCCCCGAGCCGGAGAGCGCCTTCACACTCTGCGGCTACGCGTTCGGCGCCGCCACCGCTCCCCCGGTCGGCGCCGTCGCTCTGACAGCCGCCGCGGCAGTGCTGTTCCTGGCCGCGCCCGCCTTGGTCACCTGGGCGGTGCTGCGGGCCGGCCGGCTCAACTGAGGCGCTCGCGGCCCTCCCGGATCACGTTGACGCCGGCGTTGCCGCTGCCGTGCGACGGGGTGTCCGCGGTGGGTTCGGTGTCGACCGGGCTCGCCTCGGTCTCCTCCGCACCGGTGACGTGCTGGTCGGTGCTGCTGCCGGCGTCCTCGCCGTGAACCTTCCGCTCCTCGCCCACTGCCGTCACCCTCCGCTCGAACCGTTCCGTCCGACATCGGTTACCCGTACCTGACCGCCGAAACCCCGGCTGGTTCTCATGGCTGTCTCAGCGGCGCTGAGGCAGCCATGAGAACCAGCCGGCGGGGTGACCGCGACGCGCATGCATGGCCCGCACCCGCGGGACGGCCGTGAGGGGAGGCCTGCCGTGGCCGCCGCGAGGCACGGGACGCTGCGTGGCCCGTACCCCGGCCGGGTTTGCCGTTTCCGGCCGGGAAGTGACCTGATCGATTTCTAGCGTGGCCGCATGACGAACATCCGCCCGTTCCGTATCGACATCCCGCAGTCGCAACTCGACGACCTGACGGCCCGCCTCGCCAACACCCGGTGGCCGGACGAGCTGCCCGGAGTCGGCTGGAGCCGTGGCGTCCCCGTCGGATACCTGCGGGAGGTCGCCGACCACTGGCGCACCGGCTTCGACTGGCGGGCCCAGGAGGCGGCCCTCAACGCGTACCCGCAGCACGTGACCACCATCGACGGGCAGAACCTGCACTTCCTGCACGTGCCGTCGCCCCGGCCGGACGCCACGCCGCTGCTCCTGCTGCACGGCTGGCCCGGCTCGGTGGTGGACTACCTCGACGTCATCGGGCCGCTGACCGATCCCGGCGCCTTCCACCTGGTCATCCCGTCGCTGCCGGGATTCGGGTTCTCCACCCCGCTGGCCGGGCCCGGGATGAACGCGGACCGGGTCGCCGGCATCCTCGCGGCGCTGATGGCCCGGCTCGGGTACGGCAGGTACGGCGTCCACGGCTACGACTGGGGCGCCTGGATCGGCGCAGCGGTGGGCCGGCACGACCCGGAACGGGTCATCGGCGTCCACCTCACCGCGCTGGTCACCGTCCCGGACGGCGAGATCGGCGAGCTCAGCGTGGCCGACCAGCGACGCTGGGAGCGCATGCCGAACTTCAACGACGGCTATCTGCAGTGCAACGCCAAACGGCCGCAGACCGTGGGGTACGCCCTGACCGACTCCCCGGTCGGCCAGCTCGCCTGGATCATCGAGAAGTTCAAGGAACTCACCGATCCGGAGGAGGCCCTGCCGGAGGCCGCCATCGACCGCGACCGGATCCTCACCGACGTGTCGCTCTACTGGCTGACGGGCACGGCCGCCTCCGCCGCCCAGATCTACTACGAGGAGTTCTCGGCGCCGGTACCGGGCGGCGGCGGGCGCGGCACGGTGCCCACCGGCGTCCTGGTGTCCGCTCACGACACGACGATCCGCCCCTGGGCCGAACGCGATCACCACATCGTCCACTGGACGGACCTCGGCAAGGGCGGCCACTTCCTCGCCATGGAGACACCCGATCTGCTCGTCGATGACATCCGGACGTTCTTCCACAAGCCGAAACCTGAAGCAAAGGTCTGAGTTACCCCTTATGTCGCGGATGGCCCGGCGACCTGAGGGAGAGGCAAGCCCATGCGTACGATCCTGAAAGCGGCCCTCATCGCCGCCTCCCTGGCGGTTCTCGCGCCCGGCACCGCCGCGCAGGCCAAACCGTCGCGGGAGGTGACCGCGATGCTCGGCACGTACGGTTTCGGGCGGGCCGGTGTCATCGGGCAGTCCGGGCAGCAGGCCGGGGTGTGGCGGTCGTACTCGGTCCGGTCCGGGTTCGGCGGGGACGACCTGATCGTCACCTACCGGCCCCGGACCAGGCCGGCCAAGTACGAGACGCAGGTCTACACCGCCGCGTTCAACGAGGTCGCCGACGCGTCCGGGGAGTGCCGGAAGGTCGGCGAGAACGGTGTCGCCCGCCGGGTCTGGGTGTCGTTCCGCTGCCGGACCGGGTTCGCCCCCAGTTACACGCTGCTGGTGCGCTGACGCGTGATCCGTGGCCCGGCGGGTAGCCGAGCCCGCACCTGGCCGACTTCATCCGCACCTGTCACGCCGAGGCCCTGCTGCTCGGGCTGATCGGAAATGTCAGGGGGTGCGGTTAGGGTCCGGGGCGTGCTGGAGAGACTTTCCGATGTGCCCTGGGCCGAGCTGACACACGCCTACGGTTCGGCGGCCGACGTTCCCGGCCAGATCCGGGCGCTGGCCTCCCCCGACCCCGCGGTGCGCGCCGCGGCGTACCGGAAGTCGTTCGGCAACATCTTCCACCAGGGCACCCGGACCCAGGCGAGCGCGTTCGCCGCGCCGTTCCTGCTCGAGCTGCTGGCCGACCCCGCCACCCCGGACCGGCCCGGTCTCCTCGAGCTGCTGACCGCCCTCGCGATCGGCTACGACGAGTCGTGGCTGCCCCATCCCTTCCCGGCTGCCGACCTGCGCAGGCGCGCCGACGGCGGCGACGTGGTGCTGGCGGGCAAGCCGCTGCCCACCGGTGAGGAGGACGACCCCGGCGACTACGAATACGGGGAATCGCTCGACGAGGACGATCAGGAGCGGATGTACGCGTTCATCGACCTGGCCGTCCACGAGGCGGTCCGGGCCGGGGTTCCGCTGCTGCGCACCCTGCTGATCGACGCCGATCCCGCCGTGCGGACCGCCGCGGCGTACGCGCTGGCCTGGTTCCCCGAGGACGCCGCCGGCAGCATCGCCCCGCTGACCGCCGCCGCCACCGGCCCGGACGACACGGTCGCGGCGTCCGCGCTGGTCGCCCTCGGCCTGCTCGGCGCCCCCGACGACACCGTCCTGCGGGCTGCCGTGTCCGGCGATCGGGAGCTGCCCCGATGGGGTGCGGCGGTCGCACTGGCCGCCCTGCACGGCCCGGGCGCCGGCCTGGACGCGGTGGCGGAGCTGCACACCTGGGCGGCAGGTGACCGTCCGGCTCCCGGCGGTATCCCGTACCTCGAAGGCAACCTGTCCGGTTACGCCGCGCTCGCGTTGCGCCAGCTCGGTGACGCGCACGCCGGCTCCGCGTTCGACACGCTGCTCGCCCGGATCCCGTCGGTCGACGGCCCGGACGCCATCCCGGTCGTCAAGGAGGCGCTGAGCCTCGCGTTCCCCGACGGCCGGATCGCCGCGGGCACCCGTTTCACCGATCTCACCGATCGTCAGCAGCGCCTGGTCCGCGCCCTCGCCGGCTCACCGTCCACCTGGCAGTGGGGTGACTTCGGCGTGTTCGGCGACTTCATGGGCATGGTCCACGGGTACGGCCTGCCGATGACCGCCGAGGCGATGGCCACGTTCGCCGCCGCCGACGGGCTATCGTGACGGCATGGGTTGCTGCTGCTGCGCCGCCATGAACATCCGCCCCGCCGTCTGACGGCGGTCTCGCGGTTCGCCGTTCCCCGGCCCGCGCCTTTGCACCGCCGGATCAGTGTCCCGCCGGCAGCGCTTCCGCATGCTCGCTGTGCTGCCGGATCCTCCTGCCTTGATCCGGAGCCACCTCATGTCCCAGCATCCGTGCCTGTTCCTCATGGTCGGCCTGCCCGGCGCCGGGAAGACCACCCGGGCCGCCGAGATCGCCGCCACCCACCGCGCCCTGCGGCTGACCCCGGACGAGTGGATGATCCCGCTCTTCGACGGAACCCAGCCCGACGGCAGGCGCGACCTCCTGGAGGGCCTGTTCCTCAACGTCGCCGTGGCGGCGCTGCGCCTGGGCACCAGCGTCGTCCTCGACTTCGGCCTCTGGAGCCGCGACGAACGATCCGCGCTGCGCGGCCTGGCCGCCTCAGCCGGCGCCGCCTGTCAGGTGGTCTACCTGCCGGTCGGCCTGGCCGTCCAGCGAACCCGGGTCGCCCGCCGTCAGGCGACCGCCCCGCACACCACGTTCCCGATCTCCGACGCCGAGATCGTCTACTGGCGGGACCGGTTCGAGGCGCCCGACCCCGCCGAACTCGACGCCGCCTCCCCGATCCCGGGTCCCCCACCGGGCTGGCCCGGCTGGCCGGAGTGGGCCGCCGACCGCTGGCCCTCCTTCACCCCGACCTCACCCGCATAGCCCTCCGGCTGGTCGTCGGTGCTGTATCCCGCCGCCTGAGACAGCACTGACGACCAGCCAGGGTTGCACCGTTGCCGGCCCGCAACCGGGTGACATAGTCGTCGGGAAGCGGCCGGGCGACGATCACGACTCGTCCGCGCGTTGGTGGCCGGGAGACGCGATGGTCATGGTGGTGAAGGGTGGCCGATGAGTCAGAGGCGCTACTGGGAGACCGCGGGGGCGGAGAAGACGTTCACACATCCGGTGTGCCGGGATTGGCTGGCGAGGGTCAGCCGGACCGCCCGGGTGCTGGACTACGGATGCGGTTATGGCCGGGTCATGGCGGAGCTGAGCGATCTCGGCTTCGATCGTGTCGCCGGGGCGGACATCTCGGCGGCGCTCCTCGCCCGGGGCCGCCGGATGCTGCCGGATCTCCGGTTCGAGCTGATCGAGTCGCCGCCCGGGCTGGACCATCCGGCGGGGAGCTTCGACGCGATCCTGCTGTTCGCGGTGCTCACCTGCGTTCCCGCGGACGAGGACCAACGGGCGCTGATCGCCGAGGTCCGCCGCCTGCTGGCGCCCGGCGGGCTGCTGTACGTGAGCGATCTCGTCCTCCAGACCGACGACCGTAACCGGCGCCGGTACGCCACCGGTGCGGGACGGAACGGTACGCCCCATGGAGTCTTCGCCACCGACGACGGCGCGGTCTGCCGGCACCACGACCCCAGGCACCTGCGGGGTCTTCTCGACGGTTTCGAGCCGGTGGCCGAACGCGGCATCGAGGTACCCACCATGAACGGGAACCCGGCGACCGCCCTGCAGCTACTGGTCCAGGTGGGTGGTGTCGTTGAGGCGTACGACGGCACGGTTGTGGAAGAAGTCGTCCTCGTGCAATGAGGTGATGCCGCCGGCGGAGAACCTGAAGTTGACGTAGCCGGCGGCGTCGATCGGCATGCCGATCCAGGCGGCGACGAGGAACGTTGCCGTGCCGCCGTGCGCGACCACGATCTGGTGCGGAACGTCGGAACGCCGGATCCGGTCCATCGCCCGGTAGGCCCGTACCGCCAGCTCCCCTTTGGTCTCGGCTCCCGGGATGCCCTCGTCGTGGCGCATCCGCTCGCCGACCGCGGGCGGCGGGATGAACCGCTCGTCGAGCCACGCCTGCGGACGGCCACCGGCCTCCCCGTACGACTTCTCGCGCAGATCAGCGTCCAGCACCACGTCGGCGCCGAGCCGCTCGGCGATGATCTCGGCCGTACGCCGGGTGCGCAGCAGGTCGGACGAGAACACCTCGGCAGCTGGAAGCAGCCCCGCCAGAGTTTCCGCGATCCGAACGGCATGCCGCAGCCCACGGGCCGTCAGATCCGAGTCGTACCAGCCTCCGACCAGGTCATCGACGTGATGTGTCGCTTCCGGATGGGTGACCAGATAGACGTTGCGCACCACGGTTCTCCTGTTCTGCCAGCCGCCCGTCGGCGGCGCGCATGACCTTGGCCGGGTTGTGGTCCAGCGGGCCGCACCACGGCAGCTCGCGGCGTGCCCGGGCATGGATGCGCCGGACGATGGCGGCGAGTTGGGCGACCTCCGGCGCGCCGGCGGCGAGCGCCCGGTGGAAGGCGACGGCCCAGTCGCCGGCGCCGCACGGGGTCCAGCCGTCCCCCAGCAGTGTCCGTTGCGCTTCCCGGGGTGTCATGCCGTCGAGCGTAGACATCGCGGGTGCCCGGGGAACGTCCCCCTCGCCCGTTCCCCGGGCACCCGGATCACCGACGGTACCGACCGATGTCGATACCGTCGTCCCACGCCGGGTTGACCCCGTCTCCACCCACGGGGGTAGGTCAGGCGGTGAGGGCCGGATAGTCGGTGTAGCCGCGGTGGTCGCCACCGAAGAACGACGCCCGGTCCGGGGTGTTGAACGGGCCGCCCGCCGCGAGCCGGGCCGGGAGGTCCGGGTTGGCCAGGAACAGCGCGCCGTACGAGACCAGGTCGGCGAGGCCGTCGGTGATCAGGGCGAGCGCGTCCGGGCCGGTGACGTCGGGGTGGGTGGCCGGGTTGACGATGAACGTGGCCGGCCACTGGGCGCGCAGCTTGCGGGTGAGTTCCCGGTCGGGGCTCTCCACGATGTGCAGGTAGGCCAGGCGGATCTCGGCGAGACGGGCGGCGAGGGCGGTGTAGACCTCCTCCGTACCCTCCTCGGAGATGTCGTTGTAGGGGTTGTCGGGCGAGATCCGGAAACCGACCTTGTCGCCGCCGATCGCGCCGGCGACCGCCGCGGCGACCTCCACGCCGAAGCGGATGCGACCCTCCACACTGCCGCCCCAGCCGTCGGTACGCCGGTTGACGCCGGACGCCAGGAACTGGTGCACCAGGTACCCGTTCGCCCCGTGGATCTCCACGCCGTCGAACCCGGCGGCGATCGCGTTGCGGGCGGCGGTGACGAAGTCGGCGATGGTCGCGGTGATCTCGTCCTCGGTCAGCTCGTGCGGGACGACGAAGTCCTGCGGCCCGCCGTGGGTGTAGAGCTGGCCGGCGGCCCGGACCGGGGACGGCGCGACCGGGATCAGCCCGTCCGGCAGCAGGCTCGGGTGGCCGATCCGGCCGCTGTGCATGAGCTGCGCGAAGATCACGCCATCCTCGGCGTGGACCGCGTCGGTGACCCGGCGCCACGCCGCCACCTGCTCGGCCGAGTGCAGGCCCGGGGTGTCGTCGTAGCCCTGGCCGACCACCGACGGCTGCACACCCTCGGTGATGATCAGGCCGGCCGAGGCGCGCTGCGCGTAGTAGGTGGCGGTCAGCTCGGTCGGGGTCGCGCCGGGGCCGTACGCGCGACTTCGGGTCATCGGCGCCATCGCGATGCGGTTGGCCAGCTTGGTGCCGGCGAGATCGTACGAGTCGAATGCGTCAGCCATGGCCGTTCCCCTCGGATAAAGTTCGCAACGCGAACCAAGTTAGTTCGCGGCGCGAAGTAACGCAAGGTAGGGTGGAACACATGGCAGACGACCCGGGACTCGGCAACACCCTGGTGTGCCTGTCCACCATGATCCAGCGGCGTTATGCGCAGATCTGCGCCGACCACGACCTGACCGTCGCCCAGGCCCAGCTGCTCGGCCTGGTCAAGGACGGCCCGCGCGGCCTCACCGAGCTGTCCCACCTGCTCGGCCTGGCCAAACCCGGGCTGAGCGGCCTGGTCGACCGCACCGAGCGCCGCGGCCTGGTCCAGCGCATGTCCTGCACGCAGGACCGCCGCGCCTGCGACCTGACCAGCACCCCGCTGGGCAAACAGGTCGGCGACGCCCTGCACGCCGACGTCGGCGCCCGCCTTCCGGAGATCATCGCCGACCTCCCCGCCGCTGATCGCGAGACGTTCGCCCACCTGCTCACCGTGATCACGGGCGGCCGTTGACAATCGACGCATGCGGATCTCCCGACGCGTCACCGCCCTCGCCGGCGCCGGCGGTGTGATCGTCTTCCTCGCCGCCGTGACGGCCCTGCATCTGCTGCCCACCGGCCTCGACCCGATCGGCCGCACGGTCAGCGAATACGTCAACGGGCCCTATGGCGGCCTGATCCCGGTGGCCGGCCTCGGCATCGGTCTCGGCTCCCTCGCCATCGCCCGCGCCCTCGGCCGGCTGATCACCCGCGCCACCCGGATCGCGCTGACCGTCTGGGGCGTGGCGATGCTGGTGGTCGCCGCCTTCCCCGCCGACCCCGCGCCACCCGGCCGCCCGATCACCCTGACCACCGCCGGCACCGTCCACATCGTCGCCGGCGCGATCGCCTTCGGGTCACTGCCGGTAGCCGCCGTCCTGATCAGCCGCGCGACCCGCCGCACGCTCCGGATCCTCGGCCTCCTCACCCCTCTCGGCCTGCTGTTCTTCCTGATCACACTGGTCAACCGGCCACCGGTCTCCCGCCTGATCGGCGAGCCGATCGCCTACGGCCTCGGCGAACGCGCCATGATCACCGTTTACTGCGCGTGGCTTCTGGCTGCCGCTTCCCAGGCATTTCACAAACCCTCTCCCGGTACGCCGTGAGCCGCCCCACCCCGGACCGTCTACTCCCCGGCGAGACCCGCACCCACTCCCATCGGGCTGGCCGTCGGGGTGGTCGAGACACCAGCCGGGCAAGATCCACCGCTGACCGGGACGGGCCGTGCGTTCGCCTTCGAGATGAGGCGGCGCTGGGGTTCTACGCTCGCGGCGGTGACGACTTCTTTGGATCGGACCGTGCGGTCCGTGTGCGCGAGCTATCTGGAGATCGCCGACCGGTGTGCGCCCGGGCTCGTCGAAGGGCTCTACCTGCAGGGATCGATCGCGCTGGGTGACTACCGGCCCGGGGTCAGTGACATCGACTTCGTGGCGGTCGGCAGTGCGGCGGCCGAGCCGGCCAGCGCCGGGGAGATCCATCGGGAGTTGCGGCGGCGGCACGGGCGGAAACCGTACTTCGACGGGCTCTACGTCACCTGGGACGACCTCCGCTCTGATCCGGCGACGCTGCCGGGTGGGGTCGCGGTGCACGAGTGGCGGGTTCGAGGCGGATCCGATGCCGAACGGAACCTCGTCACCTGGCACGTTCTGGCGCGGGCTGGGGTGGCGGTCCGGGGGCCCGCGCTGGACGGGATGGTCCGTACCGACTGGCCGGCACTGGCCGCTGCCACCAGGGAGAACTTGGCCGGGTATTGGCCCCGGTGGGCCACGCGGACCGCCCGGTCCCCGGTCGGATTGTCGGCGTGGGCCACGAACTGGGGCGTGCTCGGGGTGGCCCGGCTGCGGCACACCCTCGCCGCCGGGCGGATCACCAGCAAGACGGAGGCTGCGGCATTCGCCGAGGTGACGTACGGGGACCGCTGGCACCCGATCATCCGGGAGGCGCTGCGGCTGCGCACCGGCGGCGACCCGGTCTACCGCAACCCGTGGCGTCGCCGCGCCGACATGCTGGGTTTCGTCCGCGAGGCCCTGCGCCGATGACCGCATGCGAGGCGGCGGCGATGACAGAACACGAGGTGTTGCGGCGATGACGGGACACGAGGTGTCACCCCGATGACCGAGTACGTGGAACGTGTCGATGCCGAGGATCGGGTGCTGGCCGTGGTGCCGCGCCGGGACGCCGTCCGTAACGGCTGGATGCACCGGATCGCGACCACGATCTGCCGTGACGACGACGGCCGGATCCTGGTGCACCGGCGGCCGGACGGGGTCAGCCGGTTCCCCGGTCACTACGAGACGAGTTTCGGTGGGGCGGTGCGGCCCGGCGAGACGTACGCCCGGGCCGCCCGCCGCGAACTGACCGAGGAGACCGGTCTGGACCTGCCGGTCCGGCACCTCGTCACGTTCCTGTGCCGAGGCGCGTACCACCTCGCCGTCCACGAGGCCCGCGTGCCGGAAGCCGCCCGGCTGCGCCCCGACCCGGCGGCGGTGGCGTGGCACGGCTGGCTCACCGAGGCGGAAGTCCTCGAGGCCCGGGAGCGGTGGCATTTCGTGCCGGACGGCCTGATCGCCCACGACCATGCCGCCGCCCGCTGGTGAACCGAACAGCCGACCCGCGGCCGGGCGGCCGATGCTCACCGCTGACCGCGCGCCGGGTCAGGCGACGGCGTCGGGCTCCGGCGGGTCGGTGCGGTTCCAGGCGATGACGGCGGCGGGGATCATGCCGGCCACCAGCGTCGCGGTGACCATCACCTGGATCCAGTTGTCGCCGGGGATCAACGGCGTCCCACCCGATCGGCTCAGCACACCGTCCGCGATCGCGATCAGCGTGAGCAGGGTGAACAGGCCGATGGTCACACCGTGGGCACGGCGGTGGGCGGCGTCGCGCTCGCTGATCTCGCGCTCGTCGAGGAACCGCTCGGGAACGCTGTCGAGCAGCCGGACGGCCTTGCGCAGCAGCAGGAGGCTCCCGATCGCGAGCACCGCTGTGACGCCGAGCAGGGCCGTGCCGACCGCGTCGTCGGGGCGGCCGGCGGTGATGAGGCCGCAGGCCAGGACGGCGGTGGGCGGCACGACAGCGACGATCCGGCGGGTGGTGCGGCCGGCCAGCCAGCCGGGCAGCGGCGCCTCGCGCTGCGCGCGGATCCGGGCGTCCATCTCGGCACGCAGTGCGAGGACCTGCTCGGCGGTGGTGGGTCGTTCGCTCACCGGGGATCGTCTCCTGTCGAAGGGGGGTACAGCTGGGCGGACATGGGGGTGAGCGGGGCCAGCGCGAACACCGCCTCGACGGGCAGGCCGAAGTGCTCGCAGATCCGCAGCGCGACCTCGAGGGACGGGCCGTAGTCGCCGCGCTCGATGAACCCGATGGTCTGCGGGTTGACGCCGACGGCGGCGGCCAGGTCGGCGCGGGACACGCGGCGCTCGGCCCGCAGGGTCGCGAGCCGGTTGTGCACGGCGGTCCCCCGGCGCCCGTCCTTCTTGCCCATAGCCACCGAAGCATTATGTATACGCAACGATACGTTCGTCTACTGTGGTGCCATGAACGTTTCGATCGCCTCGCTGTATGACGCGTTCGCCTACGTGCCGCGGCCGGTCTCGCTCGACTACTGCGACTGCTGCTTCACCCCCGAGGAGGAGCGGGCGGTGCTGGCAGGCGTTCCGTTGCGGTCGCTGCCTGCGGAGACCCTTCAGCCGTACGCCGCCAATGTGATCTTCAATGTCGGCAGCCCCGCCGACCTGCGGTATTTCCTGCCGCGCATCCTGGAGATCGCCGCCGGTGACGGGTTCGGCTGGCCCGACCTGGAGCCGCTGATGAACCGGATGCACCACGCCGGCTGGCATCAGTGGGCGCCCGCGGAGCGCGACGCGGTCCGGGCCTTTCTGGCCGCGCTGTGGGCGGCGGAGCGGAACGGCGACGTGCTGTGCGCGATCGGGAACGCCGAGGACGATCTCACGCCGTACCTGAGCGCGTGGCTCGCCGCCCTCGCCGACCCGGTCACCCGGCCGGCGGAGGCGGCTCGCCTGCGGACCCTGCTGCAGGAGGACTACGCGAAGGGCCGCCTCACGAACGCCTTCTGGAGCGGCCGTCCCGATCAGCACGAACAGGTCGTCGCCTGGCTGACCGGGCCGGAGCTGCAGCTGGCGATCTTCGCGGCGTACGAGGTGACCGACGACGAGGCGACCGCTCAGATCCTCACGGACATCGACGCGCTGCTATGAGCGCCGGCTGCCGCTGAGTGTCCGTGGCGGGCCGCCGCAACCGTTCGGTCTCGGTCAGGCCGGCTGCCGCCAGGCGACGGGACATCTCGTCGGCCGGCCACCGGTACGCGGTCGTCACCTTGTGATCGAAGGCGGACACCTCGTCACCGTCGACGAACCCGACCACCAGCACCCCGCCGGGCCGCAGCACCCGCCGGAACTCCGCGAGCACCCCGTCCAGATCGTCCGGCGGCAGGTGGATCAGCGAGTAGTTCGCCAGGAGGCCCGCGATCGTCCCATCGCCGGCGTCGAGGCTCGTCATCGAACCCAGCCGGAACGGGACGCCCGGATGGGCCGCCCGGGCGTGCGCGAGGAACTCCGGGACCAGGTCGACCCCGGACACGTCGACGCCCCGCGACCGCAGGTGGCCGGTGAGATGGCCGGGGCCGCAGCCCAGGTCGAGCACCGGCCCGTCGTGGATCGTCAGGTGCCGGGTGATGAGGTCGAGGTCGTCGGGGTCGACCTTCTCGGGGGCGGCGAACAGGCTGATGTACAGGTCGGCGACGGCGGCGTAGGCGTCCCGGATCTCCTCCATGATCAGACCCGCTCGATCTCGGCCGCGAGTTCCGGCGCCGGCACGTCGCCGGCCTCCGGGAACAACGTGACGGTCACCGTGCCGCTCCGCTCCCAGACCCCGGCGACCCGGCCCCGGTGCACCACGACCGGGGAGATCCAGCCTGCCGCCCGGCTGATCTCGGCCCGCCGGTGCGGCGCGACGATCTGCTCGTCCTTGGTGCCGGGACCCAGAACGAACTGATCAAAAGCAGGCAGCAGCCGTACGTCCGGCATCGGTTCCGCGGTGGCGATGTCGTCCACGTCGGCGCTCCGGGCGTACGCCGCAAGTCCCTCCACGGTGACCGCCGTGAGCTCGCCGGAGGCCGCAAGCGACGCGAACCAGCCTTTCAGCGTCGCCCGCCGGGTCGCCCCGCGCAGCAGCCACTGGTCGAAGGCCTCCATCGTGGCCGGCCCGTAGGCGCCCAGGTAGGCGGGGATCGCCCGGCTCGCCGCCTCGTCCGGATCCGGCAGGCCCGGCCAGTCCGGCGCCCACGTCGCCGGGCTGGTGAAGGTGATCCGGTTGCCGTCGGACGGGCCGTTGCACAGCAGCCCCTGCCAGGCCAGCGGCTTCAGGATCGCACCCCAGCCGGACGCCAGCAGCTCGGCGAGCGAGTCGTCCCGGGTGTGCCGCACGATCTCGGCGGCCAGCTGCTCCCGGGTGAGCACCCGGTCGTGCAACGCCGCCCGGGTCGCGTCGGCGAGCGCGGCGACCTGATCAGTGGTGGCGTAGGTGCGCTGCCAGGCGCCCTTCTCCCAGGTGCGGGCGGCGCCGAGCAGGCTCAGGAGATCCGCCGCCTGCGGCACGGTGAGCAGGTGCAACGTACCCCGCATCGCCCACACCTTGATCAGCCTGCGGCTCGCCAGCGCCGCCGCTGCCGCGCCCCGGCCGGGCTCCGGGCGCCGCGCCGCGATCGCGTCCTCGGCCGCCGACGCCACCTGCGCCTGCACCCCGCACAGCCGTTCCACGATCTGCTCGGCGCCGATCCCGCCCGGCCGGTCCAGGAACTGCCGCCGCATCCGCCACGACCGCACCCGGTCCCAGGTCAGCTCTGTCATCCGCCCACCCTATGAAGTGGACCGTCACAATGGGGTGCGTGAACCGACGCCGCCGCAAGAAACTTCAGCGCCAACTCGTCGACGCGGCCGCCTGGGCCGAGCCTGCCCGGGTCGCTCGCCTGATCCGGGCCGGCGCCGACCCGAACCTTCCCGACCTGTACGGCACCACCCCGCTGTACCGGGCGAGCGTCCAGAACCGTGCCGACAACGCGGCAGTGCTGCTGGCCGCCGGCGCCGACCCGAACCGTGAGAGCGGCACCGGCGAGGAGGGCCTGCCGCTGTGCGGCGCCGCCTGCTGGGGCCACGACGACACGGTCCGCGCGTTGCTGGCCGCGGGCGCGGACCCGTCGTTACGCGAGGATTCCGGGCAGGGCCACTCCGCGCTGGACTGGGCCGCCTTCGGCCCGCACCCCACCACCATCGCCCTGATGACCCCGGCCGCCAGGGCGGCATGACCGGGGTGGGCTGAAGCATGAGAATTCGCCGTACGTTCGCTGTTCTGGCCGCCGGGCTGATCACCTCACCGCGGCCGGAGTGATCCACACGCGGAGGCGGTCGGGGCCGACTATCTGGCGGTCCAGTCGCTGACGTGGACGGGCTCCTGCCTCGACTGCTCACGATCGGACCGCAGAGTCCGTGTCGCGGGTTCATTCCGGGCGGGCGCACATCGGCGGCCTCGATCGCGTCCTCTTGGCTGCATCATCAGGCGGCGCGTCGACAGGCATTCGATGCGGCCGTGACACCGATCCGCCCAAGATAGCGACACCGGGATCCTTCGCTCGACGGTGGATCTTGTGCCCTTACCCTCGAACGGACACTGCGAGGCGTGGGCGGATCCATCTCGGCGAGTTCGGGAGGCGGTTTTTACGGCGTACGCCGGGAGGTTGTGAGGCTGTCGAAGCACGGCCGCAGCAGGTTGATGATCTGTGCGGGTGAGGCGTCGGCGAGGGGGCCGAGCCGCAGCATGTAGCGCTCGATGAGCACCCCGTGCACGATGGCGCTGAGCAGGGCAGCGCGCAGGTCGGCCTCGTCGCCGGGGATGGCTGCGGCGATCCGGTCGTGTTGTGGGCCGGCCATCTCCCGGTAGCGGGTGGCGGCGTCGGGGTTCGTCAGCATGGAGCGGAGGACGGCCAGGGAACCGGCCGGTTCGCTGTCCAGCCGGCCGGCCAGGGAGTCCAGCAGCGCGTCGGTGAGTTCCTCCGGAGTGCCGGCGGGCAAGGCCTCCGCGGGTGGCTCGGCGGCGCGGGCGAACAGTTCATCCTTCGACCCGAAGTAGTGCATGACCAGGCCGGGGTCGACGCCCGCGGCCCGGGCGACGGCGCGGATGGTGGTGCGGTCGTAGCCGGATTCGGCGAACAGTTCGCGGGCGGTGTCGAGGATGCGCTGCTCGGTCTGGCGGCGCTGGTCGGCGCGGGTCACCGGCTCACTCTACGGGCGTTGACCGAACCGCCCATTCGTTCTACGGTCGTTGAATGAGAGCGCGTGAGGTCGCAGAACGAATGCTGCGAGCAAGCCTCGAAACCGACGTCGACACAGCGGTGAACCTGATGGCCCCCGACGGATACATCGAATGGCCGTACCGCCCGCCCGGCGCCCCGGAACGCATCCACGGACGCCCCGGGATCCGCCGGTTCCTGACCGGGACGGTGGGCGGCCTGATCACCTTCACCGAGTACCGGCACATGACCGTCCACGAGACCGCCGACCCCCAGGTCATCATCGTGGAGTACGAGGCGCACGGCACCGTGGTCGCCACCGGCGCCCCGTTCGAGCAGACCGTGCTCGCCGTGTTCCGGGTGCGGGACGGGTTGATCGTCTCCTACCGGGACTACGTCAACCCGCTCCCGCTGATCGGCCTCCTGGATCAATAGCCGACGGAGAAGTGCTGCTCACCGCCCGGTTTCTCCAGCTCGTCGAGGACCGCGACCGCGAGGTCCTCGGCCGACAACCGCGACGAGCCGTCCGCCGCGACCACCAGATCCGTGCCGCCGCGCCGGTAGTGGCCGGTCCGTTCGCCGGGTTCGAGCATCGCGGGCGGGCTGACGTACGTCCAATCGGCCCGATGTCCCCGGCACGCGTCGAGCTGGGCGATGCTGGCGGCGGCGATGGGACGGATCGCGGGTGGCACGTACCCCGGATGGTCGATCGCAAGCCCGCCGCCGGGCGCCCGCAGCGGCGCGGAGCCACCGATGAACAGAATCGGTCGTCCGGCGGCGGCCGCCGCGTCGAGCAGGGCCGTGGTCGTCGCGGTGACGCTCCGTTCTGCCCCGGGAGCGGGCCGGGTGGCGCCCACGACCGCGTCCGCCGTGGCGAACAACGAGGTCATCGACGTGACGTCGGTGGCGTCACCGGTCACCACCGTCACTCCCGATGGCGAGCCCCGGCGCACGACTGCGGTCACCGAGTGTCCCCGGCTGACGGCTTCGGCGACGACGCGGGAGCCGGCCGTTCCGGATGCGCCGACTACGATGATCTTCAATGGTTGATCCTTTGCGGGGAGTGGAGGGGAACTGGCTCGCGACGATCGCGGCCAGAGCGAGAGCGAAACCGGCCAGCTGTACGGGCCGGAGCGCCTGATCGAGCAGAAGCACCCCGAGCAGGGCGGCCATCATCGGTGACAGCAGGGCGAGCACGGCCGCCGACGTGACCGGCAGCGTGGTGACGCCGCGGAACCACAGGGTGTAGGCGATCAGCCCGCCCGGCAGGCCCAGCCACAGGTAACCGAGCGCCGCCGGCCCGTCGATCGGTGGCGGGGCGCCCTCGAAGATCCAGGTCAGCGGCAGCAGCACCAGGCCGCCGGCGGTGAGTTGCCAGCCCGCGTACGCCGCCGCGCCGACCCCCGCCGGGCGCCCCCACCGTTTCGTCAGCGTCACGCCGAGCCCCATCGCGGCGGCCCCGGCCAGCCCGGCAACGATCCCGGCCGGGGAGAACGCGGCGGCAGGGCCGATCACCACGAGACCGACCCCGGCGATGCCGGCGATCCCCCAGCCGACCGTCCACGGCGTGGGGCGTTGATGCAGCAGCGGCACGGCCAGCAAGGTCACGATCAGCGGCTGGGCGGCGCCGAGGGTGGCGGCGACGCCGCCGGGCAGGCGTTCGGCGCTGACGAACAGCAGGGGCAGGAAGACGCCGATGTTGAGCGTGCCGAGCACGGCCGCCCGTCCCCACCAGGTTCCTTGCGGGAGCGTACGGGTGAGCAGCACCGCCACCACCCCGGCCGGCAACGCCCGGAGCAGCGCGGCGAACAGCGGATGTCCCGGTGGCAGTAGTTCGGTGGTGACGACGTAGGTCGTACCCCAGACAAGGGGTGCGAAAGCCGTCACCGCGGTCCTCAGAAACGTCACCCTCACAGGCTCCCCAGACTGCGAGAATGAGTCCAACACATCATTGTCAGGGCAGCCATCTCGATTCACGATGGATCGATGGAGCTCCAGCAGATGCGTTACGTCGTCGCCGTCGCGGAGACGAGCAGCTTCACCCGCGCGGCCGAACGATGCCGGGTCGTGCAGTCGGCGCTGAGCCATCAGATCGCCCGGCTCGAACGGGAGCTCGGCGCCCGTCTGTTCGCCCGGACCAGCCGTCAGGTGCGCCTCACCCCGGCCGGGACGGCGTTCCTGCCGGTCGCCCGGCAGTGCCTGGACGCCGCCGACCGGGCCGCCGCCGAGGTCGCCGCCGCCGTCGGGGAGATCCGCGGCCGGCTCACCGTCGGCGCCATCCCCACCGTCGCCGCCGTCGACGTCCCGGCCGCGCTGCACGCCTTCCACCAGCGGCATCCGCAGGTCCGGATCGGGCTGCGGGTCGGCAGCAGCGAACAACTGATCGACCTGGTCAAGGCGGGTACGGTCGACCTGGCGTTCCTCGGCCTGCCGGTCTCGGCCCGGCCGGACGGCGTCGACAGCCGGGAACTCGCCCGGGATCAGCTGGTCGCGGTCGTCGCCCCCGGCCATCCCCTGGCGTCCGAGACCGAGGTCGACCTGGCCCGGCTGGCCACCGAGCGGTTCGTCGACCTGCCCGCCGGAACGGCCGGGCGCGCCCAGTCGGACCTGGCGTTCGCGGCCGCGGGCGTACACCGGGAAGTCGCCTTCGAGGTGACGACGGTGGACCTGCTGATGCTCCGGCTGATCCGGCAGAACCTGGCGGTCGCCCTGCTCGCCGCGGCGTACACCGAGCACCTGTCCGGCGTCGTCACCGTCGGTGTCCGCGACGCACCGACCCGCGCCGAGCACCTGATCTGGAACGCCGCCACCCTGACCCCGGCCGCCTCCGCCTTCCTCACCGCCTGCGTGCCCTGAGCGCGGCCGTTCTGTCATGATCCGGGCCGTGAGTGTCGACGGGTTCTGGGAAGTGGTCGAGGCGGCGCGGGCATCGGCGGACGATCCCGCGGACGCCGAACAGGTGGCGGACCGCACGCTGGAGTCGCTGATGCGGCTTCCCGCGGCAGAGGTCGCGCAGCTGGCGCGGGCGTCGTGGGAGCTGATGGCCGTCTCGTATCGGCGCGATCTGTGGGCGGCGGCCTATCTGGTCAACGGCGGGTGCTCCGACGACGGTTTCGCATACTTCCGCGGCTGGCTGATCGCCCAGGGCCGGGAGGTGTTCGAGCGGGCCGTCGCCGATCCGGACTCCCTCACCGACCTGCCTGCCGTCCGGGAGGCCGCGGACGGCGGCCCGGAACTCGAGTCCGAGGAGATGTTCGGCGTGGCGTTCCTGGCGTACGCCGAACTCACCGGTGCGGCGCCGCCACCCGTCACCGGCCGCTACCCGGACCTCGGTCCCGACCTCGACGACGACCAGGTGCGGCAGCGGATGCCACGCCTGACCGCTCTCCTGGGCGATTGAGCGTCACCGGCCCTGGGCGGCGCGTTCGGCCTCGCTGCGGACGATGCAGAACTCGTTGCCCTCCGGGTCGGCCAGGGTCACCCAGCCGGTTCCGTCGGGGCGGCGCAGGTCGGCGACCTCGGTGGCGCCCAGCGACAGCAGCCGGGCCAGCTCGTCGTCGCGGGTGCCCTCGGCCGGGCTCAGGTCGAAGTGGATCCGGTTCTTCACCTGCTTGCCCTCCGGAACCACGATGAACAGCAGGTGGCTGCGGCCGTCCCGGGAGGTGATCATGCATTCCTCGTGGCCGGGCAGGTTCGGGTCGTCCGGGTCCTCGACCCAGTCCAGAACGGTCTGCCACCAGCGGGACTGCGCGTACGCATCGATCGCATCAACCGTGGTGTGCGAAATGTAGGAGGTCACCGCCGGATCATCCCGGCACGGCCCCGTCCCCGCCATCGATTATGGCGCGGGACGGGCCGTGCGGACCCAAGTGGTCAGGAGGCGGACAGGACGTCGACGATGAAGCGGAGCGCGCCGCCCGGCCGGCCCTCGCCGGGGTTCTCGCCGTACGCCTGGGCCGCCGGAATGTCCAACTGGACCCGGCTGCCGACCTTGACGCCGACCAGGCCCTTGTCCCAGCCCTGAATGACCTGGCCCCCGCCGACCGGGAAACTGAACGGCTCGGAACGGCTCCAGGACGAGTCGAACTCCTTGCCGTCGGCATAGGTGACACCGACATAGTTCACCTTGATCGTCTGACCGGACTCGACGGCCGGGCCGGTGCCCTGGATCAGGGTGGTCGTCTTCAGCTCGGTGACCTTGCCGCTGCCCTTGGTGGCGGCCGGCTTCTTGCTGAGGGCCGGGTCGGCGCCCGCGGGAACCGGCGGGAACGCGGCAGCCGACGCGGCCTCGGTGGGTTCGGCGGGAGCGGCGGCCGGGGTCGCGCTGGCGGCCGGGGCCGGTGACGACGGCGAGGAACTGTTGACCCACAGCACCAGGCCGACGACCACGGCGATCACCGCGGCCGCGGCGCCGGCGACGGTCAGCATCTCGCGGCGTTTCCGCATCGCCCGGGCGCGTGCCTTGGTGGCCTTGGCCTCGGCCCGTTTCTCGGCTTTCGTCTTCAGCGGCGGTCCACCGGCGCTCTTGCGCGACGGACCGACGGAACGGGGGGCTGCCGCGTTGCTGCGGCTCACTGCGGAATCGGGCACGGTCCGACAATAGAACACCCACCTGTGAACACGCCTACCCCGGGAACGTACGCTGCCGTGGATGCGGATCGACCTGGTCGCCCTGATCGTCGAGGAGTACGACCCGGCCATCGCCTTCTTCACCGGCGTGCTCGGGTTCGACCTCGTCGAGGACTCGCCGTCGCTGACCAACGACGGCCGGCCGAAACGCTGGGTGGTGGTCCGGCCGCCCGGCGCGCAGACCGGGATCCTGCTGGCCCGCGCCGACGGCGACGAGCAGAGCGCGGCAGTGGGGCGGCAGGCCGCGGGCCGGGTCGGCTTCTTCCTGCACGTCGACGACTTCGACGCCGCGTACCGGCGGATGACGAGCGCGGGGGTCACTTTCGTCCGCGAACCCCGTACCGAATCGTATGGCCGTGTCGCTGTCTTCCTGGACATCGCCGGAAACCGCTGGGACCTGCTCGGCGACGCGTGACCCACCGTGCGGGCGCGTCAAAATCAGGATCTTGCGGGGTACGGCTCCGCGAACCGTGCCCCGAACAGCCCGATCCGGTCGTCACACGTAGGTCAGCGGACAGCCGTACCGCAGGGAATGCTCGGCCGCCTGCTGAAACACCGCCACAGAGAAGGTGACCGGGTCATCGATCGCCCGGGTCAGCGCCAGCGGCCCGCTCGGCAGCACGGCAGGCAACCCGACGTGGGCCGCGACCGGGGTGATCGCCGCCCGGAGCCGCTGCGCACTGAACACCCGCGTCACATCGTCGAACGACGTCTCCACCGGAACATCGATCAGCCCACCGAAGTCCACCGGCACGAACAGCGAGGCGTCAAGGAATTCCGCCGGCCCGTACCGCGTACAGATGTCGGCGAACCCGTCCATCCTCGGAGCGATTTTCTCCTCGAACCGGCCCACCTCAGCCGGCGGCCCTGGGTACGGCGGCAGGCCCCTCGCGGTGAACGCTTCGTCCAGGAACGGCCCGTACCCGTGCTCGGCCCAACTCTCCCCGCCAACACCGACCAGGTACATGCCCACGCCCAACCACCCCACCCATCACCCTCAGCTCGAGACGATCGTGAGTGTCGGGCCGGACCCGCGCGGTTCGTGAGGAGCCGTTCGGCTGGTGCTCATGGCTGTCTCTCGCGCGGCGAGACAGCCATGAGCACCAGCCGCCACAAGATCCACCGCCAACCGTATGGCCCCCGCCGCTCGTGGTGGACCCGATGATCCCTACCCCCGATCTTGAGTGCTTCACGCCGGGGCCGGACGCACAAGATCCGAATCCTGCCGATACTTGTGCGATCGACTCCGGGATCCGGTACTCACTCGCCCAAGATCCTGAACCTCATCGATCTTGCGGAGAAGGTACCGGAGCGGCCCGCACAAGATCACCGGCAAGTGTGGACCACGGTGGTCGATCGCTCACGATCCGGGCGGGTCGGCGAGGCAGTCGAGGTAGTTCGTCAAGGAACTCGACGGCAACCACAAGACGTGCGGGCCGAGAACGCACCGTCGACGGAGACGGGTGCGGCGAGATCCGCGAGCCAGAAAGGCTTGTCGAAAAGTGGGCGGATTCGACATACAGACTCGGCAGGCGGCCGGGTTCGGCTGGCGGGCCGGTTCGGCTGGCGGGCCGGTTCGGCTGGCGGCCGGGTTCGGCGGCGGTGGGGACCGGCTGGTTGTCAGCGCTGTCTTGACTGGCCTGAGACAGCACTGAGGGCCGGCTGGAAGATCTCGGCTGGTGCTCATGGCCGTCTCCGGACGGTCGAGACAGCCATGAGCGCCAGCCGTACAAGATCCACCGGTGGGCGACGGGCCCTGGGAACAAGCAGGTGCAGAGGTCGGCCGGCGATGGTCAGCGGGTGAAGAGGGCCTGCCAGCGGGAGGGGAGGGTGGTGGTGGGGGCGGCGACCTGCGAGACGGAGATCTGGTGCAGGCCGTCGGTGGCGAAGGCGTCGATCTCGGCGCGGGTCAGCGGCCAGGGTGGGCCGGCGCCGTCGCTGTCGAGGCGGGTCGTTGCGGCGGCGAGGACGATCAAGGTGCCGCTGGGGGCCACGAACGTGCCGATGGTGGTGATCGCGGTGGTGCGGATGGCGGTGGGGAGGGCCTGGACGTTGTTGCTCTCCAGGACCAGGTCGAAAGCGTGCCGCCAGGCGGGCGGTGGGGTGAGCAGGTCGGCGACGACGTAGTCGACGAGGGTGCCGGGGTGACGTGAACGGGCCAGGTCGATGGCGGTGGCGGAGATGTCGAAAGCGGTCGTGCGGTAACCGAGGGCGGCGAGGTGTTCGGCGTCGCGGCCGGGGCCGCAGCCGACGACCAGAGCGCTACGGCCGTCGCCGGCGGGCAGGTCGAGGGCGCGCAGGTGGGCGCTCGGTTCGGCCACGTCCCACGGGACTTCGGCGTGGCCGGCTTTCGATTCCGCGTACAACGTCTCGAACCAGCCGGTGGGGTCGCCGGCCGCGAGGGAGGCAGCCGCCAACCGCCGGGCATCGCCCGCCGAAGGCGGAGAAGAGGGGCTCATCGCGGGATGGACCGCCGCATCTCGCGGAGGGCCTGGCGGCGGATGTCGCCGGTCAGCGTGTCGACGTAGAGGCGGCCGTCGAGGTGGTCGGTCTCGTGCTGCAGGGCGCGCGCGAGGAAACCGGCGCCCTCGATGACGACCGGTTCGCCGTGCTGGTCGAAGCCGCGGGCGGTGACCGATTCGTATCGCGTGGTGGCGTAACCCAGGCCGGGCAGGGACAGACAACCCTCCTCGTCGGTCTGTTCGCCGGCGAAGTCGCTCAGCACCGGGTTGACCAGGTGGCCGACGCGGCCGCCGACGTTGTAGGAGAAGACGCGCAGGCTCACGCCGATCTGCGGGCCGGCGACCCCGGCGCGGCCCGGTTCGCGGACGGTGTCCTCCAGGTCGCGGACGACCGAGCGGAGCTGGGCGTCGAAGTCGGTGACCTCGTCGGCGGGTGTGCGCAGGACCGGGTCACCGTAGAGCCGAATCGGCCGAACTGTCATGCCTGAGAGGCTACCCGGCCGTTACATGGCG
This sequence comes from Actinoplanes sp. NPDC019969, assembly GCF_055562375.1. Lineage (NCBI taxonomy): Bacteria > Bacillati > Actinomycetota > Actinomycetes > Micromonosporales > Micromonosporaceae > Actinoplanes > Actinoplanes sp. NPDC019969. Next base: position 224,888 of record NZ_JBVHFK010000013.1, on the reverse strand, counting down.
ATGGGGTTCAGGCGAACAGCGCGGGGCGTTCGCTGATCAGCATGTGGCGGAGTTTGATCAGGGAGCGGCGGGTCTGGCTCTTGACCACGGTGACCGGCACGTCCAGATCGTGGGCGACCTGTTCCACGCTGAGGTCGGCGAAGTACCGCATCATCACGATCGCCCGGTCCCGTCCGGGGAGCCGGGCGAGCGCGTCGAGGAGGGTGAGGCGCAGTTCGGGGCTCATCGTGTACGCCGGTTCGCGCATCCTGCCGGGCACGGCCTCGCTGCTGCTGCGGCGCCGGCGGTGGTCCAGGTAGACGCGGAGCAGGACCTTCTGGGCGTACGCCAGAAGGTTGTCACTGGTGGCCGCGCGCTCCCAGCTCAGGAACAGTTTGGCCAGCGTGGTCTGGGTCAGGTCCTGGGCCAGGTGCCAGTCGCGGCAGAGCTGGAAGGCGCTGTTCTGCAATCGCCCGGAGAACGCACCGGCGAAACGTGCGAAATCGACGTGCATCGGACCGGCAGACCGATCGTTCCGTACGTTTACTACCGGTATTTCAAGTATGTCGAGCATGTCCGTGATGTCGCCTCTCCCCCGTCACCACGGCACCGACCGCGTGCCACTGTGGACCGTCTTCTGGTGCCGCGCGCGTCAAAGTACGCGCTCAGCCCCCTTCCGTGGGGGCGGTTTCCGACAGTGGCACGCATTCGGTAGAGACGGCTCGGAGCACGCTATGAACCGCCTGTGCGACCGCGCAGCGCCGCCCGGACCGGCGCGGACTTCGCGGCGGCCTCGTCGACCTCGGCGATCGGATCGCTGTCGATGGTGATGCCGCCGCCGGCCCACACGTGCACCCTGGCGCCGTCCGCGGCGACGGTGCGGATGCTCAGTCCGAGATCCAGGTGATCGCGGCCGAGCCAGCCGAGCGCGCCCATGCTGACGCCGCGGCCCACCGGCTCCAGGGCGGCGATCCGCTCCAGGGCGGCGAGTTTCGGGGCGCCGGTCACGCTGCCGCCGGGGCAGACGGCCCGGAGCAGCGCCGCGATGCCGACCTCGCCGTCCAGCGGCGCGGAGACGACCGATTCGGCTTGCCAGAGGCCGGACCATTCGCGTACGGCGAAAAGCTCGTCCACCCGGACCGGGCCCGTCCCCGCCAGGCGCGCCAGGTCGTTGCGCTCCAGGTCGACGATCATGACGTGTTCGGCGCGTTCCTTCGCCGAGGCGAGGAGTTCCCGGCGTCCCGCCGCGGTGGCCGGGCGGGTGCCCTTGATCGGCCGGGTGATCACCCGGCCGCCCCGGACCTCGACGAGCGTCTCCGGGGAGGCGGTGGCCATCGCCCAGCCGTCGCCGGCGAGCACCCCGCCGTACCGGGCCCCGGCCAGCCCCGCGACCCGGCGCAGCGCGGCCGAGGGATCGCCGTGGTACGGCGCGGACGCGTGCCCGACGACATTGACCTGATAGACGTCGCCGCGGCCGATCGCGGCACGCACCCGCTGAACCGCTTCAGCGTGCTCCTCCCGGCTCCAGCTCTCCCGCCACGCCCCGAGACGCCACGGCGGGACAGGCGACGGCTCAGGCGGCGAGAGGCCGGCACGGGACGGCCCGATGTGCGACGGCTCGGGACGCGGCAGCCCGCGAGACGACGGCCCGACAGGCGAAGGGCCGGTGTGCGACGGCTTGAGGTCCCAGGCCGGGGCGGACGGCGTGACCGGTGCGCCGTGTGCGTAGACCACGGCGTACACGTCGGGAATGCCCGGCACCGGCGTGGGCGCGCCCGGCGTCCCACCGGCCATTACAGAACCGGCATCCGCCGACACGTAGAGTGCTGCCCCGCAAATTTCGCCATCGCCGATCGGCCCGTTCTTGTCACCCGTTCGGCCAAGGTTTCGCACCGGGAGTCCGTTGTCGGCGAGGAACCCGGCGAGAAGCTCGGCAGGGTCACCGGAATCACCCTGATGCCATCGAAACACACGCAACACGTGGTGGCGGCCCTGACAGTCCGTCGGCGCACCCGGCGGACGCCCGATCGGAGGTAGCGGAGAGTGGTCGAAACCCGTCCCGCCGTGGACCATGGAAGTCGATGAACCGTGCGCCGGCGCCGTCACCGGGTTGCACCGTTGTCGTTCGATGTGAGGTAACGTTCGTCACCGCAGTTGTGAACCTTCACACAGTCCCCACCGGAGCCAAAACGATGTGCCAGCACCTGATCCCCTGCCCTCCAGCCGATGCCACCGACCGTGAGGCCGCGCTCACCATCGCGACCTTCCGGGAGCAAGGATGGAGCCTGCTCTGCAACGGCGTCATCATCTTCGAGGACACCGGTGAGCTGCTGCCGGACGGCACGATGATCGAGCCGCACCGCGGACCTGCAGTGCACGCCCTGGCCGCCTGAGCAATCCCCCAACACGCGACGCAGCGTAATCAATCGACGACTACGACAGCGGCGCAGGCCGCGATCGACGACGACCGCGACCTGCGCGACCGATTCAGTCCTCGAAGGCCTCGGGCGACGGACAGGAACACACCAGGTTCCGGTCCCCGTAAGCCCCGTCGATGCGCCGAACCGGCGGCCAGTACTTCGCCGTCCGGTCCACGCCCTCCGGGAAACCGGCAACGGAGCGTGAGTACGGATGCGTCCACTCGTCGACCGTCACCGACGACGCGGTGTGCGGCGCGTTCGCGAGGGGGTTGTCCCCCGCCGGCCACTCCCCCGCCGCGACCTTGTCGATCTCGCCCTTGATGGCGATCATCGCGGCGATGAACCGGTCCAGTTCGGCCAGGTCCTCGCTCTCGGTCGGCTCCACCATGAGGGTGCCGGCGACCGGGAACGACATGGTCGGCGCGTGGAATCCGTAGTCGATCAGCCGCTTGGCCACGTCGTCGACGCTCACGCCGGTGGCCTTGGTGATCGGCCGCAGGTCGAGGATGCACTCGTGGGCGACGAGACCGTGCTCGCCCGCGTACAGCACCGGGTAGTACTCCCGCAGCCGGGCCGCGACGTAGTTGGCGGCCAGCACCGCCGTGGCGGTCGCCGCGGTGAGGCCGTCGGGGCCCATCATCCGGATGTACGCCCAGGAGATCGGCAGGATGCCCGCCGACCCGTGGGCCGCCGCCGAGACGGCGTGGTGGTCGCCCTGCAGCACCGGGTCGCCCGGCAGGAACTCGGCGAGGTGCGCGCCGACCGCGACCGGGCCGACACCCGGGCCGCCGCCACCGTGCGGGATGCAGAACGTCTTGTGCAGGTTGAGGTGCGACACGTCGGCGCCGAACCTGCCGGGCCGGGCGTAGCCGACGAGCGCGTTCAGGTTGGCGCCGTCCACGTACACCTGGCCGCCGGCCTCGTGGACCTTGGCGCACAGGTCGGCGATGCCGGTCTCGTAGACGCCGTGGGTGGACGGGTAGGTCACCATGATCGCGGACAGCGCGTCGCGGTGCTTCTCGATCTTCGCGTCCAGGTCGGCCAGGTCGACGTTGCCGTCGGCGTCGCAGGCCACCACCACGACCCGCATGCCGGCCATCACGGCGCTGGCGGCGTTGGTGCCGTGCGCGCTGGACGGGATCAGGCAGACGTCACGGTGGGCCTCGCCGCGGGAGCTGTGGTAGCCGCGGATGGCGAGCAGACCGGCCAGCTCGCCCTGGGAGCCGGCGTTGGGCTGCACGGACACCGCGTCGTAGCCGGTGATCTCGGCGAGCCAGGTCTCCAGCTGGGCGACGAGGTGTTCGTACCCCTCGGTCTGGGACGCGGGGGCGAACGGGTGGATGTTCGCGAACTCGGGCCAGGTGACGGCTTCCATCTCGGTGGTGGCGTTCAGCTTCATCGTGCAGGAGCCGAGCGGGATCATGCCGCGGTCGAGGGCGTAGTCCCGGTCCGAGAGCTTGCGCAGGTAGCGCAGCATGCTGGTCTCGGAGTGGTGGGTGTTGAACACCGGGTGGGTGAGGTACTCGGTGGCGCGGCCCGGCAGCCGGTGCACCGGGAAGACGCCCTCCGAGTCGGCGCCGAACGCCGCGACCACGGCGGCCACGTGCTCGCCCGTGGTGGTCTCGTCACACGACACCGACACCCGGTCGGCGTCCACCAGCCGCAGGTCGATGCCGCGTTCGGCGGCAGCGGCGACGATCTCGGCGGCCCGGCCCGGCACGACGGCGGTCACCGTGTCGAAGAAGTCCCCGGCGGGCACGTCGATACCGGACTCGCGCAGCGCCCCGGCGATCCAGCAGGCGTACTCGTGGGTCTCCTCGGCGATCCGGCGCAGCCCGGCGGGGCCGTGGTAGACCGCGTACATGCTGGCCATCACGGCCAGGAGCACCTGGGCGGTGCAGATGTTGGAGGTCGCCTTCTCGCGGCGGATGTGCTGCTCACGGGTCTGCAGGGCGAGCCGGTAGGCCCGGTTGCCGTCGGCGTCCTTGGACACCCCGACGAGGCGGCCGGGCAGCGACCGCTCCAGGCCGGCGCGCACCGCGAGGTATCCGGCGTGCGGGCCGCCGAAGCCCAGGGGCACACCGAACCGCTGCGTGGTGCCGGCGGCGATGTCGGCCCCGATCTCCCCGGGAGTACGCAGCAGGGTCAGCGCGAGCAGGTCGGCGGCGACGGTGACCAGGGCGCCCTTGGCGTGCGCGGCCTCGACCAGCGCCGCGTGGTCACGGACGGCGCCGGACGCTCCGGGGTACTGCAGGTGCAGGCCGAAGTAGTCCTCCGGCAGCTCCTCGGTGTCGAGGTCGACCAGGACGATCGTGATGCCGAGCGGTTCGGCGCGGGTCCGCAGCACCGACAGGGTCTGCGGGAAGGTGTCGGCGTCCACGGCGTACACGCTGCTCTTGTTCTTGGAGGAACGGCGCGCGAGCGTCATGGCCTCCGCGACCGCCGTCGCCTCGTCGAGCATCGAGGCGTTGGCCGTGGTCATGCCGGTCAGGTCGGTGACCATGGTCTGGAAGTTGAGCAGGGCCTCCAGGCGGCCCTGGCTGATCTCCGGCTGGTACGGGGTGTACGCGGTGTACCAGGCGGGGTTCTCGAGGACGTTCCGCTTGATCACGGCGGGCGTGACGGTGTTGTAGTACCCCAGGCCGATCATCGGGGTGGCGAGCACGTTGCGGCCGGCGATCGCGCGCAGCTCGGCGATCGTCTCCTCCTCGGAGGCGCCGGCCGGCAGGTTCAGCTCGCCCCGGAACCGGATCGAGGGCGGGATGGCCGCGTCCATCAGCTCGTCGACCGAGCCGTACCCGATGGCCTTCAGCATCTGGGTCTGCTCGTCGGCGTCCGGGCCGATGTGACGGGAAACGAACGGGGACGTCATGGGCGACTCCAAGCGTGAGAAGGTCGGAGAAACAGACCTCCCCCTCTGTCATACCCAGACATCGGGTACTTCAGAGTCGCCTGCCCACGCGGTTCGCTTTGCCTGAAAGTTTCCGGGGAGGATTTGCCTCTTCGGCGCCCTGTGGCTCCAGGGTCTCTCCCGCATGGGTGTTGCCGGCAAGAGTCAACCTACCAGCGAACGGGGGCGGGACCGGGAGTCCTAGGGTGTGCGATGTGACGTACACCCCTGCCGCCGACCGCTACGCCGAAATGATCTACCGGCGTGCTGGTCGCAGCGGTCTCAAGCTCCCCGCCATCAGCCTGGGCCTCTGGCACAACTTCGGCGACGGCCGTCCCGCCGACCGCCAGCGTGACATCGTCCGCCGTGCCTTCGACCTGGGCGTGACCCACTTCGACCTGGCGAACAACTACGGGCCGCCGCCGGGCAGCGCCGAGACGAACTTCGGCCGGATCCTGGAGGCCGACCTCAAACACCACCGCGACGAGCTGATCATCTCGTCGAAGGCGGGCTACACCATGTGGGACGGCCCGTACGGCGACTGGGGCTCCCGCAAGTACCTGGTCTCGTCGCTGGATCAATCGCTGAAGCGGATGGGTCTGGACTACGTCGACGTCTTCTACCACCACCGGCCCGACCCGGAGACGCCGCTCGAGGAGACGATGACCGCGCTGGACGCGATCGTCCGGTCCGGCAAGGCGCTCTACGTCGGCATCAGCAACTACAGGAGCGAGCAGGCCGCGCGGGCCGCCGACATCCTGCGCGAGCTGGGTACGCCGCTGCTGATCCACCAGCCGTCGTACTCGATGCTGAACCGGTGGATCGAGCACGACCGGCTGCTCGACACCCTGGAGGCGGCCGGGGCGGGCTGCATCGCGTTCAGCCCGCTGCAGCAGGGTCTGCTCACCGACCGTTACCTCAAGGGCATCCCGGACGACTCGCGGATCCGGACCAGCGTGTTCCTCAACGAGAGCGCGCTGGACAACAAGACCCTGGCACGGCTGCACGCGCTCAACGACGTCGCGAAGCGGCGCGGGCAGACGCTGGCCCAGTTCGCGCTGGCCTGGGCGCTGCGCGACGAGCGGATGACCAGCCTGATCATCGGCGCGTCGAGCGTCGAGCAGCTGGAGAACAACGTGGCCGCGCTGGGCAACCTGAGCATCGACCAGAGCGAGCTGGACGAGATCGACGCGACGGTGCTTGACCTGTAGCCGTACCCTGCGGCGTCATGATCGACTTTGTCGAACGGCACACCGCTCTCGCGGTCGTGGTCGGCTCCCGGGCGTACGGTCTGCACCGCCCGGACTCCGACCACGACCGCCGGGGTGTGTTCGTCGCGCCGACCCGGGCGTTCTGGACGCTCGGCAAGCCGCCCACCCACCTGGACGGGCCGGCCGAGGAGCAGTTCTCCTGGGAGTTCGAGCGGTTCTGCACGCTCGCGCTGCAGGGCAACCCGACGGTCCTCGAGGTGCTGTGGTCCCCGCTCGTCGAGTCGATCACTCCCGACGGCGCCGACCTGCGGGGCGTCCGGCACGCGTTCCTGTCGCAGCGGGTCGCCGACACCTACGGCAGCTATGCCCGCGACCAGCTCACCAAGGTCGCGAACCGGCGGGAACGGACCGGCGAGGTCAACGTCAAGCAGGCCATGCACATGATCCGGTTGCTGATGGCCGGCGCCCACGTGCTGCGCACCGGCGAGGTGCTGGTCGACGTCTCCGCACACCGGGAAGACCTTCTCTCGGTACGCCGTGGCGAGCGCCGGTGGCCGGAGGTCGCCGCGTGGGCCGGCCGGCTCCAGGAGGAACTCGCCGAGGCTGCCGCGCACACCACCCTGCCCCAGCGGCCGGACGTCGATGCCGTGGACCGGGTTCTGGTAGCCGTACGAGAAAGGAATCTGCGGTGACCCTCGACATCCCGCACTGGGCCGCCGAGGCCGCCACCGCCCTGCCGTATCCCCTGCTCTTCGCCACCGTGAGCGGCGCTCACCTGTACGGTTTCGCCTCCCGCGACTCCGATCTGGACCTGCGCGCGTCGCACGTGCTGCCGCCGGGCGAGGTGGTGGGCCTGCGCACCGGGCCGGACACACTGCAGGATTCCGGCGTCCGGGACGGCGTCGAACTCGACGTGGTCAGCCATGATCTGCTGAAGTTCGCGAAGCTCCTCAACAGCCGCAACGGTTACGTTCTGGAGCAGCTGCTGTCACCGCTCGTGGTCGTCACCTCGGACGTGCACGCCGCGCTCAAGGACCTCGCGCCTGGGCTGATCACCAGCAACCACGCCCACCACTACCTCGGGTTCGCGGCCACCCAGGAACGCCTCTACCACAAGACCGGGCAGCTCAAGCCCGCCCTCTACACGCTGCGGGTGCTGCTCACCGGCATCCACCTGATGCGCACCGGCGAACTCGAGTGCGACCTCGGCGTGCTCGGCGCGACGATCCCCTACGTGCCCGAGCTGATCGCCACGAAGCGTGAAGCCGAACACGGGCCGTTACCGGCATACGCGGCGGCGCGGCTCGCGGCGGACGTCCCGGCGCTGCGCGCCGACCTCGAGGAAGCCAGAGATCGAACCCACCTTGCGGGGTACGCCGATGCGAGCGCTGTGGCGGCGCTCCACGACATCGTCGTCCGCACCCGGCTCGGAGCATCAGCAGATGACCGGTGACGAGATCGCGGCCGTGGGCCGTTACGCGCAGCGGACGCACGCCGTGGCCGGCGGCGACCATCATGTCGCCTCGCGGCTCGGCGCCTGGCTGCCGCGCTCGCCACCAAGGTCAGCTGGGCCATGCCGTTCGACATCACGAATGCCGGATCGCTGGGCGCCGGCAGCGCCTGGACGTCCGGCTGTCGGTGGTCCTGCGGTCCCCGAAGTACGGCCACCAGGCGTACGTGGCCACCACGGCACAGGCCGGCGACGTCATCGTGCACGAGGTGCCGGTCTTCTCGGCCTGGGTCAGCGAGCCGGAGGACGTCCCGGGGGCCGATCGTCAGTGGTGACCGGCTGCAGGTCGCCGGCCGGTCCGTAGAACAGGTGGTCACGCAGCTCATGCCGGCTCAGGGCGGCCGGGTCCCCGCCGGAGACGACACGGAACGGCTGGTCCGCGATCCGGGCGTGCAGTGCGGAGAACGGCCAGGCCGCCCCGAAGAGCCGCCGCAGCCGGGCCATCGTCGCCACGTCACCGGGCGGGACACGGTCGATCCAGATGTCGGCCTCCCGGGGCAACTGCCACGAACAGCGCGCCGGGCTGCGCGGACATCCGGGCAGGTGATGGTCGACGTCGCGGCGCTGCGTCAGCCACCAGTCGTCATCGATCGTCACCTCGCCGTCCGGCACCACCGACAGGGCCGTGCCCCGCAGTGTCACGGGCAGCCGGACGCCGTGGTCCTCGACGTAGTGGATCAGGGTCTCCGGCCAGACGTAACGTTCTCCATCGGTCAGGAGGGCGTTCGTGGCGCGCCGCCCGCACAGCAGGCAGGTGGAGAGGCTCGGCGACGCCACGAAACAGGTGCCGGACCGTAGATAGCCAGCCGTCTCGAGGTCGGGTTCGCCACTCACGAACGCGCAGACGTCCACCGCTCCGAAGTGCCCGATGGCGCGCAGTTCCACGGCCGAAAACCTATCGGCACACGGGAACGGCGTCACTACCATCGGGCGGCATGACTGCGGTACGGGATGCGATCCGGCGTGGCGACCTCGGCCGGCTCTCCGCCCATCTCGGTGTGGACGAATGCACCCCGGACGTCTTCCGGCTGCTGGTCCGGCACGACGACCCGCTGGTACGGCATCTCGGCCTCGACCGTCTGCGGGCCCGGCTCTCCCGCGATCGGACCGGTGGGTCCGCATACGCCGGGCTGCTCCCGCGGAACCTCGACGGGCCACCGGAGACGGCGCTGCTGCTCGCCGATCTGTACCAGCGGCTCGGGCGGGACATCGCCCAGTCGCCCTCGCACTCCGCCTTCCCCTCCCAGCGCTCCTCGCCCTCTTGGCGAGGCGCCGGGCTGCCGGCTTCGGTACGGGTCGCCTGGTTGCGGGCCGAGATCCACCACCATCCGTCAGCGCTCCGCGACGAACCGGCGGGCGAACAGCTCTACCAGGCGGTCGCCGACCTCACCGTCACCGACGCGGCCCAGCCCGACGACCTGATCCGCGAACTGGCCGCCTCCGGCGATCCGGTCCTGCACAGCGCGGCGCTGCGGGTGGCCCGGGAGGCGCTGTACGCGGGCCTGCTGTCCCCGGCCCGCGCCCGCGAACACATCGGCGGACTGCTCTCGTCCCGGCCCTTCCCGCTACAGACATCACCCGAGGGCGAGCACCGCTCCCCCACACCACTCCCACATCTGCAGAACGAACGGTCTTCCCCGCCGCGGCCTCTCCACGGGCTGCTTGATGCCACGAGTGTCGGGGTTACCGCTGCCGCCCTTCGGGAGCTGGCCGAACCGTGGGCAGCGCTCGATCCACTGCCTCGGCATCGCATCCGTCCGTATCTCACCGCGGGGTCGCCGGACCCCGCTGTGATCGAGGCCGCGGTTCTGGCGGCGGCCCGGCACGGCCACGGTGACCTGCTGCGCGACGCCGTCGCGGACGAGGCGATGCCGCCACGGGCGCGGCAGGAGGCGCTGCGGGCGCTCGGTGAGCTTGCCGGGCGCGAGGCCATCCCGGAGATCATGGGGCACGCCATGGCCGACCCGCTGCTGTTCGGTCAGGCCGCGACGGCGTGCCTGCGATCGATGCACCGGCGCGGCGTGTTCCCGGGCGACAGCGACGCGCCGGCGATCGTGGCGATGGCCCTCGCCGACCACACCGTCGCCGCGGACGAGGTGGCCACCATCCTTTACACGTGCCGGCGTACGGCGTTCGACGCGCTGATCGGCACGGAACCCGGCGACCCGCTGTGGCCGCGGCGGCTGGCGCTGCTGACCGGTCTCGCCGAGCAGGGCGGTGACGACCTGCCGATCGGTGAGGCGATCACCGCCGTACTGCCGGTGGCCGCCGGCCCGGAGCCGTTCCTGGCCGCGATCGGGGAGCTGCGGCACCTCCCGGCCGAGACGGCGGTGCTGGACCTGCTGCCGCGCGCACCCACGGCAGCGTTGCGGGCTCTCGAGGCCATCGGCGGAGCCCCGACCGTGGCAGCGCTGTCCGACGGCCTCGGCATGAACCCGGCAGGCGACCGTGGGATCGCCGTTCACCTGCGGGCGGTTCGGGGCCGGGCGCTGGAGCTGCTGTGGCACCTCAGCGACAACCCCACCCTCCGGCAGTCGATCATGTCCCGGTTGAACCCGCGTGATCTTCCGTCCCGGATCGCGACCGACCTCGGCGCCGCCGATCCTCGCGAGCTGGCCCTGCTGAGCGCCGCCGCCGATCCGGGTGACCCGGCGCAGGCACTGATCATGCTGGCCCGCAACGGCGACACCTCCACCCTGCCGATGCTCACCGACATCCTGCTGCGTCTCGTCGCCGACCTGGCGGCACCCTCCATCCCGCCTTCCGCCGATCCGGGCGCGGCTACCCCCTCCCACCACAGCGCCTCCGCCGCCCCGCCCGACACCCGCGCCGCCAGTCCCGCTGCCTCCCACCACGGCACCTCTGCCGCCCTTTCCCATCCCCGCGCGTCCCGCCCGGATTCCGGTGGCTCGGCATACTCCGGCGGGGATTCCGGGGAGAAGCGGCCGGCCGCTGAACCCGCTGTGCCTGACGAGGTCGTCGCTGCGCTGCGCGGGTTGGGGCGCCGGCTTCACGAGCGTGGCAAGCTGCGGCCGTACTGTCTGCGTGCGGCGGACGGCCCGGACCAGGCCGGGGACGCGCTCGTCGCGACCATCGCGCTGGATCTGCTGGAACGGCCCGGCCTGTCCAGCGGCGAGCAGGTCGTTCTCCTGGAGCTGCTGCGGCGGGCGCCCTACCCGGGAACGCGCGCCCGGGTGCACCGGATGTTGCGGCACCGGGACCGGCACGTACGCAAACATGTCATCGCTCTGCTCGCCGGCGCGGACGCCCTGTCGGCGAGCCTGATCGTTCTGTCCACCGCCCGGGACGCGCAGACCGTCCGGCAGGCCGTTCTGGCGCTCGGGGAGACCCGGGCGCACTGGGCGGCCCCGGCGATCGCGGCCTGCCTGGAACACCCGGCCATGAACGTCAAGAAGACCGCCGCCGAGGTGCTGGCCGTCGCGGGTACGCCCAGTGTGGTGCCGCGCCTGCTGTTCTGGCTCGGTCACCACGACAATCCGGGCCTGCGGACGTCGCTCGTCGAGGCGTTGCGGGCGATCCTCGGTGACGCCTACGCCGCCACCGTTCTCGCCGCGGCCGAGCAAGCGGGCGAGCAGGCGGCCGAGCAGGCGCGCGGCGACCGTACCCGCGAACTGCTCCTCCGCGCCCTCGGCTGCTCACTGTCGGCGCGGGCGGTCGCGGCCCTGGACCGGCAGGGTTCGCCGGTCGCGTCGCTGTTGCTCGGCATGGTTGTCGACGGCCGGATCCGGTTGCGTTCCGGAAGCGTCGCGGAACTGACCGCCCGCGGTGTCCCCGCCGTCGCCGACGACGACGCCGGCGTGCTGGCGCTCGACGGCTGGGACGACGCGACCGCCCGGCGTCTGGTGGCCCGCCCGGTCGAGGATCTGAGCGCCGGACAGCGGGAACGGCTGCGGCCGCTGCTCGCCGACTGGCTGCGGCTGGCCGATGCCGAACCGGCCGCGCTCCCGTTCGCGCTGCGGATCTGCCCCGCGCCCTGGACGGACGCCGAGATCGGCACGTACGCCCGGGAGGCCGGGACGCTCGCCGACGGCCTGGCCGGTACGTCCGGCGCCGACCGTGACGACCTCCTCGCCGTGCTCGAAGCGGTCGGCCCGGTCCTGGACGCCGCCCGCGCGCTCGACGTCGTCCTCCGGATCCGCGCGGCCGCGCCAATGGCAGCCGGCCGGCGGTCCACGCTGCCGGTGCTGCGGCGGTGCGGCGCCGTCCTGACCCGCGCCGACGTGGACCATGCCCTCGCGGCGGCCCGGCTGGGCCCCGACCCGTGGACCGCCGAGCCCGCCGTCCTCCGCGAAGCCTTCGCGCCCGCCGTGACTCCCCCACCCGTTGCCGAGGTCAGGGCCTGGCGGGTCGCTGTGGAAGCCGCCGCCCGCACGCCACAGGCCCTTGCCGCGTTCCTGGCGCATGACGACCAGGCGATCGCGTCGCGGGACCGCCTCGATGCGCTGATCGAGGTGTTTCCGTCGGCCGACGGTGCGGTACGGGCCGCGCTGCTGGACTGGATGGGAGCTCTCCAACCGGTCGGCGCGCCAGGGTGGACCATCGCCGAGGAGGCCCGGCGGCCCGCACCGCTGACCCGGACACCGCGGGACGGTGACCTCGACCAGCCTCGGTCGGCCGCGCAGCGGGATCGCCTGCTCGCTCAGCTCGGCTCGGACGCCGCAGGCAGGCGGGACGCGGCCGCCGCGGAGCTGCGGGACTGGCCCGAGCCGGAGATCCGGCGGGCGGTGCTGCTCGCGTACCTGCACGGACGAGCCGAGGTGCCGGTCACCGCCGGGCTCGCTCGTGCCCTGACCGGCCTCGGCGAGGCGGATTTTCCGAGCGAGGACGTACGGGAACGGGCCGCGCGCCTGGCGCTGCACCTCGGCGCCGACGACGTGCACCGCCTGCTGCCGATGCTGATCCGATGGTGGGAGCACGGCGGAGCGGCCACCCGTGCGGCGGTGAAGCAGGTGGTGTGGCATCACGCCGACACCGTCGCCGCTCTCCTGCGGGACCGTCTCGATGCCGGGAGCACCGGGTTCCTGGACCTGATCACGGGCGTGCCGTTGCTGCGTACCCCGGCCCTGGAGCAGACCGACCGTTCTCTCACTGTCGTGGACGGCCCGTTGCGCAACCCGGAAGCCGCCCTCGACGACGCCGCCGCGCTCGCCGCTCTCCGCGAGCGCCCGCACGCCTCGGCTGACGACGGCTCCTCCCGGGAAGATCTGATCGAACTGATCCGTACCGGTCACCCCGAGCAGGCCCGGCAGGCTCTCACCACCCTCGCGGAAGCCCACGAGGACGGCCGCGCCGACGGCACCGACCTGACGGCGCTGCTGGCGGAGCTCCTGCGCCGCCCGGAGAAGCGGCTGCGCCTGCACGCCCACCGGATCGGCCGCAAGGTCCTGGACCGTGCCGTCCACCTGGAGCAGACGATGCTGCTGCTGGACGATCCGGACCCCGGGCTGGTGCGGTCGGCGGTCCGGGCGCTCGGCCACGCCGGGTACCGTCCCGCGATCCCGGCACTGGTCCGGTTGCTCACCCACCGTCAGCCCACGGTCCGGCGTACGGCAGACGATGCTCTGATCTTGATCGGTCAACCGGCGATTCCCGCGCTGACGTCCGCGGCCCGGCATGCCCGCCCGGACCGGCGGCGCCACTACACCGCCGTGCTGGACCGGATCACCGGGCGCGCGGACGTTTGACCCGCGTCGCGGTGGCACCGGCCGGGATCCGCTGGAAAGATCGGCTCCATGGAATACCGGTATGTCGGGAACAGCGGCCTGCGCGTGAGCGAACTGTGCCTCGGGACGATGACCTTCGGCAAGGAGGCGGACGAGGCGGCGTCGCACGCGATCCTCGACGCCTATGTGGAGGCCGGCGGTGACTTCATCGACACCGCCGACGTGTACTCCGGCGGCGCCTCCGAGGAGATCATCGGCCGCTGGCTGCCGTCGCGGCGGCGGGATTCCCTGGTGGTGGCCACGAAGGGGTTCTGGGGCACCGGCGACGCCGCCAACGATCACGGGGCGTCCCGCAAGCACCTGGTCGCGGCGGTGCACGAGAGCCTGCGGCGGCTCGGCACCGACTACATCGACCTGTACCAGCTGCACTGCTTCGACGAGTCGACACCGATCGAGGAGACCCTGTCGACGCTGGACCAGCTGGTCCGTACCGGGCTGGTCCGTTATCTCGGGGTCAGCAACTATGCCGCGTGGCAGCTGCAGAAGTCGGTGGACGTGGCCCGGTTCCGTGGGTGGGAGCCGTTCGTGGCGGCGCAGCCGCTCTACAACCTGATCGACCGGGACATCGAGCACGAGCTGGTGCCGGTGTGCCGCAACGAGGGGGTCGGCATCATCCCGTGGTCGCCGATGCGGGGCGGCTGGCTGACCGGCAAGTACCGGCGCGGCATGACGGCGGCGCCGGCCGGCACCCGGTGGGACGGCGACCAGCAGCCGTGGCTCGGCAACTGGGAGAACAGCGTCGACGAGCGGACCTGGACGGTCACCGACACGCTGCTCGCCGTCGCCGGCGAGACCGGCCGGACCGCGGCGCAGGTGGCGTTGCGGTGGCTGCTGCAGCGGCCCGGCGTGACCGCCCCGATCATCGGCGCGCGGACCGTCGAGCAGCTCACCGACAACCTGGGCGCGACCGGGTGGGCGCTCGGCGACAAGCACCTGGAGCAGCTCACCGCCGCCGGGGAGCAGCAGGCGCCGTACCCGCACCCGTACCTCGCCCGCTCTCCCCGGCAACGCCGGTGAAGACCCTCACCACCCGGGACTGGGACGCCGGCGCGGGGAAACTGCGCCGGCACGAGGAGGTCCAGTTCTCCGGGCTCGACCTGTGCGAGACCGACCTGGAGGGCGTCGAGTTCTCCGGGTGCGTGTTCCGCGACGCCCGGTTCAACTGCTCGCAGCAGTCCGACGTGGCCTACCTGAACTGCCGTTTCGTCAACTGCACCTTCTTCGACGCCACGTTCACCGACTGCAAGACGGTGGGCAGCTCGTTCGAGGGCTGCACGTTCGACCTGACCACCGTCGACGGCGGCGACTGGTCGTTCATCACCCTGCCGCGAGCCGATCTGGGCAGCGCCACCTTCACCGGGGTACGGATGAGGGAGGCCGACCTGACCGCGGTGCGCTGCCGCAACGGCACGATGCGCGGGCTGGACCTGTCCGCCGCCCAGCTCACCGGCGCCGACTTCACCGGCTGCGACCTGCGCGGCACCGACCTGCACGCGTTCGACCCGCGGAACGTCGAGCTGCGCGACGCCGTGATCACCGCCGACCAGGCCGTCGTCCTCGCGATGTCCCTGGGCCTGCAGATCCGCGACGCCTGAGGGGGCCTCGTCATGACCGCCACCGGAACCCTGATCGGCGACGGCCTGCGCCCGGGCGCCGTGTTCGCGCCGCCCGGCCTGCGGCTGACCCGCGTCCACCGCCTCGACCAGGAGGGCACCGAGGCGGCGGGCCAGCCACCGGTCTGGACGGTGCTCGACTTCGAGACCGACGACCCGGACGGCACCGCCGAAGCCCTGGCGGCGGCGCTGAACCCGGACGGCGGCTGGTACGCCGACCTGCGCAACGGCGCCGAACGCATCGTCGTCTTCGCCGATCGGATCTTCCGCTACGGCCCCGGCGACGACCGGATCCGCGAGGCGGCCCGCGCGTACGGCAGATCCGCCGGCGTCCCCGAACACCAACTCGACTGGGAAGGCTGACCCGCGGGTACAGCTCAGCAGTCGTCCTGGCGCCAGCGGCCGTCCTCGCGGGTCCACGGTTCGGCGTCCTGGTTGATCGCCTTGATCGCGTAGGTGTAGGTGACCCGGGCCAGGTCGCCGGAGACCTTCGCGGAGTACGTGGCCAGCGGCAGCGCGCTGCCGTACATCTTCTCCGCCGCACCGGCGATCGCGGTGAACTCCGCCTCGGACATCCGCTTGCGGCATCGGCCGGACAGCAGACCGTACGCCGTCTTCGCGTCCCCGGTCAGGAAGGCGTCGCTGTAGGCCTGCACGGCGGCCCGCAGCTCGTCGTCCGAGGTGCCCGCCGTCGCAACCGGTGCGGGAGCGCTGCTCTGCGGAGCGGCCGTGGCCGGGGAAGTCGCCGCGGGCGCGGTGGTGTCCTCGGCCGCCCCGCACCCGGCCGCGAGGACACCGACGGCCAGGCCCACCACCGTGATCTTGAAACGCATCTGAAGATCTTGCGTCATCGACCGGTGTCGAGAGAGTCTGGGCACCTCGACCCCCCGATCGCCGCTGGCTGGAGGAGCTGATGTCCGGGCCTGTTCCGTCGCCTTCCCTGGCGGTGCCGCCGCTGTTCGCCGCGCTGGACGGGGCCCGCAGTGTGCTCCTGGCCGGCGCCGGTGGAGGCTTCGACGTGTACGCCGCCCTGCCGCTGGCCGTCGCCCTGTGGGACCGGGGCGTGACCGTCCACCTGGCGAACCTGTCGTTCACCCCGCTGGAGACGCTGGACCTGGACGCGTGGCTGGCGCCCGATGTGGCCGCCGTCGTCCCCACCACCCACGGCCCGGACGAGTACTTCCCGGAGCGGACCCTGTCGCGGTGGCTGGCCGCCCACGATCTCCCTGCGACGGTGTACGCGTTCCCCCGCACCGGGGTACGGCCGCTGCGGGCCGCCTACCGGCATCTGACCGGCGAACTCGGCACCGACGCGATCGTGCTGGTCGACGGCGGCACCGACATCCTGCTGCGCGGCGACGAGACCGGCCTCGGCACCCCCGTGGAGGACATGACCAGCCTGGCCGCGGTCGCCGGTGTGGACGTGCCGGTGAAGCTGGTGAGCTGCCTCGGCTTCGGCATCGACGCCTACCACGGGGTCGTGCACACCCAGGTCCTGGAGAACCTGGCCGCACTCGACCGGGACGGCGCCTACCGGGGCGTCCTGTCCATTCCGGGCGCGAGCCGCGAGGCGGCCCTCTACCGCGACGCCGTCGCCGACGCGCAGCAGGCGACCCCGATCCGGCCGAGCATCGTCCAGGGCCAGATCGCCGCGGCGACCGCGGGCGCGTTCGGCGACGTCCGGTTCACCAGCCGCACCGCCGGCAGCACCCTGTTCGTCAACCCGCTGATGGCGGCCTACTTCACCGTCGACCTGGCCGGCCTCGCCGCCCGCAGCCTCTACCTGGACCGCATCGAACAGACCACCGACATGCACCAGGTCGCCACCCGGATCGGCGCCTTCCGCGAACAGATCACGCCCCGCCCACCTCGCACCTTCCCCCACTGATCAGCCCTCCCCCTCTGGTGAAGTCCAGGAGACAGCCTGTGCGTGCAGACCATCCCGTCGATCAGCTTGTCGTGGCGCTCGAAGGCGACCCGGCGGCGGCGATCATCAAGGCGATGCTCTCATCGGCGAGTGGGAGCGCGTCGTCGAGCGCGCGTGACGGGAGGACCGCCGCCATGGCACGAGTGGTCATGCAGGCGGTGGTTCCCGCTCGACGACCCGGACGCCGTCGTGCAGGGCGACCGGGTCCTGCACCTGCACTACACCGTCAAGCGGTAGTTCTCCTGGCCGGGGCGGCAGGCGTAACGCTTCGTGGGTGGGGCTGCCCGGCGCGGCGGTGTAGGTCACCAGGGTCTGGTCGGGTGCACCGGCCACGGCCAGGGTCTCGTACCCGAACTCCATCTCGCCGACCAGAGGATGCCGCACCACCTTGGCCCCGGACGTCTTCTCCCGGACCCGCTGCGCCGCCCACATCCGCGCGGAGTCGGGGCTGCCGATCGTCAGCTCGCCGACCATGGCGGCCAGCACCGCGTCCGACACGTTGCGGCCGATCTGGTCGCGTACACCGTGTCCCGGCCCCGCCACGGCAAGCTGCGCCAGCTCATCGTCCTGCCGACCCCGCAGGGCTAACGCAGCAGAGGTTCGACCACGTCGGCACGGTTCGACCAGATCCAGCCGGACCAGCCCTCGGGCACCGCCGCGAGGTCGTCCGGCTGGTCGAACCCCTCCGACCACTCCCCCTCGCCGCCGACCAGGATCACCCGGGTGCCGGCGTCGCGCATCCGGTCGACGAACAGGTTCGGCCAGCCCCACAGCCATCGCCCGTACCGTTGCGGCAGGTGCAGTTCGGTGTTGCGGCAGCTGTCGGGGACCCGGCCGGTCCAGCCGCTGCCGAGATAGCTGACCAGGCAGTCCTTCATGATCTGGCGGGAGGTGGCGCGAACTGCGGGGAGTCTCGCCGCGACGGCGGCGACCGCGTCGTCTCCCCCGTACACCCCGATGGTCCGCAACCGCTCGGCGGGCAGCGTCGCCAGGTAGGCGGCCAGCCGCTCGCCCTCGGACGCCTCGCCGTTCTTGAGGTCGATCAGCAGCTCACGGTCCGGGAACGCGGCCACCACCTCCGGCGCCGCCGGCATCAGCCCGGCGCCCTTGCCCCGCAGCGGGAACGTGGCGCCACCGTCGGCGGTGTACCCGTAACCGAGGTCGAGGCGCCGCAGCTCGGCGAGGGTGTGGTCGCGGACCCGGCCGGTCCCGTCGGTCCGGCACTCCAGGACCGGGTCGTGGAAGACGGCGAGCTGCCCGTCCGCGGTCACCTGCACGTCGAACTCCAGCATGTCCGCGCCGGCGTCGAACGCCGCCCGCATCGACGGGAGGGTGTTCTCGATGTAGCCGTGCTCCGGCGGGTGGATCCGGCTCGCCGTGCAGGTGTCGTTCCCCACCCCGTCCAGCGGGAACGTCTGCGCGATCCCCCGGTGCGCCAGCAGCGACGGCCGGCCGCCCGCGGAACCCCACAGCGCCGAGCTGTTGGCGACCGCGAGCCCGGCGGCCACCAGCAGCACGACCCCGAACCCGACTCCCAGCCGGCGCATCCACCGCCGTGTCCGCTCACGCATCCGGACAGGATGTCAGCCCTCGTCAAGATCCCCGTCGATGTCGCGGGCCGGTAGGGTTCGCCCGTGAACGCGACGCCATCGGAGGCCACCGGTCCTCCGGGACGTGATCACCACCGCCGACCTGGCCGCGGCAGTCCTCGAGGCGCGGCGCATCGTCGGGCACGACGAACGGCTGCCGGGCTACTTTCCGGCGGACCCCGGGATATCACGCTCCGCAGCCGCCGTGCCCCGGGCTGGCGCCGATCGGCGAGTTCGGGGCCGCAGAGACCTCCGGCGGGCTGCTGCGCGACCTGACCGCGGAGGAGGGGGCGTTCGTCGCACGGCACGACTACCCGCAGGGGTACTGGCACACCGGTTTCGAGACGGTGCTGCACGACTTGGCCTAAACGGCGCGGTCGAGCAGCCCGTCGGTGGCGCACTCATGGGCGAACACCGCGGCAGCCGCCCGTACCGGATCAAGGGTCACCACGACGTCGCCGTCCGTCTCCTCGATCGCCAGGCCGATCAGGGCGAGCGACGCCGCGAACGCCCGAACGTACGCCTGCTCCCCCGACTCCGGCCCCGGCGACTCGGTCTCGTCGCGCTGCCAGGCCCGGACGGCGGCCTCGGCGACCTCTCGCGGGAGGCGGACGGTGACCGGCCCGGTCTGGGCGGCCACCTGCTCGCCGATCACGGCCAGCAGGCGGGCGTCGTCGCGGTAGCGCTGCTGCGCGGGAGTCTCAGCCATGATCACTACCGTAGCGGGCTTTGCCCGGCACGATGAGCATCGATACGGTGCCGGGCATGACCGATGACGCCGCCCGGGAACGGCTCGCCGCCGCGCTGCGGTCTCTGCCGATGCCGGAGCTGCTGGACGTGCTGGGGCGGGTGCTGCCGGAACGCGACGAGGGTTTCCCCGGCAGCCGGACCGCCCTGGTGCTCGCCGCCGTCACCGCCAACGCGGAGGTACCCGGGCTGACCATGGAGATGGTCGCCTGGCCCGGCGACGACCAAGGCGAAGACGAGGGGCTGACCCGGATCGGCAGCTGCCATCGGTGCGGGTTCGAGGTGACGTCGACGGCGAAGCATGCTTTCTGCCCGATGTGCCGTTCCGCCTGCTACCTCACCTGACACACCCCCTATCGCGTCCTAGGACTCTAGGCGTTTGCCTGCCGTACGGTGTGTCGGTTTACGCTCATGTCATGACCGTGAGCACCGCCCCCGTCACCCACCTCGCCCGGCCGCACCGGCCGGTGGTCGTGGCGGGCACTCTGGGCGAGCTGCGCGGCCCCACCACCGGCCTGGTCGAGCTGCCGTTGCGCCTCTGGTGGCAGCCGCAGCGCGCCTTCGACCTGAGCCAGCACACCATGCTCCTGTGGATGTATGAGAACGTGCTGCGTGAGGCGATCCGCGCCGAGGAGCTCCGGGCGTACCTGAACGGCGCCGTCCTGGCCCGCGTCTGGCCCGAGCTGAACCTGCCCCGCGGCGTCCGCGCCGCCTGGGAGGCCCGTCATCCCCGGTTGCGCCCCCGCCCCTGAACTGCCTGGCTGGTCGTCACGGCTGTCTCAGCAACCGCGACACAGCCCTGACGACCCGCCGGACCGCGGTGTGCCAACCTTGCCGGGTGGACGTCGACGACTTCTACCGGGACATCGCCCGGATCGCCCTCGCCGTCGCCGACAAGCACGGATTCGTGCTCGGCGGCGGCGTCGCCTGGCTGGTCAACGGCCTGGTCTCGCGCCCGACCGAGGACCTGGACCTGTTCACCGACACCGCCGGCGGGGTGGCCGCCGCGGCCGGTGAGGTGACGTTCGCGCTGACCGCCGCCGGTTACCGGGTGGTCCGCGAGGAGGGCGACGAGCTGTTCGAGGGCATGGACGCCGACATCCAGGAGTTCCTGGTCGCCGGCGAGCACCGGGCGCTGCGGCTGACCCTGTGCCGCCTCGATCGGCACCGTGCCCCGGTGGTGATGGATTTCGGTCCGGTCATGCACCTCGACGATCTGGTCGCCACCAAGGTCGCCGCGCTGGTGAACCGCCGGGAGGTCCGTGACTACATCGACGTGGCCGCCGCCCTGGAACGCTATCCCCTGGCCCGGGTCCTGGAGCTGGCGCACGCCGCCGACCCGGCGCTGGATCCGGAGGACATCGCCGACGCCGGCCGCTACCTGGATCGTCTCGACGACGCGAGGTTCCTGCTCTACGGCCTGGACCGGGAAGCCATCGACGTTCTCCGTGCCCGCCTCGCCGGCTGGCCGCGGGCATGACGGACAATGCACGCCATGAACGACGAGACCCTGCTGCGCCAGTGGTGGCAACTGCCCGACGCCACCCGTAAGGAGGTCGTGGCCCTCAGCAAGGCCCGCCGCCGGCATCCCGACCCGGACGTGGCGTGGGTCGCCTGGCGGTGGGCGGAAACGGTCCTGCCGGTCGGCGCCCCGGAACCGGGCCGCATCCGCAACATCCTCAGCGCCATCGGCTTCTGGCTGACCCTGGTGATCGAGATGGCCAGCGCCAGCGACCCGGTCGACGCGCCGAAGCCACGGTGGCTGGACCGCCGGCGTGCGCGCCGCATCCTGCGGCTGGGCCCGCCGGTCGCTTGAGACCCCGCTTCGGTACGGGTCACCGCTCCCCCGCCGGACCACGGCCGTCCCCGTGAGACGCGTCCCCTTCGATGTGTTGAGTTCGGCCGCCATGCGCGCCCCAACTCAACACGCGGGAAGTGCCGCTGCCGGAACGGGTTAGCTCGATCCGGGTACGACGCGGACCGGGTGTGCGACGACCACCGACCCGGTGACCGCAGCATCGACCGTCGATCGAACGACGGGGGTGGGCATGCTGCGGATCGCGGTGTTCGGGTCGGTTCTGCTGATGGCGCTGGTCACGTCCGGGCCGGGGAACCGGTTCTTCGTGCACCGGAAGTTCCGGAGACCCCGGCGTTACGCGTGGGCTGGTCTCGGCGCGCCGTTCGCTGTCCTGATCGGATCAGCGTTCCTGCCGGGGCCGGCGGCACTGCTGACCGATCGGGAACGCGGGTGGCTGCTCGGCGACTGGCCACTCGCGGCGGCGGTGCTGGTACCGGCGCCGGTGGTGGCGTTCGCGCTGGCGCGGCGGATCAGCCCGCCCTGGTGGAAGCGCTCGCACCGGTGGATCGCCGGCCGGGCCGTGTTGCTGCTGGGCCTCGTGGCCGGCGCGACGTGGGCGGCCGCTGCTCCGGACGTACCCCTCCGCTCGCAGCTCCTGCGGGTCTGGCTCGTCTCGCTGATCGCCACGGCCGGTTTTCTGGCCTGCTGGCGGGTGGTCGACACCGGCTACTGGCCGTTGCTGCTGCTGCGCGACGGCGCGGTCCTGCTGGTGATCGCCGGCTCGGGCGCCCTGTTGCACGGGCGGTTCGACCTGCGGGACCCCGGCCTGGCTACGCTCGCCGAGACCCTGCTGATCGGCGCGATCGCCGCGGCCGGTGTGTTCGCGCTGCTCCTGGGCGCGGTGCGGCTGCGCCGGTGGCTGCGCAAGGGGCCGCCGTCCTGGCCGTTGCCGCCGGGGATCGCGAGCTGGCCCCCGGAACCCGGCCAGGTGTGGAGCGCGGTCCTCGTCGACGAGGACGGCAACCACCAGGACCGGCCGGTCGTCGTGTGGGACCGGGCCGCCAACCACGCGACAGTGCTGCCGATCACGACCGGCGACGAGCCGGCCCGGCCCGACCAGCACCTGCGGCTGTCCCTCGCCGAATGGCACCGGGTGCTGACCACGGACGCGTGGCTGTCGCTGGAGCAGACGCCGGTGCCGTACACCGATTTCCGCAGCCTGCGCGGCGACTGCCCGGACCATTCGTGGGAGAAGCTGGGCCGCCGCCGGATCCGGGACCCGCGCCGGGCGGCGCCGTCGCTGGCCCACCGGCACCGCCTGTACGCGGCGATGAACCGGCGGGCCGGAGTGAACGCCGCGCCCTAGTCGGCGACGCCGGTGAAACCGGTGACCTTCTCCATGGTGAGCCGGACCAGCAGCTCACCGTCGACGGCGTTGCGGGCGCCGTACTCGTCGGCCCGATCGGCGCCCATGTAACGCCCGGCGATCCTGGTGGCCCAGATGCGCATCTCGTCGAGGTCGGTGCTCACGGTGGCGGTGCCACGGACGGTGACGTACGCGTACGGCGCGGTCTCCTCGTCGGCGCACACCACGGCCCGGCCGTCCCGGAGCAGCGCACGGCCCTTGACCGTGTCCGCCCCGGTGTTGAAGACCAGGTCGTCGCCGTCGAGCACGAACCAGATCGGTACGACGTGGGGGGACCCGTCGGCGCGTACCGTCGCCAGTTTTCCGGTCCGTGTGCCCGCCGTGAGGAACGCGCGGACCTCGGACTCGCTCATCGCCGTAGCCATCGGATCATTCTGCCCGAAGTCCGGCACAAACGACGGTCACCATCCGATCGAGCGATTCCGGATCGGCGACCGAATGCGCCTGGCAGCCCACCAGCAGCGCTTTCAGGTCGCTGTAGACGACGTCGCCGCGGACCGCCCCGGCCTCCTGCGCCCGCGCGAGCAGCTCCCGCAGCCTGCCGCTGATGTGATCACCGGCCGCGTCGAGGTCGTACCCGGGTCGGCCGCCTCCGCCCACTGCTCCGCCTCGGCGAGCAGGCCGGTCATCCGCTCCTGCAGGATCGCCGCGAACAGCGCTTCCTTGGGCGAGCGCGGCCAGCACCGCGGTGAGGAGGACGACGCGTCGACGGCGCATGAAACCTCCAGGGGATCGTGGGGTTCCTGCATCGTCAGTGCCGAAACATCCTCCCCACATCAGTGAAATCGCCAGCCGTCTCTTCCGATAGCGTTGCCGGGATGGACCGAGATCTCGTCACCGCCCGCGACCTCGCCGCCGGCCTGGCCGTCCAAGCGGGCCGGCTGCAACTGGACCGTCGCGACACGCTGAAGATGGGCGCTCCGAAGGCGCACGCCAACGACGTCGTCTCGGACGTCGACATCGCCAGTGAGCGCCTGATCGTCGACGCGATCGTCGCGGCCTGGCCGGACGACGCCATCGAGGCCGAGGAGGGCCACGGCAGGCCGGGTTCCAGCGGCTGGTCCTGGGTGATCGACCCGCTGGACGGCACCCGCAACTACATCAGCCGGACCGGGCCGTGGTCGGTGTGCGTCGCGCTCTACCAGGGCGAGCAGGCCCGGATGGCGATCGTGCACGACCCGGCGGCGGACGAGACGTTCAGCGCTCTCGACGGTGGTGGCGCGTTCCTCAACGGCGAGCCGATCCGGGCGTCGAGCGGGCCGCCGCTGGCCGAGGCGCTGATCGGGGTCAGCTTCCAGCCGAACCCGCGGACCAAGGACCGCGCCGGCCGGGTGATCCGGGAACTGCTGCCGAAGTCCGGGGACATCCGCCGGGTGCCGGCCGCGCTGAACCTGGTCTACCAGGCCGCCGGCCGCCTCGACGGCGGGATCGCCCTGGACACGAAACTGTGGGACATCGCCGCCGGCGCGCTGATCGCCCGGGAGGCCGGGGTGATCCTCGGCGGTCACGGCCCGGACTTCTCCACCGAGCTGACCGTCGGCGCGGCCCCGTCACTGTGGCCGGAGCTGTCCGAACAGGTCCGCGCCGTGGCCTGACGACAGCTCCCACAACCGGCGGCCGATCTCCGGGTCGGCCGCCGCCGCGGACAACCGGGCCGGGGCCGGCCGGCCCCGCAGTTCCCCCGGCCCGTCCGGCCCGTACAGCACCCCGCCCTGGGCGTCCGGGCTGGTGGCGGCGTACAGGATCGGCTCGGCGCCCCGCTCGGCGGGCTGGGCCAGCAGCGGGTTGCCGATCCGGCCGAGCAACAGCCGCCACATCGGGGTGGTCGCCGCGAACTGCAGGTTCGTCGCGCAGTACCCCGGGTGGGCGAGGATGCTGCGGACCGGGCTGCCGGCCGCGGTGAGCCGCCGGTGCAGCTCGACGCCGAACACCGCGTTGGCCAGTTTGGACCGGTTGTAGGCGGCCATCGGCGCATACCTGCCCTCGGCGAACGGCGTCCGGGCCTGCCGGTGGTTCACCGACGTCACGGTGACCACCCGGGGATCATCGCCGGCGGCCAGCAGGTCGAGCAGCAGCCCGGTGAGCGCGAAGTGCCCGAGGTGGTTGGTGGCGAACTGCAATTCCTGACCATCTCCGGTACGGGTGAACGGCGTCGCCATCACGGCCGCGTTGTTGATCAGCACGTCGATCCGGTCATGGCGCTCGTGGATCCGGTCGGCGCACTCCCGTACCGAAGCCGGGTCCGCGAGGTCCAGTCGATGGGCCTCCCCGGTGACCCGGCCGACGTCGCGCACTGCCGCCACCACCCGGGCGCCGCGGGCGGTCAGGGCACGGGTGACGGCCGCGCCGAGCCCGCCGGTGGCCCCGGTGACGACGACCGTGCGTCCACTGAGATCAGTCATGCGTCCCACTGTGCAGTTGATGGCACAGGGTGTCAACCGTTGCATCGCGTAGCATCACGGCATGAGCACGATGGCCGAACGCAAACGCCTGCTCGTCGCCGCCGAACTCCGGGACGCCGCCCTCATGCTGCTCGCCACCAGGGGTTTCGACACGGTCACCGTGGACGACATCGCGGCGGCAGCGGGCGTCTCCCGGCGCACCTTCTTCCGCTACTTCTCCTCCAAGGAGGACGTGGTCGTCCGCTGGCTGGCCGAGATGAGCGACATCGTCGTCACCGTCCTCGCCGAGCGGCCGCCGTCCGAGCCGCCCTCGGTGGCGCTGCGGCACGCCATCTGGGCGCCGCTCGCCCTCTGCGCCGACCATCCCGACCACACCGAACGCTCCCGGGTGGTGGCCCGCCTCGTCCTGGACACCCCGGCCCTGGAGGCGCGCTGGCTGGAATACCAGATCCGGGCCCGCGCGGACCTGGCCGCCGAACTCGCCGCCCGGCACGGCCTCGACCCGGACGCCGGCGTCTGGCCGCGGATGGCCGCCGGGATGGCGCTGCTCGCCCTGGACCAGGTGCTGCAGCGGTGGCAGCCGGGCGACGACGAGGCGCGGCTGGCCCGGCTCACCGACGAGGCGTTCGCCGTGATCAACCCGGCCCTGGACGCCCCGCGCCATTGACAGATGTCGATTGCAGCGCTTACCGTCGGCCGGGGAAAGCGCTTACCCGCAGCGTACGGTCGAATCCCCCGGCCAGGTGGGCAGCGGTTTTCCGCAGATCCGATCCGTCCCCCAACGGAAGGAATCCCCATGTCCGCATCATCGTTCCGTCCCCGTCGCCGCACCGTCCTCGCGGCCCTGTCGGCGAGCGCCCTGGCCGCCGGCGGCCTCACCGTGGCCAGCGCGTCCCCGGCGCTGGCCTACGAGAACAGCCCGGTCGGTTTCGCCAGCCTCAACGGCGGGACCACCGGCGGCTCGTCGTCCACCGTGGTCACCGTGACCACCGCGTCGGCGCTCAAGTCGGCGCTGAGCTCCGGCACGTCCCAGACCGTGCGGGTGTCCGGCCTGATCAGCATCTCCGGCATGTACGCGGTCGCCTCCAACAAGACGATCGTCGGCGTCGGCTCCGGCTCCGGGATCACCGGCGGCGGCCTCAACCTGGACAGCGTCCGCAACGTGATCATCCGCAACCTGGTGTTCCGCAACGCGTCCGACGACTCGATCAACGTCCAGGACGGCTCGACCAACGTGTGGATCGACCACAACGACCTGGCCAGCGGTTACGACGGCCTGATCGACATCAAGCGGGGCTCGGACTTCATCACGGTCTCCTGGAACCGCCTGCACAACCACGACAAGTCGATGCTGCTCGGTCACAGCGACGACAACGCCTCCCAGGACACCGGGAAGCTGCGTGTCACGTACGTGCACAACTGGTTCGAGGGCACCGGCCAGCGCCACCCGCGGGTCCGGTTCGCGAACCCGGTCCACGTGCTGAACAACTACTACAGCAACATCGGCTCGTACGGTGTCGCCTCCACCGAGAACGCCGGCGTCTTCGTCGAGCGCAACTACTTCGAGAACGTCTCCAAGCCCACGGTCACCCAGACCGGCGACTCGGACTCCGGCAACCTGAAGGTCCTCAACAACTACAAGGTCAACTCGGGCACGGAGGCGGTCCGCAACGGCGCGAGCGTCGCCGCGATCCCGTACTCCTACACGCCGGAGGCCAACAACACGGTCAAGGCCACGGTGACCGCGGGTGCGGGCACCGGCAAGATCTAGGCAGGCGCCCTTCTCACGGCGGTGCCCGCTCACGGTGAGCGGGCACCCCTTTTTGTGTACGCCGGGAGCACCCACCCTCCCCTTCCGCGTCTTTCGCTCACACAGCGCGACCGCCGACCGGTGAATCAGCTATGCCCAGGTGAACTTTCCCGACTTTGCTCGACGCGCCCCGCCCGAAGACCTAACGTTGACGCCGCGCAAAGATCCGGTGAACGGAAGGTTTCCGCGATGGGCGCCAGCACGCTTGACGTCATCACCAACTCCGACGGCACCATCGTGATCCACCCCCACGGCCTTCTCGACGCCGACGACGCCGCCGGCCTGCAACGAACCCTGGTCCAGACGATCCGGCACACCCGCCCCGCCCGCCTGGTCCTCGACCTGGCCGACATCCGCGAACTCGATGCGATCAACCTCGGCACCCTGGCCGCCGCCTGCCTGCTCGGCGACGACCATCAGGTCGCCGTCTTCCTCGACCACACCTCCGCGGGCCTCGCCGACCTGCTCACCGCCGCCGGTGTCCCCCTGAACCGCATCCGTCACATCCTGTAGCGACTCAGAGCCCACCCGCCACCACGCCGGCTACCGCCGATCAGCCGTGGCGGCAGGCACCCGCGGAGCACCGAACCAGTGGGAGAGCACTGCTCTCAACGAGTCCTCGTCCGCTGACCCCGGGCGGGATGACCGAACCCGATCATTCCACCCGGCGGTTCGGGTCACCGGGGGCCGCTATCGCCGAACAGGGCTGATCCCTTCGGACGAGACATCGGCGGCCTAAATGCCGCCGTCGTCGAGGTCACGCCCGGTCACGTCGATCATCAGCGTCGCCCGCAGAAACGAGCGGGCCGGCCTTCTCAGTCAGTCCCGGCAGAGGGGCCGGAGGCGGAAGGGCCAGAGGGACCAGCGGCAGAAGGACCGGCGAGGGTGGGCGCGATGACCGCGGACGCCGCGGCCAGCAGCGTGACACCTTCCTCGGCAGCGCGCATCCGCAGTTTCGGATACGCCTCCGCAGAGCCGGTCTGCTCGCCCGCGCCGAGCAGCACCAGGGCGAGCTGAATGCTCTGGCGCACCGACAGCGCCTCGGTGAACCCCGCGATCAGTTCGGCGGCGCCGGGTTCCATGGACCGCGTGCCGTCGTGTTCGCCGGGCCATGGCAGGTCCGGGTCGTACGCGGCGCCGATCCCGGCGGCCAGCGGCGCGAGCCGGTCCGGGTCGCGCCCGTACAGGTCGAGGGTGGCGATCGTGGCGCCGCTGCCGGCGAACAGCGGAACCGACATCACGCCGAGTCCCAGGTCGGCGGCCGTGTCGCGGAAGCCCGGCCAGATCATGGTGCCGCTGCTGGACCGGCAGGCGTCCGCCGGCCCCATGCTCTCCTGCGCGGCCCGGGCCACGCTGTCGACGCCCTGCACCAGTTCGCCGCCCGCCGCGACGAGGCAGGTGCCGTCGTCGGGCCGCCGGACGATCGCCGCATAGTCGACGGCGGCGATCCGGTCGGCCGCCAGCCGGGCGACCTTCTGCAGGTCGTCGGCGATGCCGGGCACGTCGTCAGGTGTCTCGGCCAGTGCTGTCAGCGCCTCGGCCAGCGGCTGCCGCACACGAGTCGGAGTCTGCGTCATCGTGCTCCTCCCCCATTCGAAAACCATCACGACTGCGTACGGTATTACCCCGTTTAGCGGCTTTTCACACGATTGTTGATCCGTTGCCGCCGTCCCTGAGCCTTTCCCCGGCTCGGCCCGGTCAAGCGCCGTACCCCCACCGGATCATCGCGTGGTCGCCCGCGGAACGATCTGCCACGCGTGCCGGAACGAGGTGACCGTGGCCCGCCCCAGAGCCACCCGGGCACAGTGGGCCCCCTGGTCACGCAGCGATTGGGCGACGGTGGTCAGGCCCGCCGGCGCGGCGGTGTCGCTGTCGTCCCAGCCGGTGACGGCCAGGTCGGCGGGCACGCGCACACCGAGCGTGGCGGCGGCACGCAGAGCGCCGAGCGCCAGTTCGTCGCTCATCGCGGCGATCACGTCCGGTGGCTGGTCGCCGCGCAGCAACTCGAGGGTGAAGCGTTCACCCTCGGTGATGTCGTTGACCGGGCACACCGCCAGCCGCAGCCCGCCCGCGGGGTGACCGGCGCCGGTCCAGGCGTCCCGGAAACCTTCCCACCGATGCCGGGTCACCGGGAACCGCACCTCGCCGATCCGGTCGCCGGGCAGCAGCACCCGCGCGCGGTCCCGGTCGAGCGGGAAGCCGAGCACCACCGGCCGGCGGGCGCCGGCGAACGCGGTGCGCCCGGCCTCGGCGGCCGCGGCCCGGTCGTCGATGCCGACCACCGGCAGGCCGGGCCGGCCCGGGCCGGCGTGGATCACCGCGGGCAGGCCGGTGGCGGTGACGGCGGCCAGGACCGGGTCGTCGTCGCTGGTGGTCCAGACGACGAACCCGTCCACGGCGGCCTGGGCGACGCGTTGCGCGTCGGACGGCGCGCCATTGATGGGTACGAGGGTGAGCCCCACCCCCTCCGCCGCGCACACGTCGGACACCCCGGCGAGGAATCGGGCGGCCTGCGGATCGTCGAAGGCGTAGCTGAGCCGTTCGCCGAGCACGACGCCGAGGGAACCGGCCCGGCCGCGGCGCAGGGAACGGGCGCCGGGGTGCGGGCCGGGGTACCCGAGGCGGTCGGCGGCCTCCCGTACCTTCGCCGCGGTCTCGGCCGACACCCGGTCCGGCTGCGAATAGGCGTAGGAGACCGTCATCGGCGAGACTCCGGCGGCCGTGGCCACGTCGCGCATGGTCGGTCGCGGTCTCGGGTTGCCGGTGGCGCGGGTCATGGCGCACACTCTACTTGTGTATCGATACACAGAGACTGCGGCGAAGCCGTTCCACCGGGACGCGGCAACCGTCCTGTCGTACGCCGCCCTGGGCAGCTACACCTTCTGGCTGTACGCGTTCGGCCCGGCCGTCACCCTGCTCCGCGACGAGCTCGGTTTCTCGTACACCGCAGTGGGCTTTCATTCGGTGTCGTGGTCGTTGGGAGCGGCACTGGCCGGCGTCCTGTTCGCCCCGGCCGCCCGGCGCCTGACCCGGGGGGCGCTGCTGTGGGGCGCGGCGCTGGCCACCGTCGGCGGGGCGGCCCTGTTCACCATCGGCCCGTCGGTGCCGGTCACGCTGGCCGCGGCGGCGCTGTTCGGCCTGGCCGGCACCATGATGCTCACCGTCATCCAGGCGATCCTGTCGGACCGGCACGGCCCCCGCCGGGACCGGGCGCTGACCGAGGCCAACATCGGCGCCGGCGCGTCCGCGGTGATCGCCCCGCTGGTCCTCGGCGCGTTCGCGGCCGGTGTGCTGGGCTGGCGGGCCGCGTTCGCGGTGCCGGTCGTGGTGCTCGCCGCGCTGTGGCTGAGGTACCGGCGGATCAGCCTGCCGCAACCGTCCACCGCCCGCACGACCGGCCGCACGACCGGCCGCCTGCCCCTCGCGTGCTGGCTGTTCGCCCTGCTCACCGCGGTCGGATCGGCCGTCGAGTTCTGCCTGGTCTACTTCGGCCCGCAGATGCTGGTCGCGGCCGGCATGTCCGCGGCCGCCGCCGGCACCGCGCTGAGCAGCAACTACCTGGGCATCCTGGTCGGGCGGGTGGTGGGCGCCCGGCTCACCCGCGGCCAGGGCCGCACCACCCCGCTGCTGTACGGGTCCCTCGCGCTGACCACCGCCGGCTCCACCCTGTTCTGGCTCACCGGCCTGCCGGCGCTCGCGGTGACCGCCCTGTTCCTGTGCGGCGCCGGCATCGCCAACCTCTATCCGCTGGGCCTCGCCCTCACCCTGGACGCCGCCGGTGACCAGGAGGATCTCGCCAACGCCCGGTCCCAGGTGATCCTGGGCCTGGTCGCCGCCGCCTCGCCGTTCCTGCTCGGCACGCTCGCCGACGCGTACGGCCTGTCCAGCGCCTTCGCCCTGCTACCGGCCCTGGTCGTGCTGTGTGTGCTGCTGCTGTGGTCCGGCCGCCGAGCCGTCACGACCGGATGAGCTGACTTCCTGGCCGGCGGCCGACACGAGGCGCGGCGTCATCAGCTCCATCCCTGAGATCACCCGGTATCACCCGTTACCGCGAGCCGTCGGTGAAGCTGGCGTGGTACGACGCGGCCATATCCTCGTCGCCGTGGCCGGTGGCGGCGGCGCGGCGGAACCGCTCGGCGCCGGCGGCGGCCACGTCCAGGCGTACCCCCGCGGCTTCTCCGGCCTCGACGATCAGCCGGGCGTCCTTCGCGGCGGTGACCACGGCGAAGCTGGCCGGCGACAGCCGGTCCTCGAGGATCAGCGCGGCCTTGGCGTGCAGGTAGACCATGTCGACGGGGCCACCGGCGATCAGCGCGAGGAAGTCCGCCGGGTCGACGCCGAGGCCCTTGGCCAGGGCGAGTGCCTCGGCCGCGCCGTGCGTGGCGGCCAGCACCCAGCTGTTGGCGACCAGTTTGAGGCGGGTCGAGGCGTCTCCGTCGCCGGTCCACACGGTACGCGCGCCGATCGCGTCGAACACCGGCGTCACCGCGTCCCGGCGGTCGGCGGGGCCGGCGGCCAGGACGGTGAGCTGCCCGGCCTCGGCGGGCTGGCGGGTGCCGAGCACCGGCGCGTCGAAGAAGGCCAGCCCGTGCTCGGCGGCGATCCCGGCGAGCTCGGCGACGGACTCCAGGCTGACGGTGGTGGACTGGACCCAGGCGGCGCCGGTACGCAGCCCGGGCGCGGCCTGCCGGATCACCTCGCGCACGGCGTCGCCGTCGTACAGCATGGTCAGCACGACATCGGCGTCGCGGACCGCCTCGGCGGGCGTCGCGGCGACCTGGGCGCCGTCGGCGATCAGCGGTTCGGCCTTGTCCCGGCTGCGGTTCCAGACACGGACGGTGTGGCCGGCCCGGACGAGGTTGCGGGCCATCGCCGCACCCATGATCCCGGTACCCAGCACACTGACGGTGAGTTTCTCGCTCATGATCGCCATTGTCGTCCTTTTCGGAGAGGAACCCGATGATCCCTCGCGTGCTCGTCGTCACCCGGACCGCCGGCTACCGGCACGACTCGATCCCGGACGCGGTCGCCGCGCTGACCGATAGTGACCTGCTCCGGGTGTCCGTGTCGGAGGATCCGGCCGACGTCGCCGCCTGCGCCCGGTACGACGCCGTGGCGTTCGTCTCCACCATCGGTGACATCCTCGACGACCGGGCCCGTGACGCGCTGCGGGCGTTCGTGGAGGGCGGCGGCGGTTTCGCCGGGGTGCATGCGGCGGCCGGCACGGAGCCGTCCTGGGATTGGTACGCGGACCTGCTCGGCGCCCGGTTCGCCGGTCATCCGGAGGGCGTGCAGAGAGCGACGGTACGGGTGGACAACGGCCACCCCTCGACCGCGCACCTCCCGGAGTCCTGGACGTTCACCGACGAGTGGTACGCGTTCTCCGACGTCCGCCCCGGCTCCACCATCCTGCTCGACGTCGACGAGAGCACCTATCTCCCCGCCGAGCACACGATGCCGGACCCGCACCCGCAGGCCTGGTGGCGCTCAGTGGGAGCCGGCCGCAGCTGGTACACGGCGCTCGGCCACAGCACGGCGGCCTGGTCCGACGCGCTGTTCCGCGGCCACGTGGCCAACGGCATCCGCTGGACCGCCGGCGACTAACTTAAACTCCTCAACTTTCTGACCCGCAGGCGTTGCCCCGGCGGCGATCCGCGCCCTACCGTGACATCGGCCACAGTCGATGACGAGGGGATCTGCACATGCGCCGTCGGATAGCCGCCGCCCTGCTGGCGGTGGCCGCCTCGCTCACCGCGACCACACCGGCGGTGGCGGCCGCCCCGGACTCGTTCGTGGTGCGCAACGGCCACCGGCTGACCCTGGACGGGAAGACGTTCCGCTTCGGCGGGACCAACAACTACTACCTGTTCTACAAGAGCCGCGCGATGGTCGACGACGTGTTCGCCGACGCGCGGGCGGCCGATTTCACCGTGCTGCGCACCTGGGCGTTCGGGCTGATCGGCAACAAGGACGGCAGCGATGCGGTGGCCCCGGCCCCCGACGGCGTCTACTTCCAGTACTGGGACGGCACGAAACCGGCCTACAACGACGGGCCGAACGGTCTCGAACGCCTCGATTACGTCGTCGACTCGGCGCGGCGGCACGGCCTGAAACTGGTGCTGCCGCTGACCAACAACTGGTCCGACTTCGGCGGCATCGACCAATACGTGCGCTGGCGCGGCGGGTCGCATCACGACGACTTCTACACCGACCCGGTCATCAAAGGCTGGTACAAGGACTACCTCGACCACGTCCTCAACCGCACCAACACGATCACCGGGGTGAAGTACAAGGACGACCCCACGATCATGACGTGGGAACTCGGCAACGAACCGCGCTGCAAGGGCTCCGGCATCTACCCGCAGAGCCCGGACTGCACCACCGACACGATCACCTCCTGGGCCGACGAGATGTCCCGGCACATCAAGGCGATCGACCGGAGACATCTGGTCAGCGTCGGCGACGAGGGATTCTTCTGCGACGGGCCGGACGCTCCGGACTGGATCGACAACTGCGGCGAGGGCATCGACAGCATCGCGCTGACGAAACTGCCGGCCATCGACGTCATGTCGTACCACCTGTACCCGGACGGCTGGGGCAACCGCACCGCGCAATGGGGCGCCGAATACATCGCCCGGCACAACCGGGAGGCCGCCCGGCTCGGGAAAGCGGTGATGCTCGGCGAATTCGGGTGGAAGGACAAGAACACCCGGAACCCGGTCTACCAGCAATGGCTGAACGAGTTCACCCGTACCGGGGGAAATGGTTTCCTGTATTGGATCCTCTCCGGTTCCCAGGACGACGGCACGCTCTATCCCGACTACGACGGATTCACCGTCTACTGCCCCAGCCCGGTCTGCACCACCATCGGCAACGCGTCGAAGGAGATCGCATCGGGGCAGCGGTCCCTGCCGCCGGTCGCCGACCACGACACCGCGGTCACCGAGTCCGGCACGCCGATCACGCTGAAACCGGCGGCGAACGACATCGCGTACCGCACCAAGGTCCGGCCGGCGAGCATCGACCTCGACCCGGCCGCCGCGGGACAGCAGAAGACACTGACGGTCACCGGCGGCAGCTTCACCACAGCCGCCTCCGGCGACCTGACCTTCACACCCTTGCCGGGGTACGCCGGGCGCGCGGCCGCCTCCTACACGGTCCGTGACCAGGCCGGCCGCCTGTCGAACGTGGCAGGCGTGACGGTCACCGTCAAACCCGACCCGTCCGCCGTCGCGGTGCTCGCCGACTTCGAGACCGGCACCGAGGGCTGGGCGTCCGCGTCCTGGCAGGCCAACGGCGGCACCGTCGAGCAGACCACCGCCTTCGCCACCCACGGCACGCACGGGCTGCGGGTAAACGCGGCCGACGGCGGCTGGTTCGGCGTCACCTTCGCCGAACCGATCGACCTGTCCACCCGTACCGCGCTGAAATACGACCTGCGGACCGGGCCGGCCGCCGGCTCCAACGCGGCCATCGCCGTGCAGACCGGCGACGGTTTCGCCTGGTGCCAGTCCAACTTCAGCTGGGTCGGCCAGGACACCACCACCACGGCCACCATCGACCTGCTGTCCGCGATGTCCTGCGACAGCGCGGCGCTGGCCGACGTCCGGGTGCTGTGGATCTACGTCAACCCGGGCACCGTCGACATCGACCACGTCCGGGCCGAGTGACGACGGTCAGAGATGCGCGGCCAGGGCGTCCGCGACGGCGGCACGCACCGGATCCGGGTTCGCCCAGCTCCAGTTCGGGTGGGCCCGGTTGGTGAGCAGCACCAGCACCAGCCGGCGGCGCGGCTCCACCAGCAGGGACGTGCCGGTGAACCCGGTGTGCCCGAACGTGGCCGGCCCGGCCAGCCGGCCCATGAACCACGGCTGGTTCAGCGTCACCCCGAGGCCGTGGTCGGAGGGGCGGCCGGGGCGTTCGGCGTCGTACGCCCGCTTGCCCTTGTTGGCGTTGGCCAGCATCCGCCGCACGATGTCCGCCGACAGGATCCGCCTGCCGTCGTAGATCCCCTCGTCGAGCAGCATCTGCCCGATGACCGCCACGTCCCGCGCGGAGCCGAAGACACCGGCGTGCCCGGCGACCCCGCCGAGCACATCGCAGACGTCGTCGTGCACGACCCCGCGCAGCAGGCCCCGGGAACTGCGGGCGTCGGTGGCGACCAGCCGCTGGGCGCGGGCCGCCGGGGTCAGCCACTTCAGCGGCAGGAACCCGGTGTCGGTCAGGCCGAGCGGGGTGAGCACCTCGTCGGCCAGCGCCCGGTCCAGCGACTTCCCGGTCAGCTTCTCCACCAGCTGCCCGAGAACCATCAGGCCGGTGCTGGAGTAGCGGAACGCGTCGCCGGGCACCGCGCCGGGCACCAGCGGGGTGGTGAGCACGGCCTTGCGGCGGGCAGCCTGGTCGGGCAGGCCGGTCACCTTCGCGCCGACCGGCAGCGCGCCGGTGTGCGCCAGCAGCATCGCCACCGTCACCCGGTCCTTGCCGGCGCCGGTGAACCCCGGCAGGTACCGCTGCACCGGCGCGGCCAGGTCGACAGCGCCCCGGTCGACCAGGCGCAGCACCAGGATCGCGGTGTACACCTTGGTCAGCGAGGCCAGGTCGAAGATCGAGTCCGGCCGCATGGCGACCCGTTCGGCGGCCGGCAGCTCCCGGGGCCCGGCGGCGTAACGGAGGGCGTGGCCGACCGCCGTGTGCATGGTGACCCGCCCGTTCACCATGGTCAGCGCCACCGCCCCGGCATAGCCCGGATGTTCGGGGTTCTGCGGGGTGGGTGTCAGGTTGCGGTTCAGGATGCCGGTGACCGCCTCGGTGTACGCGGCGGTGACCTTCGCGTTCCGTACGGCGGCCTTCGCCTGCGACGGGTCGACCTTGGTGGGCACGGCGCCGGAGGCCCGCGGCTGTCCCGCCGCGGACGGTGGGCTCTGGCTCGCGCAGCCGGCGAGCGTGGCGGCGCCGGCAGCGGCCAGAACGGTACGTCGGGTGACATGCACCCGAGAATGATCGCAGACTCGGCCGGCTGGTTGTCACGACTGTCTCAGCGCCCGCGAGACAGCCATGACGACAGCCGGAGACAAGCGTGAACCTATTAGGATCGATGGGGTGAGCGAGCAACCGCGCGACATCCCGCAGGCGTACCAGCCGCCGCTGCACGTGCCGATGGACGCCGCCGAGCCGCCGCTGCCCGACCCCTACCAGCCGTACGTGGTTCCGGTTACGGCGCCACCCCGCGACACCCGGTTCCGGACCGGTCTCGTGGTCGCCGCCGTCGCCCTCGGCGTCGCGGTGCTCGGCGGGCTGGTGGCGATGTCCGCGCAGCCCCGGCCCGAGCCGGAGGCCCCGTCGGCGGTCGCTCCCGCCGTGGCGGCCCCGGTCGCCGAGGCCCCGATCCCCGAGGCGCCGCCGGCCGCCGGGCTGCCGGAGCTCGTGGCGCAACCGGGCAGTTCCGAGACCCTGGCCCCCGACGTGACCTACGGCGACATGACGTCGATCCGGTTCCGCAACACGACCGCTGATCAGGTCACCGTCAGCTGGATCGACTACCAGCAGAAACGCGTGCGGTACGTGGATCTGCCGCCCGGTGAGAGCTACGACCAGCCGACGTACGCCGGTCACCGCTGGGTGGTGAGCCGGCCCGACGGCACCGCGATCGCGGTGTACCAGGCGACGCCCGAGGTGGCCCAGGCGGTCATCAGCTGAGGTTGCACCTGCCGTAACGGCATGTGGTGCAGTGGACGCACGTCCCGGTCCGCTGAGGGAAGGTCCCCGCTCGTGCTCTCGTCTTTCCTGCCACCCCGCAAGGTCAAGATCGGTGACGCGGCGGCCTTCGCCGGCAGCACACCCCGGGCGATCCGCCACTACCACGAGATCGGCCTGCTCCCGGAGCCGGAGCGGGGCGGCGACGGCCGCCGCCGCTACGGGTACGAGGACATGATCCGCCTGCTGTGGATCCGCAAGATGGCGGATGCGGGGATCGCCCTGGACGACATCCGTGACGCCTTCACCGCCGGCGCGGCTTCCGTCGGTCCCGCCGGCGTGGACGATATCGCGGGCATTCTGGAGCGGCTGGCGGAGACCCTCGCCGAGCAGGAGGCACAGGTGCGGCGGCAGCGGGCCGCCGTGCAGCGGATGCGCGCCGAGGGCAGCCGGATGGGTCTGCTCTCCGACTTCGTCACCGACCGTCTCACGAACCTGCCCGACGGCGCCCTGCGCCAGGCCGACCTGGACACCCTGCTGGTCACCGAGCGGATCTTCGGCCCGCTCGGCGCAGCCGTCCAGGCCACCCGCTTCATCGTCCTGGCCACACATCCCTCGCTGCGGGAGGAGTCGGACCGCATCGACGCCGCCGAGGAGGCCCTCGACGACAGCGTCGCCGTCGACGATCCCCGGGTGGCTCAGGTGGCCGCCGAACGGCACGCCTTCGAGAACGCCCTGCACACTGTCATCGAGGAGTCCGGCCTGGACAAGGACGACGAGGCTCTCTTCGACACCTGGGACACTCTGCACCCGGCCCCCTCCGGTGCCGATCCCGGCGCGATGAGCGCGGTCGAGGCCATCCGCAAGATGCCGTACGACTTCTCCCCGGCCCGCCTGCGCTGCATGGAACTGGCCGAGAAGCTGTCCACCACCTGAGCTGGCCGGCCGGGCGGGTTGTTTCACGGACGCCTATCCGGCGCGACTACGACTCGTAACGGCCGAGCACCTTCTCGATGTCGGCCACGTCGAGGTGCAGGAACAAGCGCCGATGATCCTTGGTCACAGAGGCGGAACCCTTATCGGCGACGCGGAACGCCGGCATCCCGAATTGCGGTTTCTCGTCCACCTCAGGCAGTGCGAGGGCAACAGTCCGCATTCCCACTCCTGCGACGATGGCTCGAGCAGCCCCATGTCGCCCGGTGGTGGAACCACGAGGCCACTCCCGAGGCGGTCGAGCGCGACTTCGGACCGGCGGCCCGCGGCGAGACTCCGTCCGAGGACCTCCTCGCCATGCTCGACGGCGAGCGCTGGAGAAGGCCGGCCTGCGCCGGGTCGGTGCGGGGAACCTCGAACCCGGCGACCCGATCGACGATCCCTGGCATCACCTTTACCGGGTCGATCGCCCCTGACGCGCTGCGGCACGAGACGGCAGGGCGAACGCGACGTCGCGATCCTGACCGGCCGCTGGAAGACACTGGGCGCCGGACCCGGCCGGCCAACTCATGGATCGGATACAACCCGCCCTTTCCATTCGCCGGGATCGTCCATCGCCAGTTTCCAGCCTGGAGGCCAGACATAGTTTCGATCGGCCATCGCATGAACCCGTGCCCCGGTGAAAGTTGATGCCTCCATGAGGACTACATCGGCGTAAAGCGCGTCGCCGTGGAAGACAGCCCTGTCGAAACGAACTCCCTTCTGGAAGGTGGCTCTTTCGAAACGGGCGTCGCCGGCGAACACTGCCTTGCCGAAGTCGGCGTGGCCGACGAAGACGGCTTCCTCGAACTGAGCCTTTCTCAGGCGGCCTTTGTGCAAGGCCCAATCAATGAGCGTGGCTCCGGTCAGATCCAGGTCGAGGCCGGGCCAGAAACCGTTGCGCCGGCTGGGCCGGAAATACCGGTCCGAGTCGACCTCTTCAGGATAGGTCCAGATCAGGTGCGTGACAAGGATCCGTTGCGCGGTCAATCGGACCTGAAGCTCCAACTTCGCGTCTCTGCCGAAATCCGGTGCCGGTTTTCCATGGTGCAGCGGAAGGTCGCCGCTGCCAGGTCCCTCCTGCCGCTCGGCAGCAGGCGGCGCATACGGCATACGGAGATATGCGCACAATACATTCACGATGGTTTGCCGCTGTTCCACATCGTTCTGCGCCACCCGTTCCAGGGCGTACAACCCACCAAGCCGTACTGCGGCGTCGGCCGAACCCAGCTGTTCGACGGCCTTGGTGTAGAGATCGGTGAATCGACGCTCGGCCGCGTCGAGTTCAGTATGCGCTTGGGCACGCTCCAGATGTTGTTGACGACGTAACGCCAGCAGGAGCGCCGCCACCGCGCCGGCCGCCGCGAAGAGTCCAAGGCCGTACTTGATCGCATCGATCTGCAGACCGGGCCGCACCGCCGGAGTGGCCTCAGCCGCCACCTTCAGCATCATCACCAGCGCTACCGCTCCGATGCCGGCAACAGCCAAGGCGGCCGCGCTCACCCCGGGATAGGTGAGCACCCATGGCCACCGCATGTCGTCGAAGTATGGGTCGGGACCCGATTTCCTCCGCGCCCACCACTCGCCGATCCGTCGAGCAGCCAGGAGCAGAACGGCAGGTGCCGCGAACAGGACCAAGAACCGGTGGTCCAGCAAGAATGAACCGGCATCGCCCATCCAGGCCCACGCACGGAAGTCCAGAAATAGACCGACGACGATCAGAGCGATCGCCATCCGGGGGTACGGTTTCAAAACTCCCATGAGGCCATCGTCGGCGTCACGTTCAGTCCGGCCGATGCGA
This sequence comes from Actinoplanes sp. NPDC019969, assembly GCF_055562375.1. Lineage (NCBI taxonomy): Bacteria > Bacillati > Actinomycetota > Actinomycetes > Micromonosporales > Micromonosporaceae > Actinoplanes > Actinoplanes sp. NPDC019969. Next base: position 185,356 of record NZ_JBVHFK010000013.1, on the reverse strand, counting down.
ACGATCGCCGGCCACTCGCCCCGGTGACCGGGGAGCCGGAAAGGCGGATGGCGAGACAGCGGCGGCCGATCCCCTTGTGGTGCGGGGCGGTCGCGTCCGGCCGGCCATGGCACGATGCCGTTCGTGCGTACGGGGCCGATTGTTCTGGGAGGGGCCGCGCTGTTCGCCGTGGCCCATGTCGCCGGGGTGCTTCTCGCGCAGCCGGTCTGGCGGTTCGCGGAGCTGGCGGCGCTGGCGCTGCTGGCCGTCTACGCCCTGGTCGAAGGGCTGCCGGTGCCACGGTGGGCGTTGCCGGCCGCGTTGGGTGTGCTGGTGGTGGATGCCGTCTGGACGCTTCCGCCCGAGCCGAGCGAGGCGGCGTACGGCTGGCAGGTGCTCACCCCGGCGGCCGGGATCGACACGACGGCCGGGATCGAATCCACCCTGGCCGCCTGGTGGGCGCCGCTCGTCGCGGTGGTGCTGCTGCTGATCGCCCGGGCCCGCGGCCGCCGGCTGTCGCGGGTGGTCACCACGGTGGCGACGGCCGCGGCGGCGCTGATCACCGGGTACGCGGCGGTCCGGGTGATCGGTGTCGGACGGGCGGTTCCCGAGGCCGACACGGTGACCGCCGTGGTCCTGGCCGTGCTGCCCGCTGTCGCCCTCGGGCTGGCCGCGGTCGCGCTCGCCGCCGTGCTGGCGGGACGCGGGCACCGCACGGCAGCCGCCGGGGCCGGTCTGCTGGCGGTGGTGGCGCTGCCGAACATCGATGCCGGCATCGCGGCGACGCCCCTCCCGTACGCCGCAAGCAGTGTCCCCGGCCTGTTCGGCTGGGACCTCATCACCCCGTCGATGGCGTTGCCGCAGCCCGTGCCGGCGTTGGTGGCCGCCCTGGAGATGGCCGCGTTCCTGCTGCTCGTAGCAGGCCTGACGGCCGACCTCGAGTGAGTTCCCGGCACGCTACGAGAGCGGCGCCGCCCTCACCAGGCGCCGGTAGGCGTCGGCCGCGGCCGGCACCTGCTCCACGCCCTGCGGGTTGCCGGCGGCATCCGGGCCGGCCCACCACTTCAGGAAACGCGCCGGCGGCAGGCCCGCGTAGTCACCGCCGATACGCGCCGGGTCGGCCGCCGCAGCGGTGATCGTGCGTACCCATTCGGTGAAGCGGGCGCTCTCACCGTGCACCGTCGTGCCGATCTCGCCGACCGCCCAGGGCAGCCCGGTCTCCCGCCACACGTCCCGCGGGTAGCGGAAGAATTCGTCGGGAGTGGCGTACCGTCCCTGCTGGGGTGGCATGCCGGGAAACACGTAGGTGTCCCAGGAGACGACGTCGGCCGGGTCGTCCCGTTCGACGAACAGGCGCCAGTCGCCGCCCAGGTTCGTCACGTTGTAGTGCTGCCAGAACCACATCAGATTCTTCTCGAGCGAGATCCGGGTACGGGGGGGATGGTCCCGGATGATCCGGCGGTAGGCGCGGTAGACGCCCCGGTACACCTCCGGGTCGGCCCGCGGGTCCCGGCGCCGCCCCCAGTCGTCCTGCACCTCGTGGAAGTAGATGACCGACAGCCGGGTGCGGTGCTCCCCCGCCCAGTCGAGCAGGGCCCGCAACCGGCTGTCGTCGCGGGTCTTGTGCGAGATGGTGATCGGCTCGTCGGGACGGTCGGTGGCGGCCCAGGTGAGCAGCGATCCGACCATGCCGGGGTCGCCGGGCAGGGGCAGCCGGCCGCCGGCGAACAGCCGGATGCCGATCGGGCCGCCGTACCACGCACGCCGTTGTTCGTAGAGTCGCCGGAAGGTGGCGGCGTCGTCGGCGGGCGGCCCCTGGGTCGAGGCGATGACGCCGAACCGGGTCGTCGTGGCCGCGGCGGCCGGCGACCCGGTCAGCGTGACCAGCCCCGCGCCGAACGCCGTCGCCAGCAGATCCCGTCGCAACATGATCGTCCTCCCAGCCTTTGCGGCTGACGTTACGGCCTCTAACCTCGACAAATGACTCGTATCATCTATTCGGTCGCGTCATCACTCGACGGTTACCACACCGACACCGACGGCGACTTCTCGTGGGCGGTGCCGGACGAGGAGGTCATCGCCGCGCTGAACGCCGACGCGGCGGGTGTGGACACCTACCTCTACGGCAGGCGGATGTACGAGGCCATGGCCGGCTGGGAGACCGATCCGGCGGTCGCCGCGCAGTCTCCGGAGTCCGCGGCGTACGCCACCACCTGGCAGGCCGCCCGGAAGGTGGTGTTCTCGGCGAGCCTGCCGCAGGTGTGGACCCGGCAGACCCGCCTCGAACGGGAACTGACCGCCGCAGCGATCGACCGGGCCCGCGCCGAGGCCTCCGGCGATCTCACGGTCGAGGGCCCGACCCTGGCGCACAGCGCCCTCCAGGCCGGTTTCGTCGACGTGGTCGAGCTGCTGATCTGCCCGATCGTCGTCGGCGGTGGAACCCGGGTGCTGCCGGACAAGTTGCGGCTCCCGCTGACGCTGCGCCGGGAACGCCGCTTCGGCAACGGCATGGTCCAGCTCACCTACGACGTCCGCTGACGCGCCAGATGACCGACGACGACGTCCCGGATGATCTCGACGACATGATGCTGCTCAGCCCTGAGCAGTACGAGTTCCTGCGGAAGGCGTTCGAGGAGGGGCGCCATGACTGGAGCCGCGCGCGGGCCGAGGCACTGCTGAGGACATATCCCGACGTGTGTTGAGTTCGGCCGCTATGCGCGCCCGAACCCGACACACGGGGGAAGGCGGTCAGTGGACGACGGCGACCACCGGCTCGGAGCGGTCCACCGGCAGGCGTCCCGGCTGGACGACCAGGTAGCAGACCAGGGTGGCGGCCAGCATGCCGCCGAAGACCACCACCGCCATGGCGACCGCGCCGACGCCGAGGACCCCGACCAGCGGCGCGGCGAGAGCGCCGACGCCGAACTGGACCGCGCCGAGCAGGGCCGCGGCGGTGCCGGCGGCCTCGCCGTGACGGGACAGGGCCAGCGCGGGCGCGTTCGGCATGGCGAAACCGACCATCGCCAGGACCAGCCACAGCGGGATCAGGATGCCGGGCAGGCCGCCGGTCTCCGTCACGGCCAGGACCAGCAGGATCAGGCCGAAGACGGTGCCGGCCACCAGCGCGCCGCTCATGATCTGCTGCGGGGTCCAGCGGCGCAGCAGGCGCACATTGAACTGGGTGGCGCCGATGAGGCCGATGGCGCCGCCGGCGAAGACCAGCGCGAACTCCTGCTCGCTCATGCCGTACCCGTCCTGGAAGACGTACGACGACCCGCTCACGTAGGCGAACAGGGCGGCCATCGCCAGGCCCGCGACCAGGATCAGGCCCACGTACACCCGGTCGGTGAGCAGCCTGCCGTAGTCGCGGGCGGTGCCGAGGACGCCGCCGCCACGGCGCTGGCCGGGTGGCAGGGTCTCCGGCAGGACGATCGCCGACACGGCCATGATGGTGACGCCGACGACGGTCAGGACCACGAACACGCCACGCCAGGACGTCCAGGTCAGCACCAGCCCGCCGATGGTCGGGGCGAGGATCGGGGCGACGCCGACGACCAGCATCAGGCGGGAGAACAGCCGGGCCGCGGCCAGGCCGGTGAACAGGTCACGGACCATCGCGGTGGCGACGACCGTCGCGGCGGCGGCGCCCAGGCCCTGCAGCACCCGCAGGGTGCCGAGCACCGCCACGTTCGGCGCGATCACGCAGAACACCGAGGCGAGCACGTGCACGGCGATGCCGGCCAGCAGCGGCACCCGGCGGCCGAACGCGTCCGACAGCGGACCGACCAGCAACTGCCCGAACGCCAGGCCGACGAGCGTGCCGGTCAGGGTGAGCTGCACGGACGCGGCGGTGGTCTGCAGGTCGGAGGTGATCGTGGGCAGGGATGGCAGGTACATGTCGATGGTGAGCGGCCCCAGGGCGGTGAGGAAGCCGAGCACGAGCACGATCCGGAAACGGCGGCCGAGCGGCAGCCGTTCTCCGGGGGAAAGGGGCGAGGTCACACTCGGCGACAAGTCTTCCCGGGCCGATGGTCTTCCGCCCACAGCGATTTCGTAGCAGTGGTCACATTCTCGGCGAAGGGGTGCCCGCAGCGGCCCGGAACCGCTACGGGCACCCCGCTCGTCAATCGGTCACCGTGCCGGTGATCGGCGGCAGGAAGACGTAGTCCCGCTCGCCCGGCAGAATCACCAGCGGGAGGAACCGCAGGTGCTCGGGGCCCTCGGCCACGGTGTCGGCGACGGTCGGCGCGGTCACCGTGAACGAGGTGGTGCCCGGCGCGATCTCCAGGTACGGCTGCAGGAAGGTGCTGGACAGCGGCCGGGACGGCTCCGGGTCCTCGCCGCTGACCGAGGTGAACCACTCGGGGTCCATGTCGGTCGAGGAGAGTTCCGGGCCGGTCGCGGGGGCCTCCGGCAGCAGCGACATGCGGAGGTAGTCGTCCGCGGCCCCGGAGAGGGTCACTGTCCAGGTCAGCGCCGACCCTTCGGGGGCGGTCGCCGCGGCCGGGGTGAAGATGATCTCCGGCACCGGCTCGTCGTCGCGAACCAGGACACCGCCGTCGTGGTCGCCGACGACGGCGTTGCGGATCGCCTTCGCCGACAGCGTGTACCGCAGGTTGCCGCTGTAGGTCGTGTTGCCGAGCACCGGCACCGGCACCGGGATCCGGGTGTCGCCCGGCCTGATGTCGGCCACCCAGCTCGTCGACAGTTTGGTACGCGGGTCGGTGACGAACAGCCGGATCTGCGCCGGCAGCTTGCCCCGCACGGCGACCGGCACCGTGTACGTGCTGGTCCCGGAGTCGCTCTCGTCGACCTCGACCTGTCCCACGTCGATCCGGTCGAGCGGGGCCGGCCGCGGGCCGGGGGTGCCGGGCCGCCAGCCCCACGCGTCGATCAGCCAGGCCGGCCCGGCGCCCTGCGGGGTGATCTCCAGGCGGGTCACCGCCCGGATGTCCCGGGGCAGCGGCAGCCGGACCTCCTGGGCCCAGTACGAGCTGGTGAAACCGGTGCCGGGCAGCCCCGTGACGGTAGCCGTGCCGAGGACGGACCTTCGGCCGCGATCGTCGGTGACGGCGACGGTGACCGGGGTGGCCGGCGCGTTCGGCGGCACGATCAGCCGCAGCGCCAGCTTCGCCGATCCGGCGACCGGCATCGGCCGCCCCGGTGTCAGGACGCCCGGCGTGCCACCGGTCAGCGCGACCGCGTACCGGCCCGGCTCGGGTTTCCGGTACGGCACGAAGTGCGGTGATCCGGGCCCGGTCAGGCACTCGCCGGGGTTACCGCCGGTCTGCGGGCAGAGGCGGGCATCGCGTACGCCGAGCGACGCATCCGGGACGATCGCGGCGCTGCGGTTCGCCCCGATGGCGTGGGCCAGCACCCGGGCCGGACCGGCTGACGGCGCCCGTACCCCGGTGCCGTCGAGCAGTGGCCGGGCCCGCTCGTCGCGGGCCACGAACAGCGACGCCGCCGCCGCGATGTAGGTCGCGCCCGCCGTCTGCTGCTGCTCGGCGGTCAGCCGGGCCGGGGCGACCCCTGCCGTGCACAGCGGGTCGTTCTCCTCGAAGACGTCGTCGATGGCGGGCCCGGCTGCCTGCCCAGGCGTCCACTCGGTGTTGAAGAAGTTGTGGTTCGCCCCGACCATGTACAGCGCGCTGTGCAGCGCCCGCCCGGAACTCACCCCGCGGGTCGCGTCGATGAACATCTGGCCCTGCAGATCGGAGACGTCGCCGTCACAGCCGGGCAGGATCGTCACCGACGGCACGTCCGGCTGCGGGTTGTGCCCGAACAGGGTCGGGCCGATCAGCACCTGCCCGCGGATCGTCCAGCGGACCGCGCCCCGGAAATCGTCCTGGACGGGCGGCGCGAGGCTGTCGATCGCGGCCCGGTTCACCCCTTCGCCGCCCCGCGAGTGGCCCATCAGCAGAACCTGCGACAGGTCGGCTCGCGGCAGCGCCCGGACGATCCCGGGCGCGGTGGCCCGGCCGCTGCCGGCCCAGGCGGCCCAGCGGGCGAGGTGGGTGCGGACCAGCGACGAGCGGGCATGAGCGCCGCCGTCGGTGTCCGCCTCGTCCTGGCCGTTGATGCCGTTCGCGGAGATCGACACGGTGAGGTAGCCCTGTGAGGCGAGCAGTTCCTGCGCCTGCAGGTAGCCCCGGTGGCTGGGCACCTCCCGCGACTCGGGCGGGCACGGCCAGTCGCCGAGGATGAAGTCCTCGCCGGGCAGCCAGCAGGTCCAGTGCCTGCCGTGCAGGAACAGCGCGAGCGGCCGCCTGCCGGGCGCGTTCACCGGCCCGACCACGACGGCCCGCATCTCGACCGGCTGCGGGTAGCCGGAGAGTGCGATGCCGGGCAGATCGTATTCGCCGGTCGTGGTCGTGTACGGCCCCTTCACCCCGGGGTCGAAGGTGTGCGCCGGCAGCGGCGTCACGGTGACCGGCGCGGCAACCCGTTGCGGCGCTTTCGGGGCGGCCGCGTCCACCCGCCGGCCGCCGACCCTCACCTGCAGATCGGTCAGCTTGCCGGACGCCCCGCCCGCCAGGCTGAACGTCCTGTAGTCGGCGCCCGCGCGGGCCGGGCCGAGCAGCCGGTCCCCGGCCCAGAACTCGACGGTGGCGTCCCCGGGCGGGATGACGCGTTCACTTCTCCAGGTCAGTGCGCCCTTGCCGAAGGACCAGCCGGGCGGAAGCACGCTCGCCACCGGCTCGGGCGGCTCCGCCGACGCGGGGACCGGTATTCCCAGGACCAGGGCGCTCGCCGCCGCGACGGCGATCAGTATTCTCCGCATGCGCCCGTTCTACTCGACACATGCAAATGCCTCAATGCCCTGCCGGGTGCCACCCGGCAGGGCATCAGGCGGGGGTCAGCGCCGCAGCGTCAGAACACCCGGGCGGTACGGCAGCAGCCCGTAGTCGCCGCCGGGGCTCGGCGAGCGGCCCTGGTAGAGCAGCTGCAGGTTGCACGGGTCGACCGTCATGGTCTGGTCCGCGCCGGTGCGGATCAGCTCACCGTGGCTGATGTCGTTGGTCCAGGTGGCGCCGCTGTTGGCCTTGCCGGCGAACGGGTTGCTCTCGGTCGCGGCCTGCGGGGTCCAGGAGCCGTTGAGGCTGGTGGCGGTGAACGACCGGAAGTAGCGTCCGTTCGCGCCGACCGCCTCGACGATCATCAGGTACTGGTTCTGGCCCTTGACCTTGTAGACCTGCGGGGCCTCGAACAGGTTGTTGGTGGTGTCGCTCATGATCGTCGTGTACGACGACCCGAAGTTGCCCGGGAAGTTCCCGATCGGCATGCTCGCCCGGTAGATCTTGCCGTTGTCACCGGCGAAGAACAGGTACATGTTCGTGCTGTCGCCGATGATCGTCTGGTCGATCGGGCCGGTTCCGGAGCCGGTGATGCTGCCGGTGAACAGGGTCTGCGCCGCGGACCAGCCGTTCGGGTTCGTCGGGTCGCTGGAGGTGCGGTAGGAGAACGCCGGGCCGCCCCACTGGTAGGTGAGCACCCAGATGTTCTTCGGCGCGAAGTAGAACAGCGACGGCGCGACGGCCGAGAAGTTCATCCCGTTCTGGCTGGCCGAACCCATGTCGGACCAGTTGGTGAAGGTCCCGAAATTCATCGAGCCCCACTTGGTGCCGGTGTCGTGCGTGGTGGCGTAGACCAGCTGCTTGCCGTTGTACGGGGCGTGGGTGAAGTCCTTCAGCGCCACCCAGCCGGACTTCGGGTTCGCCAGCACGCCCGTCGACGACCAGCGGTAGCTGGACGGCAGGGCGCAGGAGCCGCCGGACGTCGGCGAGGTCGTCGGGGTGCCCCCGCTGCCCAGCTTGACGAGCTGCCACTGCTGGTTGGCGCCGTTCCAGTCGCTGTACTGCACGATGTTCGCGCCGTCGGCGGTGGACGCCCCCTGCACCTCGACGGCCTTGCCGCTGTTGCGGTTGATCAGCTGGATGTAGCCGTCGATGTCCTGCACGCTGAACTGCTGGTTCGTGGTGTTGTTGTCGGTCCACTGCACGATCGCGCCGCCGTCGGCGGTCGACAGGTTGTGGACGTCCAGGACCTTGCCGGAGTGCTTCGACCTGAGCCGGTAGAAGCCGCCGCCGGAGTCGACGAACTGCCACTGCTGCTGCGCCTGGTCGCTGCGGGTCCACTGGGTGATCCGCGCGCCGTCGGCCGTGGACAGGTTGTACACGTCCAGAGCCTTGCCGCTGGTGCGGTTGACCAGGACATAGGAGGCGTTCGTGTCGATCGTCGCGGCGGAGGCCGCGGTCGCCGTCACCGCGACGGCTGCGCCGCCGGTGATCATGACCATCGCGGCGAGCGCGATGCGCCAGGTCTTTCTCATGAGAGGTTCTCCCGGAGCCGGGGATGTACGGGGGAAGGGTTCAGCCGGCGGTGCAGGACCGGATCTGCGGCCGTGCGGAGGTGTTGCCGTTGAAGGTGGTGGTGAAGCCGAACGTGGTGCCGGAGCCGTTGGACTTCACCGTCATCACGTTGCCGCTGCTGTCCCAGCTCGCCGTGCCGCTCCAGACGGTGCTGACCTTCTGCGGAGCGGTGAGGGCGACGACCACCGTCCAGGTGGAGGCGCCGCTGACGGTGACCGAGGTGTTGTACCGGTCGCCCCAGACGGTGCCGGCGGTCGCGGTCGCGGAGCAGCCGCCGCCCGGGGTGGTGGCGCCGCCGGCGTTGAGCGCGTTCAGCACCGACGTGTAGGCGGCCTTCTTGTTGCCGCTCGCGTCGAACAGCAGCGGGTTGGTGCCGGTCCGCCACGAGTCGCTGTCCCGGATGCCCCACACGGTGATGCCGGTGCAGCGGGCCACGGCGAGACACGCCTTGGTGACGGCGGCGTACGCGGCGGCCTGGTTGCTGCCGGAGATGTCCAGCTCGGTGATCTGCACGTCGACGCCGAGGTCGGCGAAGCGCTGCAGGTTGGACTGGTAGTCGCCGGGCGCAGAGTTGGTCAGGTGCGACTGGAAGCCGACGCAGTCGATCGGGACGCCGCGGGCCTTGAAGTCACGGACCATGTTGTAGACGGCGGTGCTCTTCGCGTTGACGCCGTCGGTGTTGTAGTCGTTGTAGCAGAGCTTCGCGCCCGGGTCGGCGGCCCGCGCCGACCGGAACGCGGCCTCGATCCAGTCGTTGCCGGTGCGCTGCAGGCTGGAGTCGCGGCGCGAGCCCCGGCCGTCGTCGGCGAACGCCTCGTTCACCACGTCCCACGAGTGGATCTTGCCCTTGTAGTGGGTGGCGACCTGGGTGACGTGGTTGAGCATGGCCGAGCGCAGGGTGCTGCCGGACAGCGACTGCGCCCAGCCGGGCATCTGCGAGTGCCAGGCCAGCGCGTGACCGCGGACCTTCTGGTTGTTGGCCTGCGCCGTGGCCAGGATCCGGTCGCCGCTGGAGTAGTTGAAGACGCCGCGGGACGGCTCGGTGGCGTCCCACTTCATCTCGTTCTCCGCGGTGACCGAGGTGAACTCGCTCTTCAGGATCCGGGTGTAGGTGCTGTCGCCGAGCTTCGACGCGGCGATCGCGGCGCCGAAGTAGCGGCCCTTCGCCTCAGCCGACGCGCCCAGGGTGGCGGCGGCGTCGGAGGTGCCGGCGAAGAAGATCGCGGCGGCGGCGCCGACCGTGCCGGTCAGCAGGACCGGCAGCAGTTTGCGGAGCATGGGGAAACCTTTCCGGGGCGGGGAATTCCGTACGCGAGAACAGATCAGGGGATGCGTACGGCATTACGTCCGGCGATGTTGCCACAATTATCAGCACGTTTCAAACCGCATGTTTCTCCAGCTCAGAGCGGTTTTAATAGCCCGACCAGAACGGTATGTTCACGATAACAACTTCTTTGGAAACAATTCCTCGACCACGGCGGGGTCGCTCACATAACAACTTTTACAAAGATTTTTCCCAAGCGTCGTGGCGCGGTATGGTGCCCGGCAGCGCGAGACGATCGAGGACGGGCCGGGCGATGAGAGTGACCGAGACTACGACGGCCGACCTGGTCGTCGCGGCGCAGCGAGGTGACCGGCAGGCCCTCGACCGGCTCGTCGCCGAGCACCTCCCCCTCGTCTACAACCTCGCCGCCGGCGCCCTCGAGGATCCGGCCGACATCGACGACGTCGTGCAGAACACGATGCTGCGGGCCGTCCGGGATCTGAGCTCCCTCCGTACCCCCGCAAGTTTTCGCCCCTGGCTCGCCGCGATCACCGTCCGGCAGGTCGGCACCCACCAGCAGCAGGCGGCACGCGACCGGACCGCGCCCCTCGACGAGGCGGCCGGCCGGCCCGACCCGCACGCCGAGATCGAGGACCTCACCGTGCTCCGGGCGCACCTGTCCGGCCAGCGCCGCGAGGTCGCCGAAGCCACCCGCTGGCTCGACCCCGGCGACCGGACCGTCCTCGCCCTGTGGTGGCAGGAGGTCGCCGGGCTGATCACCCGCGCCGACCTCGCCGACGCGGCCGGGCTCAGCGTCGCCCACGCCGGCGTCCGGATCCAGCGGATGCGCGCCGAACTCGACGCCGCCCGCGGCATCGTGGCCGCCCTCGCCGCCCGGCCCGCCTGCCCCGGCCTCGCCGCCACGGTCACCGGGTGGGACGGGCGGCCCAGCGGCCTGTGGCGCAAACGGATCGCCCGGCACGTCCGGTCCTGCCCCGCCTGCACCGCGGCCGCCGGCAACCGGATCCCGGCGGAACGGCTCCTGAGCAGCCTGCCCATGCTCGCCGTACCGGCCCGCCTGCTCGAAGCCACGCTCCTCAAGACCGCCGCCGGCGTCGCCGGTGTCGCCGCCGGGACCGGTGTCGCCGCCGGAACCGCGGGAACCGCCGCCGCCACCGGGGTGACCGCCGCGATCGCCGCGCATCCGTTCGCTGCCGCCGTGGCCGGCCTGACCGTCGCCGCCGCCATCGCCGTGCCCGTCATCACCGGCTCACGGTCCGGCCCGGCCGCCCCCGCCGTGACCGCCGCACCGGCCGCCTCGACCGTCCCGCTGGGTCGCCTCTCCCTGGAGTGGGCCGGCGGCGGATACCTCACCACCAGCGCGAACAGCGACGCCGCCGCGGTCGCCGGCGTCACCGCCGCCAGCCGCCGCCGGGCCACCTTCGTCGCCGTCGCCGGGCTCTCCGACCCGAAGTGCGTGTCGTTCCGCACGCTGGACGGGCGGTACCTGCGGCACTACGAACTGAAGGCGTACGCCCACGAGGTCGCCACCACCCCGATCTTCCGGCAGGACGCCACGTACTGCCCGCAGCCCGGCGTCAGCACCGACACCGTGATGCTGCGATCGTTCAACTACCCCGAGTTCTACCTGCGGTGGGACGGCAGCGGCCTCGGCATCGGCTACTTCAAGGACACCGTCGACTTCCGTACCGCGAGCTCCTTCCGCCTCCGCCCCGCCCTCGCCGCCAACTAGGCTGCCCGGCGGTGTCGGTTACCGGAGGTGGACGTTGAACGGCCCGGAGAAACAGTCGGAACTGTCCCGGTTCATGATCCTGATCTACGACCGGGTGACGCCGGAGAGCGCGCGGGCGGCGCCACCCGCGCTCCTCGAAGCTCACTTCCGGCTGCCCCGGCAGATCACCGAGACCGGCGGCCGGATCGTCAGCGGCCACGCCATGCGCCCCGCCTCGACCGCGGTCACGATCCGCGACAACACGGCGACGCCCGGCTCCACCGCCGGCCATCCCCTCGCCGCCTACTTCATCGTCGAGGCCTCCGACATCGACCACGCCACCTGGATCGGCCGCATGATCCCCGTCGCCGACGGCTGGGTCGAGGTCCGCCCCATCCTCACCGAGTAGCAGCCCTCCCCCGGCTGGCTGTCGGTGCTGTCTCAGCCGCTCCGAGACAGCCATGAGAACCAGCCGGGTCAGATGTCGAGGATCAGGGCGCGGTGGTCGGAGACCTCGGGAGTGGTCAGGACCTCGAAGTGCTTGACGGCGGCGACGTCGGAGACCAGCAGGTAGCTCGCGTGGCGGACCGGCTTGGGGTAGCGGGAGGTACGGGTGTCGGCGGCGCCGACCAGGTCGGTCAGGCCGGCCTCGGCCAGCACGCCGAACGTCTCGCTGTCCGGCAGCAGGTTGAAGTCGCCGCACAGCACCACCAGGTCGCGGAGGCCGCGGATCCGGCGGACCAGGTCGGCGAGCCGGTCGGCCTGGTCGCGGCGGGCCGGGGTGTCACCCTTGCCCCGCGGGTCGCGCAGGCCGTGGACCTGCACGATCCAGAGGGAGCGGCCGCCGGGGCGGTCGACGGTGCGTACCGCCAGGGCGACCCGGGGCCGGTCGGCGACCGTCCACTCCTCGTGGTCGGTGAACCCGCCGTGCACGAACGCCGACTCCACACCGGCCGCCGGCAGATCCTCGGCGAGCAGGGTGGCCAGGCCGAAGTCCTGGCGGTGGCGGGCGCCGGCGGCGTCGTGCACCGGGCCGGAGTCGGCGGCCACGAAGACGGCCTGATGGCGGGGCAGCGCGGCCCGGACGTCGGCGAGCAGGTCGGCGCGCTGCGGCAGGGCCCGTTCGCCGTCGGAGAACCGGGTCCAGCCGGTCAGCCCCGGTGTCCGCGTCACCTCCTGCAGGCAGATCACGTCGGCCCCGGCGGCGGGTAGCCAGGCGAGCAGGTCGTCGTACATCGCCCCGCCCCAGGCGTTCACACTCGCGATCCGCATGGCGCTGCCCTCCCCGTACGTCCGGAAAGGATCTTAAACGGCGAGCCGTCGCTCAGGCCGGTCGCCCGCACGCCGAAAGGCGCCTCAGCGACGGCTGACCTGGTCCTGGAGCCGACGCGGAAACCGCGTAGCCGTGGCCGGGCGCGGCGGGGTAGCCTTCGCGCGGATCGTGTCGGCTCGTCGATGGCCCGCGTGCGCCGCGAAGCACGTCGCTGATGAAGTCTGCAAGCTGGAGCGTGGTCGCTCCCCTGTGGTGAAGCCGGCGATCCGGGTGCGGACGCCCCGCGAGATCCGGTCGGCCCGGCGGCCCCGGCGGCACCGCTGCTGGGGGCATCTCGTCGCGGCGGCGCTGTGGCCGATGCACGACGCCAACCTGGGTACGCTCCTGCGCACCTGTGACGCGGTCGGAGCATGTCTGGCGGTGCCGCCGTTCGGCTGGGTGGACGCGGCTCTGGCCCGTGGCAACACGCTGCGGCAGCCGGCCTGTGTGCACCGGGTGGGCAGTCCGCTGCGCTGGCTCGCCGACGAGCGCCGGGCCGGCTCGGCGGTCCTCGGGGTGGAGTTGGCCGACGAGGCGGTACGGCTCGCCGACCTGCCGGCGGCCCGGCGCCGGACCGTCATGGTGCTCGGGCACGAGGCGACCGGCATCCCGCCGGAGGCACTGGACCTGCTGGACGGCGCGGTCGAGATCCCGATGACCGGCACCGGGTCCAGCCTCAACGTCGCGGTCGCGGGCTCACTGGTTCTCTACAAGCTCGCCGGGCTGCTCTGACGGCATACTCCGATCATGGACGGTCTTCCGGTACGCGAAATCGATGGCGCCGCCTTCTCCGATCTGGCCGGTTTCGGCCGCGAGTTCTCGAAGCTGCTGCGCGACTACACCTGGCACGGCACCGATCTGGACGCGTTCAACGACATCCTCCACGGCGGCTTCGGGACACCGCAGGGCCGATGGGTGCTGCGGTGGCGGAACGCGGAGCTGTCCCGGGCCACGCTCGGCCACGAGGCGACGACACGATGGCTCGAGGAGGTCCTGCAGAAATGCCATCCGTCGAACCGGCCGGACTTCCGGGCCCGGATCGAGAGCGCCCGGCGGGGCGAGGGCCCGACCCTCTTCGACATGTTCGTCGAGATCATCCGGGATCACGGTGACGACATCGTGCTGGAGCTGGCCTGACAGCTCCGCCGCACCTGCACCGAAGAGGTGCCGCCGGACGAGTATGTTGCCGGGCATGGGTGACGGAACAGCACGGGAGCATGCGGCGTCGTTCGGCAGTGCTGCTGCCGCGTACCAGCGGGGCCGTCCGCCGTACCCCCTCTCCGTTCGGGAATGGGCGGTGCCGCCCGGCGCCCGCCGGATCCTCGATCTGGGCGCCGGGACCGGCAAGTTCACCCGGCTCCTCGCCGACGCGGGCCTGGACGTGGTGGCCGTCGAGCCGTCGGCGGAGATGCGGGAGCAACTGGCCGCCGCTGTTCCCGGTGTGCAGGTTCTCGACGGGACGGCCGAGCGGATCCCGCTGCCGGACTGCCACGTGGACGCGGTCGTGGTGGCGCAGGCCTGGCACTGGGTGGATGCCGGGCGGGCGGTTCCCGAGGTGGCGCGGGTGCTGCGGCCGGGTGGCACGCTGAGCCTGGTGTGGAACGTCCGTGACCACACCGAGCCGTGGGTCGCCCGGCTCGACGACGTCCTGGGCCGCCACACCCGCGAGGACATCGACACCGAACCGGATCTCGGTGAGCCGTTCGGGCCGGTGGAACGGGCCGAGATCCGGTGGCGGCACCGGCTGGACCGGGCCGGGCTGCTCGACATGGTGGCGTCGCGCAGCTACGTCATCGTGCTGCCGGAGGAGCAGCGGCGGGAGCTGCTCGGCCGCGTCGAGCACCTGCTGGCGACCGATCCGGAGCTGCGGGGACGTACGGAGTTCGAGCTCCCGTACGTCACCCGCTGCACCCGGGCCGCCGCTCAGACCTGACTCGCGCCGCCGTCGACGTAGATCTCGGCGCCGGTCATGCAGGTGCTGGCGTCCGAGGCCAGGACGGCGACCGCGTCGGCGATCTCCTCCGGGCGGCCCTGCACGCCACGGTCGATCTCGCCCTGCGCGCGGTCCCCCGCGAAGCAGGCGTGATCAGCGCAGGGTGTCCACGTCGATGACGAAGCGGTAGCGCACGTCGGACTTGAGCACCCGCTCGTAGGCCTCGTTGACCGCCTCCGCGCCGATCACCTCGATCTCCGGGGCGATGCCGCGCTCGGCGCAGAAGTCCAGCATCTCCTGGGTCTCGGCGATGCCGCCGATCATCGAGCCGGCGAACGAGCGCCGGTTGCCGAACAGCGCGAACACCTGCACCGGCAGCGGCTCCGGCGGGGCGCCGACGCTGACCAGCGTGCCGTCCAGGGCCAGCAGCCGGAAGTAGGCGTTGATGTCGACCGGCGCGCTGACCGTGTTGATGATCAGGTCGAACGAGGCGGCCAGGGTCTCGAAGGTCGCCGGGTCGCTGGTCGCGTAGTAGTGCTTCGCGCCGAAGGCCAGCCCGTCGTCCTTCTTGCCGAGCGTCTGGGACAGCACCGTCACCTCGGCGCCCATCGCCACGGCGATCTTCACGGCCATGTGGCCGAGACCGCCCATGCCGACGACGGCGACCCGCTTGCCCGGGCCGGCCTTCCAGTGCGAGAGCGGGGAGTACGTGGTGATGCCCGCGCAGAGCAGGGGCGCGGCGGCCTCGTACGGGATGCTCTCCGGCACCCGGAGGACGAAGTCCTCGTCGACCACGACGTGCGTGGAGTAGCCGCCCTGCGTGACGGTGCCGTCGCGGTCGACGCTGCCGTACGTGCCGATGTTGCCCTCGGCGCAGTACTGCTCCTGGCCGGCCTGACAGTTCGCGCACTTGCGGCACGAGTTGACCATGCAGCCGACGCCGACCCGGTCGCCGGCGCTGTGCTTGGTGACCTCGGCGCCGACCTCGGTGACGTGGCCGACGATCTCGTGACCGACGGTCAGCGGGTACGGCACGGGGCCCCACTCGCCGCGGACGGTGTGGATGTCGGAGTGGCAGATCCCGGCGTACCGGATCTCGATCAGAACATCGCGCGGCCCGAGGTCACGGCGCTCGATCGTGGTCCGCACGAGCGGGTCGGTCGCGGACGGCGCGGCGATGGCGTTGACGGTAAGAATGGTGCTTCTCCGATCAAAACGACGTTACGGATCGTCATTCTTTACCCAGCGAACCGCATGCTCACCCGGCGAACGAGACCCTGTCGTTAGGTGTACTGCCAGTGCACGGCTGGTCGTCATGACTGTCTCGACTGCTCCGGGACAGCCATGACGACCAGCCGCACACGATTGTCAGTTCAGGGTGGCGGTGTAGCGGCGGGTCTCGTCGTTGAAGGCCAACTTCCAGGTGCCGGAGTACGGGAGAGCGATGTCGGCCCCGTTCCGGTCGGCGACGCCGTCCGTGTCGTCGTCACCGAAGTTGGTGGCCCAGGTGCCGTCGACGTCGAACTTGAACCGTTCCGGGCCGCCCGACGCGAAGCGGACGGTGGCGGTCCAGGTGTGGTCGGCGGTCAGCGTCATCGGCGTGGTCCCCCAGCCGTTGGCGGTGCCCCGGACGTGCAGGGACGGGTAGTTGTGGGCGGGTTGGGACCAGCGTACGGCGTACGCCTTGGTGCTGGTGTTGAAGTCGATCGTGTAGCGCCCGGCGCCATTGGTGACCGGAATGTCCGCCCCGTCACGGTCGGCGATGCCGTCGCGCTGCTGGTCGCCGTAGTTCTCCGACCAGTCGCCGGTGATGTCGAACTTGAACCGCTCGTCGGCCCCGGACCCGAAGTCGGCCTGCACGGTCCAGTCGTGCGGCGTGCCCGGCACCCGGGTCATCGCGGTGGTGCCCCAGCCGTTGCTGGTGCCGCGCAGGAACACCTGCGGAACGTCCCCGGCGAACGTGACGCGGACCCGGGCCTCGGTGGCGCCGACCGACTCGGTACGGATCGTCACACCGTTGGCGGCGTCGGTGAACGTGCTGCCGACCCGCAACGGAGCGTCCTGGAACCAGCCGTCGGCGGTGGTGTCCAGCAGCGAGCTGTCCGGACCGTACACCCGCCGCAGCGAGACGCCGTTCATCAGCGCCGGATTGTCGGCGACCCGGGCGTCCCAGTACTGGCCGTAGGGCCGGCGGAAGTCGATGTCGTACGCCTGGCCGTCGGGCAGCGGGATCCGCAGGCTCCGCGGCGCGGTGGTGTCGACCTCCGAGGGCGCGACCGGGTACGTCCCGTCGGCGGTGATCGTGGTGACGCCGCTGTCCGGGATCCAGCCGAGACGGTTCTTGGTGTAGGCGGAGAACTGCATCTGGTCGTACGCGGCCCCCATCGAGTCGAACGGATCCCCGTACTCGTCGACCTCGCAGGCCTGGCCGTTCTCGATGACCGCGTAGCCGCCGCCGGCGTCACGGCAGCGCAGCGCGTGCGCGTGGTACAGCCCGAAGTTGTGGCCGAGCTCGTGGTGCGCCACCGCCCGGACGGCCGGCTCGCCCTGGTAGATGTTGACGCTGACCTGGCCGCCGATCCACGCCCAGCCGCCGTAACCGCAGTTGCGGGCGCCGCCGTCGATCAGGTACTCGATCCGGTCGTACCCGCTGAGGTCGAGCCCGGCGGCGCGGACCGCGGTCTCCCCGGCGGTGGCCTCGGCCCAGCAGCCGGTGTCGGCGGGCACCTCGAGGTAGCCGAAGACGTCGCCGCGCAGGTCGTACTTCGCCCAGGAGCTCTCCCGGAAGTACGCGGACACCGAGTTGGGCGCGGTGAAGAAGCTCTGCCGCACCTCGGCGGGCGTCATCGGCTGGCCGCCGGACGGGCCGGGCCGCAGCAGCACCACGGCGAGGGTCTCCTCACCGGTGACCTGCGGGGCGGCGGCGGTGGCGAGCGGGTGGGCCTCGGCGGCCTCCAGCGCCGACGCGGTCTGCCGGCCGGTGACCGAGGCACGCTGACCGGGGACGAGGTCGTCGAAGACCTCGTCGGCGCCGTCCAGGCGGATCCGGTCGCCGTCGGCCTCGCGCAGGAACCGCAGCTCCTGGTGGCCGCCGGCGCTGCCGAGGGCGGGGGTGCTTTCGATGAGCTCATAGACGCCGTCGACGGTGCGCGCACCGGTGGCGGCCGCCGCTGGGCCGGCCACCAGTGCGCTGCCGCCGACCAGGGACAGTGTCGTGAGGAGCGATAGGAAGGTTCTCACGGGCGGTGACCGTAAGCGCACGTCACGAACCTTGCAAGAAGCATCATTTCCTGCAAGAGAACGTCATGTGTCGCCGTTGCGTCCACTCCGGACGCTCACCCCCGCCGAGCTGGGGCGGGGCACGGCCATGAGGATTTACAGTGGCGTGCGCCACGCACCCGGTCCCTTAGGCGACGGTGAGGTGGTAGGTCGCGGTCACGGTGAAGCCGTAACCGTCACCACCGTCGAGCCGGATCGAGTGCTGCCCCGGAGCCAAGGGATCGAGCCGCTTCCACAGGCCCCAGACGGTCATCCGGATCGGTCCGCGGGTCCGGGTCACCGGGTTGAGCAGCGCGCCCACGACCGGGAACGGCTCTTGCGTCGCGATCACGTCCAGCTCGACCGGAACGCCGTCGACGGCCAGGGACCCGTGCGCCCGGGGCAGGTGCGGCGGGGGCCCGTACGCGCCGCGGTGCCACATGTTGAACGCCGGCGCGAACAACGGCACCCCCGCGGGCACGGTGCAGGTCCGCTCGACCTCCCCGCCGAACGTGCCGGCCAGGAACCAGACGTCACCGGGCTGGTTGACGCCCGCGTACGCGCCCGTGGTGTCCGACACCGGATTGCGCAACGGTCCTGTTCCCGCCACCCACCGCACCCAGCGGGCGGCGAGTCCTTCCGGGGATTCCGGGGCGTACGGCAGCGGCAGCGCGCGGCGCGAGAAGATCGACATAGGCGCACACCTTAATTGATCAACCGGTACGGCCGATCCGGTGCAGAAGCTCCTGGAGCAGCAGGCCGCGGTGGACGTCGAGCGGGTGCGGGACGCCGGTGCGGACGGCGGCGGCGAACTCCGCCCGCAGGATCGGCCAGCACTCGGCGTGATCGATGGTCGCGAAATCGAGGGCCAGCATGCCGGACGGCCCGAACAGCTCGATACCCGCGCGGGACGACGGCAGCCCGATCGCGCCGGACAGCGAGAGCTGGCTGACCGCGCCGCCACGGTGCCGGCACGACACCTCGACCCAGCGGCGGCTGTCACCGGTGGCGTGCACGTCCTCGATCGGGCCGAGCGCCGCGTCGACCAGGTCCATCAGGTGCGGGCCGAGGTCGTGGAGCGCGCCGAGGGCCAGCCGCCACCCGGTCGCCATCGCGCCGCCGAGGAACGCGCCGTGCAGATACCGGGACTGCGCGCCGGTCGCGTCGAAACCGGCGGCGGCGGCCAGGAAGGCGCGCGTCGCCGGGTGGTACCGCTTGGTCAGCACCAACTGGGTGACCACACCGGACTCGGCGACCGCGCCGGCCAGCGCACGCGCGGCACCAACATCGAGGGCGATCGGCTTCTCCAGCAGCAACGCCTTCCCGGCCCGCGCGGCGCGGGGCGCCAGCGCGGCCTGCACATCCGGCGGCACGGCGAAGGCGACGGCCTCACAGCGGTCGAGCAGTTCGTCGTACGAGGATGCCGCGTACGTCCCCAGCCGTGCGGCGAGTTCGGCGGCCGCGTCCGGACGGCGCGCCCAGACGGCGGCCAGCCGGGTCTCCGGGCCGGCCGCGAGCACCGGCCCGTGCATGGTCGCCGCCCACGGCCCGGCACCGGCCAGCCCGACCTCAACAGGGTTCATACCGGACATACTGCCGGTACGGTCAGCAGCTGACCGGTTCCGCGGCCGGCATCATCCGGGCGAGTTCGGCGTCCACCGCCGCCGGGGCGTACACCTGATCCACCACCATCGCGTGCCCGCCGATCACCACCGACTGAGTGCCGAGCCGGCTCGTGCCGACCTCCAGGTGCCGGGTCGAGCGGGGCAGCGCGCTCTGGTAAAGCACCTCGCGCACCCCGGTGACGAAATGGATGTCGGCCAGGTCCCCGGCGATGATCAGGACGGCCGGATTGACCATGCAGACCACGGTGGACAGCACCTCACCGACGAGCTTTCCGGCGGTACGGGCCAGGTGCACCGCCTCGGCGTGCCCGGATCGGATCCGTTCCACCAGCTCGGCGCCGGACGAGGTGGGCGTGCCGGACGCGGTGAGCCGCTGCGCCAGCGCGAGTCCACTGGCCACCGCCGCCAGGCAGCCGTACAGGCCGCACTCGCAGCGGGCCTCACGGTGCTCGTACAGCCGGATGTGGCCGATGTCGCCGGCGCCACCGTCGATGCCGCGGTACACCTGCCCGTCGATGACCACGCCGGCGCTGATCCCGGTGGCCACCTTGACCAGCACCAGGGCCGGGCAGTCCGGGTGGTGCGCGGTCTGCTCCCCCAGGGCCATCAGGTTGGCGTCGTTGTCGACGTACACCGGCCGTCGCCAGATGCGGCGCAGCCGCTCCGCGATCGGATAGCCGTCCCAGCCCGGCATGATCGGCGGCTGGGTGACCATGCCGAAGTCGAACTCGACCGGGCCGGGCACGCCGACGGCGATTCCGCGGACCTGCCCCGCCTCCCAGCCGACCCGGGCCAGCACCCGCTGGAAGGCGCCGTCGACCCAGGCCAGCACCGCCTCCGGCCCGGTCCCTATCTTGATCGGCTCGTGTTCCTCGGCCAGCGGCTGCCCGCCCAGATCGACGACGGCGGCGCGGGCGTGGTTGCCGCCCAGGTCGGCGACCAGCACCACGCCGTGCCCGGTGTCGAACTCCAGCAACTCGGCGGGCCGCCCGCCGGTCGAGCCCTCGACGCCGCACGCCCGCAGGTAGCCGGCCGCCCGTAGCACGTCCAGGCGCTGCGTGATGGTGGACCGGGACAGGCCGGTGTAACTCTGCAGCTCGCCGCGGGTACGGGCGCGCCCGGTACGGACCAGCCACAGCAGGTGCCCCGCCGAGTTCTGGTTGACGCCCCACCTGTCCCTGACGTTCATCTGCTCAGCGTATGCATCGCGCGGCCCCGCGGTGCCCCGGCCGGATTTGCGACCCTATCGGGTCTGACCTGCGACGACGCCTCGTTTTCCCGGTGCCCGGACGGGCGGGGAACGGCGGCGGCATCGACCGTTTCACCCGGCGGGGCGGCCACTATTGCCCGACCGTACGACAGAAGTCGCCCAGCTGATCAACCTAACTTCCCGCGTTATGCCCGCGCGCCCGCCGTTGTTGCGATGAAATGTCCGAGTGTCTCAGACAGTGCAGATCACCTCTCCGCGTCACGTCGAGGTGATCGATCAGCCCTCTCCCGAGCTGCGCGCCGGTCAGGTGCGGGTGCGAACCACGTTCTCCGGCATCTCGGCCGGCACCGAACTGACCGCCTACCGCGGCTCCAACCCCTACCTGAACAAAGCGTGGGACCCCGACCTGCGGATGTTCACCGACGGCATCGGCGGGCTCAGCTATCCGGTCGCCGGGCTCGGCTACTCCGAGGTCGGCCGGATCGTCGAGATCGCCCCCGACCTGGCCGGCGACCCCACCGTCCCGCCGGTCGGCGCGAACGTGTGGGGCATCTGGGGTCACCGCGGCGAAGCCGTGCTGGCGGCCGACAAGGTCCGCGGCTGCACCGTCCCGGTCGGCCTCGACCCGATCGCGGCGACGTTCGCCCGGGTCGGCGCGGTCGCGCTGAACGCGGTGCTGGCCGCCGACGTCCACCTCGGCGAGACCGTCGCCGTCTTCGGCCAGGGCGTGCTCGGCCTCATCGCGACCCGCCTGGTCCGGCTCTCCGGCGGTACGGTCGTCGCCGTCGACGCGGTGCCCGGCCGCCTGCAGAAGGCCCTCGAGTACGGCGCCGACACCGTCCTGGACGCCCGCGACGGCACGTCCGGCCAGCAGATCCGCAAACTCACCGACGGCCGCGGCGCCGACGTGGCGATCGAGATCAGCGGCTCGTACCCTGCGCTGCACGAGGCGATCCGCTCGGTCGCGGTCGGCGGCCGGGTGGTCGCGGCCGGTTTCTACCAGGGCGACGGCGCCGGGCTGCGGCTCGGCGACGAGTTCCACCACAACCGGGTCAACCTGATCTGCTCCCAGATCGGCGGCGTGCCCGCGGCGGTCGCCGGGCGCTGGGACCAGTTCCGGCTCAACCAGACCTTCCTGCGGCTCGCCGCCGACCACCAGATCGACCCGGCCGGCCTGGTCAGCCACGTCGTCCCGGTCAGTGAGGCGGCCGACGCCTACCGCATGCTCGACCACAGTCCCCACGAGGCCCTCCAGGTGGTGCTGACCTTCCCATGATCAAGATCTCGTGTCAGGAACAGTTGCTGCCGGGGAAGACCCTGCGGGAGAAGTACGCGTTCGCGCACGACGCCGGGTTCGGCGGCATCGAGTTGCGGGCCCAGGGCGGGTACGCGTTCCGGGACCGGCTGCCGGAGCTGCGGCAGGCCGTGCGGGACGGGGTGCCGATGCCGTCGGTGTGTGTCGACATGGCGCACTTCTTCGGCGCGTTCGACCCGTCGTTGCGCCGTGACGCCGTCGACCAGCTGAAGTCGCAGCTGTCGGTGATCGCCGAGGTGGGCGGGCCGGGCGCGGTGGTGTGCACGCCCGCGTCGTGGGGGATGTTCTCGCGCCGGCTGCCGCCGTTCGAGCCGCCGCGCAGCGAGGCGGACGACCGGATCGTGCTCCTGGAGGGCCTCGCCGAGCTGGGTGAGCACGCGGCGCGGGAGGGAGCGGTGCTCGCGCTGGAACCCCTCAACCGGTACGAGGACCACATGGTCAACCGGCTCGACCAGGCGGTCGAACTGATCGAGGCGGCCGGGCTGCCGTCGCTTCGCGTCCTCGCCGACACCTACCACATGAACATCGAGGAGGACGAGCCCACGTCGGCGCTGGTCACGGCCGCGGCGCACCTCGGTCACGTGCAGGTCAGCGACTCCAACCGGTTCCAGCCGGGCGCCGGGCACCTGGACTGGGCGGCGCTGCTCGGCACCCTGGACGCGATCGGCTACGACGGCTGGCTGGCCGTCGAGTGCCGCCTGCGCGGCGAGCCGACCGCGGCTGTCGCCTCGATCCCCGCCTTCCTGCGCCGCAACGACGTCTGCGTCCCGGCATGACAGCCGTCATCGAGCGGTCCCGGCTCACCACCGCCGACCTGGATCGGGCGGCGCGGCGGGTGCTCGTGGCGAACTGGCGGCGGCACGCCACCGTTCCCGCCTCCCGCCTGTACCCGCACCAGTGGAGCTGGGACTCGGCGTTCATCGCGATCGGGCTGCGGCACCTGTCGCCGGTACGGGCGCAGCGGGAGCTGGAGTCGCTGTTCGGCGCGCAGTGGCCGGACGGCCGGATCCCGCACATCGTGTTCGACCCGTCCGTGCCGGCGGACGCGTACTTCCCCGGCCCGGCGTTCTGGCAGGCCCACGCCCAGGGAACCCCGACGTCCGGAATCGTTCAGCCGCCCGCCCACGCGCTCGCCGCCTGGCTGACGTTCCGGGCCGATCCGGCGGCGGCCCGGGCCCGCGGGTTCCTGCCCCGGATCTACCCCCGGCTGGTCGCCTGGCACCGCTACCTGACGACCCGGCGGGATCTGACCGGAAACGGGCTCGTGTCGATCGTGCATCCGTGGGAGTCCGGTCTGGACAACAGTCCCGCCTGGGACGTTCCGTTGTCCCGGGTGACGCCGGTGCCACCCACCGAGTTCACCCGCCGCGACCTCAACCATGCCGCCGCCGCCGAACGGCCGACCGATACTGATTACGGCCGCTACGTGCGGCTGGCCCGCGACTACCGCGACGCCGGATACGCCGATTCGCTCGCCGGGCACGGTTTCGCGGTGGAGGATCCGCTGTGCAACGCGCTGCTCATCGCCGGCGAGCACGCGCTGGCCGCGATCGCCGCTGAGGTCGGGGCCGATCCCGCGCCGCACCGCGCGTCGGCGGAGCGGTCGGCCCAGGACCTGACCAGTTTGCTGTACGACCGGAGCGACCGAACGTTCTTTCCCCGCGACGCGCACACCGGCGCGTTGCTCCGCACGTACTCGATCAGCGGTCTTCTGCCGTTGATCGTCCCGGGCCTGCCGGTCGCCGGAGAGCTGATCGAGACCGCGCTCAGCGACCGCTTCCGTCTGGCCGACGCGTGCCCGCCCCCGTCCTACGACCTGACCGCCGCCGATCACGACCCGGTCAAGTATTGGCGAGGTCCGGGATGGATCAACACCGGCTGGCTGCTCTGGTACGGCCTGCACCTGCACGGTGCGTCATCGCTCGCCGACGATCTGCGGCGTCGCATGCTGGACCGGGTCCGGCGGTCCGGCTTCCGTGAATACTTCAACCCGCTGACCGGAATCGGTCACGGCACCGACGACTTCAGCTGGACCGCCGCCCTGACCCTCGACCTGCTCCGCGCCTCCCCACCCGCCCACGTGTGGAGTTCAGCCGTCCCAGACACCCCAACCCGACACACCGACTCGGCCACCCCCAGCGTGTGGAGTTCGGCCGCCATGCGCGCCCAAAACCAACACGCCGATCCGGGCCATGAACCGGAACTGCCCGGCGTGTGGAGTTCGGGCGCCATGCGCACCCGAAACCAACACGCCGATCCGGGCCACGAACCGGAACTGCCCGGCGTGTGGAGTTCGGCCGGCATACGCGCCCGAAAACAACACGCTGAACGGGGTTGCGGGACGGGTGCCGGCGCGTGAGCGGGTACTCGGTGGTGGCCGGGACGACCTGCCTGCTGACGAACGCGCCTGGTGGTGATCTCGCCGGTGACGGGACGGACGGGTTCTTTGTCGACGACTGCCGGCACCTGTCACGGCTGGTGCTGCGGGTGGCGGGCCCGGTCCTGCGGGTGCTGCGCGCCGATGCCACGTCCGCCGTCTTCGTGCCGGAGTCGGGGCGGCATGCTGATCCGCCGTACACGCTGGTCCGTCGCCGTCGGGTTCGGGCCGGCCGGCTGGTCGAGACACTCGAGCTGACCGGTTTCGCCGAGGCCGGGCAGACGGTCGAGCTGGGTTATGAGGTGGCGGCCGACTTCGCTGACCAGTTCGAGTTGCGATCGGCGCGCGTGTTCGGCAAACCGGACGCCGTCCGCGGGACGGAGGTGACAGCAGGGCGGCTGACCTGGACGTACGCCAGAAAGGGTTTCGCCCGCACCACAGTCGTGGACACCGTCCCGGCGGGAGACGTCACGGACGGTCATATCGGGTGGTCGGTGGTGGTGCCGCCACGGGGGACGGTGACGCTGGAGATCACCGTGTCGGCGGGACCTGGCGGGAGCACCGGGCCCGACGTCGCCGGGACGCTTCCCTCGGTGAGCCGTGGTGACCTGGCGAGATGCGTACATCAAGGCCTCTCGGATCTTGATGCGCTGAGCATGCCGGTGCCGGAGATCCCGGGGGCGATCATGCCGGCCGCCGGCGCGCCCTGGTTTCTCACCGTCTTCGGCCGGGACAGCCTGCTGACCTCGCTGTTCGCGCTGCGGCACCGGCCGGAGCTGGCGGCCGGGACGTTGCGGGCGCTGGCCGCCGCACAGGGCCGGGTCGTCGACGAGTCGCGGGTGGAGGAACCCGGCAAGATCATTCACGAGACGCGGCGCGGGGAGCTGGCGACGCTGGGTGAGGTGCCGTACGCCCGCTACTACGGCTCGGTCGACGCGACGCCGCTCTTCCTCATGCTGATGTCCGAATATCATCAGGTCACGGGCGATGACGGGCTGATCCGGCGGCTCGCGCCCGCGGCCCGCGCCGCCGTCGGCTGGATGCTCGGGCCGGGTGGGCTGTCCGGCGGCTACCTGCGGTACCGCACCGACCTGCCCGGGCTGGTGCACCACTGCTGGAAGGACTCCGCCGACTCAATCGTCTTCGCCGACGGCAGGGCGGCGGCCGGCCCGATCGCGGTCGCCGAGGCGCAGGGGTACGCCTACCGGGCCCTGCTCGGCGCCGCCCGCCTCGCCGACCGCGTATGGGACGATCCGGCCTGGTCGGTGACGCTGACCGGCACGGCGTCCGGCCTGCGCGAACGGTTCGCCGCCGACTTCCGCCTGCCGGACGGTTTCGTAGCGCTCGCCCTCGACGCCTCCGGCGCCGCTGTCGACGCGGCGGCCTCCAACGCCGGGCACGTGCTGTGGTGCGGCCTGCTCGACGACGACTGGGCCGCCGGCGTGGCGGCCCGGCTGGCCGGTGACGACTTCTTCTCCGGCTGGGGGGTGCGGACTCTGGCCGCCGGTCAGGTCCCGTACCACCCGCTGTCCTATCACCGGGGCGGTGTGTGGCCGCACGACACGGCGATCACGGTGGCCGCGCTGGCCGCCGGTGGGCACCGTGCCGAGGCGGAGACGATCGCCGACGGCCTGATCGCCGCCGCCGCGCACACCGGCGGCCGGCTGCCCGAGGTGATGACCGGTCTGACCCGCGAGCCGGGGCACGGGCCGGTCCCGTACCCGCACTCCTGCTCCCCGCAAGCCTGGGCCGCCGCTGCTCCCCTGCTCCTGCTGGATCTGTGAGATCGAAAATAAAAAGGTGCATCCATCGGCGGCGGTGGGAGCGAAGGAATGGTCGTACCGAGTCAACGACGATCCGTTCCTGGGAGCTTCGATGCGTACTCTGCACCTCCACCGCGCGGCCGCGATCGGCGCCGTCACCCTGATCGCGCTCGGCGCCGGCGCCACGCCGGCGTTCGCCGAGGCCGGTTCCAAGGTCTCCGTCGTGCACGGCATCCCCGGGCAGGCGGTGGACGTCTACGTCAACGGCGAGAAGACGATCCCGAACTTCCAGCCGGGCAAGGTGGCGGGCCCGCTGGACCTGCCGGCCGGGCAGTACGACATCGCGCTCACCAAGCCCGGCGACCCGATCGGCAGCGCCCTGCTGACCGTCGACGACGCCGCCGTGCCGGGTGACGCGAACCTGAGCCTGGTGGCCCACCTGAGCGCCGACGGCAAGCCGACGCTCACCCCGTTCGTGAACGACACCGGCAAGCTGGCCGCCGGCAAGGCGCGGCTGATCGTGCGGCACACCGCGGCGGCCCCGGCGGTGGACGTACGGGCCGGTGGCCAGCCGGTGTTCGAGGGCGTCACCAACCCGAAGGAGGGCAAGGCCGACGTCGACGCCGGCACGGTGTCCGCCGACGTGGTGCTCGCCGGCACGCAGACCCGGGTGCTCGGCCCCGCCGACCTGGACCTGAAGGAGGGCACGGCGACCATCGTGTACGCGGTCGGTTCGGCCGAGGCCAAGTCGCTCGACATCGTGGCGCAGACGATCGACGGCCTGCACTCCGCGCCGGGTGGCGTTCCGAGCGGTGACGGCGGCGCCGCCGACAAGGGCACCCCGATCGCCTGGTACGGGACCGGCGCCCTCGGCATCCTGCTGGCGATGTTCGGCCTGACCCGGCTGGCTGCCCGGCGTCGATGAGCACGCCGTCGCACGGTGGCACGTCCCGGCATCTGCCGGGGCGTGCCCTGCTCATCACGTCGGTCGGCGTCGTCCTGGCCACCGCCTCCGGCGTGGTGGCCTGCCGGTCCCAGCCACCGGACGACTTCGGCCCGTCCCCGGTCCCCGCCGTGACATCATCGGCCCCAGAGAACGTCCGGGTTCCGGTGCGGGACGGCACTCTCCCGTCCGGCGCCGCCGACGTTGCGCCCGCCCGGCTGCGGATCCCCGCGATGGACCTGGACGTGGCGGTGGACGCGGTCGGCATCGACGCGGCGACCGGCGACTTCGCCGTCCCGCCGAGCGTCAGCCGGGTCGGCTGGTACAGGTACGGCCCGGGGTTCGCCGCGTCCGCCGGTTCGATCGTGGTGGCCGGTCACGTGGACAGCGCCGCCGAGGGCAAGGGCGCGTTCTTCCGGCTCGGCACCCTGAAGGCCGGTGACACGGTGACGCTGACCGGCCCGGGCGGCAAATCCCGCGCGTTCACCGTGACGGCCCGGAAACGGTACGCGAAGACCGCCGTCCCGCTGGACGACTACTTCGCCCGGGACGGCTCCCCGCGCCTCACCCTGATCACGTGCGGTGGCCCCTTCGACCCGAAGACCCGCCACTACCGCGACAACGTCGTCGTCACCGCCGCCGAGAGCCGCTGACACGCCGGGCCGCCCGCTCGATCGCGTCGCCCGTGGCGGCGCGCATCATCGGCAGCAGCGGGCTGGTCGACATCAGGGTCAGGTCCTCGGCGACAGTGGTGGCGCCGTCGAGGAAGCGCAGCACGCGGTCGGGGGGATTGCGGTCGAAGAGGCGCTGGAAGAAGGCGACCCCGTCGACCAGGCCACGGTCCAGGGCACGTAACTGGACCGCGTCCATCCAGCGGTGCCGGGGCGGGTAGGGCGGCCCCGGAAGCGGCGGCCGGCCGGCGGCGACCTCGCGGGCGATACGGTCGGCCTGCCGCACCATCGCGGTGAATGTGAACCCGGTCGACGGGCGGGTCGCTCCCCCGGCGGTGCCGAGACGGACCACGCGCGGCGACGGGCGCGGGTCGAACACGCCGTCGGTCATCGGGATCACCCCGTCCTCCACCTCGCGCACCCGCAGCGTGGACAGGTCGAGGCCGAGCAGGGCGGCGTACCCCCGAAGGGCCGTGTCGTAGGCGTCCCCGGTGAGCACCGCCGGGGAGAACTCGGTGTACTCGACGAGCGCGAACCGGTCACTGACCGGCAGCACGTAGCCGAACGACACACCCCGGGACGGCTGGGGGGTACGGAAATCCATCAGCACCGCCCGCCCCGGCTCGAACACCGGGCGTTCCGACTCCAGCCACCAGCCCCGGAAGTGCTGCAGCCAGTCGGTCCGGCCGGGGCGGTCCGGCGGGCGCGGCCGGGAGTCGAGCACCCACCCGGCCCGGACCAGCGGCGTCCCGTCCGGGGCGGAGATCACGACCCGGGAGCCGTCGTCGTCGAGCGGGCCCGCCGCGGCGGTGATCCGGGTCGCGCCCAGCCGCTGCTCGGAGGCCGCCGCCAGGTCGTAGAGCGGGGCCGAGCGCAGCATCGCGTACCGCAGCGGGTGCAGCGGCAACGTCCGGCGGCCCTGCGCGGTGACCACGTCGACGGCGTCCCACGCGGCGCTGAGCAGCGGGTCCAGGAAGGTGCCGGGGGTGCCCCAGAACGCCCACGTCCGGTCCTGGCCGCGCTTGTGCACGGGGTCGACGATCGCCACCCGTACACCGCAGGGTGGTAAAGCGGCGAGCACCAGCGAGGCCGCGCCGCCGCCTCCGACCAGGGCCAGGTCCACGTCGATCACCGGCCCAGCCTGCCACCGCCGGGCCGGGCGATATGATCCGGGACCGCTCAACCAGGGGATGATCACATGCGCTACGTGCTGTTTCCCGGCCGCCACCATCTGCTGACCCGTTTCCAGGCGGACTACCTGCACGGGCTGGCAGGGGGCGACGGCGCCACGATCGTGTGGGCCGTGACGTCGGCGAACCACGACAACACCCGCCGCAACCCGGTGCCGTACCACCGGCGGGAGGCCGCGATCGAGCGGTTCAGCCTGCTCAGCGGACTGCGGTCGCTGGTGGTGCCGGTGTTCGACACGGCGCCGACGGACGCGTTCGCCGAGGTCACGCTGAAGAGCATCGCCGTGGCCACCGGGCTGGATCTGACGCCGGCGGACACCGTGGTGGCGTGTTCGACGCCGGAGGTGGCGAAGCTGTACGAGCGTCTCGGCTTCCCGATCGCCCTGGTCGAGGCGGATCCGGCGGTGCGTACCGTGCCCGAACGGCCGTGGGACGTGCTGCTGCGGCTGGCCGCCGGCGACGAGTCGTGGCGCAAGCTGGCGCACCCGGCGACCATCGACGTGTTCGAGCGGTACCGCCTGGTCGACGCGGTCCGGACGGTCGTCAACGATCCGCTGGTCGGCGACGAGGGCGGGCTGACCGCGACCCGCGACTACCGGACGTACGTGGAGGCGTTCGCCGACGCCGCCGACCGCAAGTGGGAGGCGGTCCGCCGGCATGTCCGGCCCGGCCGGATCGTCGACATCGGCTGCGGCGCCGGGGCGGTCCTGGAACTCGCCGACCGCGAGCCGGGCCTGCACGAGAGCGACCTGATCGGCGTCGAGGTGGCCCGCCACCTGTACTCCGAGTGCGTGCACAAGAAGGCCCAGGGCGTCTTCCGCAACGCGAACGTGTACTTCTACCAGCGCAACGTCCTCGGCGGCGCGATCTTCGCGGACCGGTCCGTCGACACCACGCTGACGTTCGCGCTGACCCACGAGATCTGGTCCTACGGCAGCCGGCGGGAGTCGCTGCTGCAGTTCGCCCGGCGCATCTTCGACCACACCGCGCCCGGCGGCGTCTGGATCAACAGCGACGTGTGCGGCCCGGACGACCGCCGCCGCGAGGTGCTGCTGCGCCTGGAGGCCGTCGACGGCGAGAACCCCGCCGGTGCGCGGCACGATCTGGCCGACCTGGAGTCCGGGGAGATCCGGAGGTACGTGGAGCGCCTGTCCACCCGGGCCCGCCTCGACCAGTTCGCTGCCGACTTCGCGTTCCCGTTCGCCTTCGAGGACCAGGCCGACGGTACGGTCCGCCTCGAACTCGGCGCGGCGATGGACTTCCTGACCCGCAAGGACTACGTCGACAACTGGCTGTCGGAGACCAAGGAGCAGTTCTGCGGGCTGTCCTTCGCCGAGTGGTCGGACCTGCTGGCCGAGGTCGGTTTCGAGCTGGACCCGGCGTCCACCCCGATCCGCAACGACTGGATCATCGACAACCGGATCGCCCCGGTCGCCTCCCTCACCGAGACCGACGGCACCCCGCTCGACTGGCCGACCACCCACCTGCTGGTGGTGGCCCGCCGCCCGCACAACAGCTGACCAGCGTCACCACTCGGCGATCAGTTGCGTGGCGACGGCGGTGATCAGAACGGCGGACAACACCAGATAGACGATTGCGGTACGGGGTAAGCCGCGCGACCGGGCGACCCCGGCGATCCCGAGCGGGGCGAAGACGAAGAACGCCAGGCCCACCACCGACAGCGGCCCGAGGAGGGCGCCGAGCGCGCCGAAGCCGGTCCGGTCGTCCCCGAGGGCGGCCGACAACGCCATGAACCACGCGAAACCGAGACAGACGGCGCCGACCAGCCACCCGACGGTGAGCAGGACGATGGTGGCCGGCGCGGAGGTCCGGGGCTGCGTCATGGGCGTCACCCTAGACCGGCGGCTCAAGGGCCGCCGGTCAGGATCCGGGTCATCTCGTCCGGGGTGGGCGACGGCGCGGGCAGCGGATGGGCAGCGGACGTGCGCAGACCGTCGAGCAGGAAGCCGACGGCCCGCCGCCAGGCGCCGGAACCGGCGGACGCACGAGCGATCGGGGCCTGCGCGGCGAGGAACAGCACCAGGTCCTCGCCGGTGAAGTCGGGGCGCAGCACCCCGGCCCGCTGGGCGCGCTCGATGACGGCGGCAGCGGCGGCGGACGTGCGGTCGCAGACGCCCATCAGCCGGCTGGCGTCCGGGAACCGGCGGGTCAGCACGTCACCCAGCGCCGGGTCGACGGCCTGGAGCTCGCACACCCCGGACACGTAACCGGCGAAGCCGTCCCAGGGGTCCGGGCAGGCCAGGGCGGTGCGGGCGGCCTGGTCCAGACGGGCGGCGGCCAGGTCGGCGACCACCTCGTCGATCAGCGCCTCACGGCTGCCGAACAGGTTGTAGAGGGTGCCGTGGCTGACCCCGGCCCGGCGGGCGATCTCCTTCAACGGCACCTGCAGGCCGCGCTCGGCGAACAGTGCGGCGGCGGCTTCCCGCAGTCTCGTCGCGTTACGTTGCGCGTCGGCCCGCATTCCCGCCCTCCCCGTCGCTTTCCACCGGCCGGTTCTCACGGCTGTCCCGCGCCGCCGGAGGTGGCCGTGACCATGCTCGCACGAGCGATGTTGACCGGCGGGTCAACTTGGCTGCTACCGTTCGATCATGCCTGAGGTGACCGAGGACGCCACGGAACAGCCGGAACCGGCCGCGCCCGTGGCGGAGCCCGCTCAACCCGTACCCCCACTGATCCTCATCGGCGCGCAAGACGCGCCGACCTGCACCGATGGAGTCTGCCTGTGACCGCCGACATCCGTATCGACGTGTGGTCCGACGTCGTCTGCCCGTGGTGCTACATCGGCAAGCGGCGGCTCGAGACCGCCCTGTCGGCGTTCGAGCACGCCGGCCGTGTGTCGGTGCGCTGGCACAGCTTCCAGCTCGATCCGACCATCCCGGCCGGGCATCGCGAGCCGGTGCAGCAGATGCTCGCCAAGAAGATCGGCGCGCCGGCCGCGCAGGTCCGGGCGATGACCGGGCAGGTCACCGAACTGGCCCGGGCCGAAGGGCTGAGCTACGACCTGGACCGGGCGGTCTCGGTCAACACCCGCGACGCGCACCGGCTCGCCCACCTGGCGGCCGAGCACGGGCTCGGCACCGAGATGCACGAGCGGCTCCTGAAGGCGCACCTGTGCGACGCGGAGATCGTCGACGACCCGGACACGCTGGTGCGGCTGGGCGCCGAGGTCGGCGTGCCGGCGGAGGAGACGGCGGAGATGCTGCGGGGCACGAAGTACGCGGCCGAGGTCGACGCGGACATCCGCGACGCCCGCCGGATCGGCGTCTCCGGCGTCCCCTTCTTCGTGATCAACCAGCAGTACGGCCTGTCCGGCGCCCAGTCCCCGGAAACGATCCTGAGCGCCCTGCACAAGGTCGCCTGAGCCGCCCGGCAGATCGCCAGCCGTCGCCCAGACCCGTTAAGGCCGCCCCTTGACCGGCCTGACGTACGGCTGACCGGCCCAGCCGTCGCCCAGACCTGCTACGGCCGCCCCTTGACCAGCCTGGCGTACGGCTGGCGAAGCCCCGCCGTCGCCCAACCGCCGAAACGACGGCTGGCGAAGCCAGCCGTACGGCAGGCCGGTCAACCGGCCACCGAAAGCGGCCTGAGCGACGGCTGACGATCTGCCGGTGCGGCCCGCTTCGTGCGGTTCTGCCACGACTGGATCCGGCTGGTTGTCAGGGCTGTCTCAGCGGCGCTGAGACAGCCCTGACAACCAGCCGGGGGTGACCCCTGAGCGGGAGCCGGGGACGCCGCGAGCACGGGACTGTGCGTGGGGTGCGGACGTCGAGGGCCGGCACTGAAATGCCGGCCCTCGACGTCTTGGCGGGGCTACTCGTCGGGGGTCAGGACGACCTCGGCGGAGCCGGTCTGGCCGTCGGCGTCGGTGTATTCGGCGACGAAGACGGCGTTCAGGTTGTCGGCGCCCTCGTGGCCGGGGTCGACGAACGTGGTGATGGAACCGGTGCAGCCGGCTGTCGTGGACAGCGGGTGGCCGTGCTGGTCGTGGCCCAGGATGTAGGAGACCTGGACGTTGGCGCAGTTCACCGGGGCGTCGTCGACGATCGCGACCTCGAAGGTGACGGTGTCGCCGAACTCGAACGGCTGGTCCGCCGTCGGCGTCACGAACGACACGGTGGGCGCGACCGGGCCGACGTGCAGCAGGAACTCGGCGGACGCGGACCGGCCGGTGGCGTCGGTGACCTTCAGGGTGGCCCGGTAGTCGCCGTTGACCCTGTACGTGTACGACGGGTTCGCCTCGCGGGAGTCGACGCGGCCGTCGGCGTCGAAGTCCCAGGCGTACCGGATCGCGTCACCGTCGGGGTCCAGCGTGCCGACGCTGGAGAAGTTGACGGTGAACGGCGCGGAGCCGACGGTCGGCGTCGCGTTGATCTTCACGATCGGGCTCTTGTTGTCCGGTGCGTAGTCGACGCGGGCCAGTTGCGCCTCCGGGTTCTCGGCGAAGTAGCCGTCGCCGTACTCCAGGACGTAGAGCGCGCCGTCCGGGCCGAACTCCAGGTCCATCGGGTTGTCGAAGACGATCGACGGGAGCACCGGCTCGATGGCGGTCACCTGGTTGCGGCGGTCCAGCGAGAACGCCTTCACGTAGTCGCGGGTCCACTCGTAGAACAGCGGTTTCCCGGCGAAGTCGGCGGGCCAGGCGAACGGCGAGCGGTTGCGGCGGTCGTACTGGTAGGCCGGTCCGCCCATCGGGCCGATGCCGCCGGTGCCGAGTTCCGGGAACTGGGCGCTGGCCCCGTACGAGTAGATGACCTCGGCTTTCTCGACCGCCGGCAGGGTACGCAGCCCGGTGTTGTGCGGCGAGTCGTTGACCGGTTTCGCGCAGTTGAACGGCTGCCCGGAGACGCCGGTGGCGAAGTCATAGTCGACGTACGGCATGTCGGGCGCGACACAGTACGGCCAGCCGTAGTTGGCGGGTTTGTCGATGGCCATCCAGCGGCCGTGCCCGGCGGGTCCGCGTTGCGGGTTCGGCTGCTGGGCGTCCGGTGAGTAGTCGGCCAGGTAGATGACGCCGGTCTTCTCGTCGACGTCGAACCGGAACGGGTTGCGCAGGCCCATCGCGTAGATCTCCGGGCGGGTCTTGGCGGTGCCCGGCTTGAAGAGGTTCCCGCGCGGGATCGTGTAGGTGCCGTTGGACCGTACCGTGATCCGCAGCAGTTTGCCGCGCAGGTCGTCGGTGTTGGCGGAGCTGCGCTGCGCGTCGAACGCGGGGTTGCGGTCCGCGCGCTCGTCGATCGGGGTGTAGCCGCCGGATGCGAACGGGTTGGTGTCGTCGCCGGTGGACAGGTACAGGTTGCCCTGCCGGTCGAAGTCGATCTTCCCGCCGACGTGGCAGCAGATCCCCCGGTCCACCGGGACCTGGATGATCTTCTGCTCGGTGCGCAGGTCGAGGGTGTTGCCGCGCAGCTTGAAGCGGGACAGCTGCAGGTGACCCCGGAACGGGGCGAAGTCGGCGGCGGTGCCGTTCTCCGGCGCGTTGCCCTCGTTGACCGCCGGGGTGGCCGGGTCGTCGACCGGGGTGTTCAGGACCGGCGAGTAGTAGACGTACACCCAGTTGTTCTTCTTGAAGTCGGGGTCGATCGCGATGCCCTGCACGCCCTCCTCGTCGTGCAGGTAGACCGGGATGGTCGCGGCGAGCACGTTGCGGCCGGTGCGGGGCTCGTGGATGCGGACCTGGCCCTTGCGGGCGGTGTGCAGCACGCGGCCGTCGGGCAGGACGGCCAGGGCCATCGGCTCGCCTGGATAGTCGTTGAGAGTGACCTTCTGGAAGTCGGTGTCCGGCGGCACAGCGACGGCGGCCCGGACCGGGCTGCTCATGGTCAGGACCAGGGCGGCGGCGGAGAAGACAGCGAGAAGACGGCGCATGTCAGAACCTCAACCCTGCGAGGTACGAGTAACCGGCGCGCGCGGTGTCCAGGGCCTGCTCCGGGGTCCGGGGCGGGCTGCCGGCGTCGTCGCGTTCCACGATGTACTCGATCAGGCCCGCCTCGGAAGCACGCCGGAAGACCCGTTTGAAGTCGATCAGGCCGTCGCCCGGGTCGGCGAAACCACTGCTCACCGCCATGTCCTTGACGTGCACCTGGCGGATCCGCCGCCGGTTGCGCTCGATCAGGTCGACCGGGTCGGCGGCGCCGCGCCACGCCCAGTACAGGTCGACCTCCAGGTGCACCAGGCGCGGGTCGGTCTCGCCGGTGAGGATGTCGAAGCCGGTCCGGTCGCCGCCGTCCTGGCGCAGGAACTCGTTGTGGTGGTTGTGGTAGCCGAAGCTCAGCCCGGCCCGCCGGGCCAGTTCCCCGGCCTTGTTCAGGTCGGCCGCGAACGCCCGGTAGACGGCGCCGGAGCGGATCGGCCCGTTGGCGTCGGTGCCGAAGTACGGGTGGACGATGAACGTGTTGCCGACGATCGCGGCGTCCTCCAGGGCACGTTTCCAGATCTCCGGATCCCACGGCTGCGGGATGCCGGCGTGCCCGGAGGTGGCCTTCAGGCCGGCGTTGTCGAGGGCGGCCCGGAACTGGGCGGCGGTCCGGCCGACGAACCCGGCGTGCTCGACGCGGGTGTAGCCGATCTCGGCGAGTTCGGTGAGGCTGCCCTCGAGGTCGATGGCGAGCTGGTTGCGCAGTGTGTAGAGCTGCACGCTGATCCGGTCGCGGGGCACCCGGTGCGGGTTGCCGCCGCCGGCTGCGGCGGGCGAGGTGAGGGCGGGCGCCCCGACGGCGGCGGCACCGGCAGCGGCGGCGCCCAGAAGGTGACGGCGACTCAACGGTGTCTCATTCATGGTCATGACGCTAACCGCCATTTATGCACATCACTAGATGAACAATCCGTGAGCGGCCCGTAAAATGGCACGCCGAGGAGCCGGGTGCGAAACACCCGGCCCCGGAAGGCGTTTTACTGATTGGTGGAGAAAGCGGCGTCGAATGCCGCCGAGGGAGCGTCGAAAGCGAGTCGCCGAACGAACTGGAGGGCCTCCGGGGCGCCGACCAATCGGTCCATTCCGGCGTCCTCCCATTCGATCGAGATCGGCCCGTCGTAACCGATCGCGTTCAGTGCCCGGAAACAGTCCTCCCAGGGCACGTCGCCGTGCCCGGTGGAGACGAAGTCCCAGCCCCGGTGCAGGTCCGCCCACGGCAGGTGGGAGCTGAGCCGGCCCCGCCTGCCGTCGCCGGTGCGAACCTTCGCGTCCTTGCAGTCGACGTGATAGATGCGGTCGGCGAAGTCGAGGATGAAATTGACCGGATCGAGGTCCTGCCAGACGAAATGCGACGGATCCCAGTTGAGGCCGAAAGCGGCACGATGACCGATCGCCTCGAGGGTCCGCTTGGTGGTCCAGTAGTCGTACGCGATCTCGCTCGGATGCACCTCGTGCGCGAACCGCACGCCGACGGAGTCGAAGACGTCGAGAATGGGATTCCAGCGGTCGGCGAAATCGGCGTACCCGCGTTCGATCATCGACGGCGGAACCGGCGGGAACATGGCCAGGGTGTGCCAGATCGACGAGCCGGTGAAACCGACGACGGTACGCACCCCGAGCTTGGCCGCGGCCCGGGCGGTGTCCTTGATCTCCTCGGCGGCCCGGCGGCGTACCCCCTCGGGCTCGCCGTCGCCCCAGATCCGGGCGGGCAGGATGTCCTGGTGCCGTTCGTCGATCGGATGGTCGCAGACCGCCTGGCCGACGAGGTGGTTGGAGATCGCGTACACCTTCAGGTTGTGCTTCGCCAGCTGCTCGCGTTTGCGGTCGACGTACCCGTCGTCGGCGAGAGCCTTGTCGACCTCGAAGTGGTCGCCCCAGCAGGCGATCTCCAGGCCGTCGTAACCCCACTCCGACGCCAGGCGGCACACCTCGTCGAACGGCAGGTCGGCCCACTGGCCGGTGAAGAGGGTGATCGGTCGTGACATGTTCAGTCCACTTCCTCGCAGGTGTTCCCGGACGTGACGCGGGATTCCGTCGCCGCAGCGAACGGCGGAGCGTGTTGGTTTCGGGCGCGCATGGCGGCCGAACTCAACACGCTGGTGGCGCGAGGGACCACCCGGGCGTGACGGCGCGGCGGCGGCGAGGTGTGCCGGGTGGGTTTGCGCCTCCCACCCGGACGCCGTACGGGTCCGCGGTCGTCGGGTCCACTCTAGGCCGCGACCCGGGGCCGGCGGAAGGTCCGCCGGCCCGGTTCGTCAGGGCAGCGTCCACTGCTGGTTGGCGGCGCCGAGGCAGTCCCAGATGTGGATCTGCTGGCCGTCGTTCGGCCGGGCCTCGGAGACGTCCAGACAGCGGCCGGACTGCGGGTTGCGGACGGTCCGGTCGGACTGGGCGGCCCAGTTCTGCGCCCCGCTGCCGTTGCAGGTCCACAACTGGACCTTGGTGCCGTTGGCGGTGCCACCGCCGGACACGTCCAGGCACTTGCCGGACGCCGGGTTGCGCCACACCTGCCCGCTGACCTGCCACGTCTGCGCCGCCGAGCCGTTGCACGTCCACAGCTGGATCTTCGTGCCGTCGGCGGTGCCGCTGTTGCTGATGTCCAGGCACTTGCCGGCGAAACCGGCCACCCGGCCGGTGCCACCGCCGCCACCGGAGGCGCCGAGGGTGAAGTCGTCGACGTCGAACAGTCCGGCGCCGGAGCCGGTGAACGTCAGGTAGAGGGTGTGGGTGCCGGAGGGCACGTTCGCCAGGGTGGCGCTGACGTCGGCGAACGTGCTCCAGCCGCCGGTGTTCGGCACCACCACCGAGCCGAGCAGCGGCCCGGTCGGCGAGCCGGTGCGGACCCCGATCGTGCCGCCCGCGCCGCCGGAGACGACCCGGGCCTTGACCGAGGTGACGCCGGTCAGGTCGACGCCGCTGTAGGCCGCCCAGTCGCCCGGGTCGACGTACCCGAGAGTCTGTCCGTTGTTGGCGCCCGCCTTGGTGAACGCCTGCACGCCGCTGGCGGAGCTGAAGGACTCGGCCTGCACGGTACGGGCGCCGCCGTTCCCGCCGCCGAGGTCCTTGATCCGGATGTTGCGGAACGACACGTCGTCGCCGTCGCCGTGGTTCTGCAGGCCGATGTGGCCGTCGAGGTTGCGGGCCGGGTCGGTGTTGGTGAAGTCGTTGATCTTCACGCCGTTGAGCAGCACCTGCAGCCGCTGACCTTCGACGAGCAGTTCGTAGGTGTTCCACTCCCCCGGCGGGTTCAGCGCCGCGTCCCGGGCGGCGGCGTTCGCGCCCTGGAAGCTGTAGACGGCGCCGGTGGTGCGGTCCGCGGCGTCGGTGGCGTCGATCTGGATCTCGTAGCCGTTGTTCACCGCCGACCAGGGATCGCTCGACGGCGGGAAGCCGATGAACACCCCGGAGTTGTCGTCGCCCGCCATCCGCCAGTCGAGTTTCAGCGAATAGTTGGTGTACGACTTGCCGGAGTACCAGAGCATGCCCAGGCCGCCGACCGAGGTCAGGGTGGCGTCACTGTTGGTGAAGCTGCCCGGCCCGGCCTGTGACCAGCCGCTGGTGGAGCCGTTGTACAGGGTGGTGTAACCGGTCTCCGGGCGGCAGTCGGCCTTGGTGCGGCCGGCCGCGTACCGGATCCCGCCGAGCAGGTGGCCACGGAAGGCGGTGTCCGCGTACGACGCCTGGGTGTGCCCGCCGCCGGTGTAGAACGACCGTCCCGCGTCGAGGGTCTTGCACCAGGCGTGCGGGTGGTCGGCGCCCATCGTCCCGCCCGAGTACGACCCCTCGTCGAGGGTGGCGAGGACGTGCGCGGTGCTGCGGGCGTTGGTGCGGTAGTCGTACCACTCGTCGGTGCGGGTCCAGGTCTGCGGCAGGTGGGCGGTCGCGGCGTGGGCCCGGTCCTCCACCTTGACGTTGGCCTGCTGGATCGCCGGGTGCGAGGCGAACCAGGCACCGACGAGCTGGCCGTAGAAGGGCCAGTCGTACTCGGTGTCGGCGGCCGCGTGGACGCCGGTGTAGCCGCCGCCGGAGCGGATGTACGACTCGAAGGCGGTCTGCTGGGCGGCGTTGAGCACATCGCCGGTGGTGTTGAGGAAGACCACCGCCTCGTACTGGGCGAGGTTGCCGGTGGTGAAGGCGGCGGCGTCCTCGGTGGCGGTGACGGTGAAGTTGTTGGCCGCGCCCAGGTCGCGGATCGCCTGGACGCCGGTGGCGATCGAGTCGTGCCGGAAGCCCGCCGTCTTGGAGAACACCAGGACGTCGTAGGCGGGGTCCGCGGCCGCGGCGGAGGTGGCGGGTGCGGTGCAGGCCAGGGTGGTCAGCACGACGGTGGCCGCGCCGAGCAGGGTACGGAGGTGTCTTCGCACGGGGAATCCCCTCAGCTGGTCAGGACAGGGTCCACAGTTGGTTGGCGGCGCCGGTGCAGTCCCAGATGTGGATCTG
Organism: Actinoplanes sp. NPDC019969; assembly: GCF_055562375.1. Lineage (NCBI taxonomy): Bacteria > Bacillati > Actinomycetota > Actinomycetes > Micromonosporales > Micromonosporaceae > Actinoplanes > Actinoplanes sp. NPDC019969. Next base: position 146,040 of record NZ_JBVHFK010000013.1, on the reverse strand, counting down.
CTGGCCGTCGTCGGGTTTGACCTCGGAGACGTCCAGGCAGCGGCCGGACTGCGGGTTGCGTACCGTCTTGTCGCTCGGGGCGGCCCAGCTCTGTGCCGCGGTGCCGTTGCAGGTCCACAGTTGCACCTTGGTGCCGTTGGCGGTGGCGCCACCGGCGACGTCCAGGCACTTGCCGGACGCCGGGTTACGCCACACCTGCCCGCTGACCTGCCACGTCTGCGCGCCCGAGCCGTTGCACGTCCACAGCTGGATCTTGGTGCCGTCGGCGGTTCCGGCCCCGTTGACGTCCAGGCACTTGCCGGCCAGGCCGACGACCCGGCCGGTGGGCGCGGCGGCGGTGGTGAAGGTGAACGCGTCGACGTCGAACAGCGCGCCCGTTCCGGTGCCGGCGAAGGTCAGGTAGAGGCTGGTGGTGCCGGCCGGCGGGTTGGTGATCGCCCCGGTGACGTTGGTGAACGTCTCCCAGCCGCCGGTCACCGGGACCGTGGCCGAGCCGAGCACCGTGCCGGTGGCCGATCCGGCGCGGATCTGCAGGGTGCCGCCGGAGCCGTTGGAGGAGACCCGGGCGGTGAACGACGTCGCGTTGTTCAACCGGTAGGTGTGGAACGAGATCCAGTCGCCGTTGTTGATGTCGCCGACGGTCCGGCCGCCCTCGGCGGTGGTCTTGGTGAAGGTGTTGACGCCGGACGACGTCGTGAAGTGCTCGGCCTGGCGGTGCCGCGGCTGCAGGGTGTGCTGGGTGTGCGTGGTCAGGCCGCCGGCGTCGGTGTACTCGGCGTCGAACACCGCGAAGATGTTGGCCGCCGCGTCGTGCTCCCCGTCGACCGGGATGGTCAGGCTGCCGGTGCAGCCGGTGGTCGAGGTGATCTGGTGGCCGTGCTGGTCGTGGCCGAGCACGTACGTCATCTTGACCTTGGAGCAGTCGATCGACGGGTCCTCCGGGTCGGTGACGGTCACCGAGTAGGGCACCGTGTCGCCGAAGGAGAACAGCTGGCCGTTGCCCGGTGTCGAGATGGTCACCGTGGGCGCCGTGTTGCCGACGCCGACCTGCACGTTGTCACTGCCGGTCGCGCCCTGCGGGTCGGTCACGGTGAGCGTCACGGTGTACGTGCCGTTGGCGGTGTAGGTCTTGGTGGGGTTGGCGGCGGTGGAGGTGGTGCCGTCGCCGAAGTTCCAGGAGTAGGACAGCGCGCCGCCCTCGGGGTCGCTGGATCCGGCCGACGAGAACGCCACGGTCAGCGGCGCCTGGCCGGAGACCCGGTCGGCGGTGGCGTTGGCGGTCGGGCTCCGGTTGCCGCCACCGACGTAGTCGTACCGGTACAGCGCCGAGTTCTCGTCGCCGTTGAAGTAGCCGGTGCCGTAGTCGAGCACGTAGAACGAGCCGTCCGGGCCGAAGGCGGAGTCCATGACCTGCTTGCCGTTCCACGGGAACGTGGTGATCTCCCCGGGTGCGCCGTCGGCGCCGACGTGGATCGGCTTGATCCAGCCGCGGCCCAGTTCACCGGCGAAGAAGTGGCCCTCGAACGACTGCGGGAACTTGGTCGCCGACGTCGAGGAGGCGTTGTAGCGGTAGACCGGTCCGGCCATCGGCGACTCGGAGCCGCCACCGAACTCCGGCGGGCTGCCGGCGTCACCGGCATACCGGATCCAGGCGGGCTTGGCCGGGGGCAGCTTGCTTTGGCCGGTGTTGCGGAACGAGTTGTTCACCGGGCCGCCCGCGCAGTCGTACTTGGCCCCCGCCGTGTTGGTCGAGAAGTTCCATTCGGCGTACGTCTCGGTGGCGGTGTTCGTGCCGGTGCAGTACGGCCAGCCGTAGTTGCCCGGTCCGGTGACCCGGTTGAACTCGACCTGCCCGCTGGGACCCCGCCCGGTGGTGGCCCCGGCGTCCGGCCCGTAGTCGCCGACGTAGACGACGCCGGTGGCCTTGTCGACGCTCATCCGGAACGGGTTGCGGAAGCCCATGGCGTAGATCTCGGGACGGGTGTTCGCGGTGCCCGGGGCGAACAGGTTGCCGGACGGGACCCCGTACGTCCCGTCGGTGTTGACCTTGATCCGCAGGATCTTGCCGCGCAGGTCGTTGGTGTTGCCGGCGCTGCGCTGCGCGTCGAATGCCGGGTTGCGGTCGGTGCGCTCGTCCAGTGGTGAGTACCCGTCGGACTGGAACGGGTTGCTGTCGTCGCCGGTGGAGAGGTACAGGTTGCCGGCGGCGTCGAAGTCGATGTCGCCGCCGACGTGGCAGCAGAGGCCGCGGTCGGCGGGGACGTCCAGGACCTTCGTCTCGGCGGAGAGCTTCCAGTCGCCGGTGAGGGTGAACCGGGACAGCCGGTTGACGCCCTGCCAGGTGGCCCAGTTGCCGCCGACGGCGGGGGCGTCGCCGGCCGGGGTGCTCAGCGGCGGGGCGTAGTAGAGGTAGATGTGCCGGTTGGTGGCGAAGCCGGGGTCGACGCCGACGCCCTGCAGCCCCTCCTCGTCGTGCGCGTAGACGGGCACCGTGCCGACGACCGCGGTGTTGCCGGAGCTGTCGGTGCGGCGCAGCGTGCCGTTGCGGGCGGTGTGCAGCACCGACCGGTCCGGCAGCACCGCGAGGGTCATCGGCTCGCCCACCTCGGGTTCGCCCTTGGCCAGAGTGACCTGCTGGAAGTCGGCGGCGTTGATGGGGTGGGCCCGGGCGGGCGCGGGGAGCCCGGCGACGGCCGCGGTGGTCAGCAGGAGGACGGCCGCGGCGGCCGGGCGCCACCGGGGCAGGGAACGGAACGGCACGGGGATACCACCTTCCGGGTTCACCTCGGTGTAACAAACGGAAACGTTAAAGACTTCATACAGAAGTGTCTATACTTCCGTGTTCCGGAACTCGACTTTTGTCGATGCGAGCGAAAAGCTCAGCTCCGCCGGTTGACCGCTCCGTCCGCCAAGGACATCAACCGGGCGGACACCTCCTCCGGCACCGGCGCCACCGCCAGCGCGGCCACCGCCGCGCTCAGCCGGTTCTCGATCAGCCGTTCGGTACGCTCCAGCGCTCCCGTGCCGACGATGATCCGGCGCAGCTCGGCCGCCCCGTCCGCGTCCAGCTCCGGGCAGCCGAGCAGCTCCCGGATCCGCGCCGCCTGCTCGCGGGTGGCCGCGTCCCGGGCGTACGCCATCATCACCGTGCGCTTGCCCTCCCGCAGATCGTCCAGCACCGACTTGCCGGTCACCGCCGGATCGCCGAACACGCCCAGCACGTCGTCGCGCAGCTGGAAGGCGTCCCCGAGCGGGTCCCCGAAGGACGCCAGCGCCGCGAGCAGGTCCTCGCCGCCCCCGGCGAGCGCAGCGCCGATCTGCAACGGCCGGGTCACCGTGTACCGCGCCGACTTCATCCGGATCACCGTCAGCGCCCCGGCGGCGGTGCCCTCGCCCACCCCGGAGACCAGGTCGAGGTACTGGCCGGCGATCACCTCGGTACGCATGCCGGTGAACACCGCGTAACCACGGTGCACCTGTTCCCGGGTCAGGCCGCAGTCCTGGAACATCTGATCCGCCCAGACCGCGCAGAGGTCCCCGCCGAGCAGGGCGGTGTTGAACCCGTACCGGGCCGCGTCCCCGCGCCACGACGCACGGGTGTGCCGGTCGGTGAAGAGCTGATGCACCGACGGCTCGCCCCGGCGCCGCTCGCTGCCGTCCATGATGTCGTCGTGGATCAGCGCGAAGGCGTGGAACAGCTCCAGCGCCGCCGCGGCGGTGACGATCGCGTCGGTGTCCGCGCCGCCCGCGCCGCGCCAGCCCCAGTAGCAGAACATCGGGCGCAGCCGCTTCCCGCCGGACAGCACGAAACGGCTCAACGTGGTGAGCAGCCCGCGCGGGGCGCCGTCCGGCCAGCCCGGCCCCTGCTGCCGCAGGAACTCCGCCAGCCGGGCGTCGAACCGGGCCCGCAGCTCGGCGTCGTCCCGCGCGCGGGCGGCCAGCTGCGTCACGACACCTCCTGCGGCAGGCCGGCCAGCTCCAGCAGCAGCGCCTTCACCTCGGTCGCGGCGAAGCCGTCCCGCCCGGCCGCCGGATCCGAGCACAACAGCACCGGGCCGTCATCCGGATCGTCCGGGAGCCTGCCGTGCGAGCCGCGGACCGCCCGGGCGCCGGCGTCCAGGCCGACCACGCTCATCAGGTAGCGCATGCCGAGCTTCTTGCGGGCCAGCGCGATCCCCGCACGCCGCTTCGCCGCCGCCGGACCGGCGGGGTCGAAGAACAGCTCGGCCGGGTCGTACCCGGGCTTGCGATGGATCTCCACCAGCCGGGCGAAGTCCGGGGCCCGCGCCTCGTCGAGCCAGTAGTAGTAGGTGAACCAGGCGTCCGGCTCGGCCACCAGCACCAGCTCACCGGCGCGGGGATGGTCCAGGCCGTGCTCCTTCTTCCCCGCGCCGTCCAGCACCGCGGCGACCCCGGGCAGGCCGCCCAGCACCTCGGCGGCCCGGGGCACGTCGGCCGGATCCCGGACGTAGACGTGCGCGACCTGGTGATCGGCGACGGCGAACGCGCGGGACGTCCACGGGTCGAGGTACTCCATGCCGTCCTGGGTGTGCACCCGCAGCAGGCCCTCGGCACGCAGCGCGCGGTTCACGTCGACCGGGCGGCGGGCCTCGGTGATGCCGTACTCCGACAGCGCCACCACCGTCGCGCCGCGTGCGGTGGCCGCCCGCAGCAGCGGGTCCAGGACGGTGTCCAGCTCGGCTGCCGCTGCCGCCGCGCGGGGGTCCGACGGCCCGAACCGTTGCAGGTCGTAGTCGAGGTGCGGGACGTACACCAGGGTCAGGTCGGGGTCGTGAGCCGCCATCACCCGCTGCGCTGCCGCGCAGATCCACCGCGACGAGGCGATCCCGGCGCCCGGCCCCCAGTAGGAGAACAGCGGGAACGTGCCGAGGGCGGCGGTCAGCTCGTCGTGCAGCTCCGGCGGGTCGGTGTAGCAGTCCGGTTCCTTGCGGCCGTCGGCCCGGTACACCGGCCGGGGCGTGACCGTCCAGTCCACGTCGGCGCCCATCGCGTACCACCAGCAGATGTTGGCCACGGTGTAGCCGGGCTGCCGGCGGCGGGCCGCCTCCCAGACCTTCTCCCCGCCGACCAGCGCATGGTGCTGGCGCCACAGCAGCACCTCGCCCAGGTCCCGGAAATACCAGCCGTTTCCCACGATCCCGTGCCCGGCCGGGGGATCGCCGGTCAGCAGGGTCGCCTGGACCGAGCAGGTGACGGCGGGCAGCACCGGATCCAGGCGGGCCTGGAAACCGCTCTCGGCCACGGCACGGAGCCGCGGCATGTGCGCCAGCAGCCGCGGCGTCAGCCCGACCACGTCGAGAACCACCAGCTTCGTCATGATCTCGCCTCCGCCACCCGGGTCAGCAGGTCACGGGTCCAGGCCAGCTCGCCGGCGATGCCGTCGGCCAGTTCCGCCGGGCCGGCCGGGCGCCGGTCCGCGGGCAGGACCTCCCAGGTGTACGTCTCCACGTCCAGGTGGTCGCACCACGGCTCGTCCGCGCTCATCAGATCGCGCAGCGCCGCCTCGATGACCGGGGTGGTGCCGGCCAGCGGCGCGTCCGGCGCGGCGTGCAGCGGCACGTGGAAGTGCACCCGCCACGGTCCGGGCAGGTTCCCGGCGAGCGCGAGGTCCAGGTCGTCGGCGGACGGGCCGGCGGCCGAGCGGGTCTGGTGCAGGAACCGCGGTTCGGCGTACCGCCGCAGCACCGGCGCGGCGGCGACCGGATCGGCGACCTCCAGCGCGGCGCTGACCTGCACCTTCACCACCGGCAGCCCGGCGTCGGCGAGGCGTTTCAGGGCGGCTGCCGGTTCCTCCCAGGCGCATGCGAGGTGCGCCAGGTCGAGACAGATCCCGAGCCGGTCGGTGTCCACGGCCGACAGCAGCGCGGCGGCCTGCCCGGTGGTCTCCACGACGCAGCCCGGCTCCGGCTCGAAGCCGACCCGGACCGTCCGGCCGGTGCGTTCGAGCTCGCCGAGGCCGGTGGCGAGCCGGTCCAGCATCCGGGCCGCCGCGTCCCGCTGGTCCGGGCGCCACGGGTCGCGCCAGGCCAGCGGCAGCGTCGAGATCGAACCACGGGCCGCGTCGCCGGGCAGCAGGTCCACCAGCACGCGGGCCAGGTCGAGGGTGTACCGCAGCCGGTCCGGGCTGGTCCAGTCCGGGTGGTAGACGGCGTGCTTGACCACCGGCGCCTGGAACGCCCGGTACGGGAACCCGTTGAGGGTCACCACCTCCAGGCCGCGCGCGTCCAGTTCGGCCCGCAACCGGCGCCGGGCCGTGGCGTCGGCGGCCAGGGTTGCGGCGGCCGGCGCGGCGAGCCAGAGCCCGAGGCCGAGCAGGTCGGCGCCGAGCCGCTCCCGGATCGGCAGCGCGTACGCGTCCAGCTGCGCCAGGATGCCGGGCAGGTCCTCGGCGGGGTGCACGTTCGTGCAGTAGCTCAGGTGCAGCGGCGTGCCGCCGCTGTGCCGTACCCGCATCAGCTGCCACCCCGCAGAATGGAACTGCCCTCGAAGGTGGCCCCGCCGGTGACCGCCTCGGACAGGTCGAGCCGCCCCGACTGCCCGTAGAACTCCACCGGATTGCGCCACAGCACCCGGTCCACGTCGTCGTCGCTGAACCCGGCGGCGAGCATCGCCTCCCCGGTGCGCAGCGTCAGCAGCGGATCCGAGCGGCCCCAGTCGGCCGCCGAGTTGACCAGCATCCGCTCCGGGCCGTGCTCCCGCAGGATCTCGACCATCCGCGACGGCGACATCTTCGTGTCGGGATAGATCGAGAAACCCATCCAGCAGCCCGCGTCCCGCACCGCCCCGACGGTCACCTCGTTGAGGTGGTCGACGACCACCCGGTCCGGCGCGATGCCCGATTCCCGGACCACCGCGAGGGTACGGTCCACGCCGCGCGCCTTGTCCCGGTGCGGGGTGTGCACCAGCGCCGGCAGCTCGTGGTCGACGGCCAGTCCGAGCTGGGCGGCGAACACCTCGTCCTCCTCCGGCGTCATCGCGTCGTACCCGATCTCGCCGACCGCCACCACCGAGTCCTTGTCCAGATAGCGCGGCACCAGCTCCAGGGCCTCCCGGCAGCGCGGGTCGTTGGCCTCCTTCGGGTTGAGCGCGATCGTGGCGTGGTGCCGGATGCCGAACTGGGCGGCCCGGAACGGCTCCCACCCGACGAGCGAGTCGAAGTAGTCGGCGAACGAGCCGGCGCTGGTCCGTGGCTGCCCGAGCCAGAACGCCGGCTCGACGACGGCCCGCACACCGGCGGCCGCCATGCGCTGATAGTCGTCGGTGGTCCGGGACGTCATGTGGATGTGCGGGTCGAAGATGCGCATCGAACCTCCAGAACTCCTCAGGTGGGCAGGCGCAGCAGGGCGAGGGCGTCGTCGGAGACCGGGCGGCCGGCGGCCTCCCGCTCGTCGCGCAGCCCGGCGGCCATCGCCGCCAGCTCGGCGTCCGCGCGGTCGGCCAGCCCGTGCACCGCGGCCAGCGGGATGCCGAGGAAGACGCACTTCAGGACGGCCTGCCGCCAGGCGGACTGATCGAGATGCGCGGCGTACGGTCCGAGCGCCGCCGCGATCAGCCGGGTGTCGTTCGTACGGACGGCGTCGTGCAGCAGTGGCGCCGCGGCATCGCCGATCGGCAGCAGGGGAAGCGCTTCCAGAGCGGCGAGCTTCTCGGCCGCGTCGCCGTGCCGGTACAGGTCGTCCACGTACCGGGGCATCTCGCCGGGTGGCAGGGCGAGCAGCAGGAGGGCACGGGCGGCCTGGCCGGCGGCCCGCCCGCAGTGCCGGCCGGCCGCCGGGAACAGCCGGGTGATGCTCGGCGGGTTCGCGCGGACGCTCTCCACGCCGGCGGCGAGCCAGGCGGCGCCGGGTGACCGGGCCACCGCCGTACGAAGCGTGCCGGGGTCCATGGTGTCTCCCTTCAGACGTGCGCTCGCAGGAACGCGATGGACGACGCCGCGACGGTCGGCGCGGCGTGCGAATGCCGGGGCAGTTCGACGGCCACCAGCCCGCGGTAGCCCGCCTTGTCCAGGGCGGCCAGCACCGGCCGGAAGTCGATCTCGCCGGTGCCGAACTCGAGATGTTCGTGCACCCCGCGCCGCATGTCGTCGATCTGGACGTTGACCAGGTGTTCGGCCACCGACGTGACACAGTCCGGCACCGGGTCGGGCTCCAGGCAGCGGCAGTGCCCGATGTCGAGGGTGATGCCGAACCCGGCGGGCGCGCCGAGCGCGGCGTGCAGCCGCCGCCAGCCGGCGATGTCCTCGACGAGCATGCCGGGCTCCGGTTCGAAGCCGAGGACCACACCCTGCCGCCGGGCCGCGGCGTGCACCTCGGCGCACCCGTCGACGAGCCGCTGCCACGCAATGTCCTCGCCGATCTCGGCCGGGCGCACCCCGGCCCAGAACGAGACCGCCTCCGCGCCCAGGTCCGCGCCGATCGCCACCGCACGCCGCAGGAAGTCGACCCGGACCTCCCGGTCGTCGTGCAGCAGCGTCGGCGCGTGCTTGCGCCACGGATCGAGCAGGTAGCGGGCGCCGGTCTCGACGACCACCGACATGCCCAGGCGGGCGAGGCGCCGGGCGACCGCGTCGACCCGGCGGGCGGCGCCTTTCGCGTACGGGTTGAGGTGCCCGTGGTCGAGGGTCAGCGCCACCCCGTCGTAGCCGAGGTCGGCCAGCACGGCGAGGGCGTCGGAGAGCTTGTGGTTGCCGAACCCGTTCGTGCCGTACCCGAACCGCAGCCCGCTCATGTGGCACTCACCAGCCTGGCCAGCCGGGCAGCCGCCGGGGCCAGGACCGCGGTGGCCGCGCCGACCGCGGAAGCTCCGGTACGGGCGGTCAGCGCCCCCTGCAGCACCGGCAGCGTGGTGATCCCGGCCGTGACCGCGTCCCGGATCCGGCTCCCGCTCGGTTCGGCGGCAGCCCGGGCCTGCGCGGCGCCGTACCGGACCGCGTACCAGGCGGCCAGCGCGGCCGGCACGAGCATCCGGGGGCGGCCGCCGGCGGCGGTGGCGATCGCGGCGGTGGCGGCCAGGGTACGCAGCGGCAGCGACGGCTCCGCCCCGTGCACCTCCCGGCGCGACAGCGCGGTGACCGTCCACGTGTGCGCGGCGACGGTCAGCGCCGCCGGCAGGACGGCACGTGGCGCGGTCCGCCACCGGCCGCCGGTGCCGAGCAGCACGTCGAGACCCCGGCAGGCGGCCATCACGGCCGGGCCGGCGGCGGTGTTCTTGGCTCCCAGGTCGTACGCCCAGATCGCCCCGGCCAGCCCGAACGCCACCGGAAGCGGCCGGCGTCCCCCGGCGAGCGCGGCGACCGTCAGCCCGGCCGCGGTCAGTCCCACGGCGACACGGGCGGCCGTCGCCGGGGACACCCGGCCGGACGGGATCGGCCGGTGCGGGCGTTCGACGGCGTCGACGTGGCGGTCGGCGAGGTCGTTGCCGGCCATTCCGGCCCAGTACAGCAGCACCGACGCGGCCGCCATGGCCGCGGTGCGCGGGCCCAGTGTCCCGGCGGCGGCCGCGCCGGCGACGACGTCGCCGGGCACGGACAGCGCGGCGGGCGCGCGGGTCAGCTCGACGAGGTCGCGCCAGCCGGTCATCGCGGCAGCTCCGCGGCGAACCCGACGAGGTCCTGCCACTGTTCGGCGAATCCGTGCGGGACCTCGCCGACCGGGTCCTTGAAGAAGTACGCCAGTTCGGTCAGCGGCCCGTGCCGGCCGGCGGCGTGGGCGGCGCCGGTGAGCCGGGCCAGATCCAGCACCAAGGGGGCGGCCAGGGCCGAGTCGCAGCCGTGCCAGGTGAGTTCCAGGCGCATGCCCGTGCCGAGGAAACCGGCGAAGGTGATCAGGTCCCAGGCGGTCTTGAAGTCGCCGATGTCCTCGACGTACTCGATCCGGACGGCGCCCTGCGGCTGGTAGCCGAGGGTCTCCCGCAGCACCCGCTGTTTGCTGGCGCTCTTGGCCGCGTTGGCGCCGGGGTCGGCGAGGTTGGCGCCGTCGCCGCCGCCGAGCAGGTTGACCCCGGACCAGGTGCGGACCTGGAGGTGCCGGCGGGCGAACATCGGCGCGAGCACCGATTTGAGCAGGGTCTCACCGGTCTTGCCGTCGTGGCCGGCCCAGGGCAGGCCGTGCCGGGCGGCCAACTCGGCCAGGGCGGGCAGCCGCGCGCCGGCCGACGGGGTGAAGTCGACGTAGGAGCAGCCGGCGGTGAACGCCGCGTACGCGTACAGGGAACTGGGCGGCAGCACCGTCGCGCCGCTGCCCAGCGCGGCGTCGAGCGCCGCGAGGGTGGCGTGCGCGGGGTGTGGTTCGGGGACGGGTTCGGTGGACGACACGTTGATCACGACCACCCGGTCCAGGCCGTGCCGGTCGCGGAAGGCGGTCAGGTCGGCGGCGAGCAGGCCGGCGGTCGCCGCCTGGTTGGCGCCGGCGGGCACCGGCCGGATGTCGGCGTCCGCTCCGGACAGGGGCGTGTGCAGGGCGGTGACCAGGGCCGCGGGCACGACACCGGCGGCGGCCAGTTCCTCGGCCTTCTTCGTCAGCGGCGTCGCCACCAGGTCGTGGCCGCCGAAGACGAGGTCACCGAAGTCGGTGAGGCCGGCGGTACGGAACTCGGGGAGCGCGGTGACGCAGCCGGTGGCCGGGGCCAGCCCGGCGCGCAGTGCGTGCGCTCCGACGATGCTGGTCACCGCGACGCTGCCGCGCCCGCCGACCAGCCAGACACCCAAGGGCATGGAAATCCTCCGGACTCGCCGTCACGGCGATGGTGGATGGAGCCGTCCGGCGCGGGCCGGGGAATCCCGTCCGGTCCGCGGCCGGCGGCCGATCCGGTCGTGCACCGTCCGGACGCGGGGCGCAACCGCGTCCGGACCCTCGCGGTGCGACGGCCGGCAAGCTGAGCGTGTGAAGTTCGGGCGCTCCTGACGGCCGAACTCAACACACCGGAAGTGTGTGAAGTACGGGCGCACCAGACGGCCGAACTCAACACGCTGAAAGGGGCGGGTCAGGCGGCGATCTCGGTCAGGACCGGCTCCACCTCCGACCAGGTGCTCCCGAGCCCGGCGGACCGTTCGACCGCGTCCAGGACGAGCTGCACCTGGAGCGCGTCGGCGAACGACGGCGCCAGGGGCTCGCCGGTGGCGATCGCCTCGATCAGGTCGCGGGCCTGGTGGGTGAAGGAGTGCTCGTAGCCGATCAGGTGGCCCGGCGGCCACCAGCCCGACATGTACGGGTGCTCCGGCTCGGTGACCAGGATGCGGGCGAAGCCCTGTTCCGCCGCCGGGCGGGTGGCGTCGTAGAACTCCAGTTCGTTCATCCGCTCGAAGTCGAAGACCACCGACCCCAGCGACCCGTTGATCTCCACCCGCAGGCCGTTCTTGCGGCCGGTCGCGAAGCGGGTCGCCTCGTACGTGGCGATCGCTCCCCCGTCCAGCCGTGCCAGGAACAGCGCGGCGTCGTCGACGGTGACCGCCCCCGTGCCGGTCCTGCCGTCCGCCGCCGCGCTGAGCCCGGCCGACCCGGACGGGAGGGGCCGCTGTTTGACGAACGTCTCGGTCAGCGCGCTGACCCCGGTGATGAGCTGCCCGGTGACGTACTGGGTGAGATCGATGATGTGCGCGCCGATGTCACCCAGCGCGCCGGAGCCCGCCTTGTCCTTCTGCAGGCGCCAGACCAGCGGGAACTGCGGGTCCGTGATCCAGTCCTGCAGGTAGACCGCGCGGACGTGCCGGATCTCGCCGATCCTCCCGTCGGCGATGAGCCGGCGCATCAGGGCGACGGCAGGCACCCGCCGGTAGTTGAACCCGCACACCGATCGGACGCCGCCGGCGTGCGCCCGGGCCGCCGCGGCGGCCATGGCCCGTGCCTCGTCGATGGTGTTGGCCAGCGGTTTCTCACACAGCACGTGTTTGCCGGCGGCCAGGGCCGCGATGGCGATCTCGGCGTGGCTGTCGCCGGGCGTGCAGACGTCGATCAGATCGATGTCGTCCCGGTCGAGCAGCGATCGCCAGTCGGTGCTGTGCTCCTGCCAGCCGAGCCGGGCCGCCGCTTCGGCGACCTTGCTCTCGTCCCGGCCGCAGATGGCAGCCATCCGCGCCTGCAACGGCAGGTCGAAGACGCGGTTCACGGTACGCCACGCCTGTGAGTGCGCGGTCCCCATGAACGCGTAGCCGACCATGCCGATGCGCAGGTCCGTGGTCTGCTTGGACAAGATGGGTCTCCCCCCGTGCGATCAGAACCCGAGCTTGAGGTACTGGCCCGCGTTCTCCTTGGTGATGGTCTCCGAGGCCAGGACGATCTCCTTCGGGACCTGCAGCTCGACCAGGTCGGACATGCCCTTGTTCTGGCCGATCAGGCGGGCCAGCGAGATGGCCGACGACGCCATCGAGGGGCTGTAGGTGACGGTCGCCTTGAGTGGCGTCTTGTCGGCCTGGATGTCCTCCATGGCCTTCTTGGAGCCGGCGCCGCCGACCATCACGAACTCGGTGCGGCCGGCCTGGTTGGCCGCCGCGAGCACGCCGATGCCCTGGTCGTCGTCGTGGTTCCAGAGGGCGTCCATCCGGGGCACGGCCTGCAGGAGCTGGCTGGCCGCCCGCTGCCCGGTGTCGACGGTGAACTCCGCGGGCACCCGGCGCTGCACCTTGAAACCGGCCGCGCCGAGGGTGTCGGCGAAGCCCTTCGAGCGTTCCTGGGTCAGTTCCAGGGAGTCGATGCCGGGGATCTCGCCGATGATCGGGCTGCTGACGCCCTTGGCCTTCATCTGGGCGATGATGTACGTGGCCGCGGCCACCCCCATGCCGTAGTTGTCCCCCTTGATCTGCAGGCGGTAGGCCCGCGCGTCCGGGAACGCCCGGTCCAGGTTGACCACCGGGATGCCGGCCGCCATCGCCTCCAGGCCGAACGCGTTGAGCTCCTTGCCGTCGTGCGGCAGCAGCACGATCACGTTGGGTTTCTGACCGATCAGGGTGGACAGCGCGGCCCGCTGGGCGGCCGCGTCGGCGCCCGCCTCGACGGTCTTGAGTTCCACGTCGGAGTACGCCGCGGCCTGCGCCTTGGCGTTGTTGGTGATCGCCGCGATCCAGCCGTGGTCGGCCGCCGGGGCGGAGAACCCGATCACGACCTTGGTGCCGGGCGCGGCGTTCCCACCGCTGGCGCCGCCCTCGGCCGGCTTGATCTGGGCGTCGTTCGGCTTGGCCTCGTTGCTGGTGCACGCGGTGAGGAGGGTGCCCGCGCCGACTGCGGCCCCGCCGAGCAGCAGGCGGCGCCGCGACAGGTCGCGACTGCTCTGTGTCATGGTTTCTCCTGAATTAATCGAGACGGAAGAGCGGAAAAAGGGTGCACGGAGCCCGGCGTCCGTCACTCGACGGTCGCCTGACGGAAAGCCGGGACTCAGGTCTTGTTGCGGCGCAGCAGCTGGGTCACGGCGCTGAAGCGCAACTGCTGGACCAGGACGGCGGCGATGATGATGCCGCCCTTGACCATGTTCTGGACCTCGGTGGACAGGCCGTTGATGGCGAAGAGGTTGGTGATCGTGGCGAAGATGATCACGCCGAGCAGCGAGCCGACGATGGTTCCCCGGCCGCCGCTGAGCAGCGTCCCGCCGATGATGGCGGCGGCGATCGCGTCGAGCTCGTAGAGGTTGGCCATCGCCGCCTGCGCGGAGGTTCCCTGCGAGGTGAGCATGATCGCGGCGATGCCGCAGCAGAGACCGGACAGCCCGTACAGCAGCATGGTGTGGCGTTTGACGTTGATGCCGGCGAGGCGGGCGGCCTCGACGTTGCCGCCGACCGCGACGGTGCGTCGGCCGAACGTGGTGCGGTTGAGCAGCACCCAGCCGATCGCGGCGACCGCGCCGAGGATGTAGACCAGCAGCGGGATGCCGAGCAGCTTGCCGGCGGCGATGCCGTTGATGAACGAGCTCTCCGAGATCTGGGTCTGCTTGTTCGAGATCTCCGCGGCCAGGCCGCGAGCCGCCACCAGCATCGCGAGGGTGGCGATGAAGGGCACGAGCTTGCCGTACGAGATGAGCAGTCCATTGATCAGCCCGACTGCCACCGCCACCACGATCGCCGTGAAGATCATGCCGCCGGCGCCGTAGCTCTGGGTGGCGACCGTGGTGGCCCACACCCCGGCCAGGGCGACGATCGCGCCGACCGACAGGTCGATGCCGCCGCCGATGATGACGAAGGTCATGCCGACCGTGACCACGCCGATCACCGAGGCGAGCTGCAGGATCGACAGGATGTTGTTCCACACCCAGGTCGAGTCGCTGTAGAGCTCCGGCTGGGTGATCGCGCCGATCGCGATGAGCACCGCCAGCACCCCGACGAGCACCAGGTTGCGGATGGTGTTCTCGCTGTTCTCGCCACCCCAGCCGGTCCGCTGGGACTTGGCCGCGCCGGTATGGGCCGGTTCCACCGGTGGCGACTGCGCCGGGAGGCCGGGCGCGGTTCCCGTGCCATCGCTGAGGGTCATACGGGGGCGCCTTCCATGAGCGATCCCGCCATGACGAGATCGAGAACGGTGTCTTCGTCGAGTTCGCCGGCGGGCGCCGTCCGGACCACCCGGCCTTCGCGCATGACCAGCACGCGGTCGGCCAGACCGAGGACCTCGGGCACCTCGCTGGAGACCAGCAGCACGCCGACCCCGTCGGCGGCCAGGTCGCGGATCACCCGGTAGAGCTCGGCCCGGGCGCCGACGTCGACGCCCCGGGTCGGTTCGTCGAGCAGCAGCAGCCGGGTGCCGCCGAGCAGCCAGCGGCCGACGACCACCTTCTGCTGGTTGCCTCCGGAGAGGGTGCGCACGGCCCGGCCGACGTCGGCGGGCCGCAGGTCGAGGGTCGTGGCGATCCGGTCGGCGGCGTCGCGTTCGCGCTTGGCGCTGGTGAAGCCCAGCCGGGCGATCCGGGTGAAGGTGGACAGTGTCATGTTGCGGTAGATCGGTTCGCCGAGCAGCAGAGCCTGGCTCTTGCGTTCCTCCGGCGCCATGCCGAGGCCGGCCCGTACGGCGGCGCCGACGTTGCCGGACGGCAGCTTGCGGCCGGCGACCGTGACCGTGCCGCCGTCGGCGCGGCGGGCGCCGTAGATGGTCTCCAGCAGCTCGGACCGGCCGGAGCCGACCAGGCCTGCGATGCCGACGATCTCGCCGGCGGCGACGGTGAGCGAGACGTCGGTGAACTCCCCGGACCGGCTGAGCCCTTCGACGGCCAGCAGTTCGGCCCGGTCGGCGGGCGCCTCGGGGCGCGGCGGGAAGACGTACTCGATGGTGCGCCCGGTCATCCGGCTCACCAGCTCGCCGGTCGGGGTCTCGGCGGCGGGCAGGTCGGCCGCGGTGGTGCGGCCGTCCTTGAGGACCGTCACCCGGTCGCCGATCGTACGGATCTCCTCGAGCCGGTGCGAGATGTAGACGACGGCGATGCCCTGGGCGGTCAGTTCCCGGATGATCCGGAACAGGTTCTCCACCTCGTCGTGGGCCAGCACCGCGCTGGGCTCGTCCATGACGAGCAGCCGCGCCTCGTGCGACAGCGCCCGGGCCATGCTGACGATCTGCTTTCCGGCGGCCTGCAGTTTGTGCACGGCGCGGCGGGGCGGGATCTCGCCGTGACCGAGCCGGCCGAGGATGTCGGTGGTGCGGGCGGCCATCGCCCGGCGGCGGACGAACCCGGCGCGGCGGGGCTCGTGGCCGAGGAAGACGTTCTCCGCGACGGACAGGTCCTCGACCAGGTCGAGTTCCTGGTAGATGGTGGCGATGCCGGCCTTCATCGCGGCCTGCGGGTTGGCGAAGGTGACGGGCTCGCCGAGCCACTCGACGGTGCCGGAGTCCGGGCGGTGCAGCCCGGACAGCACCTTGATCAGGGTGGACTTGCCGGCCCCGTTCTGCCCGAGCAGGCAGTGCACCTCACCGGCGCGGACCTCGAGGTGGACGCCGTCGAGGGCCCGTACGCCGGGGAAGGTCTTGACCACGTCGGTCAGGCGCAGGACGACGTCGCCGGTGCCGGTGCCGGTGCCGGTCACGATGCCTGCTCGAACGCGACGTGGCTGGCCAGCACGGCGGCGCCGGTGACGCCGGCCCGGGGGCCGAGTTCGGACAGGACGACCGGGAGGTTGCCGGTGGCGAGCGGGAGTGAACGGCGGTAGACGGCGCTGCGGATCTCCGCCAGCAGGATGTGGCCCAACTGTGCGAGCCCCCCTCCGATGACGATCATGGACGGATTGGAGAAGCTGACCAGCGCGGCGAGCACCGAGCCGAGGCGGCTGCCGCCTTCGCGGATGAGCTGGATGCAGGTGACGTCGCCCTCGGAGGCCCCGTCCGCGACGTCGCGGGCGGTGAGCGGGCTGCCGGCGGCGAGCCGTTCGGCGAGGGCGGGTGAGGCGCCGGACCGGGCGGCGGCGAGGGCGTCGCGGGCCAGGCCGACCCCGCTGAACAGGGCTTCGAGGCAGCCGATGTTGCCGCACGAGCACATCGGGCCCTGCGGGTCGACCTGGATGTGGCCGATGTCCCCGGCGCAGCCGTCGGTGCCGCGGTAGACCTCGCCGTTGAGGTGGATGCCGCAGCCGATGCCCGTACCGATCTTGATGAACAGGAAGTCGTCGACGCTGTGCGCGACGCCGCCGTGCCGCTCGCCGATCGCCATGATGTTCACGTCGTTGTCGACGACGGTGGGGCAGCCGTGTTCCCTGGTCATCAGCTCACGGACCGGGAAGCGGTCCCAGCCGGGCATGATCGGCGGGGAGACCGGCACGCCGTCGCGGAAGCTGACCGGCCCGGGCACCCCGATGCCGATCGCGTCGAGCTTGTCGTAGACGCCGTCCGCCCGGGCCTTCGCCAGCAGCTCGCTGACCCGGTGCAGGATGACCTTCGGTCCCGAGCGGATGTCGGCGGCCTCGGTGTAGGTCGCGACCGTCTCCAGGCGCCCGTTCGTCACCTCGACGTCGATCGAGCTGGCGCCGAGGTCGACGGCGGCGAAGTGCAGCCGCGGGTGCAACTCCACCAGGGTGGAGCGCCGGCCGCCGCGGGAGGCTGCCATCCCGGCCTCGGCGACGTACTCGGCGGCGACGAGGCGTTCGACCTCGGCGAGCAGCCGGGGACGGGTCAGCTCGAGACGGTCGGCCAGCTCGGCCCGGGAGATGGGCCCCTCGTCCCGCAGCAGCTGGAGCAACCGCAGGTAGGGCGGATCGACCGTCGTGCGCACGAACAACCTCCACTGTCACGGGGGTGTTACTTGCGCCACACATTAGAAGCGATCGATAGTGCTGTCCATAGCTTCGACATGATCCGTAAAAACTTTTGTCTCCACTGTCAAAAGGATCGGCACAACCCAACAGCAAACAAACTTTTGCGTCGTACGGGAAAAGTTCGCTCCGCTCATGCATAACTTCTAGTGATTTCATCGACGATCATCTACTGTTTCCGCCACAACACGCTCGTGTTGCGGGCACGTCACCTCCCCTTCCCGCGCCGGACTTTCGCTCCGGCGCCGGCTCGGCGTGCCCACCTGTCGCACCCCTTAGGAGTGACCGGATGGCCCGACTGCGTCAACGCTCGTCACGCCTCGCCCTCGCCACCCTGCTGGCCGCCGCCCTGACCGGTGGCGTGCCGGCCACGGCAGCGCAGGCGGCGCTCGATGCCGACGAGCCCGGCGTGACCCTGCGCGTCTTCGACGTGCAGACCCCCCTGAACAAGCTGTGCACGCTCAAGCCCGCACAGACCCCGAACATCGACAAGCTGATGCCGACGATCAACTGGTCGTCCGCGGCCGACTTCGGCATCGAGAACTACTTCGTGGCCCAGGCGCTGGCCAACCTCACCGTCCCGTCCGCCGGCGCGTACACCTTCCGCCTGACCAGCGACGACGGCTCCCGGCTCACCATCGGTGACACCGTGGTGGTCGACCACGACGGGGCGCACGGCGCCACCCCGAAGGAGGGTGCCGCCACCCTCACCGCCGGCACCCACCGGTTGCGGATCGACTACTTCGAACGCGACGGCGGGCAGCAACTCACCCTGGAGTGGAAGCGGCCCGGCGCCGCCGCCTTCGAGGTGGTGCCGAACGCGGTCCTCAGCACCGAGGCGGGCGTGGTCCGGGTGACCGCCCCCGGCCGCAAGGAGTGCGAGCAGGCCGGCGACTCCCCCGGCGACGGACTGCCACTGACCGGCGTGCACCCCAACTACAACCTGGTCAATCTGCGGCAGGCGGGGTTCGAGCCCAAGGTCACCGGGATGGACTGGCTGCCGGACGGGCGCCTGGCCGTGCTCACGTGGGGTGGCTCCGACGACTCGGGCACCTCCACCGACGGCGAGGTCCACCTGATCGGCAACTCCGGCGCCCGTAAGAAGATCGCCGGTGGGCTCAAGGAGCCGATGGGCCTCAAGGTCGTCGACGGGACCGTCTACGTGTCCGAGAAGGCCCGGCTGACCCGGCTCGTCGACACGACCGGGGACGAGGTCGCCGACCAGCTCCAGACGGTGGCGACGTGGCCGTACGGCGGGAACTTCCACGAGTTCGCGTTCGGCCTGCTCTACGACGCGCCGAACTTCTACCTGAACCTGTCGGTGTCGATCAACTACGGCGGCAACACCACCGACCCGCAGCCCGCCGCGAACCGGGGGACCACCGTCAAGGTCAACAAGGACACCGGCGCGGTCTCGTACGTCGCCGGGGGTCTGCGCACGCCGCACGGCATCGGCTGGGGCCCGGAGAACGGCCTGTTCGTCACCGACAACCAGGGCGGCTGGCTGCCCTCGTCGAAACTGGTGCACATCAAGCAGGACCGGTTCTTCAACCACTACACGAACCCGGCCGGCCCGTTCGACGCGAAACCGGTGACCCCGCCGGTGCTGTGGATGCCGCAGAACGAGATCGCCAACTCCCCCAGCACGCCGGTCCTGCTCAAGGAGGGCGTGTTCGCCGGGCAGATGCTGATCGGTGACGTGACCTACGGCGGGCTGCAGCGCGCCTACCTGGAGAAGGTCAACGGCGAGTACCAGGGCGCCCTGTTCCGGCTCACCCAGGGTCTGGAGGCCGGGGTGTCCGAGGTCGCCGTGGGCCCGGACGGCGCCGTCTACGCCGGAGGGCTCGGCGCCGGCGGCAACTGGGGACAGACCGGCAAGCTGACGTACGGCCTGCAGAAGCTCGTGCCGAACGGGAAGAACACCTTCGACATGCTGGCCATGCGGGCCAAACCGGGCGGCTTCGAGATCGAGTACACCCAGCCGCTGTCCACCACGACGGCCGCCGGGCTCGCCGCCAAGTACACCATCGAGCAGTGGCGTTACCGGCCCACCGGCGGGTACGGCGGCCCGAAGATCGACGAGCAGACCCTGACCGTGTCGTCGGCGACCCTGTCCGCGGACCGGAAGAAGGTGACCCTCGCCGTCGCCGGGCTCAAACCCGGGCACGTGGTGCACCTGCGCTCGCCGCGGCCGTTCGCCAGCGAGGCCGGTGAGACACTGTGGAGCACCGAGGCCTGGTACACCCTCAACAACCTGGCCGGCTCCACGCCGCCGGTGGTGACCACCTACCAGGCCGAGGAGGCGGGCAACCGCGGTGGCGCGGGCCTGGCCACCAACCACACCGGATACACCGGCGCGGGTTTCGTGGCCGGCTTCGGCAACCTCGGCGCGACCAGCACGTTCTCCGTGAACGTCCCGGCCGCCGGGACCTACCCGGTGGCGCTGCGCTACGCCAACGGCCCCGACCCGTTCACCGGGACCAAGAAGATCAGCGTGTACGCCAACGGCGTCAAGCTGCGCCAGACCAGCCTCGCCAGCACCGGCACCTGGACGACGTGGGCGCAGCAGACCGAGAACGTGCCGCTGAACGCGGGCGGCAACACCATCACCTACCGGTACGACAGCGGCGACGACGGTCACGTCAACCTCGACGCGATCACCATCGGCGCCGCCGGCGGCGGTCCCGGCCCGATCACCGGCATCGGCGGCAAGTGCCTCGACGTGGACAACGCGGGCACCGCCGACGGCACCAAGATCCAGCTGTGGACGTGCAACGGCTCGGGCGCGCAGCAGTGGAGCCGGGCGGGAACCACCTTCCGGGCCCTCGGCAAGTGCCTGGACGTGTCCGGCAGCGGCACCGCCAACGGCACCAAGGTGCAACTGTGGACCTGCAACGGCAGCGCCGCCCAGGCGTGGCAGCCGCAGGCGAACGGCTCGGTGCTGAACCCGCAGTCCGGCAAGGTCCTCGATGCCGCCGGCGCAGCCTCCGCGGACGGCACCCAGATCCACATCTGGGAGTACGTCGGCGGCGCCAACCAGCACTGGACGGTCAGCGCGGCGTGATCAGTCCTGGCCGGTCGCCCCAGGCCAGGGCGGCCGGCCGTTCTCCCCGGTTTACTTTTAGTTTTTGCCGACAAAAGTCGAGACATATAAGTCTTTACTTTTATCGATGTCGTCCATAGATTCAGGTCAACAGGCAAAAGCTGAGGTCACCGGACCGGCGACACGACAACGCCACACCCTTCTCCGCCCGAGCTGCTCGGGGGATTCGTCGTGTCCTGGCACCGGAAGGAACGGAGACGCATGGACGAAACCACCGCTCCCCCCAGACCGTTGTTCTCGCGGCGCTCACTGATCGTCGCCGGGGCGATGGGCGCCGCGGTGCCCGCGATCGCCGGCGTGGCGACCCTGCCCGGCGAACCGGCCCGCGCCGCCGCCGGCGCCGTCAAACGGGTGACGCTCTACGCCGAGGCGCTGCCCGGCGGCCTCTTCGGCTACGGGCTGGAACGCGGGAAGGCCACCGTGCCCGGACCCGTGCTGGAGATCTACGAGGGCGACACCCTGGAGATCACCCTGGTCAACACCACCAACCAGCGCCTGTCGATCCACGCGCACGGCGTCGACTACAGCCCTGACTCCGACGGCAGCCCGCTGCACGCCTCGTTCAACGCCCCCGGCGAGACCCGCACCTACGTGTGGCGCTCGCGGGAGATGTTCGCGGCGGCCGGCCGCCGGTTCATGCCGGGCAGCGCCGGTTACTGGCACTATCACGACCACGCGATGGGCACCGACCACGGCACCGGTGGGGTCGCCAAGGGCCTCTACGGCGCGCTGATCGTGCGGCGGCGCGGCGACATCCTGCCGGACAAGCAGTTCACCGTGGTCTTCCACGACATGACGATCAACAACAAGATGGCGCCGAACACCCCGATGTTCGAGGCGAATCTCGGCCAGCGGGTGGAATGGCTCGCCATCGGCCACGGCAACCTTTTCCACACCTTTCATCTGCACGCCCACCGCTGGGTGGACAACCGCACCGGAATGCTGGAGAGCATCAGCGATCCCAGCCCGACGATCGACAACAAGGACCTCAACCCGGGCAGCTCCTTCGGCTTCCAGGTGCTGGCCGGTGAGGGCGTCGGCCCGGGCGCGTGGATGTACCACTGCCACGTCCAGAACCACTCCGACGGCGGCATGTCCGGCCTCTTTCTGGTGCGCAACGCCGACGGCAGCATGCCGCCCGGCGCCGAGGAGGCCATCCACCGTTTCCAGGGCCACACGCACACCGGCACGTCGACCACCGGCGACGCACATGGGGGGCACGGCTGATGGCACGAAACGATTCCTCGGTACGGCGAGCGCTCGCCGCCGCGATCACAGCACTCACCGTCCTCACCGCAGCGGCGCCCGCGGTGGCCTCCCCGGCGACGGCGTCACGCGCCGCAGCGGCGGCCCCACAACAGTCGGTGCTGATCTTCCACGGCGCCGCAGCCGCCCAGGACGACCCGGTCGCCACGGCGGCCACCACCATCGGAACGCTCGCCGGGGCGGCGGGCCTCACCGCCACCACGTCCACCGACCCGGCCGTGTTCACCGCGTCGGAACTGGCGAAACACCGGGTGGTGGTGTTCCTGTCGGCGGCCGGGACCCCACTCGGTCGCGATCAGGAGAGCGCGCTCACGGCGTACGTCAAAGGGGGTGGAGGGTTTGTCGGGATCGCCGACGCCGCGAAGGCGCAACTGGACTCGACCTGGTTCACCGGCCTGATCGGCACCCGCCCGGCAGGCGCCGTCCCGGCCGCCGAACCCGTCAGCAAGGTCACCGCGAGCGGCGAGAACCCGCCCACCGAGACCAAGGAAAAGCTCACCGACGGTGACCCGAACACCAAGTGGCTGGTACGCACCGCGACCGGCTGGGTCACCTACGAGCTGGCCGCCGCGAAACCCATCACCGGGTACGCGCTGACCTCCGCCAATGACTTCGTGGGCCGGGACCCGAAGGACTGGTCGCTGCAGACCTCCCCGGACGGGCAGGACTGGACCGACGTCGACAAGCGCACCGGGCAGACGTTCGCCGACCGTTTCCAGACGCGCCGGTTCGACCTGGCCACCCCGCAGAACGCGAAGTTCTTCCGGCTGAACATCACCGCCAACGCCGGAGAGCCGCTGATCCAGCTCGCCGACCTGCGGCTGTTCACCGCCGACGCCGTCGCTCCGCCGCCGCCGGGCGTCAACCAGGCGGTGGTCGACGTACTGGACACCCGGCACCCGGCCACCGCCGGGCTGCCGCGCACGATCACCCGGTCGGACCGCTGGTACAACTGGGACCCGAACCCCCTGGGAACCGTGCACACCCTCGCCCAGGTCGAGGAGCGCCACTACAACCCGGGCGCCGGCGCGAACGGGGCGTTCCACCCGGTGTCCTGGTGCCGTGACTACGACGGCGGCCGCTCCTTCTACACCGGCATGGGCCACACCGCCGGCAGTTACGACGAGGACGCGTTCCGCAAACACCTGTCCGGCGCCCTGAAGTGGACCGCCGGCCTGGTCCGCGGCGACTGCCAGGCCACCATCGCCGCCAACTACAGGACCGAGCGGCTGACCGCGGCGAACCAGACCGGGCAGCTCGACCAGATCGGCGAGCCGCACGGCCTGACCATCGCCGGGGACGGCACCGTCTTCTACGTCGGCAAGGCCGCCTGCCCGAGCGGGCCGATCGTCAGCTGGGACGACCCCAAGGTGGGCCTGGGCTGCGGCACCATCCACTCCTGGGATCCGCGCACCAAGCAGGTGAAACTGCTGACGACACTGCCGGTGATGGGCAACCGGGGCAGCGGCTCCGAACTGGTCAAGAACGAGGAGGGCCTGCTCGGCATCGTGCCGGACCCGAAGTTCGCCGAGAACGGGTGGCTCTACGTCTACTGGATGCCGCACGACTCGATCGACCGGGCCAAGCGGGTCGGCGACCGGACCGTCAGCCGGTTCACCTACGACCGTGAGTCGCAGACCATCGACCAGGGCACCCGCAAGGACCTGCTCACATTCCCGGTGCAGATCCACAGCTGCTGCCACGCCGGCGGCGGCATGGCCTTCGACAAGCAGGGCAACCTCTACATCGGCTCCGGCGACAACAACTCGTCCGAGGGCTCGCAGGGCTACTCCGGCAACAACTGGACCCAGGAGTACGCCGGGATCTCGTTCCAGGACGCACGGCGCACCTCCGGCAACACCAACGACCTCGCCGGCAAGATCATCCGCATTCACCCGGAGGCGGACGGCACGTACACGATCCCGCCGGGCAACCTGTTCCCGCCCGGCACCGACAAGGCCCGGCCGGAGATCTACGTGATGGGCGTCCGCAACATCGCCCGCCTGCAGATCGACCCCGAGACGAACTGGCTGACCGCCGGCTGGGTCGGCCCGGACGCCGCCAACCCGAACCCCGAGCTGGGCCCGGCCAAGTACGAGACGGCCACCATCATCACCTCCGCCGGCAACCAGGGGTGGCCGTACTGCATGGGCAACCGGCAGCCGTACCGCGACCGCAGCAGCACCGACGCCACCCAGCTCACCGGCTGGTACGACTGCGGCAACCTGAAGAACACCTCGCCGCGCAACACCGGCCTGACCGACATCCCGCCGGCCCGCGACAACATGATCTGGTACGCGCCCGGCGGAGGCGGCCCGGTCTTCCCGCCGCGCGCCGACGGCAGCGGCATCCCCACCTACAACGCCGCCGACGCGGTCTACACCCAGCCGTACCTGCGCGGCGGAGGCCAGGCCGTGATGTCCGGCCCGACATACCACCACGACCTCGCCGACCCGGCCAGCACGGTGAAATGGCCTGCCTACTGGGACGACAAGTGGTTCATCGGCGACCAGTCGAACTCGGCCAACCGGGTGGCCGTCACCGTCGACCCGGCCGGGGTGCCGCAGCAGAAGCCGCCGCTGTTCGGTGAGACGCTGCGCGCCATCCTGCCCGGCGGCAACGCCGACAACCGGCTGATGAGCTGGATGGACGCCAAGTTCGGCCCGGACGGCGCGCTGTACCTGCTCGACTACGGCGGCGGCTTCTTCAGCCTGCACCCGGCCCAGAAGCTGCTGCGGGTCGTCTACACCGGCGGGGCGCCCACGCCGGCTCCGCAGGCGGCGGCGGTCGCGGTGCAGAACAAGGCGCTCACCTACGCCTTCACCGGCTCCCGGTCCGGCGGCGTCAGCCACCTGTGGGAGTTCGGCGGCGGCACCAGCTCCTCACTGGCCGACCCGCGGCACGTGTACGCCGAACCCGGCGCCTACACCGTCCGGCACACCGTGACGTACGCCGACGGCGAGAAGGCCGTCGTCACCACCACGGTGAACGCCGGATGCGCCGTGCCGGACAGCCGGAGCACGGTGTTCCTGGCCGACTCCGACACCGGCGTGCCGAACAAGGCGATCGGTGGCGGCTGCACCGTCAACGACCTGATCGACGACGAGAGCACCTGGACCGACCACGACGGTTTCGTCCGCCACGTCGACGCCGTGGTCCGCAAGCTCTCCGTCCTCACCGCCCGGCAGGCGGGCACGCTGATCCGGGCGGCGGCGGCCTCCCCGATCGGCCGGCCCGGCCACACCGGGTACGAGCCGCTGTTCGACGGCACCGCCGCATCCCTGAAGGACTGGGTCCAGGCGCCCAGCGGATCGTTCGCCATCCAGGCGGACGGATCGCTGCGACCCTCCGGCGGGCTGGGCATGCTGTGGCACACCAGGGAGGTCGCCGACTTCTCGCTGCGGCTGCAGTTCCGCGACGTGGCGCCGGGCACGGCCCGCGGCAACAGCGGGGTGTTCACCCGGTTCCCGGACCCGCGGATCCCCCTCGACCAGCGGCCACCCGGCAGCTGCGGAACGGTCGGCTCGGCCCGTACCTCGCCGGCCTGGGTGGCCATCTACTGCGGGCACGAGGTGCAGATCTACGACGGGGAGACGGGTGAGCCGCAGAAGACCGGCTCGATCTACAACTTCGACCCGGTCGCCCTGCCCGAAGCGCGCGTCACGCCGAAGAACGTGTGGAACGACTACGAGATCCGCGTCGTCGGGCAGCACTACACGATCATCCGCAACGGCGTGACCATCAACGAGTTCGACAACACGCCCGGCAAGACGTCGTCGCGGGCGTCCGACCCGCCCACCGACCTGCGGCAGTTCCTGCGCGGGCACCTCGGGCTGCAGAACCACGGCGACAGCGACCTCGTCGAGTTCCGCAACATCCGGGTACGCGACCTCTGAGCCCCGGCGGGACCGGCTCCCGGGCCGGTCCCGCCACCGCCGAAAGGTGTCACCTCTTGCAAACGTCCCTACGCCGGCGCACCGGCGCGGCCCTGATCGGCCTGCTCCTCGCGGTGCTGGCGATCTCCGTGCCGACCGCGGCGGCAGCCGCGGAGACCCTGACCTGGACCGCCGACGACGACATCACCCGCTATCGCAGCGCCCCCACGACAGCCGTGGCCGGGGCCACCACCATCGTCTTCGAGAACAGCGCGGCCACCGGCAACACCACCGGCATGCCGCACACCCTCACCTTCGACACCAGCACCGACGGCTTCAACCACGACGTCGACCTCAACATCCTGGCCAGCCCGTTCGACGTGAACAACGGCCACCACACCGCCACCGTCACACTGACCCCCGGACGGTATCGCTACTTCTGCACCATCCCCGGGCACAGCACGATGGTCGGCGAGCTCACCGTCACCGGCGGAGGCGGCGGGGAGGACACCACGGCGCCGACCGTGACCGGCACGGTCACCGGCAACCGCGACACCGCGGGCGACTACCTGGGCTCGGCCACCGTCACGGTGGCCGCCGCCGACAGCGGGTCCGGCGTGAAGACCGTCGAATACCAGGTCGACGACACCAGCTGGCAGCCGTACACCACACCGGTGGTGGTGATCGCGCCCGGCGACCACGCGGTCCAGTTCCGGGCCACCGACAACGCCGGCAACATCTCCACCGTCGGCTCGGTGTCGTTCCGGGTCGCCGCAGCGCCCGGCGACACCACCGCGCCGACCGTGACCGCCGCCGTCACCGGCTCCCAGAACCCCGACGGCGACTACATCGGTACGGCCACCGTCACGGTCACCGCCACCGACACGGGCTCCGGCGTCGGCCGGATCGAATACCAGCTCGACAGCGGCGCGTGGACCGCCTACACCGCGCCGGTGGTGGTGAACACCGCCGGCATGCACATGCTGCACTCGCGGGCCACCGACAAGGCGGGCAACACCTCCGCCGTCCAGATGACCCACTTCACCGTCGCCGCACGGCCCGCCGAGGACACCACCGCCCCGGCGACCAGCGCCACCGTCACCGGCTCCACAGACACCAACGGCGACTACATCGGTACGGCCACAGTCACTGTCACCGCCACCGACACGGGCTCCGGCGTGGACACCGTGCAGTACCGGCTCGGCTCGGGCGGTTGGACGGCGTACACCGCCCCGGTCGCCGTCAGCACGCCCGGCACGTACACCGTCGGTTATCGGGCCGCCGACAAGGCAGGCAACAGCGCCGCCGAGAAACAGGTCACCTTCACGATCGCCGGGCACGGCACGGACGCCTGCCCCGACTCCGACACCCGCACCACCGTGATCATCGACGGTGTCGACACCGGGGTGCCCAGCGCCGACACCGGCGACGGCTGCACCGTCAACGACCTGATCGCCGAACGCGCCGAGTACCCCACCCACGCCGCGTTCGTCCGGCACACCGAAACCGTCACCGCGGCCCTCGTCACCGCGGGCAAGCTCACCGCCCGCCAGGCCGGCACGATCGTGCGCGCCGCCGCCCGCTCGGACATCGGCTCATGACCACCCCCAGGAGCGCCACCATGCGACGTACCACCGCCCTCGCCGCTCTCACCGCCGCCGTCGTCGCCGGATCCCTGATCGCCCCGCCCACCGGGGCGAACGCCGGCCTGGTCACGCACTGCGTCGGCACCGGCGGCGCAGTGACCGTCCCCAACGACCTGTACGTCCCCGCCGGCGAGTCGTGCGCGCTCACCGGCACCGTGGTCACCGGCAACATCACCGTCGCCGCCGGGGCCAACCTGGTCATCGACGGCGGCCGGGCCGACGGCACCGTCCGCGTGTCCGCCGACGGCTACCTCGACGCCCGCGGCACCACCATCGGCGGCGCCGTCGTCCTCGCCGCCGGCGGCTACGGCGTCTACCTCAAGGACAGCGGCAGCGGCGCCGTCACCGTCCGCCCGAAAGGCGCCACCACCGTGGACAGTTTCCTGTTCACCGAGAACGCGCGCATCGCCGGCACCGTCAGCGCCCAGGCCGGCGAGGTGCGTCTCGGCGACGGCACCCAGGTCACCGGCAGCCTCACCAGCTCCGGCACCCACTACACCGACCTGCACGACTCGTTCGTCGACGGCGCCCTGTCGGTGCTCAACAGCGCCACCGGCGCGGTGGTCTGCGGCAGCGCAGTCCGTGGCAGGTCCACGTTCGCCGGCAACGTCGGCGGCGTACAGCTCGGCCCGAACGGGGTTCTCGACAGCTGTGCCTCCGGCGGATACTTCGGCGGCGACGTGAGTGTCACCAACACCACCGGTGCGGCCACCCTCGACGGCAACCTCATCCAGGGGGTGCTGACCGCACACACCAACGATCCGGCGGCGGTGATCGCCACGAACAACCGGATCCGCGGCGGAGTGATCGGGGCCCCGTCTGCTGCCTCCCCGTCCGCTGCCGCCCGGTCCGGCCAGTCCCGCGCGACGGCCGTTCCGCGGCCGGAGAACGCGCGCGAGCGTGCCGACTCGCGTCACTCTGCCGCCGTCCGGGCAGCAGACGCGGCAGGCGAGGCCGACCTGTAACCGGCCGCCGCCCGGCGGCCTCCACCCCCCGCAGAGGAGGGAGCCGCCGGGCATGGCCGAGGCGGGCCCGCACCTGACTCCGCTCGCCCCCATGAAGATCGATTGTGGACATACGATGTCGGGGAGGCGGTTCCGCCGGACCAGGGATGCAGGAGACGTCGTGAGCCACAACCTTCCCGACAGATTCCACGGTGGCAGCGTTCAGCGTGATGACCCCGAGCGCTCGCCGGCCCGCCGTCCGGCTGCGCCGCCGGTGCACGAGGCGCGCAAGCTCGGCTTCGTGCAGGACCATGACCGCGAATACTGGTGGAACGAACTGAGCGACAAGGTCAAGGCGCAGATCGCCGACAAGGCCGGGCCCGCGATCGAGTGGTGGGCGTACCGGCACGGAGTGGAACGGGAGCGGGCCTACGCTGTCGTCCTCGGTCCGCATGCGCTCGTGGTGACCACACCGCTGCGCAGCAACACCGGCAGCCCGGTGCAACGGGTCCGCCCGTACCGTTTGGTTCCCGGGTCGCTGCGGTACGCCCCGGTCCGGCAGCACCCGTCCCCGCCGCGAGCAGGCAGTGGCGGCCCGGCCACGGCACCGTCCGGCCCCGGGACCGCGCCGCCCTCGCCCGGCCTGGCCATCAGCGCGGACCTGCGAGGTTTCCTCGGAAATCTGCCCGTGGAGGCCCAGCAGCGGATGCAGGGCCCGTTCGCCGCCGGTGACCCGGTGGTCGACAGCGACTACTTCTATCACGGCAGCGCCGAGGATCTGAACATGTGGTGCTACCTGGCCGGCCAGGCGAACGTCATGTTCCTCTCCGGCCGCCGGGTCGGGCCGGCCGGGCCGCCGCATCTGGCATCCTGGGATCTGATCTGCCGGCATGCCCGGGTGGCCACCGGGTGAGGCGTGACTTCGAGAACCTGAACGGGGCGGACCCGTGGCAGTTGCTCGGGGTGCCGCGGGACGCCTCCCCCAAGCAGTTGCAGCAGGCGTTCCGGCCGCTGGCGAAGCGGTACCACCCGGACAGCCCCACCGGCGACACCGCACGGTTCAAGGGGATCAGTCTCGCGTACGAGATCCTGTCGTCCCCGGAGCGGGCGGCCGCCTACGCCGCACGGCTGCGGCAGGCGGCCGAACCCGATCCCGAGCCGGAGGAATACACCGATCCGTACTCATGGGAGTCCGGTTCCGGCCCGGCCTTCACCGAGCCCGCACCGGAACCGGAACCGCCATGGACGCAGGGCTTCATTCCCGAACCCCCGCAATGGCACTACGCGCAACACGGTCCCGCCCCTGCCGTCGTACCGCCGTGGCCGTATCCACCGCCACCGCCGCCGACCTGGAACGGTTTCGCGATCGCCTCGCTGGTGCTGACCCTGACGCTGTGCGTGCCGGTCGGTTTCCCCCTGGCGATCGTCGCGCTCACCCAGATCCCGCGGACCGGGCAGCGGGGCGCCGCTCTCGCCTGGACCGCACTGGCCCTGAGCGCCCTCGCCGTCGTCCTGCTGTGCTGCGCGCCGACGTTGACCACCCTGCAGTCACCGGCGCCGGGTCAGGCGCGGTAGACGCCGCACTCGTCGAGCGAGCAGCCGTACGCCGGATGCCGCTGTCGCCGCTTCTGATAGGAATCTCGCACGTATACGAAGCAGTACGAGCTCACCCTGCCGGCCGACTACGACATGGAGATCATCCGCAAGCGGGTCGCCGTCGGCGGCCGCCGAGCCTCCGGCGAGCGCGGCCGGGCTGATCACGCCGGTGGCGGCGGACGAGCGGGACCTCAGCGACGTGGTCGGCGAGGAGATCGAGCGGACCCGCGCGCTGGCCGGGCGGGACGGCGCGCACACGGCGGTGCTCGCGGTGGATCCGGCGCGCTGGGACCTGGTCCGGTTCGTGTTGTGGCGCGACGCCGTGCCGGACGGCGAGGCGGCCACCGAACGGTACGAGGTCCTGCACCTGTCCGGACCGGGAGTGGGCGGGCAGCACGTGCCGCCCGCCCACTGCGGTGCCTAGGTGCGGTAGACCCCGAACTCGTAGAGCGAGTAGCCGTACGCCGTCGCCCGGGAAGTGGCGTCGACCCGGACGTAGCGCCCGGTCCCGGCGACGGTGAGTTCGTCGAAGCCGCCGTCACCCGCGGTGGTCTCGTGGACGGTCCGCCAGGTGGCGCCGTCGTCGGAGACCTGGACGGTGTACGCCTTCGCGTACGCCGCCTCCCACGCCAGCCGCACCCGGTCGAACGACTGCACCGACCCGAGGTCCACCCGCAGCCACGCGGTGTCGACCCATTCGCTGGCCCAGCGGGTGCCGTAGTCGCCGTCGACCGCGTACGACGGCAGCTGCGGCCCGTTCGTGCCGGTCGGCTGGTAGGTGGACGCCGTCACCGGCCGGCCCCGGGACAGGTCGGCGCCGGGAGCTGCGGGCGGGACGACCTTGAACGAGCGCTGCTCGATGCCGACGTTCCCGTGACCGTCGTAGGCGTACACATAGATCTTCCAGACGCCCAGGGTCTCCGGCGCCCGTACCGTGAAAGCCCCGTCGCCGGTCTGGCGGAAGGCCAGATGCCGCAGGCCGCGGTTGCCGTTGATGTGTTTGTCGCTCGCCATCAGCTGGTAGCGGATCAGGTCGCCCTGCGGGTCGGTCACCGTCGCGTTGACGATGAAAGTGCCACCCGCGGGTACGGCGGTCGGCGATCCGACGGTCATCGCGGTGATCTCCGGCGGGGTGTTCGGTGCGGGCTGCCCGGTGTACGCCTGGCGCATCGCGTGGTACCCGTGCCGCCGCCAGCCACCGGTCGTGGTGTTGAGCCAGACCCCGCCGAAGTCGTTCTCGATGCCGTAGTGGAACTCGGTCGCCCCGAGCGCCACCCCCGGATGCCCCTTGATCGCGTTCCAGCTGTACGCGTACCCCGCACGTTTCTGCAGGTCGGTCGGCTCTTCAGGCACCCCGTTGACGTCGTCGGGCACCTCCCACTCCCCCGCCGGGCCACCTTCGGTGAGGATGTACGGCTTGGTGTACCCGCCGGCGATCCAGTCCCGTTTCACGGTGTCAACGGCGCCGTACGAGTTGACGGCCAGCAGATCGAGCGCCGGCGCGTGCGGCTTGTAGTACGTCCAGGCATGGGTGTACGCATCGGTCGACGTGACCGGGTGGTTCGCATCGGCGGCGTGGATCGCCTCGGTCACCTCATTGACGAACCTGGCGTACGCGACCCGCCGCGCCTCCACCACGTCGGCGGCCAGCCCGTAGTTCTGCATCTCCAGGATGACCTCGTTGCCGACGTCCCAGAGCAGCACCCCGGACCGGCCCTTCAGCTCGTTCACCGTGGCGACGATCTCGGCCTTCACCGCGGTCTTGTAGGCGGTGTCGTTCACGTAGTCGGTCCCGTGGTTGAGCCACAGGCCGACGATCACCTTGATCCCGTGCCGGGCCGCGGTGTCGAGGAGGTACGGGGTGTTCGCGTCCGGCCCCCAGATGCGGATCGTGTTGACGCCCATGTTCCTCAGGTCGCGCATGTACCCGTCGGCGGCGGCCTGCGGCGGCCCGTACGTCATGCCCTTGATCTCCCACGGGGACCCGTCGACGGTGAGCCGCCAGTTGCCCTGGCCACCGGCGACCTTGACGACACTCGGCCCGGCCGGGACCGGCGGATCGGTCATCGCCGGAGCGGTGCTGCCGGTGGCCTTCGCGACCGTCACCGAGTCGACACTGAGGACCCCGCCCGAGGTGGTCTGCGGTGTCGGGGTGGTGGATCCGGCGATCGCGTTCGGCAGGGAGCCACCGATCGCCAGGTCGAACCGCAGGTAGAAGCCGTGGTGCACGGCAGCCTGCCAGGCCGCGACGCCGACCTGCGACTCGCGGACCACCCAGGTCTGCCTGCCGTCCAGATAGAACCGGATCTCCTCGTCGGTCTTCGTCCGGTCGATGATCTGGGTGTACTCGTGGTAGCCGCTCTGACAGCCGGTGCACGACGCGAACCCGGAGGACCGGCCGTCGTACTCGTTGCACGGGCCGCCCGGCGCGGTCCCGCAGTGCAGCGTCTGGGAGAGCTGGTCGCGGCCGTTGACGCCGGTCATGATGTCGGTCTCGCCGACGCCCGGCCAGTTGGTGAAGTTCCCCCGGTACGCGGCCCCGGTGGCCCGGAAGCCCGGCCAGTAACCGGCGGCGTTCGCGACGTCCGGCTGCTTCAGGACGGCGGTGAATTTCAGCTGCTCGCCCGGCTGCGGGGTGAAGTCGGCGCGCTGGGTCTCGATCCGGCCGGAGGTCCAGTTGCCGGCGCCGTCCCGGCGAG
This sequence comes from Actinoplanes sp. NPDC019969, assembly GCF_055562375.1. Taxonomy (NCBI): domain Bacteria; kingdom Bacillati; phylum Actinomycetota; class Actinomycetes; order Micromonosporales; family Micromonosporaceae; genus Actinoplanes; species Actinoplanes sp. NPDC019969. The sequence continues at coordinate 113,684 of NZ_JBVHFK010000013.1, read as the reverse complement.
CGGTGATGTTCAGTCTGCCGTTGCCGTCGAGGGCGACGTTGGACTCGGTGGCGGTCTCGACGGAGCCGGTGCCCCAGTGGGCGGCGCCGCCGGGGTACTGGGTGCCGGTGCGCAGCAGCCAGTTTCCGGTGTCGAGCCTGGAGCCGTCGAAGGTGTCGGTCCAGATGGTGGTGAAGCTGTCCGCTTGGCTCGCTCGATAGACGGCGAACTCCCACAGGGAGTAGCCGTAGCCGGTGCCACGCTGCGTACCGGCAAGCCGGACATATCGCCCGACGGCCGTGATGTCGTGGGTCTCCGTGCCCCCGGCGCCATCACGCACGGTCTTGGCGGTGGTCCAGGTGGCGGCGTCGCTTGAGGTCTGGATCTGGTACGCCTTGCCGTACGCGCCCTCCCACTGCAGCACGACCCGGCCGATCGGGACCGTCGCGCCCAGGTCCACCTGAATCCACTGGGGGTCGGTGAAGGCGCTGGACCAGCGGGTGGCGGGGTCGCCGTCGAAGGCGTTGGCGGGGCTGTAGCCGGGTCCGGCCACCTCCTGCGACGAGGCGGTGGCCGGCTTGCCCTGGGACAGCGGCACGTCGGCGGCGGCAGCGGGGGCCGCGGCGCCGAGCCCCAGGATGAGGGCGGCGATGAGGAATAGCCGTCTATGCATGGTCACACCAATGAGTCGGGGTCTGGAAAGCGCTCTCCAAGCGCTCCGATTGTTTCCCTCGCGTTGCCGCCGGGTCAACACTTCGCCATTGACATGAATAGTTCCGGAACCGGAGACTGCGAAAATGCCCCGCCGCCTCTCCGCTTTCCTCGCCGCTCGGCCTTCCCCCGTCGCTCGCCCTGCTCTCGCCGCTCTGTTGCTTTCCGCCGTTCTGCTTCTTTCCGCTGGGTGCGGCGGCGGCCCGGCAGCGCCGATGCCGTCCGCCGCGCCGGTCTTCGGCGGCACCGACCGGTCCTGGATCGAGATCACCATCGCCATGAACGAGCAGGTGCTTCCCCTGCTGGAGCTGGTCGAGCCCGATTCCCCGCTCCATGAGACGTCACAGCAGGTCAAGACGTTGACCGTGGCCGAGCTGATCGAGCTACGGCGCCTGCACGAGGAGGCCGGCCTGCCCGCGGAGAACCCGCACAAGGGCATGCCGATGCCCGGCATGGTGACCGCGGAGGACGTCACCGCGGCCACCCGGCTGCACGGAGAAGCGCGCGACACGATGATCCGCGAGCGCCTGCGCGCCCATCTGGAACAGGGCGCGAAATTGGCGGACAGCGAACAGTCCACCGGGCTGGAGAACCGCACGGTATCTCTCGCCGCACGCGTTTCCCAGACCCGGCAAACCATTCTGCGTGTTGAGTTCGGGCGCGCATAGCGGCCGAACTCAACACGCGTGATCTGTCAGGGCAACTGGTATTGCTCGTTCAGCGCGGCACCCCTGTCCGGCTTGTACTGGTCGAAGCCGCGCGGGTTGCATTGCAGACCCCCGTTGATGCAATGCCGCACCAGCGCGGCGAGGATCGGCGGCTCCCACACGTTGTAGACGTCGTAGTGGAACGAGAACCCGCGCCCGCTGGCGAACCGGACCGCGCTCATGTTCCCGCTGACCGGCCACGCCATCTTGAACTCGATCATGGGAACGGCGACCGGGTGGGAGACCGGGCAGACCCCGTTGACCGGGTACGCCATGTGGCTCTTGTGATCCGGCGAGTCCAGGTGCAGGCCGTTCCAGCAGCTCGGCGCCTGGTAACGGACGTTCAGCTGGGTTCCGGCCGGGCAGTTCGCCGGGATGTCCCAGTTGAACGCGCTGTTCCCGCACTCGAAGCCCTCGACGGCGCCGGGCGCGTTCCGGAACTCCTCCTGGGTGGCGGTCGGGCTGCCGACCACATAGCGCAGCCCCGGGGGGAACGGCCGCACGCTGCGGTAGTCGATGACACCGCTCTTGTAGTAGATGACCTGCGGCCCGTCCGGCTGGACCGCCTGGTCACCGTGGTAGAGCGTCGGCATCCAGTAGCCGGTCCTGTCACCGGGCGTGACGCACGACGTGCCGCCGGCCTGCAACGACGCCAGGGTCGAGGCAGCGTTGGTGGTCCGGTTTCCCATGAACGTGTGCGAGTGCGAGGCGCCCGGCAGGTTCGGGAACACGATCGGATCGTCGTTCAGGTTGGACCGGCTCACCGAGCAGTTCGCCTGGAACTCGCGGTGGGTGACCGGCGGGTTCGTGGCCGGCGGGATCGCGGTGGACGGGACGACGCCGGTGACCGGCGGGTTCGCGGAGACGTAGCCGGACCCGTCGGTCGGCGGCGGAGTCACCGTGGAGGTGCCGTAGACCTGGAACTCGTACAGCGAGTAGCCGTAGCCGGTGCCGCGCTGGGTGCCGTACATCCGCACGTACCGGCCGGTGCCGTTCACGGCGTGTGCCGCGGCGCCGCCGGCGCCATCGGTCTTCGAGAGGACGGTGGTCCAGGTGACGCCGTCGGCTGAGGTCTGGATCTGGTACGCCTTGGCGTACGCGGCTTCCCACTGCAGCACGACCCGGTTGATGGTGGCGGTGGCGCCCAGGTCGACGCGCAGCCACTGCGGGTCGGCCCACTGGCTTCCCCAGCGGGTGTCGGGACGGCCGTCGACGGCGGCGACAGCGGGGGCCTCGCCGTTCTCCACCGACGAGGCGAGGGCGGGTTTGCCCTGGGAGAGCAGGGTGTCCGCGGCGGCGGCGGACTGGTTGCCGGCTGCCACGAGTAGCGCGGCGGTCAGCAGGGCAGCGCACGCGGGCGCCAGGATGCGTTGTCGCACGGGGGTCTCCAAGGTGTGCGGGGACGGGGGGGACGACGCTTGGAGAGCGCTTTCCCATCGTGGGCTCCGGTAGCACGTACGTCAATGAATCGGGGTTCCGGAACCGCTTGCTCCCGCCTCTGTGGACAAGGTCGGGAAAGCGCTCTCCGGCGTGCTATAAACGTCGGCATGCAGAGCCGGCGGTTGCCCACCCTTGAAGATGTGGCCCGGATGGCCGGGGTCTCGCGGGCCACCGTGTCCCGCGTCATCAACGGCATCCGCAACGTCGACCCGCAATTGCACCAGCAGGTGTGGACCGCCGTCGACCAGACCGGTTACGTGCCCAACGGCGTCGCCCGCTCGCTGGTCACCCGCCGCACCGGCACCGTCGCCCTGGTCGTCTCCGACAACGAGACCCATGACGACGACCCGTTCATGAGCCGGTTCTTCTCCGACCCCTACTTCGGCCGGGTCGTCGGCGGCCTGATGAGCGTGCTGCGTCCCGCCGGGATGCGGCTGGCCCTGCAGATGGTCGGCGCCGACGGGCACAAACGCCTGGTCGGCGACCTGCGTAACGGCCAGGCCGACGGCGCCGTGGTGCTGTCCCTGCCGCCGCGGGACGCGCTGCCCGGGCTACTGGCCGACGCCGGCATCCCCGCCGTGCTGATCGGCCGCCCGGCTGTCCCGGTCCCGATCAGCTACGTGGACCTGGACAACGAGGGCGGCGCCACGCTCGCCGCCGACCGGCTCGCCACCCGCGGCTGCCGCCGTCCCGCGATCATCTCCGGTCCCGCCGACGTGCCCGCCAGCGTCGACCGGATCACCGGTTTCCGGCGCGCCATGGCCCGTCACGGGCATCCCTGGCTCCCGCACGAGACCGGCAACTTCACCCGCGACAGCGGCGAGACCGCGATGCGTACGCTGCTGGCCGCCCACCCGAGCATCGACGCCGTCTTCGTGGCGAACGATCTGATGGCCCTGGGCGCCCTGGCCGCCCTGCGCGACGCCTGCCTGCGCGTTCCCGACGACGTGGCGGTGGTCGGTTTCGACGACAGCAGCGCCGCCACCGCCGCCGACCCGGCCCTCACCACGATCCGGCACCCGTTGGAGGACATGTCCGCCGAGGCGGCCCGCATGCTGCTGACCCGCGTCGACGCTCCCGGGACGCCGGTCGCCTCGATGATCTACGAGCCCGCCCTGATCCCCCGCGCCACCGCCTGATCTCACCGCTACCCCCGGCTGGCTCTCATGGCTGTCTCCACCGCCTCGAGACAGCCATGAGAGCCAGCCAACCCGCCGCCCCGGCCAGCATCGCAAGCGGCCGCGGCTGCTGCCCACCCTGAACCGCTGCCACCCCCAGCCGCACCACCACACGGCCGCCCGGAAAGCGGCCTCAGCGACGGCCGCCGATGCCAGCCGTCGCCCAGCCCGGCCACGGACGGCCGGTAGGCAGCCCCAACGACGGCCGACAACCCCAGCCGTCGCCCAGCCCGGCCACCGACCGCCGGTAGGCAGCCCCAACGACGGCCGACAACCCCAGCCGTTACCGCCCTCAGCCGCTGCCAACTTGGCTGCTGCCGCCCTCGGCCGGTCGGCGGAACTGCGGCGCGGTTGGGGCGTCCACAAACGGGGCAACCCAGGCACGTTCCCACTCGGAGGAGAAAGACATGCGTGCTCTGCTGACCACCCTGGCCGTCGTCGCGGTGGTGCTGATCCTTCTCGGCCTGTTCCTGAAGGCCGTGAAGTGGCTGCTGATCATCGGACTGATCGCTCTGCTCGCCACCGTCGTGCTCGGCTTCGTGAAGGGCCGTCAGACGCTGCGCCGATGAAACCACCGCCGCCTGTCCGTTCCCCGACAGCAGCCGTTCGGGCGCACCTGCGGTAGCGGCCGCGTGCCCATAATGGGCGGCGCGGCGGAGACCTGCATCCGCCCTGGACGGTGGGGTGGGAATGAGCGGCTGGCAGCTGTCCGGCTACACGTCGGTTCGTCAGCTCGGCGCCGGCGCGTCGGGCAGTGTCGTGCTCGCCACCCATGACGACACGGGCACGCCGGTCGCGATCAAGTATCTGACGCGGGTGCTCGGGGACGACGCCGAGTTCCGGGCGGCGTTCCGGCGCGAGGCGGAGCTGCTCGGGCAGATCGACGATCCGAACATCTCCCGGCTGTACGAGTACGTCGAGTCCGCTGACGGCGCCGCGATCGTGATGGAGCTGGTCGACGGGGTGTCGCTGCGGGCGATGCTGCGCGAGCACGGCCCGACCACCCCCGAGGCGGCGCTCTGCGTGCTGAAGGGTTCCCTCGCCGGGCTGGCGGCGGCGCATGCCCACGGTGTCGTGCACCGGGACTACAAGCCGGAGAACGTGCTGGTCACCGGCGAGGGTCTGAGCAAGCTCGCGGACTTCGGCATCGCGGTGCCGGTCGGGCGGAGCACCGGTACGGTCGTCACCGGCACACCCCGGTACATGGCTCCCGAGCAGTGGACGGGCGCTCCCGCGACCCCTGCCTGCGATGTGTACGCGGCCACCGCCACGTTCTTCGAGTGTCTCACCGGTCGTCCGCCGTTCGACGGGGCGAACCTGTTCGCGCTGCACGACCAGCATGCCCACGCGCCCATCCCGACGGACCCGGCGCCGCCGCCGGTGCACGGGTTGCTGCGGCAGGGGCTGGCCAAACGTGCTGCCGACCGGCCACCGCACGCCGTCGCGTTCCTGGACATCCTGGAGGAGATCGCGGGTACGGCGTACGGCCCGGACTGGGAGGACCGCGGCCTTCGTGAGCTGGCCCGGCGCGCGGCGCTGCTGGCGGCGTTGTGGCCGTTCCCGGACAGCGCCGGCGGTGGGACCAGTTTCGCCTCCACCACGGTGAGCAGCGCAGCGGCCCGTCGTGGCGGCGGCCTGCGGCGTGACCGGACGATGACCCTGGCCGGCGGTGCGCTGGTCGCGGTGCTGCTGGTGGGTGCGGCGGGATACCGGTACGCCGCCGCGGCCGAGGACGAGCCGGTGATCACCGCCGGCCAGGCGAGCACGATCGTGGACCCGGCGACGACCGGTGCGGCCGTACCGTCCGTCTCGTCGCAGCCGCCGGTCCCGGCCGATCCGTCCAGTTCGCCGACCCCGGTCGCCCCGGCGACTACCACTACCACCACCACGCCAACCAGCCCGACGCCGACCACCAAAGCGCCGACGACCTCCCCGGCCGCCTCGCCCACCACCCCGAGCCCGACCACCACGACCTCGGCGCCGCCGTCCGACACGACCGCGCCCACTGTCGGCTCGGTCAGCGCGAAACCGGCGGCGCTGGAGGCGGAGAACTGCCGGTACGGCAACCGGACGAGCACCATCTCGGTCACCGTCTCGGACGACGGCAGTGAACCGGCGGCGCTGGACGTCGGGTTCCGGTACTCCTTGAACGGTTCCACCTCGACCGTCGCGATGAGCCCGGTGGGCCGGAACGTCTTCCAGGGCACGCTGGGCCCGCTGCCGTCGCCCCGGTCGGTCACCCGGATCGCGGTCGCCGTCGTCGCCTCGGACGCGGCGGGGAACGCGGCCCGGTCGGCGTCACCGGCGTACGTGACCCTCGACGTCGTCTGCACCCCCGGCTAGGAGATCACCGTGTCCACTGCGCCAAGGCCTGAGGAGCCCACCGAGGGCCGGACCATGCCGGTGCCCGCCGATCCGTGGGCGACCATCAACCGTCCCGCCGCCACGGTGAGCTTCAACGGCGCCACCCCGTACCCCGCAGATCCTGGCCAGACCGTCCACCTGAGCGCTTCGAGTCAGACGGTTCACCTCGGCGGGCAGGAACATGCCGCGCCGACCGTACGTACCCGGAAAGAAGTCCGCTTCGGACCCGGTGTGCCGGTGGCCCCGGCAGCCGCTCCCGCCTGGCCCGGCCGCGCCACCGCCCGCCGCCCGATGTGGCGCCGCCTGACGTCGCTGCTCTCCGGCCTGCTGACGCTCGCGCTGGTCGGCGTGGTCGGCTTCTCCATCTGGCAGCGGCTCAGCCCGCTCGAGGTGCGAGGCGTCACGATCGCGGTGCCGCAGCCCGCCGGAGCCCGCTGTGACGTCACCGTCGCCGTGGTCGCGACCGTCCAGACCAACGGCAGGAGCGGGGAGATCCGCTATCAGTGGCTCCGTTCGGACGCGCCACCGAGCGCGGTGCTCACCGAACAGGTCCCCCGTGGCCAGAACACCGCCTCGCTGACGCTGAACTGGTCGTTCAGCGGGGTCGGCACGGCCACGGAGACCGCCATCGTCAACATCATCGACCCGTCGCCGATCCAGGCCGGGACCGAGGTCTCCTACCGCTGCGGTGGCAACTGACGCACCGGCTGTGTCGACCGTCGCAGGTTTCGGGGCTGTCCACCCGGGACGGACGGGAGGAGGATTCGGATTCTCATCCCGATTTGGAGATCCGATGATCGACTCATCCCTCCGCCGTCGTGCGCTGTTCACCGCCGGCGGGGCTGTCGCCGGCTCGATCGCGGTCGGGACGGCCGCGTCACCGGCCGCCGCCGCCACCGCCACTCCCAGCACCCCGCGCGCCGCGCTGAAGGCCCTGCTGGACGGCAACCGCCGCTTCGTCTCCGGCCACGCCCGGCACCCGCACCAGACGGTGCGCCGCCTGCACGAGGTGTCCACCGGCCAGCATCCGTTCGCGGTGCTGCTCGGCTGCGCCGACTCGCGGGTGTCGCCGGAGCTGTTGTTCGACCAGGGCATCGGTGACCTGTTCGACGACCGGGTGGCCGGCAACATCGTCGACGACCTGCTGCTCGGCAGCATGGAGTACGCGATCGAGGAGTTCGCGCCGCCGCTCGTGGTCGTTCTCGGTCACGAGCGGTGCGGCGCGATCTCCGCGACGATCAACGCGGTCAAGACCGGCACCTCGGCGCCCGGTCACATCCAGACCATCGTCGACGCGCTGACCCCGATCGTGACGCCCTACGTGAACGCCGCCGACGGTGTCGAGCAGGCGGTCCGGGCGAACGTCCGCGCCCAGGTCGCGGCCCTGCTGGAGCGCAGCGAGATCGTCCGGGAGAGGGCGGAGCGGCGGGAGCTGGCGGTGGTCGGCGCCCGCTACGACCTGGACACGGGCGTCGTCACCGTCCTCTGACGGCTGCCGATCGCGCCCAGTTCGGCCAGATCTTTCTCGGACAGCTGCAGTCCCGCCCCGGCGACGTTCTCACGGAGGTGCGCCACCGAGGACGTCCCGGGGATCAGCAGGATGTTCGGCGACCGCTGCAGCAGCCAGGCCAGCGCCACCGACATCGGCGTGGCATCCAGCCGCCCCGCCACGGCCGACAGCGCTTCCGACTGCAGCGGGGTGAACCCGCCGAGCGGGAAGAACGGCACGTAGGCGACGCCCTGCCCGGCCAGCTCGTCGATCAGGTCGTCGTCGTGCCGGTGCGCCAGGTTGTACAGGTTCTGCACGCACACGATCGGCGCGATGGCCTGCGCCTCGGCGACCTGCTCGGCGGTCGCGTTGCTCACGCCGAGGTGCCGGATCAGGCCGTCGCGCTGCAGTTCGGCGAGGATGCTGAACGCTTCGGCGAGCGAGCCGGGCTTCGGCCCCGCCGCGTCGCCGAGCCGCAGGTTGACCAGGTCGAGCGCGTCGAGGCCGAGCACGCCGAGGTTGTCGTGCACGGCCCGGCGCAGGCTCTGCGGGTCCCGGGCGGGCGGCCAGCCACCCTGTTCGTCACGGTTCGCGCCGACCTTCGTGGCGATGCGAAGACTTGCGGGGTACGGGTGAAGCGCCTCCCTGATCAGCTCGTTGGTGACGCGCGGCCCGTACGCGTCGGCGGTGTCGATGTGGGTGATCCCGAGCTCGACCGCCTCCCGGAGCACGGCGAGAGCCCCGTCGCGGTCGGCGGGCGGTCCCATCACCCAGGGTCCGGCGAGTTGCATGGCGCCGTACCCGAAGCGGGTGACGTCCAGGTCCCCGAGCGTCCAGGTGCCGCCGGGAAGAGAAGTGCTGGACATGTCCGTACCTCATGATTCGTGATGTCGTTGCCGGGTGCCCTGCCAACTATGGGAGGGTTACTCTCCATCGGGAAGTACGCACTTCGAAGTGCGTAGCGCACCCTCACAGCGGGAGAATCGCCGATGACTACGGCCAAGTCGGAGTACGACGCGTTCCTGGCAGCCTGCCCCAGCCACAAGCTGCTCGAACGGATCTCCGGCAAATGGGTCACCCTGATCCTGTCCGCGCTGGGCAGCGGCCCGGACTGCGCCGGCGAACCCGCCCCCATGCGGTACTCGGAGTTGTCCCGCCTGCTCGCCGGCGTCAGTCAGAAGATGCTGACCCAGACACTGCGCGCGCTGGAACGTGACGGCCTGGTCAGCCGTACCGTGACACCGACCGTGCCGGTCACCGTGTCGTACGAGCTGACCGACCTGGGCCTGTCCCTGCACCGGACGATGCGCGGCCTGAAGTCCTGGGCCGAACAGAACATGGATGAGGTGTCCACACACCGTGCCGGCTACGACATGGTGTCCCGCGCCAGCCCCGCCTGAAAGCCGGCGATCACCAGCTGCGCCCGGTCCCGCGCACCCAGTTTGGTGAGCAGCCGCCCGACGTGTGTCTTCAACGTGGCCCGGCTGATGTGCAGAGCCTCCTGGATCTCCGCGTTCGACAGCCCCCGCGTGATCAACACGAGCACCTCCCGCTCCCGCGGCGTCACCTCCCCGAGCACGTCCAGCGCCGCCCCGGAATGCGCGCGCGAGCCCCGATCCGTCAGCGAGCGCGGCGCCGTGTCCGGAAATGGCCGGGCGTCGGACCGCGGGCCGGCGAAGGCGGCGATGAGGCGGCGGGTCACGCTCGGCGCGAGCAGCGCTTCACCGCCCGCCACGATGTGGACGGCGTCGAGCAGCCGCGCCGGCGTGGTGTCCTTGAGGAGGAAACCGCTGGCCCCGGCCCGCAACGCCCGGTAGACGTGGTCGTCGAGGTCGAACGTGGTGAGCACGAGCACCCGCGGCGGACACGGCCCGTCGGTGAGACGCGCGGTCGCGGTGATGCCGTCACCACCGGGCATCCGAACGTCCATCAGAACCACGTCCGGCCGGTGCTCCCCGGCGAGCCCGACCGCCTCGTCGCCGGTGCCGGCTTCCGCGACCACGGTGATGCCGGGGCTGGCGTCGAGCAGCCGCCGCACCGTGGCCCGGAACAACGGCTCGTCGTCAGCGAGCAGCACCCGGACATCACCGCCGCTCATGTCAGCGGGCACGGCAATGCCCGCCGTATCGGCCGTGCCCCCATCAGCGGTCATGGCGTCGCCGGTCGTGTCGCGTACGGCAGGGTCGCCCGAACCGTGAAACCGCCGCCGGGATCCCGGCCCGTCGTCAGGGTGCCGCCGTGCAGTCCGGCGCGTTCACGCATGCCCGCCACACCGAACCCGGGCGGGCCGTCGCACCCGTCGCCGTCATCAGTCACGCACAGACTCAGCGCGTCCGGGGACGCCTTGATGGTGACGTGGCACCGGCCCGCACCGGAGTGCCTGCGCACATTGGTGAGCGCCTCCTGCAGGATGCGGAAGGCGGACGTCTGCACGGCGGCCGGAACCACCGACTCCGACGACCGGTCCACGGTGACCCGCACTCCTGCCGACCGGACGGCGTCGATCAGCGCATCCACCCCGGCCAGACCCGGCCCGTCGTCCCGAGGCACGCCTGGCGCATCGGGCGCGTCGGCGCGCAGGTCGCCCAGCACGGTGCGGACCTCGCTGAGGGCGGCCCGGCTCACCCGCTCGATCGTGCGCAGCGCCGTGTCCTGCCCGGTGCCGAGGTGCTGGGCGACCGCGGCGTCCATGGCGATCAGGCTCAGGTTGTGGCCGACGACGTCGTGCACGTCCCGGGCGATCCGCAACCGCTCCTCGGTGATCGCCTGGGCGGTGCGCAGCCGCGCCAGCTCGGCGGCGTGCCGGCGGCGGGCCCGGACGGCCCGGGCCAGCGCCCAGGAGCCGGTGATCACGGTGATGCTCGTCGCGGCCGCGGCAGCCGGTGTCGTGCTGAACGACTCCACCCCGTCCGGGGCCGGGATCAGCGGCAACCCGTCGCCGGCGGCGTCGGCGAGGCCGGGCGGCAGGATCCCGGCCAGCGCGGCCGGCAGGCTCCACGCCGGGCTGCGCGCCGACACGGCCACCGGGTAGACCGCGAGCGCGAGGGCCCACATCGCCACGTCGGCGCCCGTGCCGGCCAGCACGGCGACGGCCGCGGTCACTGCGGTGACCGCCAGCACCGGCTCCGGCCACCGGCGGCGCCCGGCCAGTGGCAACCCGAGCAGCACGGCCGGCGCCCAGACCGCGACACCGGCGGCCGGGGTCCGGAACACGGCGGCGACCGTGACCGCGACGGCGAGCAGCACATCGACGATCAGCGGGATCCGGCGGGACATCAGCACAGTCGTCACGGTATCGACCGGCGCCGGGCAAAACATCGGACCGTGGTCCGATGTGGCACGCCGGTTCGCCGAGCACGCTTGCCCGGTGCTGATCCGAACCTTGACCGCCCTGATCCTCGCCGTCCCGGCCGCCCCGGCGACGGCGACCGCCGACCTGACCCCGTCCATGATCGACGCGCTGGTGACGTCCTACCGGGACGAGACCGGGGTCCCCGGGGTCGCCGTCGCCGTCACCCACGGCGCCCGGGTCGTCCACGCCACGGGTTACGGGCACTCCGCCCGGGGCGAGCCGGTCACCGACCGGACCGTCATGGCCGTGGCCTCGGTCAGCAAGTCCATGACGGCCCGTGCCGTCCTGCAGCTGACCGCCTCCCACGGCATCCGGCTGGACGACCCGGTGCGCAGACATCTGCCGGAGCTCACCCTCGCCGACGACCGGGCCGGCCGGATCACCGTGCGGCAGCTGCTCGACCAGACGTCGGGCCTCACCGACAGCACGAATCCCTCGTTCAGCCGGCCACCGGCCCACGACCTGCGGGAAGCCGTCGCCGCCATGCGCACCGCGCGGCTCGCCACCGACCCGGGCACCCGCTTCGCGTACCACAATCCCAACTTCCAGATCGCCGCCCGCCTCGTCGAGGTCGTCAGCGGCGAGCCGTTCGGCGACCATCTGCGGCGGCACGTCTTCGCCCCGCTCGGCATGGCCGACAGCCGGACCGTCGACACCGCCGATGAGCTGCCGGCGAGCAGCCGCGGTCACCTCATGGTCGCCGGCATCCCCATCACGCTGCCGGAGCCACCGGCGTTCGGGGCCGGTTCGGGCGCGGTGCTGAGCACCGCCCGTGACATGGCCGCCTGGCTGATCGCCCAGGACGGTGCGCTCCCCGCCGCCACCAGCGGGTATGCGCTAGGCTGGCAGGTCGGCGCCACTCCGTCCGGCGCACGGCTGGTCGATCACGACGGCGACATGATGACGTTCACCGCCTATCAGGCCGTCCTGCCCGCCAGCGGTCACGGCGTCGCGGTCATGGCCGGCACGGGCACGCTGCACCGGGACGCGCAGGCGATCGGCGCCCGCCTCATCGACCTGATCGAGGGGCGGACCCCACCACCCGCCACCACTCCCCTGGTCCTGGTCGACATCGTCCTTCTTCTGCTGGCGCCGGCCGTCGCGCTCCTGGGCGTACGCGCGATCCGCTCTTCCCGGCGATCCGTCGTCACGTCGCTGCTCTGGCTGTTGCCACTGGTGACGCTCACCCAACTGCACCGGATCGTCAGCGCCCTGTACCGCGGCCGCGACATCTCCTGGTTGCAGACCGCCTACCTGTACCCGACGTTCACCCTGCTCCTCACGGTCGCCTCGGTCACCGGCGTCGTGGTCGTCATCATCCGCACGGCGCGGCTCGCCCTGCCGTCCCCAGGACTCGATCACGGGGACTGACCCGCCGCCGGGCAACGCCGCCCCCGACGGGCGCCTGACGATCGATTTGTTGCATCAGTGACCCGTGGGACGTGCAGGATGAAGATCGACGGGTAAAGCGGGTCCATGGCTATCGAACCGTCACAGGACGCCCGGCGGATCGCGGAGTCGATGCGTCACACCGCCGAGGATCTGGAACGCGCCGAGGACACCCTGCATCGCAGCGCCGCCGCGTCACCGGACCAGCAGACCGCCGAGCGGCTGGACCGGCTCGGGGACGCGGTCACCGCCGAGGCCCGGGAGATCGCACGACGGGCCGCCAACCTGTCCCCGCAACCGGGGGCGAGACCCTCGGCCAGCCCGCCCGAGCAGCGCCGTTAGCCCGTTTCACCCGTATCCCCGGCGGCTTCCGCCGTTGATGGGACGCGCTGCCTCGCCGGCCGTAGCGTCCCCGCGAAGGAGCACGTCGTCGTCCTGGTCTCGGTGGCCGTCGGGGTGCAGTCGTTGCCGCGGCTGCACAACGCCGACCAGCAGTTGAGCGGCGTCACCACCCGGATCGTGCCCGGCTGGACCTGCGGGGCACGCCGGTCGGCCCGATCCCCGGGCAGTTCACCGAGAACGCCACGGTGTCGGCGAATACCCAGAAGCAGTTCGCCGTCGGCGACGCCGCCATGGGGCTACTCGAGAACCCGCTGACCAACGACGCCGATCGGCCACTCGCTGCGAAGACGACCGAGAGGCTGCCGCGATCTCGGCCGAGTTCCGCCAGTTGGCCGGCCGCTTCCGCTACTGATCACCCCACGGGCTGGTGCTCAGTGCTGCCTCAAGGCCCCTCATGACCGGTTCCCCGGTCGCCCACCACGGCCGAGACAGCGAGGGCCCTCCGGCTGGTGTCATGGCTGTCTCCGGACGATCGAGACAGCCATGAGAACCAGCCGGGGTCTTCCGGCCGGCACTACGGCTGAGACCGCCGCGAGAACCAGCGAAGTTCGGCTGGCCGTCACGGCTGTCTCCCGACGGCCGAGACAGCCAGCAGAACCAGCCGGGGTGTTGCGGCTGGGAGTCAGGGCTGTCTCGGCCACCCCGAGACAGCACTCACGACCAGCTGGATGGGGTGGGCGGACGGCGGAAAGGGGCGGTCAGGGCGTGGGGCGGGTACGGAAGGCGACGAACGGGATCAGGGCCAGGCCGAGCAGACCGCCGCCGATGGCCAGGACGGCGTAGCTCGTCACGGACATGACCAGGCCGCTGGCGAGACCGCCGCCGGCGCCCGCGAGAGCGATGCACAGGTCCACGTTCCCCTGGATGCGGGCGCGCTGCGCGACCGGCGCCGCGTCAGTGATCATGGCGGTGCCGGCGACCAGGCCCAGGTTCCAGCCGAGGCCGAGCAGGATCAGCGCCGTCGACAGCAGCGCGACCGAGTCGTCCGGGGCGGTGGCGGCGACCAGGCCGGCGGCGAGCAGGGTGATTCCGGAGGCGACAGCGACCGGCGTCCGGCCGATCCGGTCGACGAGGATGCCGGTGACGAGCGACGGCAGGTACATCGCGGCGATGTGCAGGGAGATCACCAGGCCGGTGGCGGCCAGGTCGTGACCGTGGGCCCGCATGTGCACCGGCGTCATGGTCATCACCGCGACCATGACCAGCTGCGACAGGATCATGGTGGCGGCGCCGGCGGTCACTCCCCGGGACGTGGTGCGGGCCGGGGCGGTGGCGCCCACGGCGACGGGCCGGGACACCCGCAACGGGTCGGGGCGCAGCAGCAGGAAGAGGATCAGCCCGGCGACCGCGTACGCGACGGCGGCCACGGCGAACAGGCCGGCCAGGCTGGGCAGGCCGGCGGCGAGGGCGGCGCGGCCGGAGGCGGCGACCAGGTTCGGCCCGATCACGGCGCCGACGGTGGTGGTGACGAGCACCGCGCTGACGGCACGGCCCCGGCGTTCGGGGGCGGCCAGGTCGGCGCCGGCGTAGCGGGCCTGCAGGTTGGTGGCGGTGCCGCCGCCGTAGAGCAGCAGCGAGATGAGCAGCAGCGGCACGCTGTCGAGGGCCGCCGCCGCGACCACGCCCACCGCGCCGAGCGCGCCGGCGGCATATCCGGCGACCAGGCCGGGACGGCGACCGTAACGCTGGGAGAGCCGGCCGACGGCGAGGGCGGCGACGGCGGAGCCGCCGGTGGAGATCGCGGCGGCCATGCCGGCGAGGGCGCCGTCGCCGAGCATCTGCCCGGCGAGCAGGGCGCCGACGGTGACTCCGGCGGCGAGGCCCGCGCCGCTGAACACTTGGGAGGCCATCACCACGCTGAGGGTGCGCTGCTGCAGTTGGGGCGTCCTGGTTTCCATCGTCGACAACACGCTTCATGTATACATGATGTATCCAAGCGATTTACGGGCCGGGCGAAGGACGCCGTCCAGGGCAGTTGGATACTTACGGGCACCACGAAACGGGCCAGCACGAAACGAAGGAGAGTCGTTGGACGGCAGCGCGAGTGCGGCGGAACGGTCCTACCGCGCGATCCGTGACGGCATCCTCAACGGCCTCCACCCGGCCGGCGCCATGCTCGGCGAGGAGTCCCTGGCCGCCGAGATCGGGGTGAGCCGCACCCCGGTCCGGTCCGCGCTGGCCCGGCTGCAGGACGAGGGCTGGATCGTCATCTACCCCAAGCGCGGCGCCCTGGTCCAGGGCCTGAGCGAGCGGGCGATCGCCGACCTGCAGGACACCCGCCTGGTCCTGGAGTCCGCCGGGGCGAGCCGGATCAGCGCCGAGGTCCGCGACGGCCTGGCCGAGCGGCTGCGCGCCTCGATCGTGGAGCAGCGGGACGCCTTCCGGGATCGGGACGTACGCCGTTTCATCGAGCTGACCATCGACTTCCACCGCGCGTTCGTGGCGGCCGGTGGCAACGACGTGCTGCTGGAGCTCAACGACCGGCTGGCCGACCGGCAGCGGTTCCTGCTGTTCTGCAAGGGCGACCACCTGCTCGCCCACTGCGACGACATCATCGCCGAGCACGAGACGCTGGTGGAGCGGCTGCACGCCGGGGACGCGGCCGGTTTCACCGAGGCGCTGCGCGACCACCTGGCCGACAACTACGTGCCCGGCCCGTGATCATCGCGCGGCCGGGCTGTTTTGCCGGGACCGCGCGGGGAAATCATCACCCCATGCAGCCAACTGAGCAGTACGGGACAACGATGCCGACCGAGCCTCTCCCGATCGCCCGGGTGAACGTCGGCATGACGGTCGTGGACGCCGCCGGCGAGCAGGTCGGCACGGTGACCGCCGTGCAGATGCCCGGAACCGGAGTGCACCCGGACGCCGTGGCCGGTGTCGCGGAGGCTCTGATGGCTTCCGGCTACCTGCGTGTCGACGGCACGGGCGCGCTCTCCAACGACGTCTACGCCGGCGGTGACCAGATCGCCACCAGCGAGGACGGCGAGCCGGGCGTGGTGACGTTGCGCGCCGGCCGGGACGATCTGCACCGCGCCACCGACTGACGTCATCCCCGGGTCGCGTGCCGGGCGGCCACCACCCCGGCCAGCACGAACACGCCACCGACCATCGCGAGGTAGGCGCCGTACGCTTCCGGCCGCGGCGCCACCCACAGTCCCGCCACCCCCGTGCTGACGTGGAATCCGCCGTGCACCGCCACCGCCGGCCACACCGAGCCGGTCCACAGCCGGAACGCGGTGGCGAGCAGCGCGAACCCCAGCGGCAGCAGCAGGAACACCAGGCGTTCGCCGAGGCTGTCGGCCCCGGACGAGGACAGCAGGTGCGGGACGGTGAAGACCAGCACGGACAGCGCGGTCACGCCCCGCGGTGACAGCCGCCCGAGCGCTGTCTGCACCAGGTAGCCGCGGAACAGCACCTCCTCCGGGATCGCCTGCAGCAGGAACGCCTGCGCCAGCATCAGCACCACGCCGAGCAGCACCGGTCCCCGCACGGCAGGCGCCGCGGTGGTCAGTCCCGCGGCGGCGGCGAGGGCGGTTCCGGCAGCGGTGCACGCGGCGGTGACGGCCAGGGCGGCGAGGCAGGCCCGCCAGGCGGGACGGCCGAGCCCGAGCGCCGCGACCGGCCGCCGGTCGACACCCCGGACCAGGGCGATCGCGAGTCCGATTCCGGTCACCGTGGCGCACAGGCACATCGCCAGCTTCTGCACCGGCCCGGGCGGGAGGAACAGCGCGACGGAGCCGGACAGCGCCGCGGTGAGCATCGCGACCAGCGTGAGCACGGCCCGCAGGGGAAGCGGCAGCCGTGGCCGGGGTGGGGCGATCGATGTCGTCGTCATGCCGAAGACGCTAGGGATCCACCGGTGGCGATACATCGCGCTGCGGTCATGGCCGAAAACCATGACTCGGGTCATGGGGGTGCCGCCCCTACCCTGAGCGGGTGGACACCAACCGGCAGGATCGGCCGCGACTGGTCAGTGTGCTCTTCGGGGGCTGCCTGGCCGCGCTGGCCGTGCTGCACACCGCCGAGCCCGGTCTCGCCGTCGGCAGCAGGTGGCTGCTGGCCGCGTTCCTGACGCCGATCGCCCTGTGCTGGCCGGCGCTGCGCTGGCGGCGCGGTTCCGGGCGCCGGCCGGCCACCGCCGCGTTCACCGTGTTCAGCGTGCTGGCGGCGATGGTCGACGGCACCGGCGTGAGCCTGTTCCTGATCCTGATCGCGCTGGCGAACATCACCCTCGCGTTCGGACTGCGGGCGGGCGTCGCGACCACCATCGCGCTGACCGCCGGGCAGTTCACCGGTCAGCTGCTGCTGGTGCACCGATCGCCGGGCGCGTCGGCGTACGAGGCCTTCGCCATCGCTCTCTACGGCGTCTTCGTGATGACCCTGGCGACCGCCGTGAACGAGGCCCGCGCTGCGCGCGACCATGCCGACCGCTTGCGGTCCGAGCTGGCCGAGGCCCATCAGGAGCTGCAGCGGTACGCCGACCGCGTGCACGAACTGGCCGTCGCCGAGGAGCGGGTCCGGATGGCCCGGGAGCTGCACGACTCGATCGGCCACCACCTCACCGTGATCAAGGTCGGCCTGGAGAACGCCGACCGCTGGCACGACCGCGATCCGGCCGCCGCCCGGGAGGACGTGCGCCAGGCCAGGACGCTGACCGGTGACGCGCTGCGGGAGATCCGCCGGGTGGTCCGCGCGCTGCGCCCGGCCTCGCTGGACGGCAGGCGGGGCAGCGCGGCGCTGCGCGAGCTGGCCCGGTCCTTCGACGGCACCGGGCTGTCGGTGGAGGTGCTGGTCGACGGCGAGGAGCGCCCGCTGGACGAGTCCCGCGAGGTCACGCTGTTCCGGGCCGTGCAGGAGAGCCTGACGAACGCGTTGCGGCATTCCGGCGGCAGCCGGGTCGCGGTGCGGTTGCGGTTCACCCCTGATGCGGTACGCCTGAGCGTCACCGACGACGGCCGGGGCGCCGGTGCGGCAGGGCCGGGGTTCGGCCTGACGTCGCTGGCCGACCGGGTCCGCGCGTCGGGCGGCGCGCTGCGTACCGGGGACACCGCCGACGGTTTCCGGGTCTGTGTGGACCTGCCGGAGCCGGCATGACGATCCGGGTGCTGCTGGTCGACGACCAGGATCTGATGCGCCGGGGCCTGCAGCGGCTGCTCGAGCTGGAACCGGGCATCGAGGTCGCCGGCACGGCCGCGTCCGGGGCCGCCGCGCTCGTGCTGCTGGAGCATCTCGAGGTGGACGTGGCCCTGGTCGACGCGCGGATGCCCGGCATGACGGGCGTGGAGCTGATCGCCCGGCTGACCCGCGACCGTCCGGCGGTGAACGCGCTGCTGCTGACCACGTTCGACGAGGACGAGTTCGTGTTCGGCAGTCTCCGCGCGGGCGCCCGCGGGTTCCTGCTCAAGGACGCCTCCCCGGAGGCCCTGGTCGCCGCGATCCGTACCGCCGCGCACGGAGGCACGGTGATCGACGGCCAGGTCGCGCCGCGGGTGCTGGCCCACGTGGGCACTCCCCCACCGGCCCTGCCCGCGCTGTCCACCAGGGAGGACGAGGTGGCCCGGCTCGTCGCGACCGGCGCCTCCAACCAGGAGATCGCGAACCGGCTGTTCCTCACCGAGGGCACCGTCAAGAACCACGTCTCCGCCGCGCTGCGCAAACTCGGCCTCCGCGACCGCACCCAGCTGGCCCTGGCCTACTCGCGCGCCGCGGAGCGGTGACGAAACCACACACCGGGTCACGCGAGCGCGTGGTCGACGGCCTCCTCCGGCGTCGTGGCGTGGTGGATGCCGCCGACCGGGGTGCCGTCGGCGGCGACGACGCGCCAGCCACCGAGCGAGACGACCGGGACGTCGCCGCGGCGCAGGGCGAGGGCGATCTCGCTGAGGGTTCCCCAGGAGCCGCCGACGCTGATCACGGCGTCGGCGCTCCAGACGATGACCGCGTTGCGCGCCTCGCCCATGTTGGTCACGATCGTCGCCGACAGGTCCGGCGACGATCCTTCGGCGCTGTCGCCGGGCCGGATGCCGATGACGAGGCCACCTTTCGCGCGGGCGCCGGCGGCGACGGCGGCCATCACGCCGGTTCCGCCGCCGCAGACGACGACGGCGCCCCGTTCGGCGAGCAGCTCACCGACCCGGTGGGCGTCGGCGGCGTCCGCGGCGGTGCAGTCCCGAGGTCCGCAGACGGCGATCTGACGAGGCATGCGTGTCCCTTTCGGGTCATAAATAGTGGAAAGGGGGCCAAGTACGGTCTGACGCGTTTTCGGCTCTGAGGCGACGGGAAAGCTCAGATCAGGAACGGACAGACCATCCGGTACGGTCCGGAAGCACGCACCCTTTGGAGCCTCCCATGACGACCACCTCTCCGGTTGACGGCACCCGCAGCGCCCACCTCACCGGCCACCACGAGACGCACCACGCGCGCCCGCACGGCGCCGAGACCAAGCCCTCGTGGAAGACCACTGAGCTGTTCGTCTATCTCGCTGCGGTGGTCGGCGTGCTGATCGCCTCGCAGACCGTCGGCGACGGCGCGGCGAACAACGGCGCGGACTACTTCGCCGCCGACAAGGCCTGGTTCTACATCACGCTGCTGAGCATCGGCTACATGATCAGCCGCGGTCTGGCGAAGGCCGGCAGCCGCAGCCGCGACTTCGACCCGCGCGAGCGCTGACGACGAAACGGCACACCCTTTCCCCGTACGCGGAAAGGGTGTGCCGTTTTGTCAGCGCCGCGCCCGGCGCTTCTCGATCGCGTCGACCACCTTCTCGCCGACCTCCGCGCGGGCCTTGCGCAGCAGGAAGATCGACAGCACCATGCTGACCAGCATGGCGATCAGCGCCCGCAGGAAGATGTCGATCCCCAGCGGCAGCGCGGTCAGCACGGCGAAGACCGCCAGGAAGACGCCCAGCCGGGCGAGGGCGAGAAACAGCACGGAACGCATCGGCCCATCATGCCCCACGGCCCGCCGCAGCCCCGTCCGGCTGCATATACATCGGGTTTATACATCGTGTGTATAGTGGCCGGCATGTCAGTCAGCTTCGCCCTGCTCGGGCTTCTCGAGGGCGGTCCCCGCCACGGTTACGACCTGAAACGCTCCTACGACGAGGCGTTCGGGCGCGACCGGGCGCTGCACTACGGCCAGGTGTACGCGACGATGGCGCGCCTGCTGAAGAACGGGCTCGTCGAGGTCGAGTCGGAGCCCGGCGACGGCCCCGACCGCAAGCGGTACGCGATCACCGACGCCGGCATCACCGATGTGGCCACCTGGCTCGGCCAGCCCGAGAAACCCGAGCCGTACCTGCAGAGCACGCTGTACACCAAGGTGGTGCTCGCCCTGATGACCGGCCGCGACGCCGCCGAGGTGCTGGACGCCCAGCGCTCCGAACACCTGCGGATGATGCGTGACCTGACCCGCCGCAAGCTCGACGGCGACCTGGCCGACGAGCTGATCTGCGACCACGCGCTGTTCCACCTGGAAGCCGACCTCCGGTGGCTGGAGCTCACCGCCGCCCGCCTGGACCGCCTCGCCGCGAAGGTGCGCGCGTGACCGCCGCCCCGGGCAGCCCCCGGCCCGTGCTGACCGCCGAGGACCTGCACCTGAGCTTCGGCGAGACGCAGGCGCTGCAGGGCGCGTCCCTGTCGGTGTACGCCGGTGAGGTCCTCGCCCTGATGGGCCCGTCCGGCTCCGGCAAGTCCACGCTGCTGCACTGCCTCGCCGGCATCCTCACGCCCGAGTCGGGCAGCGTCCGCTACGGCGACCGTGACCTGGCCCGGATGTCCGACGCGGAACGCAGCACCCTGCGGCGCGGCACGTTCGGGTTCGTCTTCCAGTTCGGGCAGCTCGTCCCCGAGCTGACCTGCCTGGAGAACGTCGCCCTGCCGCTGCGGCTGGCCGGCGCCGGCCGCCGGGACGCGCACCGCCGCGCCGCCGCCTGGCTGGACCGCCTCGAGGTCGCCGACGTCGCGGACAAGCGGCCCGGCCAGGCCTCCGGCGGCCAGGGACAGCGCGTCGCGGTGGCCCGCGCCCTGGTCACCGAACCGACGGTGATCTTCGCGGACGAGCCGACCGGCGCCCTCGACTCGCTCAACGGCGAGCTGGTGATGAAGCTGTTCATCGCCGCGGCCCGGGAGACCGGCGCCGCGGTGGTGCTGGTGACGCACGAGCCGCGGGTCGCCGCCTACTCCGACCGGGAAGCCGTCGTACGCGACGGCAAGGTGCGGGAACGGGAGCTGATCCGGTGACCGGGCTGCGCAGATGGATCTTCGAGCTGACGCTCGGGGCACGGATGAGCGTGGCCGGCGGCAGATCCGGGGTGCTGCGGCTCGGGCTGATCGCGATCGGCGTCGGGCTGGGCGTCGCGGTGCTGCTCGGAGCGGCGACCGTCCCGGCCGCGATGGCAGCCAGCAACGTCCGCACCGGCGCCCGCGCCATCGATAACCAGGCGGAGGTGCCGCGCGGCGACGGGACCATGCTCACGGCGAGCGTCGGTAGCCCGTACCACGGTCAATCGATCGACGGTGAGATGCTGCAGCCGGAAGGCGGCCGCCCACCGCTTCCACCAGGGGTTTCCCGGATCCCGGGGCCCGGTCAGATGGTGGTCTCCCCCGCACTGGCGACGCTGCTGGCGCAGCCGGACGCCGCACTGCTGCGCGAGCGGTGGGACGCCGAGGTGGTCGGCACCATCGGGGACGAGGGCCTGTCCGGGCCGGCGGAACTCTTCTTCTATCTGGGTACGGACAAGCTGACCCCCGACACCGCCGTCCGCATCCGTGAGTTCGGCCCGCCCGGCGCGATCGCCGAGGGCGACATGGTGCCGATCTTCGTGCTGCTCACCCTGGTCGGCATGGTCGTGCTGCTGATCCCGGTGATGGTGTTCATGGCCAGCGCCGTCCGGTTCGGCGACCAGTCCCGGGACCGCCGCCTGGCCGCGCTCCGGCTCGTCGGCGCCGACGCCGCGATGACCCGCCGGATCGCCGCCGGCGAGACCCTGGCCGGCGCGGTGCTCGGCCTGCTCGTCGGCGGGCTGCTCTGGTTCGGCGGGATCGTGCTGGCCAACCGGTACGGCACCGGCAGCCTCAGCTTCTACCTGTCCGACATGCGCCCGGTGCCGCTGCTGGTCGCCGCGATCGTGCTCACCGTGCCCGCCGTCGCCGTCACGGTGACCCTGTCGGCGATGCGCCGGGTCGTCGTCGAACCGCTCGGCGTGACCCGGATGAGCGTCACCATCCGCCGCCGGCTGTGGTGGCGGCTCATCCTGCCCATCCTCGGCCTGGTCCTGCTCTGGCCGCTGTACCAGGGCATCGACGAGACGTCCTCCGGCTACGAGATCCAGGTCGTCGCCGGCATGGGATTCCTGCTCACCGGCATCGCGCTGCTGCTGCCGTGGCTGGTCGAGGCGGTCGTACGGCGGCTCGGCGGCGGCAGTCCCGCGTGGGAACTGGCCGTACGCCGCCTGCAGTTCGACAGCGGCACCGCCATCCGCGCCGTCTCCGGCATCGCCGTCTCGGTCGCCGGAGTGATCGCCATGCAGGGCATCGTCACCGGCATCGACTCGCTGTACGGCAGCCCCGGCGGCACCGGACAGGTGCGCTACGGCACCGCCGTCCTGCCGATGACCCCACTGCCCGACCGGGACTGGGCCGCCGCCCTCGACGCCACCCCCGGCGTCCGCGGATACCAGATCCTCCACATCGTGCAGGCCGGCGAGCAGGCCCGGCTGCGGATCGGCGCGTGCCCGCTGCTCCAGCAGCTCGCCGAAGTCGGCGAATGCCGCGACGGCGACGTGTTCGCCCTCGACGGCGCCGAAGCCGGAAAGACCTACAAGCTGGGCGACGCGGGCATCCCCTGGACGGCGCCGCCGACGACCCGGGTGGTGGGGCGCGCCGTGGACGAACCCTCCCTCGGCGAGAATCTCCTGGTCACCCCGGCCGCGCTGGCCGGTGTCAAGGTCCCGGCGGACAGCACCAGCTACTACGCCGCCCTCGACCCGGGCGATCCGAACGCCATCGAGCATCTGCGGA
The DNA here is from genome assembly GCF_055562375.1 of Actinoplanes sp. NPDC019969. Taxonomy (NCBI): domain Bacteria; kingdom Bacillati; phylum Actinomycetota; class Actinomycetes; order Micromonosporales; family Micromonosporaceae; genus Actinoplanes; species Actinoplanes sp. NPDC019969. The sequence continues at coordinate 90,651 of NZ_JBVHFK010000013.1, read as the reverse complement.
ACACCGCCGCCCGGCTCGACCCGCAGGCGTTCCTCTACATGTACGACAACAGCATGGTCCGCGACGCCCTCGCCGGCATGCGGGACGGGCTGCTGGCCGGCGCGGTCGCCCTACTCGTCCTCATCGGCGCCAGCATGATCGTCAACGTGATCGAGCAACTCCGCGAACGCCGCCGTGTCCTGGCGGTCCTCGCCGCCTTCGGCACCCGCCGCCGGACACTGGGGGGTTCGGTGCTGTACCAGGTCGCCATTCCGGTCGTCCTCGGCATGGTCCTCGCCGTCACGGTCGGTACGGGGCTGGCGTCGGCGCTGATGGTGGCGATCGAGGCGCCGGTGACGGTCGACTGGTTCGGCATCGGGGCGACGTCGGGGATCGCGGCGCTGGTCGTGCTCGGGACCACGGCGGCGGGCCTGCCGGTCCTGTGGCGCCTCACGGCGGCCGGCAACCTGCGCAACGAGTGACGGTGGCCCGCGGGGAGAGGGGTTGGCTGTCTCGCTCGGGGGTAGAGGCGTGCTGACTCTCTCACCCGCGGGTCGAGGAATCCGGCTATCTCACCCGGGGGAAGGCGTGCCGGCTTTCTCACCCGCGGGTCGAGGAATCCGGCTATCTCACCCGGGGAACAGGCGTGCCGGCTTTCCCACCCACGGGACAAGGAATCCGGCTATCTCACCCGGGGAACAGGCGTGCCGGCTTTCCCACCCACGGGACGAAGGATCCGGCTGTCTCACCCGAGGGAACAGGCGTGCTGGCCTTCTCGCCCTCGGGACGAGGCATCCGTTTTTCTCGCCCCTCTGAGCTAGCTTTGCTGCGCTTCGCTCCGCGGGCAAAATGCCCCCTTTGAGTTGGTGTCGAGCCAGGCTATTTTCCGCCGCCCAGCAAAGACCACTGGGCGTCGGAAAATAGTCTGTCTCGACACCAACGGGCATTTTGCGGGCAGTTCTGTGGATACGACCTTGCGTAGACTACGGGGGTGATCAACGGCCGCACCCGCACCCGCCCTACCTGGACACACCTCAGTGGCCACGGGGGCGTGACGGTCACGTGGCTACGAAAAGTTTTGTGTTCGCCAAGTCGCCGTGGTCCGCGGTGCGGTGGCCAGGTGACGTGAAGCCCCGTAGTCTGCGGCGCGCGTGGTCACGTAACGGTGAAGCCCCGTGGTCTGCGGTGCGCGTGGCCACGTGACGTAAAGCCTCGCAGTCTTCAGTGCGGGCGTGGCCACGGAACAGTCCCGCAAAATGCCGTTGGTGTCGAGACAGGCTATTTTCCGCCGCCCAGTGGTCTTTGCTGGGCGGCGGAAAATAGCCTGTCTCGACACCAACTTAGAGGCATTTTGCCCGCGGAGCGAAGCGCAGCCAGCTAGCTCAGAGGGGCGAGAAAAACGGATGCCTCGTCCCGCGGGTGAGAGAGCCAGCACGCCTGTACCCACGGGTGAGAAAAACGGATGCCTCAATCCCCGGGCAAGAAAGCCAACACGCCTCAACCACCGGGCGAGACAGCCGGACACCTCAACCCACGGGCCGTTGAGTTGCCGATGGTTCGGCGCGCGGGGCGGGACGGGGCCGACAATGCGGCTGCCCGTCTACGTCTGGCCCAGGTCCGCGCATGTCTGTTCGTCGGGGAGCAGTGGGCGGATCACCGTGCCGGACGGGTGGGTGGTTTCGGTGAGCAGGCGGCACGGCTCGGTGCCGGTGGGGTCCAGGATGGCGTAGCGGGCGGGGACATATTCGCCGGTGTCCGTGCCGCTCGTGTGGAGAGTGTCGGTGAAGGCCAGGATCCGGCCGCGGATTCCGCCTTCGCGGGCTTCCGGGCCGGCCACCACGGTCTCGTGGCTGCCCTGGTCGTCGGTGATGCGTACGGTCAACGTCCCGGCGTCCACGATGTCGTCGCGCCCGTGGACGCGCCCGTGGAACAGGCCGGCTCGGGCCGCGATGCGGTACAGCTCGTCGATCCGGGCCGCGGGCACCTTCCGGACCCGGGCGGTCAGCGGGCCGTCGCGCAGCACCGCCGTGCCGTCCGCGTACAGGATGTACTCCGGCAGCATCCACCGGTCGAGTGCCGTCGCCAATCCCGGCACCCGCTCCACCACCACGATCGCGCCGACCGGCTTCTCCGGCGGCCGGGGTGGCGGTTCGATCCCACAGGCGACGATCACGGTCAGCAGCGGTACGGCGTACAGCAGCGCTCGTCGGCCCATCCCGCTCCGACGCCCGCCGGCTCGGGGCGGTTTCAGGGAGTGAGGGTGAAATCGAGGTCGCGCGGGTCGTACCAGCGGCCGGCCGCCGGCTGGTCGAGCAGGCGGCCGGTCCAGCGCAGCCGGACCCGGTCGGGACGTACCTCGACGAGTTCCGCCTCCCGCCACGGCTCACCGTCGGGGGTGCGCACCCACCAGGGCCGGGCCAGGGCGGCCGATCCGGTCGAGCGCACCAGGTCGTACGCCTCCGCCCGGTCCTGAACACCGGCCAGCGGCGCGCCGAACACCGTCTCGGCGTGCCAGCCGCCGGCTGTGGGAACGAGACGGCCCAGGATCTCCCCGTCGTCGCGGACGACGTCCTCCGGCGCGGGGATCCACGGCCACTTTTGCGGATCGCCGTGGTGATGGCGTCCGTGGACGCACGCAGCCAGGCGATGCCATCGTGTTCGGCGACACTCCCCTGGTATTCGTCGGCGTCACCGGGCTACCTGCCACCCACGTCCGGCGGAGTGCGCGGGTCGCGCGGGGCATGGCCCGTGTCCGCGCCGACGAGGACCGGCGGCCCGAGAGGCTGTCCGGCGATCCGATGGCGGCAGTGGGTCAGCGTCCTGATTCGCAACGGACTGCGCTGACCGATCCGGCCGGTGGCAGCCACCGGGACTACCAGGGCTCGGGCTGCGCCACGTCCGGGCCGCCGGAGTGAGGTGTCGCGACATGGTTCTCGGCGGGTTCCGGCAGGGCCTGGACGCAGGCGGCCGAGCAGGCGTTGACCAGCAGCGGCAGCACGTCCGTGGCCACCAGCAGTGAGATCCACACCTGCCGGAGACGGGCCGGGCCGACCGGTCCGGAGCAGACACTGCACGACCGGATCTCCTCGGTGCCCCACACGCCCGGGTCGAGGCGGTCCAGCTCCGGCGGGCCGGACGGCTGCAGGCGGGGGAACGGATGGCGGTACTTGTAGTTGCCGTACAGCCCACGGGTGCTCACCGTGCTGCGGCGCAGACGTGGGCAGCGGGTCAGCTCGTACGGGAACCAGTGCAACGACCGGGAGGTGTACGGCTCGAACGTCTCCAGGCTCGCCATCGCGCCGATCTCCGGCGGGATCCGCACCAGCGGGCTGCCGTACAGCACGAGTTCCCGCACCCGGGTCAGCCGGGCGATCGTCGGCGGCAGGGTCACCAGGTCCTGGCGTTCGGCCGGGGTCAGGTCCACCAGCGGGCGGAAGATCTCCCTGCCGTCGGCCGCGGCCTCGTCGATCAGCTCCAGCATCCGCCGCCATCCCGGCAGCGACGTGTCCTGCCGCTCCCCGTGAAACCGCACCGGGCCGCCGTCGAAACAGGCCTCATCGGCCCGGATCGGCCCCGACCCCGCCGTATCCGCTGCGAACCGGTTGTGGACCACGTGGGGTGGCGGCTGATCACTCATGGTGACAGCGTATCGACGTACGGAGATCCGAGGCGGCGGGAGGGCCGGCGTGGACGCCGGTGCCGCGTTCGTGGCGGAGGCCGGCGGCGGCGATGAAACGGGCGGCGTCCGGGAGGACCGGATGGGAGCCGATCCGGTCCACCGCCATGCGCCGGATCGTACGGTTGAGGCGGCCGGAAGCCCTTGTCACGGCGGGCCAGTCCCAGGCGGCGGGGTCGCCGAAGTGCTGCTTTGTCTCGTACCACCGGGTGGCGCGCTTCTCGGTGTTGTGGTTGGTGTTGCTCCATCGCAGTTCGCGGGTGTCCAGCGCTCGCCCGTGGTGCAGACCGATCAGCCCCCAGGCCTCGCAGTGGTGGCGGAACGTCGCGTCGCCGAGCGCTCCCGGGTTCAGGTCGATCCGGGTCATCGCGGGAGACGGTCCCGTGCCGGGCACGAACAGGGCCAGGAAGGCGCCCGGGACGATCGCCGTGGGACTGCCGAACTCGCGGATCTCCCGGTCGGGCTCGGAGTAGGCCTCGAACACCCGGAACACGCCGAGGTCGAAGACGGCGGTCAGGACGTCGGGCCCGTCGTCGTCGGTGGCGTAGAAGGTCAGGTTCGGCATGCGACGACTATCCTCTGTGGAGGAGGGGGCATGGCGCTGTTCGACGAGAAGTATGCGGCTGATCCGCATCCGGCTCTGGCGGAGTTGCGGCGGGCGGGGCCGGTGCACCGGGTGGTCTCCCCGGCGGGGGTTCCGTTCTGGCTGGTCACACGCTGGGATGAGGCGCGGCGGGTGCTGACCGACCCGTCGCTGTCGAAGCAGCAGCCGGTCGGCGGGCTGCCGCCGGCGTTGCGGGCGGCGCTGTCGACGCAGATGCTGCTGCGTGATCCGCCGGATCACACCCGGCTGCGGCGGCTGGTGTCGGCGGCCTTCACCGCGCGGCGGGTGCGGGGGTTGGAACCCGAGATCGTCCGGATCACCGACCGCCTCCTGGACGACCTGGCCACGGCGGAGGCGCCGGATCTGATCGGCCGGTTCGCGGTGCCGTTGCCGTTCGAGGTGATCGGTGAGCTGCTCGGCGTGCCGGTGGAGGACCGTGACCGGTTCCACGGCTGGTCCGGCGTGATCATCACGGGTGGGTCCGGGCCGGCGGAGATGGCGGGGGCGATGGCCGAGATCGTCGCCTACTTCCGGGAGCTGCTCGGACGCAAGGCGGCACAGCCCGCGGACGATCTGCTGAGCGCGCTGCTCGAGGTGGCCGAGGACAGTGACCGGCTGAGCGGTGACGAACTGGTCGGCATGGCGTTGCTGCTGCTGATCGCGGGCCACGAGACCACGGCGAACCTGATCGGCAACGCGGTGTTCCTGCTGTCCCGATGGCCGGACCGGCGCGAACGATTACGGGACGATCCCGGTCTGCTGCCGGCGCTGGTCGAGGAGGCGCTGCGGCTGGCGAGCCCGGCGGCGACCAGCACGTACCGGGTCACCACCGGGCCGACGACGATCGGGGCCACCACGATACCGGCCGGTGAGCAGGTGCTCGTGTCGCTGCTGGCGGCGAACCGGGACCCCGACCGGTTCACCGCCGCGGACACGCTCGACCTCGACCGCGGTGATGCCGGGCATCTGGCGTTCGGGCACGGTGTGCACTTCTGCCTCGGCGCGCCACTGGCCCGGCTGGAGGCCCGGATCGCGCTGGGCCGGCTGCTCGCCCGATTCCCCGGCCTCCAGCCGGCGGTGCCCCCGGAACAGCTCCGGTGGCGGTCCGGCCTGCTGATGCACGGCCTGGCGGCACTCCCGGTCCGGCTGGGCCCGCCGCACGGGTGAGGTCAGTCGGCGGGCGGGTCGGCCAGCGGCCAGCCGCCGGCGGCCAGGTGGGCGGCGACACGGACGGTGTCCTCGGGGGCGGCAGATTGCAGGACCGTACTGCTGATCATGGTTTCGATGTCGGCGGTGGTGATCGGATCGTCCGACTGCTGCGACTGCTCGGCCAGGGCGCGCGCGATCTGGCGGACCTCGGTCTCGGTCAGTTTGCGGCGCAGCAGGCCGAGCAGGGCCACGTAGTCGCGGCGCGGGACGCCGTCGGGATAGCCGGCGCGCAGCCACTCGACGGCGCGGGCCACGAAACCGGCGCGTTGTTCACTCATTCGCCCACCAGGATGGGGAGTTCGGCGCCGAGACCGGTGGCCACGATGTACGTCAGGCCCAGCAGGACGCCGGCGAGGACGATGCCGAAACAAAGGTACGCGGTGACCGTACCCCGCAAGCGTCGTTGATCGTGACCCCCGGAAGCCAGCGAGCGGATGCCGACGGCGAACAGGGCGGGCAGGCCGGCGCCGAGGATCAGGCCGGCGGCGAGGACCTTCCAGGCGCCGTCGAGGGCGAGTTGCAGGGTGCTCATGCGGGAACCTCCGTCTTCGGCCGGGGCGAGTCCTGCCAGTCGTCGTTGACGTTGGTGTGGTCGACCGGGGTACGCCGGGACCGCGCCCACATCAGCCCGGTCAGCAGCAGCAGGATCGCGAAGACGACGAAGGCGTGCAGCGTGTCGCCGATCCACCACAGCAGCGCGCCGGCCAGCCCGGCCGCCGGCAGGGTGATCAGCCAGGCGAGGATCATGCGGCCGGCGACCCGCCAGCGGACCTGCGCGCCCGGTTTGCCGACCCCGCTGCCCAGGATCGAACCGGTCGCGACCTGGGTGGTGGACAGCGCGAACCCGAGCTGGCTGGACGACAGGATGACGGCGGCGGACGCCGACTCCGCGGCGAGACCTTGCGGTGGGGCGATCTCCACCAGACCCTTGCCGAGGGTACGGATGATCCGCCAGCCACCCAGATAGGTGCCGAGGGAGATCGCCAGCGCGCACGACACCTTCACCCAGAACGGGATGCTGCCGGTGTCGGTCCACTCGCCGGACGCGATCAGCGCGAGGGTGATGACACCCATCGTCTTCTGCGCGTCGTTGCTGCCGTGGGCCAGCGACACCAGGGAGGCGCTGCCGATCTGTCCCCAGCGGAACCCGGACTCGGTGAACCGCTGCGCCACCCCCACGGTGATCCGGTAGATCATCCAGGTGCCGGCCGCCGCGACCACCCCGGCGATCAGCGGGGACATCACCGCGGGCAGCAGCACCTTCCCGGCGACGCCGTCGAGTTTGCTCCCGTCGCCGGTCCACTTGACACCGGCCCAGCCGAGACCGGCGACGGCCGCGCCGATCAGGCCGCCGAACAGCGCGTGCGAGGAACTCGACGGCAGGCCGAGCAGCCAGGTGAACACGTTCCACACGATCGCGCCGGCCAGCCCGGCCAGCACGATCAGCAGCAGCGCCGCCCCGTCGTCGGCGAGCAGTTCGGGTTTCGGGGTTCCGTCCGGGTTCTGGATGCGTACCACCGCGTTCGTCACCGTCAGGGCGACCTGGACGGAGAGGAACGCGCCGATGAGGTTCAGCACCGCTGACAGCAGCACCGCCACCTTCGGACGCAGCGCGCCGGTGGCGATCGAGGTCGCCATCGCGTTGGCCGTGTCGTGGAAGCCGTTGGTGAAGTCGAAGCCCAGGGCGGTGATGACCACGAGAATGAGGATCACTGATGTCTCGGTCACGGATCGAGCGTTGCCCCGGCCGGCCACCACTATCCAGCTCCGGACGATGCCAACTGAAGAGTTCGTTCACCGGCATGCGAACGTTCACCGGAGGATCAGCCACTCACGGGTTTCTCTCGCGCGTGTATCGAAAACCGCGTACGCCACCGCAACAGCCGTTCGGCTTCGATGACCGTCATGACTTCGCTCTCACAGCAGGGTTCAGGCAGGCGGCAGCTGCTCCGATGGGGCGCGATGGCGGCCGGCGTGCCGGTGGTGGACGCCGTCCGCAACCTGGACAAGGGCAGCGTGGACCCGAACATCCCGGGCCGCAACCCGGGGCGCGGCTTCATCGGGTACGCCTCCGGCGACGGTTCGCCACCGCGCCCGACCTGGTCCGGTTCGCGGAGGCGCTGCGCGACGGCACGCTGCTGGACCGGCCCTACGCCGATCTGTTCGCCGGGGCCCGGCAGCCCGGCCCGGAGCCCCGGTCGTTCGACGGTTACACGATGCCGGTCAGCATCGTCAACGGCCAGTGGGTCTTCGGGCGTGGCGGCGGAAACGGCGGTGTCGGCGCCGACTGGAGCGTCTACCCCGACACCGGCCGGGTCGGCGTGGTCCTCAGCAACCGCGACGGGGTGCCGCTGCTCGACATCCTCCTGCGGCAGGCCGCGGCCATCACCGGCGCGCCCGTCGAACCCCCGGGCGGCGGCTGATCCCGCCCTGCCCACCCCGGCCGAGGAGCTGCACCGACGCCGTGATCAGGGCTGACGGGGGCGGCGGCGCAGGTGGCGGAGACGGGAGCGGAGGCGTTCCTGGAGCAGGTCGGCCGCCTCCTGCATGGTCTCGCCGACCGCGTGCACGTGGACGCCGGTTCCGTCGACGTCGGCCTGGACGTCGATGCGATCCCCGTACGCCGTGCCGTCCAGGGTCAGCCGGATCCGCAGCACCGGCGCCGGGGCGTGGTGCAGGGCCGCCAGAACCTTGGCCCGGGCGTACTCCCCGGCTTCCTGCGTGACGTGGCCGTAGGTGTGGACCTGCGGTTCGACTGCCAGATCGGTGACGGTCATGGTCGCCTCCATCGGGTTCGTGCGTACCCTCACGATGCTCCGCCGGAGATCCCTTCCGTCAGGGCCGGAGGGCCCGTCCGTGTCTCGAAACCGTTCTCCAGGTAGAGCGCGGTGCCGGCGGCCCGGGCCCGCAGTGCCGCCGCGATCCGCCGGGCCAGCAGCTCCGGGAGCCTCGCAGCGGCCTCCTGCTCGGTGCACCACGCCCAGCCGCGCAGTTCCTCGGCCGGCACCCGGATCCGCGCGGCCTGCTCCGGGGTGAGGGTCCCGCCGTCGAACAGCATCATCAGGCCCTCGGTGCGCCCCTTCCGCGGCGGAACCCAGTCGGTCACCAGCAGCCGTCCGGGGCGCAGGTCGAGCCCGAGTTCCTCGGCGAGTTCCCGGGTGACGGCGGTGAGCGGCGACTCGTCGGCCTCGACCGCGCCGCCCGGGATCTCCCAGTAGTCCTTGTAGGCCGGTTCGACCAGCAGCACCCGCCCCCGGTCGTCGGTGAGCAGCGCGCCGGCGCCCATCCGTTTGCGCGGCAGCGTGGCGGTGTAGTCATCGGGCACCGGCCCAGGCTAGTCGCCGCTCACCCGGCGTTGAAGTTGTCCTCGACGTCGCGTTCCAGGTGCCGCATGGTCTCGGCGAGCAGTTCCCGGGACCGGGTCTCGCCGTCCGGGCCGGGCGCCTCCACCTCGGCGTGCAGGACGCTGCCGCCGGCCGGGGCGTCCTCCACCCGGGCGCTGCCGTGCACCCCGCCGCCGGGCAGGTTCCACCGCAGCCGCATCTCGGCGGGGACCACCTCGACCTCGCACTCGTGGGTCGCCGAGCCCGTCGCGACCCGTACCCGGCCGTCGCCTGCCGCCTCGGCGCTCATGCCGCGCGGAAGCCACCGGGTGATCCGATCAGGATCGGTCAGCACCCCGAAGACCACTTCGGCGGGCGCGTTGAACTCGAATCGGTCGCTGATGTGTGACTGCATGCGTTGCGCATTCCCCGTCAGCGGGAGTCCACACCGGTTCCGCGGCGTGTCACCTCGGCGGCGGCCTCGTGGACGGCGGGGGCGAGCGCGTCGGTGATGACCGCGTAGCCGGCGCTGGACGGATGGAACCGGTCGGCGCTGAACAGGTCCGGGTCGGCGGCGAACGCGACCGACGTGACGCCGCTGACGTCGGCGATCCGGGCGCCGGCGGCGGTCGCCGCGCGGATCTGTTCCTGCCGGAGCGCCTGGCTGCCGCTGCTGACCAGCATCCGGAACTGCGGCGGCACCCACGGGACGACGCTGAGGTCGGGGGCGGGCGCCACCACCACGGCGGCGCCGGCGGCCCGCAGGTCACGGACGGCGGCGCCGAGCAGGGTGGCGGCCTGCCGGGGCGGGACGAGATGGGTGAGATCGTTCGCGCCGATGATGATCAGCGCGAGGGCCGGGCCGGCGGCGACGGCCCGGCTGACCTGGGCGGCGAGGCCCCGGCTGTCAGCGCCGGGAACAGCGAGGACCCGCAGTTCACAAGCTTCTCCGGTACGGGTGAGCGCCGTGACCAGACGTGCTCCGATGGTGTCGGCCGGGCGTGCGGCGCCCTGCCCGTACGCGATCGAGTCACCGAGGATGGCGAAACCTATTGTCACGGATTGTGCAACATCGGCAGCGGCCGCACCGTTCCAGCGCAGACTCCCGCGTGACCGGTATCACTAGACGATTTACGGTAATATGTCGGGTTGTGGAGGAGCGGGGCGAGGTCGATCACCAGGCGTTGTTCCGGGCCGCGCCGACACCGCTGCTGGCCCTCGACACGGACCTGGTCATCATCGACGCCAGCGACGCGTACCTGACCTCGACGATGCGCGACCGCGCCGACGTGGTGGGCCGGCCGGTGTTCGAGGCGTTCCCCGACAACCCGGACGATCCGGAGGCGAGCGGGGTGAGCCGGCTGGGCGCGTCCTTGCGGCGGGTGCTGCGGGACCGGATCACCGACGTGATGCCGATCCAGAAGTACGACGTCGTACAGCCCGGCGGAGGTTTCGCCACCCGTTACTGGGCGCCGGCGAACGCGCCGGTGTTCGGCCCGGACGGGGAGCTGCGGTGGATCGTGCACCGGGTCGAGGACGTCACCGCCTACATGCGGGCCGAGGCGGACGACACGGCGGCGGCCGCCGAGGTCTTCGCCCGGCACGCGCTGGAGGAGCGGAACGAGACCCTGCACGTCCTGATCGACAGCCTGGACACGGCGGTGGTCGGCTGTGACGCGGAGGGCGTGCCGGCGCTGTTCAACGACGCGGCCCGGCGGCTGTTCGGCGATCTGCTCGACGGTGTGCCGATCGGCCGGTGGGCCCGGGAACTCGCGGTGCACGACCCCGGCGGCCGGCGGGTGCCCGCGCGGGACCTGCCGATGACCAGGGCGCTGCGCGGTGAGCCGGTTCGGGACGCCGAATTCGTGATCGGGTTCCCCGGCGCGCCCCGGCGGCACTTCCGGGTGAACGCCCGGCCGGTCACCGGGCAGCCCGGCCTGGCGGCGGTGATCGCCCTGCACGACGTGACCGCGCACCGCCGTGCCACCCGTTACAAGCAGTGCGAACTCGAGGTCGCCCGGCTCACCGCCGGATCGGGCCCGCGCGACGAGGTGCTGGCCGGCGTCGTCGCGTCCATCGGCACGGTGGCCGGCTGGGCGGCTGTGGAGCTGTGGACCGTCGACGACGTCGCGCACGTGCTGCGCCGGGCCACCTGCTGGGCAGCGCCGGGGTTCGAGACGCCGTGCCACCGGCGCGACACGCTGGCGTACGGCAGGGGTCTGCCCGGGCAGGCCTGGCAGACCGCCGCCCCGGTGTGGGCCGCGAACCTGCCGGAGGATCCGGACGCCGGTGGCGGACCGCCGCACTCCGGCCTGGCGATCCCGCTGCCCGGCGCGGACGTCCTCGCGGTGCTGGTCTGCTACAGCGACACGGTCGAGGATCCGGACGCCGCCAGCACCGCGACGCTGACCGGGATCGGCGCGCTGATCGGCGAGTTCCTGACCCGGCGGCACGCCGAGCATCTCGCCGCCGAGCTGGACCGGTCCCGTGACGAGTACATCTCCCTGGTCGGCCACGAGCTGCGCACCCCGCTGATGAGCATGCAGTCCTGCGCGGGCCTGCTGCTCGACGAACCGGACGTGCCCGAGGACCAGCGGTCGCTGTTGGAGGTGATCCAGCGCAACACCACCACCGTCCACACCATCGTGACCAAGCTGCTGGACGTCGCCGGCATGCGCGCCGGGCACATCGACCTGCACCGGCAGCCGGTCGATCTGGCCGCCGTCGTGCACGCCGCGGTCCGGGCCCGGGCCACCGCCGTGCCGATCGAGACGAGCATCCCGGCGGCCGCGCCCCTGGACGGCGACCCGGCACGGTTGCGGCAGGTCGTCGACGAACTGCTGTCGAACGCGCTGACCTGGGCCGCTCCGGGCAGCGCCGTCCGTGTCGAGCTGCGCACCGAGCCGGGCACGGTCAGCCTGGCGGTGTCCAACACCGGCAACCGGATCTCCGCCGAGGACCGGGAGCGGCTGTTCGACATGTTCTTCCGCAGCGACGACGCCCGGCACGGCGGCATCCCGGGGACCGGGCTGGGACTGACCATCGCCCGTACGATCATCGAAGGTCACGGCGGCGCCCTCACCGTCAGCGAACCGGAGGCCCCGGCCACCACCTTCACCATCCGCCTGCCCGCGCGGCTGCCGGAGCGCCATCCCGCCGCCCGCCGGCCGTCGAGGACACTCGGTCCATGACATCCGAGACACGACGGACCGTGGTGGCGGCGCTGCTGGAGCTCGCCGCCGGCACGAGTTTCCGCGACCGGGCGGACGCCGGCCGCGCGCTGGCCGTCTTCGCGGACCTGCCGGAGACGCATCAGCCGCTGGTCCGGCTGGTCGTCGACGCCGGGAACACCTACGTGACCAGGGTGACCGCCGAGGCGCTGCTGCGCCGCCGGGACGCCGCCGGTCTCGCCATCGTCGCCACGGCGCTGGCCGACACCGACGACAACCACGCCGACTGGATCCACACCGCGATCCTGGACGTCTTCAGCATCTACGCCGACGAGCGCGACGCCGCCGTCCGCCTGTGCGAGGAGCTGGCCGGCCGCCCCGACGACCGCCTGCAGCGCGGCGCCACTCACCTGATCAGGTCGCTGACCAGCTTCACCCCGGTCCTGCACCCGGTCACCGATCCGGAGTAGACCGCCGGCCGTCGCTAGATGGCAATGATTTCCATTTACATAGGGACGTGCTACCTTGCGAGCGCGAAAACGAGAGTCGTTTTCAAATAGCTCGTGAAGGGAGACGATGCGTGAAGAGACCCTCCCCAGGGGTCGCGTCCACTCTCGCCGGTCTCACCCTGGCCGCGGCCACGCTGATCAGCGCCGCCCCCGCCCTCGCGGCGGACCGCGTGGTGCTGGCCAAGGGCCACACCGACGCGGTCGACGTGCACTACGCGGACGGCAGACTGTCCTTGAAGGTCAAGGACGACACGGTGAGCCCGGCGGTGGTCCGGGACCCGGCGGACGTCACGTTCCAGGTGCTGCCGGCGGCCGGGACGACGGTGCCGGACCTGCCCACGTTCTCGTTCCTCGGAGCGCCGGGCAGCCGGATCTGGATGCTGCCGCAGGTGCAGGACCAGGCACTGTTGTGGCCGGGCTGGAACACCACGACCCTCGGCTCCGGTGTCTTCGCCGGGGACAAGGTGTCGCTCAGCCTGGTCGGGGTGGACGGTCCCGGTGACGTGACCTTGTTCGACACGAACTCGCTCGGCACCCCGAACATCAAGTTCCGCAGCAACGACGGCCTGCCCGACAAGCTCGACGTGCCGGTGCACACGCACGCCCACGCGGGCTGGGTGTTCTCGGCGCTCGGCACGTACACGCTGAGGTTCCAGGCCGACGCCACGCTGAGCAACGGCACGACGGTGAGCACCGGGCCGGTCGACTACCGGTTCGTGGTCGGTGACCTGCAGGGCGGCGGTGACCTGAGCCTGAGCATCGCCGGGATGGCCGAGGGCGATTACCAGATCGGCGACACCGTCACGCTGCAGGCGGTGCAGTCACCGCAGGGTCCGCTGACCAAGTACCAGTGGTTCGTCAAACGGTACGGCGACCAGGACTTCTCCCCGATCGCGGGCGAGACCGGGGCGTCGTACGGTTTCACCGCCACGCAGGCCCTCAACGGCAGCCAGTACGTCGTCAAGCTCTACGACGGCGCCACGGTGAAGGCGACCAGCGCCGAGTCCTGGCTGTGGGTGGCCGCCCCGCCCGAGGGCAGCAGCGCCGCCAAGTCGGTGACCGCCACCATCAACGCCTCCGACGGCGCTCTCGTGATCAGCGTCGATCCGGGGCACCGGGCCGTGACCCTGCCGGCGGCGACACTGTCGGCAGCCGGTGACCGGTGGGAGAGCAACGGCGCGCTCCAGCCCGTCACGGTCACCGACACCCGTGCCGCCCAACCTGGTTGGACGGTGTCCGGGCAGGTCGCGGACGGGTTCTCCACCTCCGACGGCAAGACGTTCGCCGGCAGCTACCTCGGCTGGACGCCCAGCATCACCACGCAGGGCGACAAGCAGGGCGTGATCGCCGGTCCGGTGTCGGCGCCGTACGTGCCCGGCCAACCCGACACGGGCCTGGGCGGCAGCGCGGCGCTGGCGGCGGCGCCGAACGGCAAGGGTCTGGGCACCGCCCAGCTCGACGCGGCTCTGAAGCTCAGCGTCCCGACGAACACGGCGGCCGGCACCTACACCGGCACCCTGACCCTGACCGCCATCTGAGACGTCGCGGGGCGGTTGGTCCCCCTGGCCGCCCCGCGACCCCGGTCGCGAGAAAGACCCCTCATGCTCACGCACGCCACCGCGGCGGTTCTGGCCGCCGTCCTCCTCGCTCCCGTGCCCGCGGACGACCCGCTGACCTGGTCGGTCGCGCCGTCCGGGCCGAAGGGGCCGAACGGCCGCCCGGCTCTGGACTACAAACTCGACCCCGGCGCCACCGTCACCGACCACGTCGCGGTCACCAACCACTCGAAACGCCCGCTCACGCTGCGCCTCTACGCCAACGACGCGTTCACCACGGCGGGCGGCGGCTTCGACCTGCGGGCCGGCAGCGCCGCGCCGACGGACGCCGGAAGCTGGATCAGAATCGGCCGGCCGACGATCACTCTGCCGTCGAAGTCGCGGCTCGTGGTCCCGTTCACCGTGACCGTCCCGGCGAACGCGACCCCCGGCGATCACGCGGCCGGGGTGGTCGCCTCACTCGCCGCCGCGACCTCGGACGGCAACGGCAACCAGGTCACCGTCGATCATCGCGTCGGCGCCCGCGTCTACCTGCGCGTCACCGGCCCGCTGCGCCCCGAACTGACCGTCACCGACGTGCGGATAACTGCCGCGACGTCCTGGAACCCGCTGAAGCTGCCGCGCCTCACGGCCGCTTTCACCATTGAAAACCGGGGGAATGTACGGCTACGCGCCCTGCCCCGGGCTGAGGCGTCGGGCCCGTTCCCCTTCTCGGGCGGACGCGCCGCCGACGGCCCGCCGATCCCCGACCTCCTGCCCGGCGCCGCCCTCCGCACCGAGATCACCCTCGACGCGGTGCCGCCGCTCTTCCGCTCCACGCTCGACCTGTCGGCGATCCCGTCCACCGCCGACGGCCGCCCGATCGACCCGGCGCCCGTGGTCGCCCGTGCCCAGCACACCGTCTGGCTGATCCCGTGGCCCCAGCTCGCCACCCTGGCCCTGGCCGCCGTTCTGATCACCGCTTGGCTGTTCTCCCGGCGCCGCCGCAGGGCCCGCTTCCAGGCCGCCCTGGCCGCCGCCGAACAACGTGGCCGCGCCGCCGCCCACAACCCGTCCAGCGTGTCGAGTTCGGGCGCGCATGACGGCCGAACTCAACACACCGACCGGGAAGCCGACCAGCCCCAGCCCGAGGCCGGCAGCCCACCCAGCGTGTCGAGTTCGGGCGCCCTTGGCGGCCGAACTCAACACACCGACCGGGGCGCCGACCAGCCCGAGGCCGGCAGTCCGTCCAGCGTGTCGAGTTCGGGCGCGCATAGCGGCCGAACTCGACACGCTGAGCCGGGCGCGGAGCGGGCCGGCCGTGAGCAGCCCGACGAAACGGAAGGAACCTGATGACTGGCAGGACACGGTACGGCCTGCGCAAGGCTGCCCGGCACACCGTGGTGACGGCCACCGCCTCGCTGGTGGCACTTCTGCCCGCGCCGGCCCTGGCCGCCGGCGCCGAACCCGAACCGGGCGGCGCCGACCTCGTCGCTCTGACTCTCGACGGCGGCGACCTGGAGATGACGTTCCGGGACGGTGCGGGGGCCGAGGCTGATCCGGCGACGTTGCGGTTCACCGCCCGGAACGGGCCGGTCGGGGTGGTGCCTGAGGATCCTGCGTTCGCGTTTCTCGGTACGGCAGGGACTCCGGTGTGGTCGCTGTGGGATGACGGCTCTCGGTTTCCCGCGTTCGACACCACCGGTGTCGACCCGGCCGAGGTCGTCGGCGGCACGGTCGGCCTGGAACTGGTCGGCGTCGAGGGACCGGGCACGTTCGCCGCCTACATCCTGTCGGCGTGGGGGCGGCCGACGCTGCTGCTGGACAGCGACGGCCGGTCGAGTGCCACGTTGCCGGCGGGTCGCCGTACCGGAGGGGTGGTGTGGCTCTTCGACGCCCCCGGCGAGTATCAGGTGACCTTGCGCGCGACCGCCCGCACCGGCGGCAAGAGCCTTCGGGACGAGGTCACCTACTCGGTCACCGTGCCCGGGCATGGCGGGGTGAGGAAGACGGCCCCGGCCGCGCGGGAGGAGGCTGCCTCCGGCCCGGCGCGGCTTGGAGCGGCAACCGGCCCGGCGCAGGCCGGTGCGGCAACCGCTGTACCGGCGGCAACGGCGGCCGGGGCGAACGCCGCCGCGCAGAACGCGACCACCGAGGGCAAGGCCGCTGCGGAGAAGGCGGGGAAGAAGGTGATCTCTGACGGGCACGTCGACATGGGACCGAATCTCAGTGGCGGCACCCTGACGATCCGGCTCAAGGATGACGCGACCACTCCCCCGACCTGGCGGGAACTCGCCGACGTCACGCTGAGGGTGACCGAGAAGGCCCGGATCGACGTCCCGGCCGGCAGCGGTTACGCGTTCCTCGGCAAGGCCGGTGACAAGGTCTATCTGCTCCCCCAGTCCCAGCAGTCCGGGATCGTCTGGCCCGGCTGGAACACCCAGCACGACTCGGTCGTCAACGGCACCAAGGGCAACGTCACCTGGCAGCTCAAGGGTGTCACCGGCCCCGGCGCGTTCACGTTGTTCCTGACCGGCTCGTTCGGCACGCCGGATGTCGTGTTCGACTCGGCGAAGTCCCTGCCGCAGCAGCTCGCCATCCCGCCGAACACGCACGCGCACGGCAACTGGGCGTTCACCAAGGCCGGCGTCTACAAGCTCACCGTCGCGATGACCGCCACCACGACCGGCGGCAAGACCGTGTCGGACACGAAGACCCTGACCATCGCGGTCGGCGACTCGACCGGCACCGGCACCGGAGGCGGCTCCGGCACTGGCACCGGCACCGGGGGCGGCGGCACCAGCACCGGCGACGACAGCGCCGGCACCGGCAGCGACCTGGCGAAGACCGGCACGGACATCGTCTCGATCGCCGGCGGGGGCACGCTTCTGCTCGCCACCGGCGCCGCCGTGGTCGTCCTCACACGACGGAGGCGCTCCGAGTCCACTACCGAGCCTTCCTAATGAAAATGAAAACCATTAAGGTCGACAGCGGCGCGGCGATCGTACGCCGCATCAATCCCGAGGAGATCCCCTTGCGCAAACCCCTGCGCCTGCTGATCGGCGGTGGCGTCCTCGCCGCCGCGCTGTTCGGCACCGCCCTGCCCGCCCAGGCCACGCCCGGCGTGGTCGTCCTCAGCTCCGGCCACGTCGACATGATCGACATCGCGCTGGAGGACGGCGCCCTGGAGATCGGCGTCCACGACGAGACCGTCGAGCCCGACGTCGAACGCGAGGTCGACGACGTCGTCTTCCTCGTGAAGAACGCCGCGAGGACCACCGTCCCGGACAACCCGGCGTTCGGGTTCCTCGGCGCCGCCGGCAAGCCGACCTGGATCCTCCCGGAGGTCCAGAACGAGAACCTGCTCTGGCCCGGCATCTCCACCGAGGAGGTGGACGCCTCCGCCGTCTCCCTCAGGGTGGAGAAGGTGACCGGCCCCGGCCGGCTCGCCGTGTTCACCGAGGACGCGGTCGGCACCCCGGACGTGCTGGTCAACAGCGCCGACGGCCTGCCCGACGCGATCGCCCTGGACGCCGGCACGCATGTGCACGCGAGCTGGGCGTTCTCGAAGGCCGGCGTCTACCTCGTCAAGGTCCGGGCCACCGCCACCCTGGCCGGTGGCAGCACCGTCACGTCGGCTCCCGCCGTCTACCGGGTGGTGGTGCAGCCGTGAAGCGGATCCTGACCGCCACCGCTCTGACCGCCGCCCTGGTCGTGGCCGCCGGTTCGCCCGCCTATGCCGCGACCACCCTGACCAGCGGCCACGTCGACATCCTGGACGTCGACTACAGCGCCGGCGCCCTGGTCCTGTCGGTCGGTGACGAGACCGGCGGCGCCCTGGTCGAGCGGAACCCGGCGGACGTGGTCCTCCAGGTTCCGGCCGCCGCGAAGATCACCGTGCCGGCCGGCAGCGCCTGGTCGTTCCTCGGCGCCGCCGGCGGGACCGCGTGGGTGCTGCCGCAGGGCAACACCGGCGGGCTGCTCTGGGGCGGCTGGAACACCGGCGAGGTCCCGTCCGGGGTGCTGCAGAACAACGCGGTGACGTTCAAGCTGCACAGCGTCTCGGGTCCCGGCCAGTTCAGCGTCTACACGGTCTCGGCCGGTACGCCGACCAGGCTGTTCGACTCCTCGGACGGGCTGCCGGACACCCGGGCCGTCACCTACAACGCGCACAGCCACGCCAACTGGGGCTTCACCCGGGCCGGCACGTACACCGTCACCTTCGAGGTCACCGGGAAGCTGCTGAGCACCGGCGCGACCGTCACCACCGGCACGAAGGCGTACACCTTCACCGTCCTGCCGTGACGAGTGTGGGCCCGCTCCACCGGAATTGGAGCGGGTCCACCAGGGAGATCCTAATGTTCCGAGTCCCGGCCGCCATCCTGGCGTGCCTCGCGCTGGCCGGTTGCGCGGCGCCGCCCGCCCTCAGCGCCACCGACGGCCGCGTGCAGGTCGTCACCACCACCGGCATCCTCGCCGACCTGGTCCGCAACGTCGGCGGCGACCGGGTGCTGGTCGACGCGATCGTGCCGGACAACGCGGACGCGCACGCGTACGAGCCGACCCTGCGCGACGTGCGCAACATCGTCTACGCCGACGTGGCGTTCAGCAACTACCTGCTCCTCGAGGCGCAGAGCGTGATCAGGACGCTGGACGCGAACCTGCCGGACGGCGTCGAGCAGATCTCGCTGGCCGAGGGGGCCACCAAGTACGCCGCCGAGATCATCCCGCTGGTCGAGGACGTCTCCCTGGACACCGTGTGGCTGGGGCTGCGCGCCCAGGGCGACGGAACCGTCCACGGCGTGACCCGATCCTCCGACGTGCGGCTGTCCGCCACCGCCATGACGGGGCCGGGACGGATGACGGCCTATCTGACCGAGTCGTTCGGCAACCCGGACACCTTCCTGGACTCCGGCGACGGCTTCGACGCGGCGAACGGCTTCCGGGACGACACCATGATCCTGCCGCCTGCCGCGCACACCCATATGAGCTGGGCGTTCACCGAGCCGGGTGTCTACCGGCTCCGCCTGCGGGCCGAGCTGGCCGTCGCCGCCGACACGAAGCCGGTGCCGATGGGCGAGCAGACGCTGACGTTCGCTGTCGGGGTGGATCCGCACCTTTCGCCGGACGTGACAGTCCTCCGGGGCGGTCATACCGATGTCACCTCGGACATCGACACGGGCGAGATCTACCTGCGGGAGGACACCGGCAGCGGCCCGAAGCAGCACGATCCCGCCCGTACCGTCATCGACGTTCCGGTGAAAGCGCTCAAGGAGGTGCCCGCCGGGCCGGGATTCCGCTTCCTCGGCCGCCCCGGAACCCGGATCTATCAGCTTCCGCAGGCGGTTCTCGGTCGGCACGTGCACGGCGAGATCGATCCGCACCTGTGGCAGGACGTCGGGAACGCGCAGGCGTACACCGAACTGATCCGGGACACCCTGATCGCCGCCGACCCGGGCGGGACCGCGCAGTACCGGGCCAACGCCGACCGGTACCTGACGGAACTCAGCGCGCTGGACGCGTACGTCCAGGAAAGAATCGACGGGATCCCGCAAGCGAACCGCCATCTGGTGACCACCCACGACGCCTTCGCCTACCTGGCGAAAGCCTATGGGATCCCGGTGGCCGGGTTCGTCACGCCGAACCCGGCGGTCGAACCGAGCCTCGCCGACCGGCGGCGGCTCACCGAGACCCTGCGGAACCTGCACGTCCGAGCGGTGTTCCTGGAACCGAACCTGCGCGCCCGCTCGTCGATGCTGACCGAGGTCGCGCGCGACAACGGGGTGCGGGTCTGCGACATCTACGGCGACGCCTTCGACGGCCGGGTGCGCAGTTACACGCAGCTGATGCGGTTCAACGCCGACTCCCTCCACACCTGCCTGACCTGAGGAAACCTGTTGCTGACCACCATCGTGCTGGCCGCCGCGCTGGCGATCGCACCCACCCCGACGCCGGACCAGACTCTCGACGCCGGCCAGTCCCAGGCGACCGGGCGGGCCGTCCTCGACACCGGCCACGTCGACATCGGCCCCCGCCTGCGGGACGGGAAGTGGACCGTTCAGATCCACGACGACCATGCCGTGCCGTCGGTGTGGCGCGACCCCGCCGACACCGTGCTGCGCGTCCGGGACAGCGCCCGCCAGCAGGTTCCGGACGACGCGGCGTACGCGTTCCTCGGCAAGAAGCCCGGCACGGACGTGCACGTGGTGCCGCAGACGGAGAAGCAGGGGGTCGTCTGGATCGGCTGGAACACCCAGGATCCGGGGGTGCTCGGCGCGATCAGCCGGGGTGTCACGATGAGCCTGCGCGAGGTGCGGGGGCCGGGCGACGTCACGGTGTTCCTGCAGTCGGGGAACCTCGGGGCGCCGCAGGTGCTGTGGAGCACGGCGAAGCCGTACCCGCAGCCGCTGTGGGTGGAGACCAACACGCACACCCACGCCAACTGGGTGTTCGGCGCCCCGGGCAACTATCTGCTGGCCGTCGACGTCACCGCCGACCTGGCCGACGGATCCACCGCCTCGGCGAGCACCGTCCTGCGCCTGGCGGTCGGCGACGCCACCGAGCCCGACTTCGACACGACCCTGGTCGCGGCGCCGCCGTCGGCTTCCGCTCCGGCCGTGGCTGCGAACCCCTCCTCCGGTACGTGGCAAGCACCCGCCCTGATCGGTATCGGTCTGACGGTCGCCCTGATCATCGCCGGTCTCGTCGCCCGCCAGTCCGTGCTCCGCCGCCGCGCCGAACGGGAGAGCTTCCGGTGACCCCGGCCCTGGAGATGGCCGGAGTGGATGCCGACCTCGGGGGCCGGCCGGTTCTCCGGGGCGTCGACCTGCGCCTCCATGCCGGGGAGTTCGCGGCGCTGCTCGGGCCGAACGGGGCCGGCAAGACCACCCTGATGCGGTCCGCGCTCGGCCTGGTCCCGCTGCGCGCCGGCACGGTCCGCACCGGCAGCGCCGGGTATGTCCCGCAGCGGCACGAGTTCACCTGGGACTTCCCGGCCTCCGTGCAGGACGCCGTGCTCAGCGGCCTGGTCCGCCGGATCGGCCTGTTCCGCCGCCCGACAGTCGCCCACTGGCGGGCCGCCTGGGCCGCTCTCGACCAGGTCAAACTCGGCGACCTGCGGAAACGGCCCGTCGGCGAATTGTCCGGCGGGCAGCGGCAACGGGTCCTGGTCGCCCGGGCGCTCGTCCTGGAACCGGCGGTGCTCCTCCTCGACGAGCCGTTCACCGGCCTCGACATGCCCGCCCAGGAGACCCTGACCGAACTGTTCACCGAGATCGCCCGGGAACGCGCCGTCCTGATGGCGACACACGATCTGACCGCGGCCGCGTACACCTGCGATCGTCTGATTCTGATCAACCGGACCGTGATCGCCGCGGGGCCGCCCGCAGATCTGAAGGACCCGGAGCTGTGGATGCGGACGTTCGACGTCGGACCCGGCAGCCATCTCCTCAAAGCCCTCGACCTCGCCGGAGCCTGACCGTGTCCCCCTGGCAGTTCCTCGCCGACCTGACCAACCCCGACCTGGCGTTCCTGCCGAAGGCGCTGACCATCGCGGTGCTGTCGGCGATCATGTGCGGGGTGGTCGGCTGCTACGTCGTACTCCGCGGCATGGCCTTCATCGGCGACGCCGTCGCCCACGCCGTCTTCCCCGGACTGGCCATCGCCTTCCTGTTCTCCGGCAGCATGGTCCTCGGCGGCACCATCGCCGGCATCGTCACCGCCCTGCTCGTGACCGTCTTCGCCCAGAACCGGCGGCTCAAGGAGGACTCCGTCATCGGCATCTTCTTCGTCGCCGCGTTTGCCCTCGGCATCGTGATCATCTCGCGCGCTCCCGGGTACGCCGGCTCGCTGCAGCAGTTCCTGTTCGGCTCGATCACCGGCATCCCGGACCGGGACCTGTACGTGGTCGGCGGCACCACCATCGCCGTACTCCTCGCCGTCTTCGCCCTGCACAAGGAGTTCGTGGCGGTCACCCTGGACCGGGAGATGGCCCGCGCGCTCGGCCTGCGGGTGTTCTGGCTCGACCTCGTCCTGTACGTGCTCGTCACCCTCGCCGTCGTGATGGCCGTCCAGACCATCGGCAACATCCTGGTCCTGGCCCTGCTCGTCACCCCGGCCGCCACCGCCCGCCTGCTCACCGACCGCCTCCCGGTGATGATGGCCCTCGCCCCGGCGATCGGCGCGGCCTGCGCCCTGATCGGCCTCTACCTGTCCTGGTCCTGGGACCTGCCGGTCGGCGGCACCATCGTCCTGACCCTGACCGGCGCGTTCCTCCTCGCCCACGTTCTCGCGCCACGGCACGGCCTGGTCGCCCGGCTCGCCACCTGAACACCCTCGGCTGGTCGTGGATGCTGTCTCCGGCCGGTCGAGACAGCACCCACGACCAGCCGGGATCGTGCGACTCGGCGACCGCGTGCTCCGCGGGCACGGCCGCTCCTGGCCCGGCCTGACCGACTACCTCACGGCAGAACCCTTCTCCGGTACGGGCCACCCGGACGTCCCGTGACTCGCGGCGGCCACGGCAGGCGTCCCCTAACGACCGTCCCGCGGGTGCGGGCCATGCGCGCCCGTCGCGGTCACCCCCTCGGGTGGCTCTCATGGCTGTCTCAACTGAGTCGAGACAGCCATGAGCACCAGCCGTCAAGCGCCGGTGGGCCAGCCGGGCGGGATGAGCAGAACCGGGCACAGCTGGCGGCCGCCGGTGGTGATATTGGCGGCGCGGTAGATGTGCTCGATCAGCCAGCCCTTGCGGCCCCGTCCGGCGACCAGCAGGCGGCCGCGGCGGGACGCCCGTTCCGTGGTGTAGGCGATCTCCGACTCGGTGATCGTCAGGCGGGACGTCTTCACCTGCGGCCACGTTCGGCTCAGTCCCGGCACCGGATCGTCGGCGGGGTCCGGTAGCGCGACTTCAAAAGTGCCGTCATCGAATGCGGCCTCTCCTTCGAATGCCGCCGCTCCCAGCGTCGCCCCTTTCCATGCCGCCCCTCTCGATACCGCCCTTCCCGGTGCTGCCTTTCTCGGTGTCCCCTTTCTCGGTGTCCCCTTTCCCGGTGCCGCCGCTCCCAGTGCCGCCGCTCCCAGTGCCGCCGCTCCCAGTGCCGCCTCATCCATGAGGGACTCTCTTGGGGACGCCTCGTCTGGGGGTGCCTTGACGTGGACCGCGACCAGGGGGCAGCCGGCTTCGGACGCCAGCCGGAAGGCGCAGTCCAGGGTGGCGCTGCGCCGGCCGGACGTGGCGACCACTATCGGGCCGCGCTGCGGCCACGGGCCGCGGTGGACCAGCAAGGGGCAGGCGCTGTGGTGGGCCAGGTAGGCCGCTGTCGAACCCCACCCGTGCCCGGCGCCCGCCGCGTCGCGGTGGCCGACGACCAGCAGGCCGGCTGTCTGCGATCGCTGCGCCAGGGCCGCGGCGGCGCTGTGGTCCAGCATCGCGGTGTGGACCGGCAGGCCGGGATGGGTGAGACGGGCCCGGCGGCCGGCGAGTTCGAGCAGGTGGCGGCCGTCGGCCGGGGCGGGCCGGACGGCGCGGCGGCGCGGCACGCCGGGATGGCGGCCGGGCCAGGCGTGCACGATCTCCAGGGGCACTTCCCGGCGTACGGCTTCGGCGGCGGCGATGTCCACGATCGGCGAATCGGCGGGCAAGCCATCGATGCCGACCACCACGGGCAGCTTCATGCCCCCGTACGTTAGGCAGCTCTTCCGAGGCTGTTCAGGGCCGTTCGGCCCTGCCGCCGCGGGCATCGGGGGCATGTGATGAGGAGAGAACGGCCGGACCCGTCACCGTGCTCCCGGGACGGCGTACGGCACCGGAGAGGAGGTCCGTACCGTGCACAAGAAGATCATCGTCGGGTACGCCGGATCGTCCTGCCGGCATGCTGGACCGGGCCGTGGCCGAGGCCCACGAAACCCATCCGCTGCTGGACGTGACCGCGCGGACGGTCCGCGCGCACGCCGCCACCGCCCTGATCGACCTGTCCCGGCAGGCGCGCCTGCTGGTGCTCGGCGGGCGGGAACACGGCGTGCTGGCCGGGCTGTTCGGTTCGGTCACGTCCGCGGTCGGCGGCCACGCCCGCTGCCCGTCGTGATCGTCCACGAGGGTGCCGGGGAGCACTGACCATGCCCGACGCCATCGAGCCACGGCCGGTACGGGTGGGCAGCGTGAGATCGGGGCGTACGTCACCGGCCCGGACCGTACCGTGTTCGTCCCGGCCGTGGATGTCACCGCGCTCGTGGCCGCCGGCGCCGCCGTGCTGATCGCCGTCGCCGCGGCGGCCGGGATCGCCGGCCGCCGCACCCCGTCGATCCGAACGGTGACCATGGGCCCCGGCGGCTGAATCAGCACCGCTCCCCTGTTGCGGCCGGCGCGGGGACGGCCTTGGTCGGCACGTGTCCTGCGCCTGGTGCTCGACGGTCACCGCTCGAACGGGGTGGGCGCGAAGTCCGCCGCCGTACCGGAACTGCCCCTGACCCGCAGGTTGACCGGCATCTCGACGCCCCCGTAGGTCACCATGCAAGGGATCCGGGTGTCATAGGCGGGATCGGCGTCGGCCGGTGTACACGCGCTGCGCATCGGGCGCCGCACCAGGGCAGCCCGCAGCACCCGCGCTTCCAGGTCGTATCGCGCCTGGTCGAGTCCCGGGGACCGGCCGCCCGTACCGGGTTTCCACTCCGGTGCGGGCGCGACGGCCACGGCGACCTCCGGGACCGGCATGCCGCGCCGGGCGAGCGACTCGGCGATCGCGCCGTCGGCGTACCGGACCACGCCGGTGCACCCCGCGACGACGACAGCGCCGATCACCGGTGTCACCACCAGCACGGCGAAGGGTGAGGCCCGGTTCGCTGCGGGCGCACGCCACCACTGGACCAGGACGCCGACGATCACGCCGAGCAGCGCCACCGCGAGCCCGGCGGCCGCCAGCTTGCAGGCGTGTCAGTCATCATCCGGCTTCGCTTTGGCGACGTCACTGCGAACGCGACGCTACCAACCCTCCTCACCCCACAGTCCCCTCCGGCTGGCCATGAGAGCCGGCCGGGCTAGCGGGCCGGGGTGAAGATCTCGCCGTTCTGGGGGAAGCCGGGGAGGGCGGAGGGTTTCGGGTCGCCGGTGGACCAGCGGGGATCACGGCCGGCCGGGTCGGTGTGCAGGCCGGGCCAGCGCATCGGGAGGCCGGCGGCGGCGGTCGGGCGGCTGTGGTCCATGAGCTGGACGTGCAGGTGCGGTTCGGAGGTGTTGCCGCTGTTGCCGACCTCGGCCAGCTGCTGCCCGGCGGTGACCCGGTCGCCGGGGCGCACCGTGAGGGAGTTCCGGCGCAGGTGGGCGTACGCCGCAAAGGTGTTGTCGTCGTGCCGGACGATCACGTGGTTGCCCAGGATCGCCGGGGCGCCGGCCAGCTCACGGACGGCCGCCTCGACCGTCATCATCCACAGCAGGGTCGGCCAGGTGTCGCGGGAGCGGTGATCGCGCCGGCCGGCGGCGGTGTGCACGACGGTGCCGCCGGCCATGGCGAGGACGGGGGCGCCGAAGCAGAGGTACGACTCGGGGGCGCGGGTTCGCGGGGACCAGCTGATCGTGGTGGCCGCGTCCGGGGAGGGCTGGAGGAGGTCGACGGCGTACGTCTGCCCGTAGGCCCGCACGCCGTGACTGGGGACGGCGGTGCCGGGCCCGTTGAGGACCACCCAGCGGCCCCGGACGGGCGCGGCGACCTCGACCGGTTCCCTGATGGCGCGGGGCGGGCGGACGAAGGCGAGGATCAGCGGCGCCGCCATCAGCATGAGGTCGAAGGGTTTCGGCACCGGCAGGAACAGCATCGCGATGACGGTGCCGCAGAACAGGCGCAGCCACCAGGTCGACAGGCGGGCGATCGTACGTCTCATCGGCGGGCTCCCTGGATCGTGGTGAGCAGCGGGACGATGCGGGCGACCGGAACCTCGTAGCGGCCGCCGCCGATGGTCTGCAGCCATCCGGCGGCGACGAGCTGGCGCAAGTGGTGATAGACCTGCCCGCTGGTGCCCATCCCGTCGAGGCGGGTGAGGTCCTGCGCGGTGGCGGCGCCGTGCAGCACATGCTGGAGCAGGCGGATCCGGGCCGGGTGGGCGAGGGCGGCCAGCGCGGTGACGTGCTGTGACCAGTCGCCGTCGAGCAGTTCCTCGGTGCCTGCCGTCTCCTGCCAGCGGGCGGCCCGGCCGTCGGGCAGCGCCACATGCCCGGTGATCATGACGGCGCCGGGGTCGCCGGCCCGCGCGAGCAGGCCCTCGAGCGCCCAGAAGACGTCGGGGTCGGGGGTCTGCGGCGCGCGGGGCTCGTCGTGGTGGAGGCGGCGTTCGAGGTCGGCCACGCGCTTTTCGAGCGCGTCGAGGCGTGCGGAGTCGCTCACCCCTCCACCATAACGTAATTACGTAGAACCGTAGAGCCGCGCGGCTACTCCGGGTCCCAGGCGAGCAGCTCGTCGAACCTCGCCCGATCGCCGTCGACCTTGAGCAAATCCACCGGGATCCGGCCGTACAGGGCCAGGACCAGGTCGGACGCCGTGCCGGTGAGCGAGGCCACCGCCCCGTCGCCCGGCGTGCACGCCGGCGCGCTGCGGACCCCGTCGCCGGTCAGCGTCAGCCGCCAGGCCGCGCCCTCGACCGCCACGTAGTCGACGGCGCCGGGCTCGTGCGGCCACGAGTACGGCCCGGCGCAGCAGGTGTCCAGGAACTCCTCGACACCGTCCAGCGCCACCTCCTCCGGCAGCGGCCGACCGCCCTCCCCGGTCGCCTGCGCGTCGTAGGTGTGCACCGCCACCTCCTGCACCTGGTGCCGGGCGACGCCACCGCTGGTCTGCGGCGTCTGCGACCCGCCCCACCAGGTCCAGCACTCCCGGTCCGGCCCGGCCGCCCGGAGCGCGTCCAGCAGCGCCCGGGTGGACTCCGCCGACCAGGCCAGCAGCGCCGCCGTCTCGCGCGGCAGCTCCGGCGCGTCCTCGGCGACGCCCTGGGTGGGCCCGTCGGCCGGTCCCGCGGCGACGGTCGCAGCCCAGCGGCGCTGCACCTCGCCCAGATGCCGGACCAGGTCGAACAGGGTCCAGTCGGGGCAGGTCGGCACCTGGGCGCCGAGGTCCGGCGCGGCGGTGACCGCGTCCCGGAACGCCGCCGAGCGTTCGTCGATCAGGCGAAGCAGGGCGGGGAAGTCCAGTGGGATGTTCACGCACGGATGTCTATCAGTGTGCGCAAGTCATTTACCGGTCCGGCCCGGTGAGCAGGTGGTGAACAGGATCCCCCGGCCGGGGACGGTGAGGGCGATCACGGCCCTGCGTGACTCCATTTCGGCGGTCAGGAGATACCGTGCGTCAGGTCATCGTTGTCCGGGATGTGAAATCGGAGTGCATAGCGTGAGTCAGAACGTGCTGGCGTCGTCGGCGGGGGTCGCGGCTCAAGCGGGCCGGAGGCGTACGTTCGCTGTCATCTCCCACCCGGACGCCGGCAAGTCCACGATGACCGAGGCGCTCGCCCTGCACGCCCGGGTGATCGGCCAGGCCGGCGCGGTGCACGGCAAGGGCGACCGCAAGGGTGTGGTCTCCGACTGGATGGCGATGGAGCAGCAGCGCGGCATCTCGGTGACCTCCGCGGCGCTCCAGTTCGAGTACGAGGGCATCGTCATCAACCTGCTCGACACGCCCGGTCACGCCGACTTCTCCGAGGACACCTACCGGGTGCTGACCGCGGTGGACAGCGCGGTGATGCTGCTGGACGCGGCGAAGGGCCTGGAGCCGCAGACGCTGAAGCTGTTCGAGGTGTGCCGGCAGCGGGCCATCCCGGTGATGACCTTCATCAACAAGTGGGACCGGCCGGGCAACGACGCGCTCGCGCTGATGGACGAGATCGAGCAGCGGATCGGGCTCAAGCCGACCCCGCTGACCTGGCCGGTCGGCATCGCCGGGAACTTCCACGGCGTCATCGACCGGCGCACCGGCGTGTTCACCCGGATGCAGCGCTCCCCCGGCGGCGCCGACCTGGCGATCGAGGAGGAGATGAGCGCCGAGGAGGCCGCGGAGCGATTCGGCGCCGACTGGGTGACCGCCAACGAGGAACTCGAACTGCTCGAGATGACCGGCGCCGATCACGACCAGGAGGCGTTCCTGGGCGCGACGACGACGCCGGTGCTGTTCGGCGCGGCGGTGGCGAACCTGGGCGTACGCCAGCTGTTGAACCTGCTCGTGGAACTCGCTCCCCCGCCGTCCGACCGGCCCACCGCCGCCGGGGGCGCGCAGCCGGTCGACGGCACGTTCTCCGGCTTCGTCTTCAAGATCCAGGCGAACATGAACCGGGCCCACCGGGACCAGGTCGCGTTCATGCGGGTGTGCTCCGGCCGGTTCGAGCGCGGCATGATCGTCACGCACGCCGGGACCGGCAAGCCGTTCGCCACCAAGTACGCGCAGCAGATCTTCGGCCAGGGCCGGGACACCATCGACGAGGCGTTCCCCGGTGACGTGGTCGGCCTGGTCAACGCGACGGCGCTGGGCATCGGCGACACCCTGTACGCGGGCGGCGCCGTGCAGTACCCGCCACTGCCGTCGTTCCCGCCGGAGCACTTCGCCGTCGTGCGGACCTCCGACACCGGCGCGTTCAAGCGGTTCCGCCGCGGCATCGAGCAGCTCGACGGCGAGGGCGTGGTGCAGGTGCTGCGGTCGGAGCAGCGCGGTGACCAGGCGCCGGTGTTCGCGGCGGTCGGCCCGATGCAGTTCGAGGTGGCCGCCTACCGCCTGGAGGCCGAGTTCGGGGTGAAGGTCCAGCTCGACCACCTGCCGTACGAGGTGGCCGCCCGCACCGACGCCGCCGGCCGGGAGATCCTGAAGGCGGAGTCGAACGTCGAGGTGATGACCCGGGTCCGCGACGAGGCGCTGCTCGCGGTCTTCCCGCACCGGTGGCGGATGCGCACGGTCGCCGGGCGTTACCCGGAGCTACGCCTGGACGCGTGACACCGACGCCGCCACTGTCACGAGGCGACCACGCGGTCCCGGCCGGCGTTCTTCGCCTCGTACAGGAAACGGTCGGCGACCAGCGGCAACGTGCCCGGTTCCGGCAGGTCGGCGGGCGTGCAGGCGACCCCGGCCGACACCGTCACGGTGATCGCCGCGTCGTCGCTGACCGGGATCGGCGTCGCCCGTACCGCCTCGTGCATCCGCGCGGCGATCACCCGGGCCTCCTCCGGCGTCGCGTTCGGCAGCAGCACCGCGAACTCCTCACCGCCGTACCGCGCCACCACGTCACCGTCACGCACCGCGCCACTGATCCGGCGGGCCACCTCCCGCAGCACCCGGTCCCCGCCGTCGTGCCCGTACGTGTCGTTGACCCGCTTGAAATGGTCGACGTCGAGCAGCACCACGGCTGTCGGCTTGACCGGCCCGCCCAGCACACCCTGGAAGAACCGGCGGGTCCGCAGCCCGGTCAGCTCGTCGGTCACCGCCATCCGCCGCTGCACCGCCACCAGCCCCGCCAGCCGCCCGATCACCAGCAGGAACAGGATCCCGCAGGACGCGCAGACCAGCGGCACGTGCAGCTGCGCCCCGCGCAGGTACTGCACCAGCAGCGCCGCCGGGGCGAGCAGCGAGGCGAACGCCAGCGCGGCCAGCCGGCCCGGCCCCAGATCTTGGGCGGTTCCGGTCACCGGCGTGTCCACGTCCCGCAGCGACGGATGCATCCCGGTCATCCCCAGCAGCAGCGCCGACGCGGTCCACAGCGGGTAGGCGGCGTTCTGCAGCCGATCGTCCCCGGACAGCGTGGCGAGGACGCTCAGCGTGTCCGGCACGATGATCAGCAGCAGGTAGCCGGTGAGGCAGCGGACCGCCACCGGCTTCGGCCCGGCGTCCAGCAACAGCCGCGCCCCGAGCGCCGCCAGCAGCAGATCGCTCAGCGGGTAGGTGGCCGCGACCGAGCGCGTGAACAGGTCGGCGCTGCCGCCGACGATCGGCTCGATCAGGAAGATCCAGGAGAGCAGCACGACGGCCACCGTCAGGATCGCCGCGTCGATCAGGCCGGGCAGATCCCAGCCGGGACTGCGCCGCCGCACGATCAGCAGCAGGGCCAGCACACCGACGGCGTTCGCGGACAGCAGCACGGCGTCGCCCACGCTCGGCGACGGGTTCGGCTCGCCGAACATCACCCCGGGCGGCAGCGCCAGCGAACTCAGCACCAGAGCCTGCCCGAGGACCAGCAGCCAGGGCCACCGTGTCGCCGGACGGTAGCGGCGGATCCCGTACAACATGGCGGCGGGGCCGCCGAACGCCGCCATCAGGCCCAGCGGCCCGCTCACCGTCTGCGGCGCCCCGGTTGCGAGCGTGAGGGTGTACGCCGTGAGCACCACCACGGCGAATCCGGCGTACCCAGCCCATGGGGTCACCACTGTTGGTTCGGCCGTTCGCGTCCCTTTCTGAGCTTGCCGTCGTGGTTATACTTGTGAGAAAAGTATGACTCGTTGGAGAGAGCTGTGAACCCAGAGGACCTGCCCCCAGCGCAGGGGAAGTTCGCCGGCACGGTCAAGGTCGGAGAGAAGGGGCAGATCGTCATCCCGAAGGGCGCACGCGACCTGTTCGGCATCAAACCGGGCGACACGTTGCTGCTGCTCGCCGACGCGGAGCAGGGGATAGCGATCGTGCGCCAGGACATCTTCGACCAGTTCATCGCCCAGGCCATGCCGCCTGCCGGCCCCGCGAAGGGAGACGCCACATGATCGTCGAGTGCGGCGAGGTGGTGCGGCGGTTCGGTGACGTGACCGCTCTGGACGGCGTGTCGTTCCAGGTGGCCGAGGGTGAGATCTTCGGGCTGATCGGCCCCAACGGCGCCGGCAAGACCACCCTGCTGAACTGCATCGAGGGCCTCGATCGGCCCACCTCCGGCACGATCAGCGTGCTCGGCCGGCACCCGATCACCGACCGCCACGAGCTGACCCGGCGGACCGGGGTCCAGTTGCAGAGCGCGGCCCTGCCCCCGCGGATGACAGTGGGCGAGGCGATGCGCCTGTTCTCCGCGCTCTACGACGAGCCGGTCCCGTGGCGGGAGCTGCTGACCACGCTCGGCATCGCCGGCAAGGCGGGCACCCGGGTCGAGCGGCTCTCCGGCGGCGAACGGCAGCGGGTCTTCATCGCGCTTGCCCTGCTGCACCGGCCCGAGGTCGTCTTCCTCGACGAGCTGACCACAGCGCTCGACCCGCAGGCGCGCCTGGCCATGTGGGATGTCGTGAAGGCGGTCCGGAGCCGGGGCACCACCGTGGTGCTGACCACGCACTACATGGAGGAGGCCGAGCACCTCTGCGACCGGGTCGGCATCATCGACCATGGCCGGCTGATCGCGCTCGATCCCGTGCCCGCGCTGGTCCGCGCCCACGCCGGCGACTCCACCGCGACTCTGTCGCTGGCCGCCCCGGTCCCCGGCGACCTGACCAGGGAGCTCACCCGGATCGGCACGGTCACCGCCGCGGAACTCGAAGGCGATTCCTTGACCGTACGCGGCACCGGCGGTTTCCTGCAGGACGTCCTCGCCGATCTGAGCGCCCGGGGCATCCGGGCGACCGGCATCAGCACCGCCCAACCAGGATTGGAAGACGTGTTCCTCACCCTCACCGGCCGTCAGATGCGCGTCGAGGCGCAGTCGTGAAGGGCTACCGCACGCTCACCCTGACGTTGGGCCGCTCCCTGCTGCGGGAACCGGTCGGCCTGTTCTTCTCGGTCATCTTCGCCCCCGCGCTGGTGCTGATCCTGGGTTTCATCTTCGACGACGGCCCGAGCCCCGACCTGGGCGGCCGCAGCTTCATCGAGGCGACCCTCCCGGCGTTCCCGTCCCTGGTCCTGGCGATCACCGGTGTCCTGCTGGTCCCGGTGAGCCACCTCAACCTGCGCGAGAGCGGCGCCCTGCGCCGGCTGCGGCTCACTCCCCTGCGCCCGGCCACGTTCATCGCCGCCGACCTCACCGTCAACTTCCTGATCGGCATGACCGGCATGATCGCCGCGCTGGCGGTGGGTGCCCTGGTCTTCGGCGCCGACCTGACCGGCAACCTGGCCTCGGTGCTGCTGGCCGCCGCGCTGGGCCTGACCGCTTTCCTCGCCCTCGGCTACACCCTCGCCGCCGTCTACCCGTCCGCCGCCGCAGCCACCGGCATCGGCAACACCCTGATGATCATCCTGATGATCTCGTCGGGCGCCTTCATCCCCTTGGAGACCATGCCCGCCGGCATCCAGCGCATCATGAACCTCTCCCCGGTCCACCACTTCGCCGACCTGATGCAGGGCTTGTGGGCGGGCGACGCGTGGTCCACGCTGCTGCTCCCGCTGGGCGTCCTCACCGCCATGATCCTCATCTTCGGAACCCTGGCCACGGTTCTGTTCCGCTGGGACCGCCCCTGATCGCGGTCCAGGCGCCCTGCCGCCCGTCCGCCTGCTGCGGCAGAGCCGTCCGTTCCCCGGACCCTTCCGGATCGGGCACGACGTTCATAGCCAGGCGATCCCGCGCATGCGCCGTCCGCGGCAGAATCGTCGGCGGATCGGCTCAGCTTCAGCCCCCTCTTCGCGCCCGCAGTCTTGGCGGATGGACCAGCGGAACGAACGTTCTCCCTTCTTGCTGATGTCCGCATCAACCATCCGCCGACGGGAACACCCGAGACCCGACACCGCCCGCCATTACCGGAACCGGCCATCGCCCGCGATCTTGCGCGGTGCAGATCGGACCTCCCGAACCAAGATCGACAGCCTCCGCGATCCTGGATTCGGAGCATCGGGTTCGAGTCTTCTTCTGGGGTGCTGAAGGGCGAGTAGTCAAGCCCTCCTCCGGGCGCTGCCGTCACGACTACGGCCGGGGCTTCCCGGGCCAGTTCCCGATCTTGTGGACCCGACGCGGGGAGCCGAGCGCACAAGATCGAATTTCTGCTCCTTGTTGTGCGCTGAGCTGCGGAAATCCAGCGCCTCCCGCCCAAGATCGCGAACCTGATAGATCTTGGGCGGGAAGTGCCGGACCGCATCGCACAAGAACGCTGGCCGCGCGTCGATCTTGAGGGTGAAGGGTGCGTACGGACTCACCCGCTCGAGGCCTGGCGGATACGGATCTGAGTAACCAAGAAGAAGACTCATTCCCGGTGCAAGGCGCACGAAATCGGGCATGAAGCCAATCTTGTGCGCCTTGACCCGATGCCGAAACCACAAGATCAGGAACGGGCACCAATCCTCAAGCCGCGAGCATCCCACTGATCACCCGAACCAAGGCCTGACTCAGCGAGCGCGGCAACGGCTCTCTTCGACGACGAATCATCCAAGATCGCAGTAGGCCTTCCTGGCTGTCGAGCGGCCCGCCGACGAGTGGTCCACTTGCCACGACCCCCTCACAAAACGCAGTATCAGCCGACAAATCACCAAGATGGGGCGCGCGGCCCTGGCGAGGGCGCACCACCCATCCGATCACCTCGAAAGGCTGGACGTCCGCCGCGTACTCGAAGTCCCTTCCCGCATTTGCGGGCACCCTGGAACCGGCAGCGAACGTCGCCGGTCAGCGCGGCCGAAGAATGCCAGAAAGCCTCGCGATGCAGCTAGCGACTCGTGCGTCGACCCCACCCCACCTCATCTCCGGGCAGCGTCGTGAACGCCTGGCCCGGGACTGGGGAACCGGGGACGAATCGTCAAGCGTCGTCACTCCCGCGTGGCCGGCCGTCTTGTGGGGCCTGGCGCTCCGGCTGTTAGCTGACATCCGGAAATGCCACAGACAGCCCCTTTCCGAATTGGTCTACCTGAATCGTCCGGAACGGAATGCTCAGCGAGGAGCTCGAAGGTGACGGAGTCCACGAGCGTGGGGTCGACGATTCCCCGGCGCACGCTCGGTATCGCTCTGCGCAAAGCCCGAGAGGAGGCGAACGTGACGATGGCCGAGGCCGCCGAGGTGATCGGCCAGACCGTCCAGAGTCTGCGGCGCATCGAGCGCGGCACGGTGTCCACCCCGAAGGGCAAGGTCAGCCTGCTCTGCCAGCGGTACGACGTGGCCGGCCCCATCCGCGCCGCCCTGGAGCAACTCGCCGGCGAGACCCGGGCCAAGGGCTGGTGGCACTCCTACGGGAACGCCGTCCCGACCTGGTTCGAGTTCTACGTCGCCCTGGAACAGACCGCCGACCACATCCGCACCTTCGAGCCGTGGCTGGTACCCGGCCTGCTGCAGGACGTCGGCTACATGGAGGCGGCAATCCTGGCCGGTGAACCCGGCTTGGACGCCGCACAGGTCTCCGCCCGGATGGAGATCAGACGGTTACGTCAGCGGCAACTGACCCGCTCGTCTCCGGCACCTCCACGCCTGGATGTGATCATGGCCGAGTCGGTGTTGCTGGCCGGGTTGCCCGAACACGTCATGCGGACACAACTTCGACATCTGTTGAAAGCCATTGAGCTCCCGCACGTGTCGGTGCGAGTGATACCGCTTTCAGCAGGTCTGCACGGGGCTTCAGTGACCGGCGCGTTCGGGCTGCTCGACTTTCCGGCGGAGGACGGAATCGCCCCGCCGAGCACGGTATACAGCGAGAACCAGACCGGAGCGATCTATCTGGACAAGCCGGAGGAAATCGCGACCTACGAAGCAGTCTGGAGATCTCTCGACACGACGGCTATCGGCCAATCCGGATCGATAGCTTTGTTTTCTCAACGATTGAAGGAGTTGAACCGGGAATGAATCTCGATCTGACGGGCGCAGCGTGGCGTAAGTCGATCCGTTCCGGCGGCAGCGGCAATTGCGTCGAGGTGGCCCTCGAACTTCCCAACGCGCCGGGGTACGTCGCGGTCCGGCACAGTCAGCGGCCCGGCGCCGAGGCGATCGTGTACACCGACGCCGAATGGGCGGCGTTCGTCGGCGGTGTCCGGGACGGAGAGTTCGACAAGTAGGGGCGTCAGCCCACGGGGAGAACGTGCGATCTGCCGCCGGCGGCGACCTGACGGATGCTGTCGAGCAGGTCGAGGGCCGTGCAGTCCTTGACCAGGAAGCCGCTCGCGCCGGCTTCGAGGGCGGCATGCACGTGCTCCTCGTGGGCGAACGTGGTCAGCATGATCACCCGCACCGATGAGGTGTCCGGGGATGCGCGGATCCGGCGGGTCGCCTCGATGCCGTCCGTCCCGGGCATCTGAACGTCCATCAGCACCACCTCCGGCCGGTGCAGCCGGGCCAGCGCGACGGCCTCGGCGCCGTCGGCGGCTTCGCCGGCCAGGACGAGACCGGGTGTCACGTCGAGCAGCGCCCGGAAGCTCGCACGCATCAAGGCATGGTCGTCGGCGAGAAGAACACTGATGTCCGGTACGGGTGGCGCGGTCACGTGACCTCCTCGAAAGCGGAGCAGAGGTGCTCGTCGGCGACCACGCTAACCGGCGGGGTGGGCAAGCGCATCGGACCAGGGTCTTACATCGACTTCAGACCACGGTACGACGCGGCGGAGGGGTCCCCGCTGCCACGATTGACCGCATGATCGAGCTGCTGGAGCTGACCAAACGATACGGGCCGACGCTGGCGGTGGACCGGTTGTCCTTCGAGGTCCGCCCGGGTGTGGTGACCGGTTTCCTCGGGCCGAACGGGGCCGGCAAGTCCACCACGATGCGGATGATGCTCGGCCTGCACCGCCCCACTTCCGGGCAGGCGCTGGTCGGTGGCCGCCGCTACGACCGGATCGACCACCCGCTGCACGAGGTCGGCGCGGTGCTGGACGCCGACGCCGCCCACCCGGGCCGGACCGCGTTCACGCATCTGGCGTGCCTGGCCCGGTCCAACGGCATCAGCAAGACGCGGGTGAGCACCGTCCTGGAGCAGGTCGGTTTGGCGAGTGTGGCCGGCAAGCGGGTCGGTGGGTTCTCCCTCGGGATGAAGCAGCGGCTCGGGATCGCCGGGGCGCTGCTCGGCGACCCCGGTGTCGTGGTGCTCGACGAGCCGGTCAACGGCCTGGACGCGGCCGGCATCCGGTGGATCCGGTCGACGTTGCGGTCGCTGGCCGCCGAGGGCCGCACGGTGCTGCTGTCGAGTCATCTGATGAGCGAGATGGCGGTCACCGTGGACCGGGTTCTGATCATCGGCAAGGGCCGGTTGCTCGAGGACACCTCGGTCGCCGAGATGAACGACCGCTTCGAACGCGACGTTCTGGTCCGCACCCCACGCCCTGCCGAGCTGGTCGCGGTGCTGACCAGGATCGGCGCCACCGTCACCACCACCGCGGACGGGGACCTGGTGGCGGTCGGGATGGACGCCCCCGCCATCGGTGACGCCGCCGCAGCCGCCGGGATCCCGGTTCATGGGCTGACCCCACGCAGCGCCACCCTCGAAGACGTCTACCTGCAGATGACCGACGAAGCCGCCGAGTACCGCGCCACCGAAGGGACCTCCCGATGACCATCATGCAGACCCGCCCGGCCCCGGCACCCGCGGCGAAGAAGACACCGGCCCGGGGCAGCGCGTTCGGGGACGCGGTCGCCGCCGAGTTCCTCAAGGTCCGCACCCTCCGCTCGACCTGGGCGTTCCTGGGTGGCGGGGTGGCCGCGAGCCTGCTCGGCGCGTTCATCCTGTACATGCTGGTGCAGTCCTACGATGCGGCCGGCCCGGCCGACAAACTGAAGTTCGAGACCGCTGACCCGACCGTGGTCACCATGCCGTTCGTGATGTTCTTCATCGGCGCGATCGGCGCCATGCTGATCACCAGCGAGTTCGGCACCCGCTCGATCGGGCCCGCCCTGCTCGCCGTGCCGCAGCGCCGCACCCTGATCGGTGCCAAAGCCACCGTCGCCGGACTGATCGGGCTGGCCTGTGGCGCCGCGTTCGCGCTGCTCGCCTTCGCCGACGCCCGCCTCATGCTGGGCGACCGGCCCGCACCCATCAATCCTTGGCCGCAGTGGACCGACGCCATCCCCACCGTCCTCTGCGCAACTCTGATCGTCGCCGTCACCACGCTGGTCGCGTTGGGTCTGGGCGCCCTGCTGCGCTCCACCGCCGGCACCCTGACCACCCTCGGCTCCCTGGTTCTGGTCGCCCCGATCTTCGCCCACTTCCTGCCGACGGTCTGGCAACTGCGGCTCGCCTCGGTCCTGCTGCCCAACCTCACCCCGCAGCTCGCCGGCAGCAACCACCCATATCTGCTGTCCCAGACCGGCGCCGCCGCCGTCACCGCCGGGTACGTGCTGCTCGCCCTCGGCGCCGGCGCACTCGCCTTCCGCCGCCGCGACACCGCCTGATCGGATTGAGGCCCGCTGTTACGCTCGGGCCACACCGGAGCATCGAGAGAACGCGGGGTCGACGATGACCGGCTGGCTGATTCTCGCCGTGATCGTCTTCCTGGCCGCCGACCTGGTCCTGGTGGCGGTGTGGGCCGGCGCGCACCGGGCCGCGGGGCGGCTCGAGGACGACATGACGACCGATGACGAGTTCCACCTGGCGCTCCTGCTGACACATCAGAAGCCGGGCCGGGATCCGGATCGGCTTCTGGCTCTGGCCGCGGCGCACCGCCGGAGCCCGGACGGCCCGCTGGACGACGACGTCCCGGTGGATCCGGTGGAGTCCCGCCTCACCTCCTGGCTCCAGCAGCGGATCCCCGGTTGGAGCCGCCGGACCGGCATCCGGGCCTGGAAGCTCACGGTGATGGCCTCGTTCGCCGTCTCCGCCGCGGCCTTCTACGGCGGCGCCTGGGTCGTCCTCCTTCAGACGCGCGGCCCGCGCCCCGAGTGGGGCACTCCGGAGGACCCCACCGCCAGCCGTTACGTGATCTACCTTCTCTTCGTCCAGATTCTGACTCACGGCCTGTACTGGCTCCTCCACAACGGCATCGAGAGGCAGTGGAGTCACCGCGTGCTCCGGCGGTGCAGCGACATCGTGCGCGCCGGGCTCGGCGACTCCTATCCGGCCTTCGTCGAGGACCTGAGCAGCGACCGCACCATCCGGCGAACCGCAGACCAGCCGCGGACCGGCGAGCAGCCGATCCTGCTGGACACGAAACAGCGCGGCCGAGCCCGGCAGACCGAGAGCCGAACCCGAGGCGATGAGCAGCCGGTCGGGTGAAGCGGTGACCGGCGAGCAGCTGACCAGGCAGGAAGAGGA
Source organism: Actinoplanes sp. NPDC019969 (assembly GCF_055562375.1). Taxonomy (NCBI): domain Bacteria; kingdom Bacillati; phylum Actinomycetota; class Actinomycetes; order Micromonosporales; family Micromonosporaceae; genus Actinoplanes; species Actinoplanes sp. NPDC019969. The sequence goes on along the minus strand of NZ_JBVHFK010000013.1, from coordinate 52,583 downwards.
CGCACGGTACAGCAAGCGGCAGGCCGGGCGGGGCGAGGACCGGGCGCGATGCGACGAGCGGACAGGGTAGGGCGAGCGGGCGCGGTAGGGCGAGCGGGCGCGGTACGGCGAACGGGCGCGGTACGACGAACGGGCGCGGTACGACGAACGGGCGCGGTACGACGAACGGGCGCGGTACGACGAATGGGCGATCAGGTAGAAGAGTGGGAGAGGCGGGAGAGCAGAAGGAAACGTATGGGCTTGCGGTTGGCGCAGTTGAATTTGAAGGCGCGGGATCAGGCCGTGGTCGGCCGGTTCTGGGCGGAGGCGCTCGGGTGGACGGTTTTCGCGGAGAGTGCGGTGGCGACGGCGGTCGGGCCGGCCGGGTTCGTGTGGCCGGATCCGGGGTGTGCCTGTCTCGATGTCATCGGCGTTCCGGATGCGGAGCGGGTCGAGGGGCGGGTGCATCTCGATCTGGCGAGTTCGTCGGTGGCGCATCAGGCGGAATTGGTTTCGCAGTTGCGGGATCTCGGGGCGACGCCCGCCGATGTGGGTCAGGGAGATGTGCCGTGGACGGTTCTGGCCGATCCGGCGGGCAATCTGTTCTGTGTGCTGGAGCCTCGCGAGGTCTACCGGGACACCGGCCCGATCGCGGCGATCGTGGTCGACTGTGCGGATCCCGGTGTGATGGCCCGGTTCTGGGGCGCGGCGATCGGCTGGACGGCGCACGAGGTGACCGGCGATTTCGCGCGGCTTCGGTCGGCCGCGGGCACCGGACCCTACCTGGAGTTCCTCCGAACGTCCGGGGAGCCGGTTGCGGGGAAGCGTCTGCACTTGGACCTGTTGCCGGACACCCGAGCGGCGGAGGACCAACAGACGATGGATCAGCAGACGCAGGATCGGCAGGCGGCCGGCCAAGAGGTGGAGAGACGGCAGGAGGCAGAGAGACGGCAGGAGGTGGAGAGACGGCAGGAGGTGGAGGTAGCGCGGCTGCGAGGGCTCGGGGCCGGCGACCCCGGACGGGGACCGTTTCCGTGGAAGGTGCTGACGGATCCGGAGGGGAATGAATTCTGCGTGCTTCAGCCGTACCACTGAAAGGGTCTTCGGTGTTTCGCACGCGTGGAGAGGAGCCCGACGGGTTGTTTCCGGAGCAGGTGGCGGCGCTGGCGGAGGAGCGCCGGCGGGTGGCGGGAGTAGCCGGGGGGATGCAGTTCGGGAGCGGGTCGGTTCCCGTTCCTCATGATCGGGGGTTCGGCACCGATCTACCGGTCGAGGCCCGGGATGTCCGGACCTCGACCGGGACAGGGGGAACGATCGGTGGCGGCACGATGGTTGGCGTGGGCGACGGCTGCGACCGTACTAGCCGTTTCGGCCGGTTGCAGCGGTGACGAGCCGGAGGCGGCGGCCGCTGCCGGGCAGTCCGTGATCGGGCTGGCCATGCCGACGAAGGCCTCCTCGCGGTGGATCGCCGACGGCGATAACATGGTCAAGCAGTTCCAGCTGCTCGGGTACGGCACCGACATGCAGTACGCCGACGACGACGTGCAGCGGCAGGTCGGCCAGATCGACGACATGGTCGACGCGAAGGTCAGCGCCCTGGTGGTCGGCGCGATCGACGGCACGGCGCTGAAGGGTGTGCTGGCGAAGGCGGCGAAGGCCGGGATCCCGGTGATCGCCTACGACCGGCTGATCCGGGACAGCGGGGACATCGCCTACTACGCGACGTTCGACAACTTCAAGGTCGGCGTCGAGCAGGCCGGTGCGATCGTGGACGCGCTGAAGCTGAAGACCGCGAAGAAGACGTACACCGTCGAGCTGTTCGCGGGGTCGGCGGACGACAACAACGCCACGTTCTTCTTCAACGGGGCGATGAGCGTGCTGAAGCCGTACATCGCCTCCGGCAAGCTGGTGGTGCGCAGTGGCGAGACGAAGTTCGCCCAGGTCGCGACCATGCGCTGGGACGGCGCGGTGGCGCAGAAGCGGATGGCGAAGCTGCTCGCCGGGCCGTACCGGTCGGTTCGGGTGGACGCGGTGCTGTCGCCGTACGACGGCATCACCCGCGGCATCCTCGCCGCCCTGGAGTCCGCCGGGTACGGCGCGAAGAGCCGCCCGCTGCCGGTGCTGACCGGTCAGGACGCCGAGCTGGAGTCGGTGAAGCTGATCGCGGCCGGCAAGCAGACCGAGACGGTGTACAAGGACACCCGGGAGCTGGCCAAGGTCGCGGTGCAGATGACCGACGCGGTGCTGAGCGACGAGGATCCGATGGTCAACGACACGAAGCAGTACCACAACGGGGTCGAGTTCGTGCCGACCTTCCTGTTGCAGCCGGTGAACGTGGACCGGTCGAACTATGAACGCGTCCTCGTCGACGGCGGCTACTACACCGCCGACCAGCTCGCCTGATGGCCGCCCCCACCACCGAAAGGACTCCCGCGGTGTCTGACCGCAACCCGCTCCGGGACGCCCCGGTCTGGGCGAAGCTCACCGGCCTGGTCGGCGCCGGCCTGCTCGCCGTCGGCACCTGTGTCGGTGTCACGCTCTACAACAACCATGTCGCCGACGACACCGCCGAGCGGCTCACCCGCCTCAACACCGCGAGCACGCTGGTGCTGCGGCTGGACCGGGTGGCCAGCGAGCTGAAGGTGAACGGTCTGCAGGCGATCACCCGGGACGACGCGTCCGAGCAGACGGCGCTGCTGAAGGGCCGCCTCGACGAGGCGGAGAAGCTGCTCGACGAACTCGACACGATCGAGCTGAACGGGGACCTGACCGCGGCGGTCGGCCGGATCCGGGCTGTCTACGCCGACTACACCCAGGTGATCGAGAGCTTCGTCGACGGGGCGGTGGCCGACCAGTCGCAGGCGCGCCTGGCGTGGGAGCAGATCGACGTCGACAACTATCTGACGAGCGCGGTGCTGGAGAACGAACGGTCGCTGTTCGCCGCCACGGTCGCCGAGGCGAGCGCGGACGCGGGCGCGAGCCGGGACCGGGCGCAGCTCGTCCTGATCGCCACGGCGCTGGCCGCCGCGCTGGTGCTGTGCCTGCTGGCCCGGGTCATCGTCACCTCGATCACCCGGCCGCTGCTGCGGGTGCGGACGGCGCTGAAGGCGATGGCCGACGGCGACCTGACGGTGACCGCGGACGTCACGGCAGGCGACGAGGTCGGTCAGATGGCGCGGGCTCTGGACGAGGCGCAGGGCAACATGCGTACGGTCGTCGCCCAGGCCGCCTCGTCGGCGCGGGCGCTGGCCACCGCCGCCGAGGAGATGACCTCGACCGCCGGGAACATCGCGGACACCGCGCTGGGCTCGTCGTCGCAGACCCGGGAGGTGTCCGGCACCGCCGCGTCGGTGTCGTCGAACGTGGGCGCGGTCGCCGCCGGCGCGCAGGAGATGGCCGAGTCGATCCGCGAGATCGCGGTGAACACGTCGAAGGCGGCCGAGGTCGCCGGTCAGGCCGTGCACGTGGCCCGGTCCACCAGCGAGCACATCGACAAGCTGGGCGCGTCGTCGGCGGAGATCGCCAGCGTGGTCCAGGCGATCACCGCGATCGCCGAGCAGACGAACCTGCTCGCGCTGAACGCCACCATCGAGGCGGCCCGGGCCGGTGAGATGGGCAAGGGTTTCGCGGTGGTGGCCAGCGAGGTCAAGGACCTGGCGCAGGAGACGGCCCGGGCGACCGAGGACATCACCCGCCGGGTGACGGCGATCCAGTCGGACACGGCGGGCGCGGTCGAGGCGATCAGCCAGATCACCTCGGTGATCGAGCAGATCAACACGTTCCAGGCGACGATCGCCGCGGCCGTGGAGGAGCAGACCGCCACGACCGCGGAGATGAACCGCAGCATCACCGCGGTCGCGGACGGCGCGGAGACGATCGCGAACGGTGTGGAGGGCCTGGCGTCGGCGGCCGAACGGACCACCGAGGGCGCTGCCCAGTCCCGTCAGGCGATCACCGAGCTGAGCTCGATGGCCAACGAGTTGCAGACCCTGGTGGCCCGTTTCCGGACGTGACGCCGTTATGAGATGCGCCGGGCGGTGGACCGGGGGTGCAGGTCGAGCTCCCGGTCCAGGCTGATCGCCGCGTCGATCAGGGCCAGGTGGGTGAAGGCCTGCGGGAAGTTCCCGAGCTGCTCACCGGTCAGGCCGATCTCCTCGGAGTAGAGGCCGACATGGTTCGCGTACGTCAGCATCTTCTCGAAGGTCACCCGGGCCTTGTCGACCTGGCCGGCCCGGGCGAGGGCGTTGACGTACGCGAACGAGCACAGCGAGAACGTGCCCTCGGCGCCCTGCAGCCCGTCCGGGGACGCGGCCGGGTCGTACCGGTAGACGAGGCTGTCGGTGACCAGCTCGGCGTCCATCGCCCGCATCGTGGACAGCCACATCGGGTCGTTCGGGGTGATGAACCCGACGACCGGCATCCGCAGCAGTGACGAGTCGAGCACGTCGGTCTCGTAGTGCTGGCGGAACGCGCGCCGTTCCGGGCTCCAGCCGCGGTCCATGATCTGGTGGTAGACGGCGTCGCGTTCGTGCCGCCAGCGGTCGATCGGGGCGGGCCTGCCGTGTTCGGTGGCGAGCCGGATGCCGCGGTCGAGGGCGACCCAGCACATCAGCCTGCCGTACGTGAAGTCCTGCCGGCCGCCGCGGGTCTCCCAGATGCCCTCCTCCGGCTGGTCCCAGTTCTCGGTGACCCAGTCGAGCAGTTCGCGGATGCGGGTCCAGCCCTGGTGGCCGGCGGCGAGGCCGTGCCGGTCGGCGAACCAGATGCTGTCCATCGCCTCGCCGTAGATGTCGAGCTGGAGCTGCCCGGCCGCGCCGTTGCCGATGTGCACCGGCGCCGAGCCGCGGTAGCCCTCCCAGTGGTCCAGGATCTCCTCGCTGAGGTCGCTGGACCCGTCCACCCGGTACATGATCTTCAGCGGGCCGCCGCCGTTCTTGTCGGCCTGCTCGTCGACCCGGTCGCGCAGCCAGCGGCCGAGCGCCGCGGCCTCCTCGGTGAAGCCCATGCCGAGCAGGGAGTACACCGAGAACGAGGCGTCCCGTACCCAGGTGTAGCGGTAGTCCCAGTTGCGGCCGCCGCCGATCTGTTCCGGCAGGGCGGCGGTGGGCGCGGCGACCAGGGCGCCGGTCGGGGCGTACGTCATCAGTTTGAGCGTGATCGCGGACCGGTTGAGGGTCTCGCGCCAGCGGCCCCGGTAGGTGGACTGCCCGAGCCAGGCCTCCCAGAAGTCCACCGTCTCGTCGAACAGCCGCCACACCTCGGCGATCCGGACCTGCCGGAGTGGGCCGGCGGCGCCGGTGCGCAGCACCACGCCGCGCATCTGCCCGGCGCTGAGGGTGATCTCGGCATGGACGTCGCCGTTCCCGTCGACCCGGGCCTGGGCCAGCCGTTCGTCGTCCGGTTCCCGGATCAGGCAGATCGTCAGCGCGGTCCGGGCGCCCTCGAAGACCACGCCGTCCTCGCTGAGGTGGGTCTGGAAGGGCTCCCGCCCGTAGTCGAAGCGCGGCGCGATGTCGACCGCGAACGTCATCTCGCCGCGCACGCAGCGCACCATCCGGACCAGGCGGTGGTCGGCGGCGGCCGCCGGCCCCTCGGTGACCGGCATGAAGTCGATCACCTCGCCCACGCCGGCCTCGGTCATGAAGCGGGTGACCAGCACCGCGGTGTCCGGGAAGTACAGCTGCCGGCTGGTGACCGCGCCGGCCGCCGGGTGGATCCGGAAGTGGCCGCCGCGTTCGTGGTCGAGCAGCGCCCCGAAGATGCTGGGCGAGTCGAACCGGGGGGCGCAGAACCAGTCGATGGAGCCGTCGGTGGTGACCAGCGCGGCGGTCTGCAGGTCCCCGATGAGGCCGTGGTCGGCGATGGGTGGGTAGTCGGGCATGTGCCCACGATCAGGCGCGGACGGGCCGCGCACATCACTCGCACAGGATGATGTGCGCGCTCCGCGAGCGGTCGAGCGTGAAGGGTCCGACGGACCCTTGGAGGCGGGTGTGCGTTCAGTTCATCGCGGCCCGGCGGCTCTGGCGGCGCTCACGCTGTCGGCGTCGATGCTCGCGGCTTGTGGCGGTGACGGTGGACCGCCGACCATCACGTGGTACATCAATCCGGACAACGGCGGTCAGGGCCGGCTCGCCGCGTCCTGTGCCGCCGCGTCACAGAATACCTATCAGGTCGACGTGCAGGTGCTGCCGACCGACGCGTCCCAGCAGCGCGAACAGCTCGTCCGGCGGCTCGCCGCGCAGGACAGCTCGATCGACGTGATGAGCCTGGACCCGCCGTTCGTGGCCGAGTTCGCCAACGCCGGCTTCCTGCGCCCGTTCGAGGGCGCCGACGCGACGGCGCTCACCGACGGCGTGCTGCGCGGGCCGCTGGCCACCACGACCTGGAAGGACCAGCTGGTCGCGGCGCCGTTCTGGGCCAACACGCAGCTGCTCTGGTACCGCAGGTCGGTCGCCCAGGCGGCCGGGATCGACCCGGCGAAGCAGGGCTTCACCTGGGACGACATGGTCACGACGGCGCAGGGGCAGAACAAGATCATCGGAGTGCAGGGCAAGCGGTACGAGGGCTACATGGTCTGGATCAACGCCCTCGTCATGTCCGCCGGCGGCGAGATCGTCACCAACGTCGAGGCCGGTCAGGACGCCGATCCCACGATCGACGAAGCGGCCGGTGACGAGGCCGCCCGGATCATCGGCGACCTCGCCCGATCGACCGCTGCCCTGCCGGCCATGTCCACCGCCGACGAGGAGGCGGCCCGCTCGGCGTTCCAGGGCCCGAACGGCGGCTTCATGGTCAACTGGCCGTACGTGTACAACGCCGCCAAGGAGGACGTCGCCGGCGGCGGCATCGACCAGTCGGTCCTCGACGACATCGCCTGGGCCCGTTACCCGGCGGTGTCCGCGGACACGCCGAGCCGTCCCCCGCTGGGCGGCATCAACCTGGCGATCGGCAACTTCACGAGGTATCCCGAGCACGCGCTCGACCTGGTCCGTTGCGTGACCTCGCTGGAGAACAACATCGGCTACATGCTGGACTCCGGCAACCCGGCCGCCCGCGGCGCCGCCTACGACGACGCGAAGGTGCGCGAGGCGTTCCCGATGGCCGACGTGATCCGCCAGTCGATCAACGACGCCGGGCCGCGGCCGATCACCCCGTACTACAACGACGTCTCGACGTCCGTCCAGATCACCTGGCATCCGCCCGCGGATGTCCGGGTCCCCGAGAGCCCGGACGAGTCGGCGGTCTTCATGTCCGACGTGCTCCAGGGGAGGCGACTGTTGTGACACTCCTGCAAGCGCCGGAGAAACCCGAGGTCACCGACCGCGCCAGCAAGGAACGCCGGCTGGGGCTGATGCTCTCCGCGCCGGCCTTCCTGGTGATGATCTTCGTGACCGCCTATCCGCTGATCTACGCGGTGGTGCTGTCGCTCTACAACTACCGGCTCACCGACCCGGAGGGCCGGGAGTTCGTCGGGCTCGGCAACTACGCCACGGTGCTCACCGACCCGGTGTGGTGGAGCGACTTCGGCACCACCCTGATCATCACGCTCGCCAGCGTGGCCGTCGAGCTGGTGCTCGGCTTCGTGTTCGCGTTCGTGATGTACCGGATCATCCGCGGGCGCTCGCTGGTCCGTACCGGAATCCTCATCCCGTACGGGATCATCACGGTGGTCTCCGCCTACATCTGGCGGTACGCGTTCCAGCTCGACTCCGGCTTCGTGAACCAGTGGTTCGGTCTGGGCACCTTCGACTTCTTCGGGGAACGCTGGTCGGCCCTGTTCGTGATCATCCTGTCCGAGATCTGGAAGACCACCCCGTTCATCTCGCTGCTGCTGCTGGCCGGGCTGGTGCAGGTGCCCGAGGAGTTCCAGGAGGCGGCCCGGGTCGACGGCGCGACCGCCTGGCAGCGGCTGGTCCGGGTGACGCTGCCGAACATGAAGGCCGCGATCATGGTGGCGCTGCTGTTCCGCACCCTGGACGCGTGGCGGATCTTCGACAACCCGTTCATCATGACGGTCGGCGCGAACGACACCGAGACGCTCTCGTTCCTCGCCTACCGGCAGAACGTCACGCTGGTCAACCTGGGCGCCGGGTCGGCGATCTCGGTGCTGCTGTTCCTGACCGTCGTGATCATCGCGTTCATCTTCGTCAAGGGCTTCAAGACCGACCTCTCTCAGGTACGGGGTGACAAGTGATGGCCGATCGCAGAGTCAGTCCCTGGTGGACCGTGTCCGGGCTGGTCATCCTGCTGTGGGCGCTGTTCCCGCTGCTGTGGATGGTGTCGCTGTCGTTCAAGGATCCGGGCACGTTCCGCAGCGGCACGCCCACGTTCTTCCCCGAGGTCTGGGTGTGGGACAACTACCGGACGGTCTTCACCGACTCGCTGTTCACCAGCGCGCTGCGCAACTCCGTGTTCATCGCCCTGATCGCCACCCTGCTCGCCGTGATCATCGCGATGTTCGCCGCGTACGCCATCGCCCGGATGGATTTCCCGGGCAAGAAGGTGCTGCTCTCGATGGCCCTGGCGATCGCCATGTTCCCGCAGGCGGCGCTGGTCGGCCCGCTCTTCAACATGTGGCGCGGCCTGGGCATCTACGACACCTGGATCGGGCTCATCATCCCGTACCTGACGTTCGCCCTGCCGCTGTCGATCTGGACCATGTCGGCGTTCTTCCGGCAGATCCCGTGGGAGATGGAACAGGCCGCGCAGGTCGACGGCGCGACCGCCTGGCAGGCGTTCCGCAAGGTGATCGTCCCGCTGGGCGCGCCCGGCGTGTTCACCACCGCGATCCTGACGTTCTTCTTCTGCTGGAACGAGTTCCTGCTGGCGATCTCGCTGACCTCCACCGACAAGGCGCGCACGGTGCCGGCCGCCCTGTCGTTCTTCACCGGCGCCTCGCAGTTCCAGTCACCGATCACCTACATCATGGCCGCCTCGGTGGTGGTCACGATCCCCGTGGTGATCCTGGTGCTGATCTTCCAACGCCGCATCATGGCCGGTCTGACCGCCGGCGCCGTCAAGGGTTGAGCAGGAGGGGACACCGGCCATGGCCGCGATCAGCATGCGCAACATCGTCAAGCGTTACGGCGACGGTTACCAGGCCGTCGACAATGTCAGCCTGGACATCGCGGACGGCGAGTTCGTCATCCTCGTCGGACCGTCCGGGTGCGGCAAGTCCACCTTGCTCCGGATGATCGTCGGGCTGGAGGACATCACCTCCGGCGACATGATGATCGGCGACACCCGGGTGAACAAGCTGGCGCCACGGGACCGCAACCTCGCCATGGTGTTCCAGAACTACGCCCTCTACCCGCACCTGACCGTCTTCGAGAACATCGCGTTCCCGCTGCGGCTCAAGCGCACCCCGGACGCCGAGGTCCGCGAGCAGGTCAACAAGGCGGCGGCGCTGCTGCAGCTCACCGAGCACCTGGACCGCCGGCCGGCGAACCTGTCCGGCGGCCAGCGGCAGCGGGTCGCGATGGGCCGGGCGATCGTCCGGCAGGCCGATGCGTTCCTGTTCGACGAGCCGCTGTCCAACCTGGACGCGAAGCTGCGCGGGCAGATGCGCACCGAGATCGCCCGGATGCAGAAGCGCCTCGGCATCACCACCGTCTACGTCACCCACGACCAGACCGAGGCGATGACGCTCGGCGACCGGATCGCGGTGCTGCGCAAGGGCGTGCTGCAACAGGTCGGGAGTGCGAAGCAGCTGTACGAGGAACCGGCGAACCTGTTCGTCGCCGGGTTCATCGGCTCGCCCCCGATGAACTTCGTGCCCGGCCGGATGAAGTCCGGGCAGATCGACACCCCGTTCGGCACGGTGCCGGCGACCGGGCCGCGGCTCAGCAAGGTCGGCGACCGGGAACTGGTGATCATCGGGCTGCGGCCGGAGCACTTCGAGGACCTGACCATGGTCGCGGCGGAACGGCGCGGGCACGGCAGGACGTTCGAGGCCGACGTGGACGTCACCGAGTGGCTGGGCAACGGGCTGTACGCGTACGTCCCGTACGAGGCCCCGGCCGAGGTCACCCAGCAGCTCGAGGAGCTGGAACGGGAGCTGGACAGCGAGCAGATGCGGACCCAGCTGGTCGTCGCTCTGGACGTGTCCAGCCGGATCCGCTCCGGCGCCAAGGCCCGGCTGTGGTTCGACCCGCAGCGCATGCACGTCTTCGACGCCGAGACCGGGGAGAACCTGACCCGCGACCCGAACCGCACGTTCGACTCCGATCAGCCCGCGTAACCCGGGGTGTCCGGGTCCTCGGGAGCCGCCGGCCGCGGGCCGGCCGGCGGCGGGCTCGGCGGACCGGCCATCACCTGCGGGTTCAGGATCGCGTCCAGGTTGTCGAGGATCTCGTCGACGGCAGGGCGCAGCGGGCGCCAGTCGTACCCCGCGGCCACCGCCTGGTTCTCCACGTCGACCGCCTCCACCAGGTCGCGCAGCAACGCCGCGACACCGGTCGCGTTCGCCTGCCGGGCCGGGTCGGAGGTCTCCCCCGCCAGTTCGCCCCAGGCCACCACCAGGCCGGTGAGGTCGGAGCGGACCGGCGGCCAGTTGACGGCGCGTTCGGTGTCGCGCCGGGCGGTCAGCACCGACGTCAGCCGGCCCTCGAGCACGGTCCGGGTCTGCGCGGTCAGTGTCGCCTGGCGGGTCTCCCAGTTGGCCGTCTTGCGACTGCGGCTGACCAGCACGGCCGCGGCCAGCCCGCCGAAGAGCAGGAACAGCAGGATCCAGCCCAGCCACCCGCCGGTGTCGTCCTCCTCCACGGCGACCGGGACGGCTGCCGACTCCGTCGGCTTCGCGGTCGTCTTGGTCGCCTGTACGGTCACCGTCACCTCGACCCGGGTCACCGACGTCTTCTCGGGGGTACGGGTCTCCGCCGGCTCCGTCTTCTCCGGCGTCTTCGCTGTCGTCTTCTCGGCCGTCCTCTCCGGCGTCTTCTCCGTCGTCCGTTCGGTCGTCTTCTCCGGGGTGTTCTCCGTCGTCCGTTCCGGGGTCCGGTCCGTGGATCGCTCGGCGGACGGGCGTGCCGACGGCAGCGACCGGTCGTCCCCCTCGCCACCACCCGTGCAGCCGGGCAGCGCCAGCACCGCGGTCAGCAGGGCCGCGGCCCCGAGTCGTCGTCGTGACATGTCGGTTCTCCCGTCTCTCAGGCGACCACGCGCAGGTCGTGGGCGGTGTTGTTGAGGCGGCGGCCGCCGGTGGCGGTGACCGTGACGATGTCCTCGATCCGGACGCCGAACCGCCCGGGCAGGTAGATCCCGGGTTCGATGGAGAAGCACATGCCCGGGACCAGCGGCCGGCTCTCCCCCTCGACCAGGTACGGCGGCTCGTGCGTGGTCAGCCCGATCCCGTGGCCGGTGCGGTGGATGAAGTGCTCGCCGTAGCCCGCGTCGGCGATCACGGTCCGCGCCACCCGGTCGATGTCCTGGCAGGTCACTCCAGGCCGGACCGCCTCGAACGCGGCCTGCTGCGCCCGGCGTACCACCTCGTGCACCTCGCGTTCGGTGTCGGTGGGCTCGCCGACGTGCACGGTCCGGGTGGTGTCCGAGCCGTACCCGTCCTTCAGCCCGCCGAAGTCCAGCACCACCATGTCGCCGTCCCGGATCACCCGGCTCCCCATCTCGTGGTGCGGGTCGGCGCCGTTGGGCCCGGACCCGACCACGGTGAAGTCGACCTGGCTGTGCCCGTGCGCGCGCAGCAGCCCGGCCAGGTCGGTGCCGATGTCCGATTCGGACCGGCCGGTGAAGCGGGCGTGCACGATCTCGTCGTAAGCGGCGTCGGCGGCCGCGCCCGCCGCCGCGAGCCGGTCCAGCTCGGCCTGGTCCTTGACCGCCCGCAGCATCGGCAGGGTCTCGGTCATCGAGGTGAACCAGGCGGCCGGCAGTCGTTGCCGCAGCGCCAGCAGGTGCATCGCCCACGCGGAATCGGTGATCGCGTACCTGCCGTCCGGGGCCAGCAGCCCGGCGGTGAGCGTGTACGGGTCCGACCCGTCCCGCCAGTCGGTGATGGTGACGGCGTCGACGCCGGCCGTGGCCTCCACGTCGCCGCGTTCCAGGGTCGGCACGATGAGCTGCGGCGACCGGTCGGCGCTGAGCAGCAGCACGGTGATCCGCTCGGTGATCGCCGTCGGCCGGTAGCCGGTGAAGTAGACCAGGTCGGGTCCGGGGGTGACGAGCAACCCGGTGAGGCCGGCGTCGGCGGCCTCGGTCAGGGCCCGCTCGATCCGGTGGGTGTAGTCCTTGACGGTGAACGGTGGGGCGGTGATCACGAGGGGCCTCCTGGGCCGGGAACCGGTCGGATGGGGACGGTGTGGGTGGTGGCGGCCGCCGCCGCGGCCAGATGCACGGCCCCGGGACGCTCGCCGCGGTGCCGGCCCATCAGCACGGCCAGGGCGACACCGGCCAGCGAGGCCACCGTCAGCAGCAGCGCCGCGCCGGCCAGCCCGGCGGCGAGGGCGCCGGCCGGTTGAGCGCCGCCGTCCTGGCGGCTTCCGGTGACCGTGGTGAAGACCGTGGAGGCGGCCGCGACGGCCAGCGAGCCGCCGACGTACCGGGCCATGTTGGAGATGCCGGAGGCCTGCCCTGCCTGGTCGGCGGGGACCGCGGAGGTGGAGGCCGACGAGGCGGGGCCGTTGGCGAAACCGAGCCCGATCGCCAGGACGGCCAGCGGGAGCACGAACGTCGCGTACGACCAGTCGGCCTTGACCAGCATCAGCACCCCCGCCCCGGCCGCGGCCAGCGCGAACCCGAGGGCGACGGCCTGCCGGGAGCCGATGCGTACCGCCACCGGGGTGATCAACGGGGTCACCGCGATCATCGCCGCGGCCGCCGGCAGCGTGGCCAGCCCGGCCTCCAGCGGTGTCATGCCGAACGCGGCCGGATTCTGGAAGTAGAGGCTGAGCAGGTACATCAGCGCGTTGATCACTCCGGCGACCAGCAGGATCGCGATGGTCGCGCCGACCAGCACCCGGTTGCGCAGCAACCGCAGGTCGACCAGCGGGGCCTTCGCGCGGCGTTCGGCGGCCACGAACCCGGCGCCGCCGAGGACCGCGATCAGCAGGCAGCCGAGGGTCCGGGCGGAGAACCAGCCCCAGTCGCCGCCCTCGCTGAGCGCCAGGACCAGCGGCACCAGCGCCACCGCGACCAGCACGGTGCCGAGCATGTCGATGGACCGGGGCCGCTGGGAGTCCCGGGACTCGGCGACGGTGGCCAGGGTGAGCGGGATGCAGGCGGCCGCGATCGCCGCGTCGATCCAGAACAGGCCCTGCCAGCCGGTGCTGCCGGCCAGCAGGCCGCCGGCGAGGGGCCCGATCGCGGCGCCGATCGCCGACGCCGCGCCCCACAGCGTGATCGCCCGCATCTGCCCGGCCCCGGACGAGGCCACCGACAGCAGGCTCATCCCGCACGCCAGGATGGTGGATCCGGCCGCGCCCTGCAGCATCCGGCCGCCGATCACCCCGGCCGCGCCACCGGCCAGGGCGATGATCGCGCAGGAGACGACGAACAGGAGCAGGCCGCCGACGAAGACGCGGCGGCGGCCGAAGACGTCACCGAGCGCGCCGGAGGTAACGATGACCGCGGCGCCGACCAGCATGTAGCCGGTCACCGCCCACTGCAGCACGTCGACGCTCGCGCCGACGTCCTCGCTGATGGCCGGCAGCAGGATGGTGACCGCCGAGGTGTTGGCATTCACCACCAGCGCCGACACGCAGGCGGCGAGCAGCACGCCGAGGCCGGCTTTCGTTCCGGGGGCCTGACGCTCGGTCGCGGACATGGGCGGCTCCTCGGGGTTCGCCGGTCGGTGCGTCCCAGCCTCGCGGCGGCCCCCGGGGCGCGGCATCGCTCGCGCCGGATGAATCAGCGGGCCCGTGCGATGACCTAGATTGCGCCGATGGCGGAGTCCACTGACGAGCGGGAGCTCCAGGAGTTCCTGCTGTATCTCGGCAGCGCGCTGACCGCGGCGGGCGAGGCCGTCAACCGCATCGAGGAGCATCTGCTGCGGGTCGCCGCGGCGTACGGCGCCCCGCAGGCCCGGTTCAGTGTGCTGCCCACCTACCTGGTGATGTCCCTGGAACCGGGCCGCCCGGCCAGCCTGGAGCCGACCCGGCAGCTCAACGGTGGCCTGCGGCTGGACCAGACGGCGGCGATCTACGACCTGCTGCGTCTGGCCGGGCAGCGCCGGATCTCGCCGGCCGAGGGCAGTGCCCGGGTGCGCGAGATCGTGGCGATGCGGCCCCGGTTCCGGGCGGCGTCCCGGATCGGCGGGCACGCCGTGCTGACCGGGGGGATCTGCCTGATCCTGCAGCCGACCGGCGTGGACCTGCTGCTCGCCGTGGTGTTCGGGGCGCTGGTCGGCGCGCTGAAGATGGTGGGGGCGCGTTGGTCGAGCGTACAGATGATCATGCCGGTGTCGGCGGCGTTCGTGGTGTCCGCGCTGACCTTCGTGATCGCCGGCACCGGCTGGGCCGACGCGGACCTGCGGGCGATGGTGGCGCCGCTGGCCACCTTCCTGCCCGGGGCGGTGCTCACCATGGCGGTGGTGGAGGTGTCCGCCGCCGAGATCGTCACCGGCGCGAGCCGGCTGGTCTCCGGCGTCCTGCAACTGCTGCTGCTCGCGTTCGGGATCGTCGGCGCTGCCCAGCTGGTCGGCCTGCCCCGGGCCGAGACGCTGGTCAGCGCCCCGCAGAACTCGATGGGCGGATGGGCGCCGTGGCTGGGCGCGCTGGTCGTCGCGCTCGGCTGCCACCTGGTCTACTCCGGGCCGCGCAACTCCGTGGGCTGGCTGTGCGTGGTGCTGTACGCGGGCTGGGTCGGCCAGTACTTCGGCAACCTGGCGCTCGGCGGCTACCTGAGCGGGTTCGTCGGGGCGGTGGTGCTGACCGTGGTGGCGTACCTGGTGGAGCAGGCCCCGTCCGGGCCGCCCGCGCTGGTCTCCTTCCTGCCCGGGTTCTGGCTGCTGGTGCCGGGCGCGCTGAGCCTGATCGGGGTGACCGAGTACCTGAGCCGGGATGCGGTCCGCGGCGTCGAGGATCTGCTCGGCGCGGCGGGCTCGATGATGGCGGTGGCCCTCGGTGTCCTCTGTGGCCACCCGCTCTACCGGGCGCTGGCCAGGACGCTCGGGGTGCGCGAGCTACGGCGCGAGCGGTGATGAACCGCTCTCCAGGGGTGAGGTGACGGCTGCCACTTCCGGCCGATGATCCGCGGAAGAGACCGCGCAGCGGAAAAGGAACGGAGGCAGCGTGAGTGCGACGGATGTGCCGGCGGCGAAACCGCGTGGGGCACGAACGGTTTCCTACATCTCCTGGGTGGCGCTGGCGCTGATGACCACGAGTTCGGTGGCCAGCCTGCGCCCGGCCCCGACGATGGCCGTCTACGGCCTGGCCAGCATCTTCCTGTACGTCGTCCCGGCCATCGTGTTCCTGCTGCCGACCGCGCTGGTCTCGGCGGAGCTCGCCTCGGGCTGGGAGGGCGGCGTCTACAAGTGGGTCAGCGAGGGCATCTCCAAACCGGCGGGCTTCCTCGCCGTGTGGTGCCAGTTCGCGATGACGATCTTCTACTATCCGAGCCTGCTCGGGTTCGTGGCGAGCACCCTGGCGTACGTCATCAATCCCGACCTGGCGTCCAGCGGCGTCTGGACCGCCCTCGTGATCATGGTCTGTTACTGGACCGGCGTGTGGGTGTCGTCCCGCGGCACCAGCGGCGTCGCCGGCCTCGCCAGCGGCGGTCTGATCATCGGCACGCTGATCCCGGGCGTGCTGCTGGTCCTGCTCGGCGCGGTCTTCCTCGGTCAGGGCAACGAGTCGGCCGCCCCGATGACCGCCGACCACCTGCTGCCGGCCTGGGCGGGCCTGTCCAGCCTGGTGCTGATCGTCAACAACTTCCTGTCGTACTCCGGCATGGAGATGAACGCGGTCCACGTCGGCTCGCTGAAGAACCCGGGCCGCGAGTTCCCACGGGCGATGTTCCTGGCGATGGGCCTGGTGCTGCTGATCTTCATCCTGCCGGCCCTGGCGATCAGCTGGATCGTGCCGGCCGAGCAGCTGTCGCTGACCGCCGGTGTGATGCAGGCGTTCGACGCGGTGTTCGCCGCGTTCGGCTCGCAGTGGCTCACCCCGATCCTCGGCGTCATGCTGGTCGCCGCGTCGCTCGGCGGCATGCTCACCTGGCTGGCCGGCCCGTCGAAGGGCCTGCTGCTGATCTCCCGCCAGGAGGGCTACCTGCCGCCGTACCTGCAGAAGCTCAACAAGCACGGCGTGCAGCAGAACATCCTGGTGGTGCAAGGGCTGGTCACCACACTGATCGCGCTGGCGTACGCGTTCATCCCGGACGTCTCCAGCGCGTACTGGATCTTCTCGGTGATCACCACCCAGGTCTACCTGATCATGTACCTGCTGATGTTCGTCGCCGCGATCCGGCTGCGCCGCAAGCACCCCGGCCACCCGCGCGGTTACCGCGCTCCGATGCTGACCGGCCTGTGCGGGGTCGGGTTCGCCGCCTCCCTCGCCGCCCTGCTGATCGGTTTCGTCCCGCCGTCGCAGTTCGGTTCCGGCAGCGTCGGCACCTACCTCGCGGTCGTCGCCGGCGGCGCGCTCGGCCTCGGCCTGCTCGTGCCGTACCTCTTCTACCGGCTGCGCAAACCGTCCTGGAAGGAGACCGTGGCATGAGCGGCAAGTCCGTGATCGCGACCGTCTCGCTGATCATCCTGGTCATCCTCGCCGGCATCGGCGTGGTCCGGCGGATCGGCGAGAAGGAGACCCGGCAGGCACAGGACAAGGCCACCCAGCTGAGCACCGAGTTCACCGCCGCCGGGCTGCGGGCGCTGAACACCGACCGGGTCGCGAACCTGCTCGGCGACGACGGCGGCCCGGTCTGTCACGACCCGGACGTCGCGCTGCGCCGGGGCATCCTCTTCAACCAGCTCACCAACGGCGCGGCCGGCCCCGGGCAGCGCCCGGTGATCGTCGACAACAAGGTCGTCCAGGGCCAGCTTTTGATCATCAAGGTCTACTGCCCGGAGTACATCGAGATGTACCAGCACCTGATCAACCGGCTGAAGTACGCGGAGGTGGCCTCGTGAGGGAGAAGATCGACGCCCTGATGGGGCGGGCCCGCGCCGACCTGGCCGAGCTGGTGGCCATCCCGTCGGTGGCCGACCCCCGGCAGTACCCCGCCGACGAGTGCCTGCGGGCGGCGAGCTGGGTGGTCGACCGGTTCGCCGCGGAGGGGTTCACCTCCCTCGGGCTGCACGGGACCAGCGACGGCAGCCAGGCGGTCTTCGGGGTACGGCCCACCGCCGTCCCCGGCGCCCCGACCGTCCTGCTCTACGCCCACTACGACGTGCAGCCGCCACTCGACGCCGCGGCCTGGCGCACCCCGCCGTGGGAGCTGACCGAGTCCGGCGGCCGCTGGTACGGCAGGGGCGCCGCCGACTGCAAGGGCAACATCGTCATGCACCTGACCGCGTTACGGGCGCTCGGTGACGCCGGCCTGCCGGTGAACCTGAAACTCATCGTGGAGGGCTCCGAGGAGCAGGGCACCGGCGGCCTCGAGGACTTCGTCGTCCGCAACCCCGGCCTGCTCGAAGCGGACGCGATCCTGGTCTGCGACACCGGCAACGCGGCGGTCGGCGTCCCGGCCACCACGGTCACCCTGCGCGGCCTGGCCAACGTGGTGGTGACCGTCGAGGCGCTGGCGGGCGAGCTGCACTCGGGCATGTTCGGCGGGCCCGCGCCGGACGCGCTCGCCGCCCTGGTGCACATCCTGGCGACCCTGCGCGACCGCCACGGCAACACCACCATCGCCGGGCTGGACAACACCCAGACGTGGACCGGGGCGCCGTACCCGGCCGACCAGTTCCGCAGCGACGCGGGCCTGGTCGGCGGGGCCGGCCTGCTCGGCGACGGCACCGTCTCGGACATGCTGTGGTCGCGGCCCGCCGTCACCGTGCTCGGCGTCGACTGCCCGCCGGTGGTCGGCTCGGCCGCGGCGATCCAGCCGCACGCCCGGGCCCGGCTCAACCTGCGGGTGCCACCGGGCATGGACGCGGCCAAGGCCCAGGACGCGCTGATCGCGCACCTGCAGTCGGCCGCGCCGTGGGGCGTGCGGGTGACGGTCGAGAAGGAGGCGCTCGGGCAGCCGTTCGAGGCCCGGACGGGCGGGCCGGCGTACCGGGCGCTCGGCGCGGCGATGCGGGAGGCGTACGGGCGGGAGATGGTCGCGCTCGGGCAGGGCGGTTCGATCCCGCTGTGCAACGTGTTCGCCGAGACGTACCCGCGCGCCGAGATCATCCTGATGGGGGTGGAGGAGCCGCTCGCGCTGATCCACGCCCCGAACGAGAGCGTCGACCCCGGTGAGATCGCCCGGCTCGCCCTGGCCGAGGCGCTGTTCCTGCGCGATTACGGCCGTTGAGGGGAGAGGAAGTCATGGAGCGATACGAGTTCAGGGTCCGGGGCTTCCTCGGCCCGCTGCTCCGCAAGGCCGTCGGCGAGCTGCGCTTCCGTACCCTTCCGTCGCAGAGCACGATCAGCGGGCGGCTCTCCGAGGACGACCTGGAGAAGCTGCTGGCCCGGCTGGCCGGCTCCGGCGTCCAGGTCCTCTGCCTGCGGACCTCGAGTTCCGATCGGGGCTGAGTCACGACACGCGGGTCAATCCGGCGCGGACCACTCCGCGCCGGTTCGCGTGCGGTACGCGGCGACCGCGTCCTCGATCGTCGGGAAGAAGTGCTCCGGATCGATCGTGTGGGTCAGCTGATAGCGGTCGATCTTGCGGCGGACCGGGTCCTTCAGCTCGGCCAGCACCAGCGACGTCCCCTGGGCGTTGAGTTCGTTGTCCAGGCTCTCCAGCATGTCCGCCGCGGTGATGTCGACGTCGGTGATCGGCTCCGCGGCGATGACGATCCACTCCGGCCTCGGCTCGCTCGCCGCGAGCTGCCGGATCTGGTCACGGAACACCCGCGCGTTCGCGAAGATCAGCGGCGCGTCGAACCGGAACATCACCAGCCCCGGCAGCCGCTCGGCGTCCGGATAGGACGTCACGTCGTGATAGCCCGGCATCCCCCGGGTGCGCCCGAGAACCGCCTGGTAGGGCCACCACACCCGGCGGAACACGTTCAGCACCGACAGGCCGACCGCGGCGACGATGCCCGGCAGCACGCCCAGCAGCGCCACCCCGAGGAACGCGGCGATCGACACCAGGAACTCCATCCGGCGGCGCCTCCACAGCAGCACCGTGCCGGGGATGTCGGCCAGCGAGAGCGAGGCGGCGATCACCACGGCGCCCAGCGCGGGTTGCGGCAGGTTGCGCAACAGGCCCGGCACGAAGACCAGCATCAGTACGATCACCGCCGCGCCCACCACCCCGGTGAGCTGCGACTTCGACCCGGACTGCTCGGCCACCGCGGTCCGCGAGCCGCTGGTGCTCACCGGGAAACCCTGGAACAGCGAGGCGGCGATGTTGGCGGCGCCGATCCCGGTCATCTCCTGGTTCCCGCGGACCTGCTGACCGGTGCGGGCGGCGAACGACGACGCGGTGGAGATGGTGTCGGTCAGCGAGACCAGGGTGATGCCGATCGCCCCGGCCAGCAGCAGCCCGAACTGTTCCCAGGAGGCGTGCGGCCACGCGAGCGGCGGCAGTCCCTGCGGCAGCGGGCCGACCAGTTTCACCCCGTGCGCGCCGAGGTCGAAGATCGACGACACGGCGATCGCGCCGACCACGGCGACCAGCACCGCCGGGATCTTCGGCAGCCATCGTTGCAGTACCAGGATGAGCAGCAGCGCGAACAGGCCGACGCCCAGGGCCGCCGGGTTGACCTCGCCCGCGGCGATCCCCCGTACGAAAGCCCGGGTCTCCTCGATCAGCCCTTCCCCGTCGACGGAGAACCCGCAGAGCTTCGGCAGCTGGCTGATCAGGATGGTCAGGGCCAGGCCGTTCATGTAGCCGATCTGGGTCGGCTTGGACAGCAGGTCGGCCAGGAAACCGAGCTTCGCGATCCCGGCCGCCGTCATGATCAGGCCGACCATCAGGCCCAGCATCGACGCCAGCGCGACCGCCGCGGCCGGATCGCCGCCGGCCACCACCAGCGGCAGCACCACCGCGGCGATCATCGGGCCGAGCGAGGAGTCCGGGCCGAGCACCAGGATCCGGGACGGGCCGAAGACGGCGTAACCGAGCAGGCACAGCACCGTCGTGTAGAGGCCGTTGATCGCGGGCAGGCCGGCCAGTTCCGCGTACGCCATTCCCTGCGGCACCAGCAACGTGGTCAGGACCAGGCCCGCGACCACGTCCTTGACCAGCCACTGCCGGCGGTACGTGCGTACCGCCGCGATGCCGGGCACCCAGTCTGCCGCTCTCATGCCGCCCCCCTGTTCCGGTTCTCCGACAAGCAAGCCATGACGAGCGCCCGGCTACGTCATTCCGTGCGGATGACGTAGGTCAAATGAACCGCGGGGATCCTGGACGTGTCAGGCTGATGCCGGAAGGGGTCCACCATGGCCGATCTCGCTGAGAAGTACGACCAGGCGCTGCGCGAGATCGCCCGGCTCCGGCGGCGGGACGACGCCGAGGGGATGCTACGCCCCTGGCAGGTCGAGCTGCTGAAGCTGCAACGCCATCTGGAGGCGGAGAACCTGCGGATGATCGTGCTGTTCGAGGGCCGGGACGCGTCCGGCAAGGGCGGCACCATCCGCCGCGTCTCGCGGTTCATGAACGAGCGGCACTACCGGGTCGTCGCGCTCGGCCGGCCCACCGACGAGCAGCGTTCCCAGTGGTACTTCCAGCGGTACGTGGCCGAGTTCCCGACCGGCGGCGAGATGGTGCTGTTCGACCGCAGCTGGTACAACCGCGCCATGGTCGAGCGGGTCTTCGGCTTCTGCACACCCAAGGAGTACAAGGACTTCCTGCGCGGCGTCACCGGCTTCGAGAAGGACCTCACCCGGCAGGGCACGGTGCTGATCAAGCTGTACTTCAGCGTCACCCGGCAGGAACAGGCGCGGCGTTTCGAGCGGCGCCGCACCGACCCGCTGCGGCAGTGGAAACTCAGCGAGATCGATCTGCAGGCCCAGGACCGGTGGGACGACTTCACCGAGCGGAAATTCGAGATGCTGCGGCGTACGGACACCAGGGCCGCCCCGTGGCTCATCGTGCGTTCCAACGACAAGCACGCCGCCCGGCTGAACACCATGAAGGTCATCCTCGGCGCGATCGACTACAAGGACCGCTCAGGCGACCTGGACTTCACCCCCGACCCCGGGATAGTGGTCAGCGGTGCGGACGAGCTGGCCCTCATGCGGGCGTCGCGCCGCCGGATCGGCCGGTTCACCGAGTAGGCCTGTCGTACCGGACCGCCAGCGGGCTCGCGCTGAAACCGTGGGCCAGCACGCTGAGCAGCACGGTCAGCGTGATCACGGCGACCGCCGGCTCCGCGCCCGGGCCCAGCTCCTCCACGGCGATCAGGGCGAACACCACCGACGCCAGGCCGCGCGGCCCGAACCAGCCGATGAACAGGGTCGCGCGGCGGCCGAGACCCGAACCGGCCAGGCCCAGCGCGACCGGGACCATCCGGATCGCGGTGAGGCTCAGCACCGCGTACAGCACGACCCACCCGTCCAGGCGCCCGTCGAGCAGCGGCAGCGCGATCGCGCCGAACAGCACCCAGACCAGCAGGGAGGCCAGGTCGGCGGTCTGCTCCACGTAGAACACCTCGCGGGGGCCACGACGGCCGGCGACGTGCCCGAACGCCATCCCGGCGGCGAACGCGGCGGCGAAACCGTTGGCGTGTACGGCGGTCGACAGGCCGTACGCCGCCAGGGCCAGAGCCAGCACCGCCGGGCCCGCGAAGCTGTCCTCCGCCCAGCCCCGCCGGCCGGCCACCCGCAGCAGCGCGCCGCCCGCCGCACCCACCGCCACCCCGGCCGCCGCTCCCCCGGCCAGCTGGAGGACCGCGCCGAGCACGCCGCCGCCGGCGTGGCCCTCGGCCGACGCCACCCCGGCCAGGGCCAGCATCACGACCGGCGTGACGATCCCGTCGTTCAGGCCGCTCTCCACGTTGAGGATGCGCCGGATCCGCTCCGGCACCGCCGGATGGGTGATCACCACCGCGCCCAGCGCCGCGTCGGTAGGGGCCAGCGCCGCCCCGATCAGCAGCGCCATCCACGGGGTGTCCACCCCGGGCAGCAGCCAGGCGGCCAGGGTGCCGGCCGCCACCGTGATCGGCAGCGCCACCCCGAACAACCGGGCGTAGACCCCGGCGTCGGTACGCAGCTCGCGCACCCCGACCCGGGCCGCGTCGGAGAACAGCACCCACACCAGGGTGGCCTCGGTCAGCGCCATCACCCCGGCGGTGTCGGTGTCCGCCTCCAGGCCGAACCCGAAGGCGAGCAGCGCGCCGATGCCGACGAACACCATGGGGGCGGTCAGATCGGCCCGTTCCAGCCGGGCCGACATCGCGCCCCAGACGACGACGGCCACCAGGATCACCAGCACGCCTGCGGTCACACCTCATGGCAGCGCATCGGCGGGCGCGCCGGATCATCCGTAGCGGAGGGGGCGCGCGGCGTCCGTGGGAGGGACGGTGACTACGACAGGCCCTGTCGCGCTTTCGGAGGAGAACATGGCCAAGCACAAGAAACGGTCGGCCGCCACGGACGATGACGGCGCGGCCCCGCCCCGGATGAAGGAGAAGGAGTACCAGAAGGAGCTCCGCCGGCTGCACGGTGAGCTGGTCACCATGCAGGAGTGGGTGAAGGCGAACGGCGCGAAGGTGTGCATCGTCTTCGAGGGACGCGACACCGCCGGCAAGGGCGGCGCGATCAAGGCGATCACCGAGCGGGTGAGCCCCCGGGTGTTCCGGGTCGTCGCGTTGCCGGCGCCCACCGAGCGGGAGCGGTCGCAGATGTACCTGCAGCGGTACGTGCCGCATCTGCCCGCCGCCGGTGAGGTCGTCATCTTCGACCGCAGCTGGTACAACCGGGCCGGCGTGGAACGGGTGATGGGATTCTGCAGCAAAGGTCAGGCGCGGCAGTTCCTGCAGGCCACGCCGAGCATGGAGCACCAGATCGTGGACTCCGGCGTGATCCTGGTCAAGTACTGGCTCGAGGTCAGCCCGCAGGAGCAGACCCGCCGCCTGGAGGGCCGGATCAACGATCCGCGCAAGACGTGGAAGCTGTCCGAGCTCGATCTGCTGTCGTACACCCGCTGGGACGACTACTCCCGGGCCCGTGACGACATGTTCCGGGCCACCGACACCGAGTGGGCGCCGTGGTACCTCGCGGTGACCGACGACAAGAAGCGCGGCCGGCTCAACATCATCAGTCACCTGCTCAGCGTGGTGCCGTACGAGGCGCTGAAACGCGACGCGGTGAAGCTGCCCAAGCGCCCGGACCCGGACGAGCAGGTGAAGCACGTCGCGGTGAGGCACATCCCGACCCTATTCTGAAGAAACCTTAATATTGCCGGATGTGGACGGCTGACTTCCTCCGGTACTTCGTGGCCCGCACCATCTCGATGTTCGGCGACGCGATGCTCACCGTCGCGGCCGCCCTGGCCATCGGGCAGGTGTACGGGGCCACCGGCGTCGGCCTGGTCCTCGCCGCGTGGATGCTGCCGATGCTCGGGTTCATCCTGTTCGGCGGGGTGTTCGCGGACCGCTTCGGGGCCCGCCCGCTGATGCTCGGCGCCGACCTGGTCCGCCTCGTCGCGCAGATCGTGGTGGCGGTCGCGTTCTTCACCGGCACCCCGTCGCTGGCGCTGCTGATCGTCTGCTCGGCGGTCAGCGGCGCCGCGGCGGCCATGTTCCAGCCCGGCGTCAACGGCCTGGTCCCGCTGGTCAGCAACGATCCGCAGCGGGCCAACGCGACCATCCGCACCGCCGTCGCGTTCGCCGAGATGCTCGGCCCGGCGGCGGCCGGTGTGCTGTTCGCGCTGTTCGGGGCCGGCCCGGTGTACGCCGTCGACGCCGCCACCTTCGCGATCAGCGCCCTCTGCCTCGCCACTCTGCGCACCGGCCCGGTCCCACGGCGGAAGTCCTCGACGGTCCGGGACCTGATCGAGGGCTGGCACGAGTTCCGCGCCCGCACCTGGATCTGGAGCGTCATCCTGGTCTGGGTCGCGTACGGGATCTTCCTGTTCGGCCCGCTCATCCCGCTCGGCGCGGTGCTGGTCAGCGAGGATCTGGGCGCGTCGGCGTACGGCTGGATGCAGTCCGCCCTCGGCGCCGGAACCGTGTGCGGCGGCATCGCCGCGCTGCGCTTGCGGCCGCAGCGCCCGCTCGCCACCGGCGCCGTCGCGATGTTCGGGTTCGTGCTGCTGCCGCTGGCCATCGCCACCCACGTCAGCCTGCCGTGGCTGCTCGCCGCCGCCGGGGTCAACGGCCTGGTCTGGGCGTTCTGGTCGATCCAGTGGCAGACCAGCGTGCAGACCCAGGTGCCGCCGGCGATGCTGAACCGGATGACCTCGTACGAGGTCCTCGGCTCCACCGGCAGCCTCCCGATCGGTCAGGCCCTGGCCGGGCCGGTCGCCGTCGCGGTCGGCGCCGAGCGGGTGCTCGGCGCCTCCGTCGTCGTCGGCGTGCTGGGCTGCGCCGCCCTGCTGCTCATCCCCGCGGTCCGCGGCCTGCGCCGCGTCGCCGAGCCCGCGTCTCCAGCACTGCCTCGGCCAGCCGAGCGGTGAGCAGGTCCTCCCCCGGGTGCGAGAGGGCGAGGCACCGGTTGCCCCCGACAGCGTGTGGATTTCGGGCGCGTATGACGGCCGTACTCCACACGCTCTCGGTCGTTGGGGTCCTTCCGCCCGCACGGTCCGGCCCTCGGCCCCGGGTCACCGCTGCCGGGGCGGCGAATAGTCGGAGACAGACCGATGTCAGCGAGGAGGACACCATGACAGCCATCGGCCGCGACGCGGCCAGCACCCTCGGACACGCTCCGGCGCCGGGTTCGGCGCTCACCCCCGTGGCTGCCCGTACGCTCGCCGTCCTGCGGATCTCGCTCGGTGTCGTCTTCCTGTGGGCGTTCCTCGACAAGATGTTCGGCTGGAACTACGCCACCCCCGCCGAACGCGCCTGGATCAACGGCGGCTCCCCCACCAAGGGTTTCCTCTCCGGTGCCGACGTCGGCCCGTTCTCCGGCTTCTTCAACGACATCGCCGGCCAGGCCTGGGCGGACTGGCTGTTCATGCTCGGCCTGCTCGGCGTCGGGCTCGCCCTGATCCTCGGCATCGGCCTGCGGATCGCCGCCGGCGCCGCCGCCGCGATGATGCTGCTGATGTGGCTGGCCGAGTTCCCGCCCGCGCAGACCGACCACGCCGGCGAGGCCACCCACTCCACCAACCCGGTCGTCGACTACCACGTCGTCTACGGGCTGGGCGCGATCGTCGCCGCTCTCACCTATGCCGGTCACACCTGGGGCCTGGGCCGCCAGTGGGCCGGGCTCCCGTTCGTCCAGCGCAACCGCTGGCTGATCTGAACCCCGTCCGGCTGGTCGTCAGGGCTGTCTCAGCGTCGCCGAGACAGCCCTGAGGCCCAGCCCGTCAATCGGCCGCGACGACCAGACCGCTCTGGTACGCGAGGATCACCAGGTGCACCCGATCGCGGGCGTCGAGCTTGGTGAACAGCCGGGCCACGTGGGCTTTCGCGGTGGCCGGGCTGATGTGCAGGGCCTCGGCGATCTCCGCGTTCGACCGGCCCTGCCCGACGAGCGTCAGCACCTCCCGTTCCCGGTCGGTGATGCCGTCCAGGGTGCGGCGGACGGACGTGGAAGCCGGCGCGGCCGTGCCACCGGCTCCCGTTCCGGCGCCCTGTCCCGCTCCGGTTCCCTGTCCCGTCCCGGCTCCCCCTCTGGCTACCGCCCTCTGTCCCGCCCCGGTTCCCTCTCTGGCTCCCGTTCCGGCTCCCGGGCCCGCTCCTGTTCCAGTTCCAGTTCCTGCTCCGGCTCCGGCTCGGGCGAAATGCTCGATCAGGCGGCGGGTGACGCTCGGCGCGATCAGCGCGTCCCCGGCGGCCACCACCCGGATCGCGCCCAGGATGTCCTCCAGGGCCATGTCCTTGACGAGGAAACCGCTGGCCCCGGCACGCAGGGCGGCGTACACGTACTCGTCGTCGTCGAACGTCGTCAGCACGAGAACCCGCGCCGGCTCCGGCCCGGCAGCGACGTGCCGGGTGGCCTCGATACCGTCCATCACCGGCATCCGGATGTCCATCACCACCACGTCCGGCCGGTGCTCGCGGACCAGCCGGACCGCCTCGGCGCCGGTGGCCGCCTCGCCGATCACCTCGATGTCGGGGGCGTCGTTGATGAGCACCCGTAACCCGCTGCGAATCAGTGGCTGGTCGTCGGCCAGCACCACCCGGATCCTCGCCGGTGTCCCGGCCTCGAAAGGCTCGCCCATCACGCCGCTCCGGGCAGGGGGATGCGGGCCATCACCCGGAAGCCGCCGCCGGGTGGCTCGCTCGCCTCGAACTCGCCGCCGAGCAGACTGACCCGCTCCCGCATGCCGGTGATGCCGTTCCCCGGGCCCGCGGCGGGACCCCGCCCGCCGTCGGCGACCTCGATGGTGAGGGTGCCGGCGTCCTGGCGGATGTCGACGTCGCAGCCGTCCGTGCCGGCGTGCCGGATCACGTTGGTCACCGCCTCCTGAACGATGCGGAACGCGGACAGGTCGATGTCCGGTGGCAGTGGCGCCGTCTCACCGTGCCGCCGCAGGCGCACCGCCACCCCGGCCTGGGCGCTGCGCGCCACCAGGTTCTCCAGGTCGGCCAGCCCGGGCGCCGGGTCCCGGGGCGCCGGGCCGGACCCCGCATCGGTACGCCGGAGCGTGCCCAGCATCCGGCGCAGCGCCGCCGCGGTGTCCCGGCTGGTGTCCTCGATGTTGGCAAGCGCGTTCCGGGCCTCGGCCGGCTGGGTGTCGATGACCCGGCGGCCCACCCCGGCCTGCACGGCGATGACGGCGATGCTGTGCGCGACCATGTCGTGCAGCTCACGGGCGATCCGCAGCCGTTCCGCCTCCACCGCCCGGGCCTCGGCCTGCTCCCGCTGGGCGGTCGCGTACCGCCGGCGCTGCCCGACCGAGTCGCCGACCACCCCGGCGGTGATGGCCGCCAGGGACACGACGGTCAGCAGGGTCGGCACGTCGTCGAGATAGCTCAGGGCGACGGCCACCGCCGCTTGGACGACGGCGACCGTGACCACCACCGGGATCGCGACCCGCCGCGACCGGACGGCGGCCACGTTGCCGGCCAGCACGTCGGTGACGATGAGCAGGATCACCGCGAGGATCTTGCCGTAGATCTCATCGGGGACCGCGAACAGCACCAGGACGCCGCCGACGACCACGACCGCGAGCGCCGACAGCGGCGACCGGCGGGCCAGTTTCACCGGCAGGAGCAGGGCCAGGCCCATGCCCGCCAGCCACTGCAGCGCGCCCGGGTCACCCGGCAGGGTCACGGCCACGAACAGGACGAACGGGAACAGGAGCGCGCCGATCCAGGCCGGCACGGCACCTGACCGGGAGTGTGCGGCAGGCATGCGACAGATCGTAATGAGGCGGGGCCGGTCGGGGCATCGGCCCGTGGTAGTAAGCCCGTGGGCTACCCCCGGTACCGACCACGGGCCGATGTGCCGGCCCACCCCGGCCCGGCACGGTGTGCGCCATGACATTGATCAGACGCCTGCGGATGGTACTGGTGATCACCACGGTCCTGGTGGCGCCCGCGACGGGTTCGGTGCTGGCCGCGCCGGCCACGACCGCCGCCCCGCCCCCGGCCGGCATGGCCGCCTGGGAGGCCGACCAGCGGCAGCTGCCGGACCCGGTGACGGCTGCCCCGGCCCGGATCCGCGCCTGGTTCGCCACCCTGCCCGCGGTCCGGCAGGCCGAGCTCGCCACCACGTACCCCGATGTCGTGGGCAATCTGGACGGCGCTCCGATCGCGCTGCGGTACGCCGCGAACCGCCGGTCCATGCTGGCCGCCGGCGTGCACCACCCCGACGGCGACTACCTGATCTTCGACCCGCGCGGGCGGGGCCGGGTCGCCCAGGTGTTCGGCGACCTGTCCACCGCCTTGCGGGTCGCGATTATCGTGCCCGGCATGCGAAACCGGCTGGCGAACTTCTGGCGTGGCGTGGGCGGCGAGGCGTACCGATCTCCCGCCCTTCACGCCGCCGACCTGCAGAGAGCCGGATCGGGGCCGGGTGGGCTGGCCGTGATCGCCTGGCTGGGCTACGACACTCCGCAAGGTTTCGACGAAGCGGGCCGGCCGCGGCTCGCCGAGTCCGGCGCGGCCGCGCTGACCCGGTTCGTGGACGGTCTCGCCGCGGTCCGGCCGGACGCCACGATCGCGCTGCTCGGCCACAGTTACGGATCCACGGTGATCGGGCACGCCGCGTCCCGGCTCGGGCCCCAGGTCACCGACATCGCCGTGTTCGGCAGTCCCGGCATGGGTGTGGACACCGCTGCGGCGCTCGGCACCGGGGCCCGGGTCTGGGCCGGGCAGAGCAGCGCAGACTTCGTCGGGTGGCTTCCGTCGGGCCGGGTGTTCGGCGTCGGCCACGGGGCGAAGCCGGTCGATCCGGGGTTCGGTGCCCGGGTGTTCCCGACGGCCGACGTCCACGATCACGACCACTACCTGACGCCCGGCACCGATTCCTTCACGGCGCTGGCCGAGATCACCGAGAGCGGCGGGCTTACCGAGGGCGACCGACCAACCGAGGACGATCGGCTCGCCGAGAGCGGCAGGCTCGGCGGGGGTCCGCGGTGAGCCTCGCGGTGCGGCTGGACGCCGCCACCCCGGCCCACCGCGACCGTACGGTGGACGCCCTGCGCGCCGTCGCGATCCTCGGCGTGGTTCTCGGGCACTGGCTGGTGTCCGCGGTGGTGAGCGACCCGGCGCGGGCCACCGCCTGGCACGGCGCGAGCCCGCTGGCGGAACATCCGGCGCTGATCCCGGTGACCTGGGTGCTGCAGACGCTCGGCCTGTTCTTCTTCGCCGGTGGCTATTCGGCCGCCCGGGGCATCCGTGGGCGCTATCTGCCGTGGCTGGCCGCCCGGTTCGCCCGGCTGGCCCGGCCGGTCGCGGTGCTCGCCGCGGTCTGGGTGCCGGCGTGGCTGTTGTTGCAGGCCACGGGCGCGCCGGAGAGCACGTTGCATCTGGTGCGCTCGCTGCTCGTACACCCGATGTGGTTCCTGCTGGTCTATCTGGTCCTGACCGCGTGCGCCCCGGCGCTGCGGGCGGCCGTGACCCGGTACGGCCTGTGGCCGCTGCTGCCGTTGCTGCCGTTGCTGACGCTGGTGGTGGCCTCGGACGTCGGCCGGCATCTCGGCGTGGCGGGCTGGTCGCGGCCGCTGGCGACGGTGGCCGGCTGGGCCGTGCCGTACCTGCTCGGCATCGCGCTGGCCGAGGGCATCCTCCCGCGCCGGGCCGGGCTCGTGCTGCTGCCGGCCGGTGTCGCGGCGGGCGCCGCGCTGGTGCTGCTGGCCGGCTATCCGGCGAGCGCGGTCGGGGTGCCCGGCGACGGATGGTCCAACCTGGACCCGCCGTCCCTGTTCGCCATGGCGCTGGCCGCCGCCCAGATCGGCGTCTACCTGCTGCTCCGCGACCGGCTGGCCGGTTGGCTGCGGCATCCGGCCCGCTGGACGCCGGTCGCCGTGCTGAACCTGGCCGCGATGACCGTGTTCTGCTGGCACCAGAGCGCCCTGCTGCTGGTCAGCTTCGCCGGGCTGCTCGCCGGCCGGCTGCCGGGCCTGCTGGACGAGCCGACCGGGATCTGGCCCGTGCACCGGCTGCTGTGGCTGCCGGTGTTCGCGCTCACCCTGGCGGTCCTCTGTTCCGCCTTCCACCGCTGGGAGAAGACCCGCTGACCAGCAGCTGCTCGCTCTTCCACCGCGGAGAGGACGACTGCTGACCAGCGGCTGCTCGCCGTTGGTCCCGGGCCCGGTGGCCAGCACGCTCGGGTGCGGCCGCGAGATCACGTTCCGGTGTTGCAAATCCTGACCGGGTTCGCGGTGGCGACGGTCTTCCGGCGGCAGGCCGGCGCCCTCGACGAGCGGGACCGGCTGATCAGAGGGTCATGCGGCGGACGGCCAGGACGGCGTCGGCGAACGCCTCGGGCGCCTCCTGCGGAAGGTTGTGACCGGAATCGATCACCCGATGCTCGTGGGCGGCGCGGAACATCGGAGCGTGTCCGGCGGTCCCGTCCGGTTTGAGCGTGTCGTCCGCCCCGTCCAGGGTCACCGCCGGGACGATGATCGCCGGGCGCGCGGCGAGGCGTACCTCGAGATCGTCGTGGGCGGGATCGCCCGCGGCCTGCCCCAGCGCGTGCCGGTAGGCGTGGACGACGACGTCGACGAAGTCCGGGTTGTCGAACGACGGCGCGGTCCGGTCGAAGGTCCCGTCGTCGAACGCCCACCGCGGCGACCACTGCCGCCACAGCATCCGGCACAGTTCGCGCCGGTGGGCGGCCAGAGTCTCGCGGCCACGCTCGGTCTGGAGGAGATGCTGGTACCACATGGCGTGCTCGACGCCCGGATCGTGCCCGTGGCGTTGCCGTTCGATGTCGATGATGTCGTAACCGGCCAGCGACACCAGCCCGGAGACCCGTTCCGGCCACAGCGCCGCCGCGACGCAGGACGCCAGGCCACCCCAGTCGTACCCGGCCACGATCGGCCGGTCGAGCCGCAAGGCGCCGGCCATGGCGATCAGGTCCGATCCGAGGGCGGCCTGCTGACCGCTGCGCGGGGTCCCGGCCGACCGGAAACGCGTGGCCCCGAAACCCCGCAGGTACGGGCGGATCACCCGGGAGCCCTGCCCGGTCAGCACCGGAACGACCTGGTCGTAGGCGTGCACGTCGTACGGGAAGCCGTGCGACAGGACGACCGGCCACCCGTCCGGCGGGCCGTCCTCGAGATAGGCGACGGACAGGGCGCCGGCGTCCACCTGCTCCATCGCACCACCATAGTGGCCGGCGTGCGGATCATCGGGGACAGCAGCGCGGACGAGATGATCGCCTGCTTCCTGGCGGGTGAGATCAACAGCCCGAGATTCGGTACGGGTATCCGGCAGGCGCTGGCCACGGCAGGCATGCCCGAACTCCTGCTGACCGATATTGATGTCACCGATCCGGCTGCCAACCGGGCCGGCGTGCAGCCCTTCGGCGTCCTGAACGACAGGTTCCACGCCGCCGCGAACGCGGTCCGCCGGGGCGAGCGCTTCGCCCCGCTGATCCTGACCGGCCCGCATCCCGGCGCGCTGGTGTTCCTGGAGGGCCACCTGCGGCTGACGGCCCACGCGCTGGCAGGCTTTCCCGCCGACGTGGAATGCCTGGTCGGCATCGCCCCGCACATGGGCGGTCGGACACAATGACCCGCCGGCCCGGCCTCTTCGTCAATGCTGTCAAATCGATCCACATTGATATCGATGTGGGTCCACGCCGCCGGCACGGGACGGGGGTTTAGCGTCGGCGCCATGACCGATGAGACGCTGGCCCGGGAACTGATCGAGATGACGGAGCGGGACCGGGAGCTGCAGAGCGGCGCCCTCGGCGAGGACTTCGGCGCGCAGCTGGCGCATCGCCGCGTCACCGTGGCCAACGCTGATCGGCTCGCCGGGATCCTGGACCGGCAGGGATGGCCGGCGATCAGTTCCGTGGGGTCCGAGGCCGCCCGCCGCGCCTGGCTGATCGCCCAGCACGCCGACCGGCAGCTGGACCTGCAGCGGCGAGCGTTGACGCTGATGACCGAGGCCGTACGAGCGGGCGAAGCCGACCCCCGGCATCTCGCGATGCTGCAGGATCGGGTGCTGGTCAACGAGGGGCGGCAGCAGATCTACGGCACACAGATCGCCGGGGTCGTCGCGGGCGCGCCGGTGCCGTGGCCCTGCGAGGATCCGGAGCGCATGGATCAGCTGCGGGCAGAGGTGGGGCTGGAGCCGTTCCTCGACCACGTGACCAGGCACGCACCGTCCTGATCAGGTGGATGCCGGGAGATCGTGTGGAGGTTCCGTGACGGGTCTTCCGCGTGGTGACGGCGGCAGGCCAGGGTTTCGGCCATGGACTTCACGGGGCATCTTGCGACGTTCGAAAGACACGCCCGGCTGCGGGCCGCGGAGGACGAGCCGCGACCGCTCGGTGGGCGGCTGCCGCCGGCGCTGATTCGCAGCGTGCAGCGGTTCCAGGCCGGGGAGGACGGCGACGGGACCTGCCTGATCGCGGCGGCGGAGCGGGCCGGCGACCCGGTCTACCTGGCGGCGGTGCGGCTCTTCGTGGCGGAGGAGCAGAGCCATGCGGTACGGCTGGCGACCGTGTTGCGCTACGCCGGGGCGGGGACGATCGGCGGTCACTGGACCGACACGATCTTCGTTCTGGTACGCCGTGGCGGCGGCCTGCGACGCGAGCTGATGACGTTGATGCTGGCCGAGGTGGTGGCGCTGCGGTATTACCGGGCGCTGCGTGACGGTTCCGGCGACCCGTACGTCTCACGCGTCGCCGCCCGGATCCTCGCCGACGAGGAGCGGCACGTGCCGTTCCACCTGGACCGCCTGCGTCAGGGTTTCGCCGCGACCCCGCCGGCCGGCCGTCTCGCCGCGGCCGCCGCCTGGTGGGTGCTCATGGTGGGCGCGGCGCTCGTGGTGGCCGCCGACCACGGTGGCGCGCTGCGCGCGCTGGGCCTGACCCGCCGCCGGTTCGTGCTCGACGTGCTGCGCCTGTTCCGCCCGATGGCCGCCTCGGTCTTCAGCCGCCGGGCCACCGCGGGGCAGGATGGTGACGATGCGGGTACGGATGGCACGAGCGGACGACGCGGGCGCGGTGGCCGGGGTGCACGTGGACACCACACGGGAGACGTATCGAGGATTGTTCCCGCAGGAGCACCTCGACCGGATCGACCGGGAGCATCGGCGGCGGATGTGGGACCAGCACCTTCGTACCGATGAAGCCCCGACCGGAACGCTCGTCGCGGAGGACCCGGACGACGGTGTGGTCGGGTTCGTGTACGTCTCGCCGAGCCGGGACGCCGACACCGATCCCCGGACGGTGGGTGAGATCCAGGCCGTCTACGTCCGGCCGGAGTGCTGGGGGCGCGGCGCCGGCCGCCTCCTGATGACGGCCGGACGGCACGTCCCGCACGGACGGCTCCCGCGGCTGTCACGGTGCCCGAGGTCCGCTACCGACGGCTCACCTCAGACCGCTGACCAGCCACGCCACCGCCACTGCTCCATGTCGGGCCAGATCCGGGGCGGAGGTCAGGACCAGCACCTCCGGGGGCACCGGGCCGGCCAGCATGGGATGCCACAGGCCGCCCGTCACGCCCCACCGGCTCGCCACCTCGGCACGCCAGGTCTGCGACTCGCCGCCGGTGAGCACCCGCCGGTAGCCGAGCGGAGCGCCGAGGGGTCCGGATCCGCGAGGATGGCCGTCACCGCCGAGCGATAGAGGTTCCGTTCGTCGTGGACGGCATCGTCCTCGGTACGTTGTTCCACTTCCGCAGCCTGCAACAGGAGCTGCCGAAGCCGGTCCGGATCGGGAAGATCGTCGGGGTCGAGCCGTTCCACCCGCACCAGGATGTCGTCCACGAGGTTGTACCGGAGAGGAGGCGGCCGCCCTCCCGAGTGAGGTCGTCGCCCCGGTCGATCAGACAGCGCCGCACCGCATCGTGCGCGGGTCTCATGTCCACCCCGAGATTCTGCCGGAGGACTCCAGGGCGGCGAATCGTGCGTGCGGGTCGTCGACCCATCGCGGCGGCGTACGGTGGTCCGGCAGCGCGACGCCGGACTCCGCCCGCCACAACGCGTCGTCCAGGACGGTGCGCTGGTGCCAGGCCAGGACACGGTCCATGTCCACGGTGGTTCCGGACATCCGCTCGTAGGCGGCCACCGTCGCGGTGAACAGATCGGGGCCGCAGTCGCCGGGCAGGCAGCGCATGTCGAACTCCGGCTCGCCCGGGCCGGCCGTCTCCCAGTCGATCACCAGGGTCAGCCGCAGCGACCCGGGATCCCAGAGGTGGTTGTCGCCGTGCACCAGAACGGTCCCGCCGGGTGACGCGAGCGCCCCGCCGGCGCGGTCGCGCCAGGACCGTACCCGGTCTCGCTGGTCTGCCCTGATCAAGGCCCCGAACCGGAGGGCATCCGCCGAGGTGGGGACCACCGGCGCGGGCCGGGGGGCCCACCGCCGCGAGCACACCGGGTTCACAGCCGGATCTGATGGCGGATCCGCACCGAGCCAGAATGCCTATCGGCTCGGCTCCGGGGAAGACGGGCCGGCTGCGGACGGATCGGCGGGCGCGGCGGGTGGGTCGGTGACCGGGGCCCAGGCGAAGGCGAGAGCGCCGCCGACCAGCGCGAGCAGCAGGCCGATGACGAAACCGCCCATGTTGGAGGTCAGCCAGGAGGCCAGCGCGCACAGGATCACGATGAGCGAGTAGAACAGCCGCTGCGCCGGGTTGAACCAGAGCAGCAGGCCGCAGATGACGATCACGACCGGGACCAGGTAGCCGATGAAGCCCTGCATGCCGACGTGCAGCACCACACCGAGCGGCGCCCACACCGTCAGCAGGATCTCCACGCCGCCGAGCAGCACGAACAGGCCGGCCCAGAAGGGGCGGCTGCGGCGCCATTCGCGCCACCCCCGCCGGGTGCGGTGACCCCGCGGGGGTGCGGCGGTGCGGGCTGGCTCCGGTTCGGGACCTTCTTCCAGTACGCCGTCGAAGAACATCTCAGCAGCCGTCCTCGGTGAACGCCATCCGCAGGTTCGGCAGGTAGAAGGTGGCGGCGGTGGTGGCGTAGTTGTTCTGCCGCAGGTTGGTGAGGGTCACCTCTTCGGCCTGCTGACCGAACACGCCGATCGCGCCGCTCTTGCCGGGCACCCGGTTGAGGGTGCTGGCGTCCTGGCCGATGTCGATGGCCTTGAAGGTGGCGTTGGCGGTGATCACGTCGGAGTCGACGACCAGGGTGTCGGCGGTGACCTTGTTCTGCGCGCTGCCGGCGGTGATCTTCAGGTTGATGCCGCCGAGGGCGATGCTCTGGCACAGGCCGTCGAGTTCGGCGTCGTGGATGGCCGAGACGATGACCAGGACCTGGCCGCCGGTGTCACCCTCGTTGGGGCTGCCCTCGACCATGTTGTCCATCTCGGCGTACTGCGCGAAGCCGTACCCGTGCAGTTTGGGCGAGGTGACGGCGAAGGGCATGCCGGAGATGGAGAACGAGGCGGCGAGCACGCCCTGGCCGGTGAGCAGGACCAGACCGGCGGTGGCGGCGAGACCACCGACCAGGACGGCGGTGAACCGGCGCCAGCGGGTCCGGCCGTGTGTGGAGGACATGCACTCTCCTGACGTGTCTGGCGGCGGAGCGATCGTCGCCGGCGCGGCACTGCGGATACCGCCCGGCATCGATCGCCATCGGCGTGCCTCAATGGATTTCCGGGAAGTTACGCCGGAGTAACCAAGGCCGTCAAGAGCTTCCGCCCGCACTTCAGTCAGTGAAAAACCTCGCCGGTATCTGATGGCGCGCACGGGGCCACCACCCGTTCGCCGCCGGTCGGCGCGGCCAGCTCGGCGGCCGCGGCGTCCCGGCCCACGAACGGCGCCATCGTGTAATAGCTCAGCATCGGCAGCAGCTCCGGCAGCGACGCCACCCGGCCGGCCGAGACATGGCCGTAGATGGTCGCGTACACCCCGCCGACCAGGGTCTCGATCAGGCCGTCGGGCACCGGCGGGGCGTCGGCGAAGAACCGGGCGAACCGGGTCAGCAGCTCGGTGCGCTCCCGGCGGGCCACCGGGCCGGCCGCGTCGATCTCGACGATCGCCATGGTCGCGAAGGCCGGCACGCTGGCCAGCACGTCGAGCAGCACCTTCAGCGCGGACCGGGTGCCGGCGCGCCAGCCGGGGGCCTGCGCGTACGCCTCGTCCATCATCCGCAGCACGACCGCCGTACCGTGCCGGTAGGTGTCCAGGAAGGCGTCCTCCTTGCCGCCGAACAGCGCGTAGAACGCCGGCCGGGTCACCCCGGCCGCGGCGCAGATGTCGCTGACCCGCGCGTTCGCGTACCCCTTCTCGGCGACCGTGTGCACGAGCGCGTCGTAGAGCCGCTCGCGCTGGGTGGCCGCCACCGCCTCGGGGGTCATCGAACGCGGGCCACGTTTGATCGCGCGGGCCGGATCGCGACCGGCCCGGGCGCCCGGAAGCGGGCTGATCACCTGATTTGCCATCGCCATCCTTCAATGTCTTGACATGACATACCGCCGGGGTTTCTCATACCGGGAGAGCGGCACCCCCAGTATCGCCGCTCCGGACCATCCCCGGAACGCTGCGGAAACGGCCGGGCCACCTCGTCCTCACCACAAAGGATGGTGGCGCCCATGCGCCCGTCACGCCTCGTCTCCGCCCTCACCATGATCAGCACGGTGCTGGCCGTCACCGCGACGCCCGCCCAGGCCGCCCCCGGCGGCGCCTACACCGGGCTGGACCAGTGCCCGCTCACCGCCACCGCGATGAAGGACCCGGCGAACCTGCAGGTCGGCTGCGTCCACTCGGTCACCCGGGGTGGCAGCATCACGATCGGATCCACCACCGTGCCGTTCAAGGATCCGATCACCGTCCAGTTCGGCGTCTACTGGCCGGCGAGCGCGCCGGTCCGGGAGTTCCCGGACGGTTCCGTCGCCAACGTGTACTCGACCGTCCCGGCCGCCGCCGGCAAGACCCTGGTGGCCAAGCCGCTCCAGGTCACCCTGCCCGGCATCGCCAACATCATCCCCGGGGTGACCAGCGTGTTCGCGCAGGTCGAACTGGCCGGTCCGATCACCGAGTTCATCCCGCTCGCCACCGGATCGAACGCGCCGGTGTTCGTGCTGCCGGTCAAACTGCGGCTCCGGAACGCGCTGTTCGGGTCCCGCTGCTACATCGGCTCGGACACCACGCCGATCCGGTTCCAGCCGACCACCGGCACCACCAGCCCGCCGCCGCCGAACCAGCCGGCCACCGGCGACCCGGGCACCCTCGACGTGGTCCCCGACCCGAACGGCTTCCAGACCCTCGGAGTCGGTTTCACCGGCGCGACACTCGTCGACAACGCGTACGCCGTACCGAAGGCCCACGGTTGCGGCCTGATTCCCGGCAGCCTGGACCCGCTCATCAACCTCGCCTTCGGCCTGCCCTCGGCGGCCGGCCGCAACGCGGTCGCCTTCGCCGACAACGACACCGCCTTCGCCGTGTCCCCCAGCCTCGACGACCTCACCCAGGCGCTCGCCGCCTCCTAGAAAGAAGGTGCACCCCCATGCACAGCAAGCGCATCGCCGCCGCCCTGACGATCGGCGCTCTCGTCCCCCTGCTCCTGGCCGCTCCGGCACTCGCCGACGACGACACCGTGCTGACCAGCGGCAGCCCCGCCGGAACCGCGGTACCGGCCGGTGACACCATCGCCGCCGGCATCGCCACCGGCAGCCAGGCGGTCTTCGCCACCGCCCCGGGCGGCGCCAACGGCATGAAATGCAACACGTCCAGCCTCAGCGCCGCCGTCGTGGACAACCCGGTCGCGCCGGGCGCCGCCACGCTCAGCGCCACACTCGGGCTGGCCGCCTGCACGGTCTCCGGGGTCCCCGGGGTGATCGGGGTCAACAGCGTGACGATCAACAATCAGCCGTACGCCACCACGGTCGCCAGCGATGGCACGGTCACGGTGACCGGCACCGACACCGCACCGATCAAGGCGACCCTGGTGCTGCGGTCCCTGCTCGGCTCGGTGACATGCGTCTTCGTCGCGAACGGCAACACCATCAGCGGCGTCGCCGACAACACCGACAACTCGATCACCTTCACCGACCAGCAGTTCAACAAGAGCACCGGTCCGGCGGCATGCGTCCCCAACGGCTACTTCACGGCGAAGTACACGCCGGTGGTGGACTCGGCCGCCGCCCCGGTCTTCGTCAACTGACGACCACTCCGGCCCCGTCGCCCACCGAACCAGCGGGCGGCGGGGCCGGCGGATGGCCGGGCCGGCAGGTGGCCAGGACGGCGCACGCCGAGCAGCACCAGCGCGCCACCGAGCGACGGGCCCGCCCTCACCACCGGCCGGCTCCGCCCGCGTGCTGCCGCAATCAGGCGAGCTGGCCGGCCCGGCCGCTGAGCAGGCGTGAACCCGTCCACGCCGACCAGATCAGAAGGCAGGGGATCAGCAGCACGATCGACACCACGTTGGCCGCCGCCACCACCGCGAAGGCGGCCGGGACGTGCGACACCAGCGCCACCCCGAACAGGACCGTCGTCAGGCCCATCCCGCCGGCCACCCCGAACAGCGCCAGCGCCCGGGGACAGTCGCGCCGGGCCACGCTGATCGCGCTGATCACGGTCAGCCACACCCCGGGCACCAGGCCACCGGCGATGGTGATCCACGAGGTGCCGGCAGCCACCGACAGCAGGCCGGACGCGATCGGGCCGGTGCCTGCGAAGACCGAGACGAGCGTGGCGCCCGCATAACGCGCCGGGCCGCCGCCGTGATGCCGGGCGCGGCGGAACGCGTGGGCGGCGACGAACCCGAACATGCCGAAGGGCGAGACCAGGAAGGCGAACTCGGCGGTCCGCTCCCCCAGCGACGACGCGAACAGGATCGCGGATCCGGCCAGCAGTGGCATGGCCAGGAGGCCCGCCCCCGTCACGGCGGTCACCGCCCGGCCGGGCCGGGGCAGAGGCGGCTCGGCGACCCGGTGACACCAGGCCAGCACCGGCGCCTTCAGCACGATGTCCGCGGCGAACCACCAGCGGCGCCGGCCGTGCACCTCGAGCAGCAGGCCGGCCGCTTCCTCCCGCCAGCGGGCCCGGTGCGGCTCCGGCAGGATCAGCGCGGCCATGGCGAGCACGGCGCTCAAGAATCTCATCAGAACGCACCTCCGGGCCGCACCCGCCGGGCCGGGGCGGAGATCGGGCGGCCGGGGACGGCGGCGGAGCTTGGCCGGACACGAGCCGCGGCGGCACGTGCCTCGGCCACGCCGGTCGCGGTCAACAGGTAGTAGCGCCGTCGGGGGCGGCCGGCATCGTGCGGGTCGACGTCCTCCCAGCGACTGGTGAGCCAGCCGCTGTGCTCGAGACGGGCCAGGATCGGATAGATCGTGCCGGGTGGCAGGCCGGTGCCGTCGACGATCTCGAGGCCGAACCGCTCCTCGCCGGGCGCGGCGAGCAGCAGGTCGAGAACAAATCGCACTTGGAGGGTCAGGCGAGGCATACTCGTACTCTACATAGGGTCGCGTCCACTTGCGACACTCTCGGAGAGGAGGGTTGATGATCCTGGTTTCACGACACCGGCGGTGGACGGCGATCGGCGTGGCGCTGGCCCTGCTGATCGCGGCCGCCGCAGCCGTCTACTGGCGGGAGACCCGATTCGGCGCCCGGTGGGAGGCGATGACGGACGCGCCGTTCGACCTGCTGATCCAGCCGGGGGTCAGCGACGCCGAGGTGGCCGCGGTCCGTGACGGGCTGCGGGCCGCCGATGGCCATCTGCGTTCGGTTCTCGGCGCCGGGGTCACCACCCGGGTGGAGGTGCGCCTGGCCCGGTCGCAGGGCTGTCAGCCCTTCACGTCCCCGGCGGGCCCACCGACCGGCTGGGCCGACGGGCGGACGCTGTGTCTCAACACCCGCGCGCCGGCCTGGCGTCACCAGTTCGCCGAGGATCCAGCACTGATCGCGGCGACCGCCGCCCATGAGCACGTGCACAACGTGCAGGCTCAACTCGGCTGCCTGCGATCCCGGGACGAGCACGAGTGGCTGTGGCTGTTCGAGGGCATGGCGGTGCATCTCGGGTTCCAGTCGATGGTCGCGGCGGGCCGGTGGGCGGACAGCGCGGCGGTGACACAGATGCGGGACTGGGGTCTGGCAAGCCCCAACCTGCGGCCGTTGCCCGACTACGAACGGTCCGGTGCCGGTGTCGGCGATCCCGCATACGCGCTGTTCCACCTGGCCACCCGGGAACTCGACGCCCTGGCGCCACGACCATCGGCGCTGATGGACTTCTGCCGCGCGGTGGGCGCGGGCCACCCCTGGCACGACGCGTTCAGCGAAGCCTTCGGCTTGTCCGCGGACACCTTCTACGCTCGGTTCGAGGGAACCCGGCCCGATTTGATCCGTCTGTCCGCTTGACTGTCCGCGCGCCGAAGGGAGGGCTGCCCGCTCACGGAAGGGAGGGCTGTCCACGCGCGGGAGGGAGGGCTGTCCATCCCGGTGCTGAACGGGGAGGCGTCGACCGGGGGTGGGCACTGAGCTGCGGTGGGACCTTTCGGTCCGGTTGCTGATACGGCGGAACGGGCCGTACGGCGAGTGGCAACGGCCTAGGTTGAGGGCGTGATCTCGGAGGTGCGGAGGCGACCGTCGCTCGCCGATCTCAGCGTGCGGATCAAGATTCTCGGTGCTGTCGCGGTGGCTGCTCTGGTGGCCCTGATCGTCGGCGTCACCGGGCTGACCGCGCTCAGTGACAGCAGCGCCAAGGCTCAGCTGATCTACGTCAGC
This sequence comes from Actinoplanes sp. NPDC019969, assembly GCF_055562375.1. Taxonomy (NCBI): domain Bacteria; kingdom Bacillati; phylum Actinomycetota; class Actinomycetes; order Micromonosporales; family Micromonosporaceae; genus Actinoplanes; species Actinoplanes sp. NPDC019969. The sequence continues at coordinate 12,149 of NZ_JBVHFK010000013.1, read as the reverse complement.
AACGTGGCGAGCATCAAGGCCGTCGGGCAGGTCAAGGCCGCCGTGGCGCAGGCCCGGGTGGACACCGCCAACCAGGCGCTCTCCCCCGACCAGGCCAACATCACCAAGTTCACCGAGGCGTTCTCCACCGACCTGGAGGCGTTCGACGCCGCGATGGCCGCGTACCGGGGCAGTCAGCCGTCCGGCGACCCCGCCGTCATCGACGACCTCGCCGCCAAGTGGCAGACGTACACGACGCTCGCGCAGGACAAGCTGCTGCGGCTCGGCGCGCAGAGCCGGCTTCACGAGTGGTCGCAGGTGCGCGACAACGAGGTTCTGCCGATCATGCAGAAGGTCTACGAGGACGTGAAGACGCTCGACGCGAGCGAGACGGCGGACGCGGCCAGGAACGCGGAGGCGGCGAAGTCGGGGTACGAGTCCAGCCGTACCACCTCAATCCTGATCTTGATCGTGGGCCTGGTCGCGGCCGCCGCGATGGCGTTCTATGTGGCCGACCGGATCCTGCGGTCACTGTCCGCGGTGGAGGGTGTCTGCACCGCCCTGGCCGGCGGCGATCTCACCCGCACCACCGGCTTGACCAGCAACGACGAGACCGGCCGGATGGGCCGCGCCCTGGACACCGCGACCGCGTCGCTGCGCGAGACGGTCCGCACGATCGAGGGTTCGGCGACGTCGCTGGCCGGCGCGAGCGAGGAGATGACCAGCACCGCCGCGCAGATCGCCGGGTCGGCCGCGGAGGCGTCGCAGCAGTCGCAGGCCGTGTCCAGCGCCGCGGAGGAGATCTCCCGCAGCGTCGACACGGTGTCGGCCGGCAGTGAGGAGATGGGCGCCTCGATCCGGGAGATCTCGCAGAACGCCAGCGAGGCGGCCCAGGTGGCGGCCGAGGCGGTCACGCTCGCCGCGACCACGTCGGCGACCATGAACAAGCTCGGCGAGTCGTCCGCCGAGATCGGCAACGTGATCAAGACGATCACGGCGATCGCCGAGCAGACCAACCTTCTCGCCCTGAACGCGACCATCGAGGCGGCCCGGGCCGGGGACGCCGGCAAGGGTTTCGCGGTGGTGGCGTCCGAGGTCAAGGATCTGGCTCAGGAGACCGCCCGGGCCACCGAGGACATCTCGCGCCGGGTGGAGGCGATCCAGGCCGACACCGGCGGCGCGGTCGAGGCGATCGGCCGGATCTCCGACGTGATCGCCCGGATCAGCGACTTCCAGACCACGATCGCCTCCGCGGTGGAGGAGCAGACCGCCACCACCGCGGAGATGAACCGCAGCGTCTCCGAGGCGGCCACCGGCACCGGTGACATCTCGCGGAGCATCACCGGTGTCGCGCAGGCCGCCCAGAACACCAGCCTCGGTGTCGCCGAGACGCAACAGGCGATCGGCGAGCTGGCCCGGATGTCGACCGAGCTCAGCACGCTGGTCTCCCGCTTCCGGGTCTGACCGGTCAGGGCAGGGTCGCGAACTCCGGGCACTTCGGGTTCGGCTCGGCGGTGGCGGACAGCTTCATGTCGCCGAGCTGCTTGGCCGACGCCTTGGTGATCGCCTTCAGGCTGCGTTCCGGCTTGAAGCCCTGCACCGCGCTGGTGTAGTTGCCGTCCGGCGCCGGGTAGACGACGAGCCGCTTGCCGTCGATGTAGGCGCAGGCCGCGTCGCCGTCTCCCCAGCCCATGATCTGGTGGCCGTGGTAGGTCTCGTAGAAGCCGGGCTTCTTGCCGTCCCCCGCCTCGCCGGTCTCACCGGCCATGGCGCTGCCGGCGGCGGCCAGAGCCGCGACGGCGGCGACGATGAGAGTCGCCGCGCGTTTCGGAAACCTTTTCTTCTGCTGCATCGAAATCATCACCCAACACGTGGCGCTACAAATCGGAGGAGCCCGGACCATATTCGACGGGACGCAATAAGGGAAACTGCGACACGCACGCCACGCCGAGCATTACCACGGCCGGTGGACATGATTTCACCGAACGCTCGGCGGTCTGCTTCCATGAGGCGAAACGTCCGAAATGACGGGGTTCCCATGACTGACATCAAACGCCGTGACGTCCTTCGTTACAGCGCGGCCGGAACTGCCATCGCCGCATCCGCCCTGGTCGGAGCAAAGGCGATGGCCGCTCCCGAGCCGGCGGCAGGCCAGCAGAAGATCGATCCGCGCGACTTCGACGAGATCTACAAGGGAAAACGGATCCGCGGGCGTTATCTGCTCGGCGGCAAGAAGGAGCTGCTGATCAATGGAAAAGCGCTGGCGCTCACCGCGATCCCGACCCTCTTCATCCCCGAGGACGGCCGGAAGCCGTACGTCGGAATCGGTCTGATCAGCGCCGTCAACCACTACGACCCGGTGGAGATCGAGCTCAGCCTCGACGGCCTCAAGAAGCTGACCAAGAAGATCGTCGACATTCTCGGCGACCTCGAACTCAGCGACGAGGCCGCCCAGGCACACGTGCACTGACCCGTACCTCGAAAGGCGACTGACCTCCCATGGCCGTACGCAGAAGCATCGCCACCATGACGAGCGCGGAGAAGACCGCGTTCGCCGCCGCCATGCGCCAGCTCAAGACCACGTCCGTCAACGGGCGCAACTACAACTGGTACATCGACCAGCACATCACCTTCTTCGCCCGGACCTCCGACAACATCAGTCACGCCCACCAGTCGCCGTCGTTCTTCCCGTGGCACCGCGAATATCTGCGGCTGCTGGAACTCGACCTGCAGACGGTCAGCGGCAACCCGGACATGTTCCTGCCGTACTGGGACTGGACCGGCGCGGCCTCGCCGTTCACCGCCGACTTCTGCGGCAGCATCACCAACGGCAGCGTGTCCAGCGGCAACTTCAGCCCGAACTGGGGCTGGTCGGTGTACCGCAGCAGCATCGCCACCAGCTTCCTGCAGCGGCGCCTCGGCCAGAACGCCACCCGGCCCACCGCGACGACGGTGAACAACGTGCAGAGCTTCTCGGTGTACGACCAGTCGCCGTGGAACTCGACGGTGTCCAACAGCTACCGCAACCGCAACGAGATCGAGCTGCACAACCGGGTGCACAACTACGTCGGCGGGCACATGGGCACCCGGGAAGCCCCGAACGACCCGGTGTTCTGGCTGCACCACTGCAATATCGACCGGCTGTGGTGGCTGTGGCAGCAGAGCCGCGGCATCGACACGTACCAGCCGCGGACCGGGTTCACCGGTGGCGTCATCGACAACAACGAGACGATGCGGCCGTTCGCGGCCGGGCGCACCCCGTCGGCGGTCCGGGACATCACCGCCCTCGGCTACAGCTACGTCTGAACGATCACTGCGTGGGGGTACGGGCGGTGGCCCGTACCCCCGCAATGTTTCCGGTTGGCTTCTGCCACACGATCAACCTATGGTGGTCCGATGCCGTTCGTGGGTCCGCGCTCGCTCACCGTCACCGTCGTGACGGCGCTGCACGCCGCCCACCGGCTGTCGTCCTACCGGCGGCTGATCCCCGCGCGGACCGGTCGCGGCCCGCCGGCGGACTCGCATCCACGGTCCACCGCACAGGGCGAAGCTGATCAGCTTCGGCCCTTTTTCTTTTGAGGAGACTTTCATGACCATCGACACCTTCCGTTCCGTGCGAACGTCGCTGAGCGAGCAGTTCGAGATCCAGACGGCGCGGCTCAAGGACTTGACCGAGATCAACGCCGACACCGGCGACCCGGCGCAGGCCCACGACCGGGCGGCGATGCTGGCCGCCACCCGGCAGAGCCTGGAGCTGATCAGCGGGGCGCTGCGGCGGCTCGCCGAAGGCACCTACGGCAGGTGCGAACGTTGCGCCTCGACGATCCCGGCGGAACGCCTCGAGGTGCTGCCGCACGCCCGCTTCTGCGTCCCCTGCCAGCGGAAAAACAACGGCTAGGGGTACGGGCCCGGCTGGCGCTCAGTGCTGTCTCGACCCCCGTGGGACAGCACTGACGACCAGCCGGGGGTAACCGCAGCCCCGGCAGCGGCGAGGCCGAACAGGTTGCAGAAGTCGGTGTACGCGCCGACCCGCGCGTTCACCCCGGCCGGATCCGCCTGCTCACCTGAAACCGCGGCCCCCTAGATGGTCGACTCGCACCGAAATGCCGGAATAGTCGGCTCGGAGCGCAGAAGGTGGGGGCATGAACAAATCAGTGCCCGCACTCGTCGCCCTCGCGGCACTCGCCGTGCCCGCCTCCACCCTGCTCGCCGGGCGACCGGCCAGCGCCTCCCCCGCCCTCACCGCGGCCTCCGCTCCCGCCTCCGATGAGAAGCCCTGGGAGAGCATCGTGGTCAGCGGCAAGGGCGAGGTGTCCGGAACGCCCGACACGGTCACCGCGACGTTCGGGGTGGAGACCAGCGCCGCCACCGTCGGCGACGCCCTCGGGCGGGCCAACACGGCGGCCACCCGGATGCGGGACGCGCTCGTCGCCGCCGGGCTGGCCAAAGCCGACCTGCAGACGTCGAACGTCGACATCAACGCCACCCGCAACGACGACCAGAAGATCACCGGCTACACCGTGAACCAGGGTCTCACCGCGAAGTCCCGGGACCTGGCCCGCGTCGGGGCCGTCATCTCGGCGGCGATCGCGGCGGGCGGCGACGCGGCCCGGCTGAACGGGGTGGCGTTCGCGATCGAGGACGACACCGCGCTGCTCACCGAGGCCCGGAAGAAGGCGTTCGCGGACGCCCGGGCCAAGGCCGAGCTGTACGCCCGGGAGGCGGGCCGCCCGCTGGGCCGGGTCGTGCGCGTGAGCGAGTCCTCGGACGGCAACGGCATGCCGGTCTACAAGCAGCACCACTACAGCGGCATGGCCGCGGCCGACTCGGCGACCGTGCCGATCGAGCCGGGCCGCCAGTCGGTGACCGTGACGGTCACCGTGGAGTGGACGCTCGGGTGAGCCGGCCGGGCGGCCCCCCGCTGAGCTCGCCACGCGGGGGCCGCCCATTCACCCGGCCCGGATGAGCCGTGGTGGGCCGCGGGTCGGCCATCCTGCTGTTCGGGCCGACGTCACCGACAGGGGGCCGCGCGGATGAGGAAATGGCTGGTGTGGGGCATCGTGGCGGCTCTCGCGGCGGGTGGTTGCGGCGGCGGGGACGGCGACGCCCGGGTACGGATGGCCGAACGGAACCTCGCCGCCAAGCAGGACGCGCTCGCCGCGGCGTACACGAACCTGACCACGCGGGCCGGCACGTTCTGCCGCAGCAGCGCCGGGTACGTCACCGCCCTGGACCGCTACGGCGACCTCATCATCTCGACCGCGCCGACCGTGGGCGACGTGACGGAGGCCGGCGCCGACCTGACCGACCCGCGGGCCGAGGTCGTCGCGGCCGCCGAGCAGGTCGCCGCCGCCCGCGAGCAGGTGGCGACCGCCGAGAAGGAGCTGGCCGAGGCGACGGCGGACCTGGCCGGGGCCCGCGCCGCGGCGGCGATGCCGACCGCCGCGCCGGAGCCGTCGGCGGCGACGGTCTCGCCGCCGGCCGCGCCACCGGTGGAACCCGCGACCCTGAGCCGGGTGAAGCAGGCGGACGCCGACTTCACCGCGGCCCGGAAGGGCATCACCGATCAGACCCCGCTGCGGCAGGCCGCGGAGCGGTTCAACGCGGCCGCCGTCGCGCTGGAGATGTCCTGGCTGCGCCTGCTCGGCGAGGTCGGCTGCCTGACCGACGAGCAGAAGTCGCGCGCCGCCGGGTACACCACGGCGGTCCAGAAGTCGCTCACCGAAGCGGGGTACTACGCGGAGAAGGTCGACGGCGTCTACGGTCCGGCCACCGTCGCCGCCGTGCGGGCTCTGCAGAAGGCACACGAGCTGCCGGAGACCGGAGCCGTCGACAAGGCCACCGACGCCGCGCTCCAGGAGGATCTGCGTGCCAAGGGCGGCGCGGCAGCCGAGGACGCCATCGCGACCACGGCCGCCGTGCAGCAGACCCTGAAGCTCGCCGGGTACTGGACCGGCCCGGTCGACGGCGCCTGGACCCCGGCCCTGACCGGCGCCCTCACGTCCTTCCAGACCGCGATGGGTGTCGAGCCCACCGGAACCGTGGACGCCGCCACGGTCGCGGCCGTCGAGAACGCGCTGCGCCGGCCCTCGCCGTCGCCCTCGATCTCACGCTGAGTGGTGTTTCGCCAGGGTGACGTAGTGGGTGGCGTTGAGGGTGATCCCGGCGCGCTCGTCGGCGGTGGTCTCCCGGCGCACCTTGCCGGGCATGCCGAGCACCAGCGACCCCGCTGGGATCACCGCGCCCTCCGGGATGAGCGCGCCCGCCCCGACGATCGTGCCGGACCCGACGCGGGCGCCGTTCATCACGATCGCGCCCATGCCGATCAGCACCTCGTCCTCGATGGCGCAGCCGTGCAGGACGGCCCGGTGGCCGACGCTGACGTTCGCGCCGACACGGACCGGGAAGCCGGGGTCGGCGTGCACGACCACGCCGTCCTGCAGGTTGCTGCCGGCGCCGATGTCGATGGTGTCCAGGTCGGCGCGGACCACCACCTGGTACCAGACGCTGACGTCCGCGCCGAGCGTGACGCGTCCCGCCACCACCGCGCCGGGCGCGATCCAGGCGGTGGCGGCGGCGTGCGGGCGATGCCCACCGATCTCGATCACGGGAAGACCTTTCCGGAGTACGGCTGGGGCAACAGGATATGCAGCTCCCGGCGGCCCCAGCCCTCTCGTACGCTCCCGGCGTCTACTCCAGGGCGCCCTTGATCTTGTTGACGACGTTGGCGACGCCCTGGCCGGTGGCGCCGGCCGCGGTTCCGGGCTTGCCCTTGCCCATCTGGCCGTCGTACGTGACGAACAGTTTCGGGTCCGGGGCCGGCCCGAGCGGCTTGTCGTCGGTCAGCGGCTGCGCGTCCGGCACGTACACGATCTCGTCCTTGCCGTTGAGGGTCGGGCCCTGCGCCCAGCGGCCCTCGCCGGCCCGGCTGGCCGGGTCGAAGCTGTAGAACGTGTGGTTGGCGTCCGGGTGCTCGAACTCGGCGTTGGAGTCCTCGATGCCGCTCTCGGTGAACCCGTCCTGGATCAGCTGTTCGATGCCGAGCAGCCACTGCTGCTGATGGTAGGTGTCGCGGGCCAGGTTGAACTGGAGCATCTCCTTGACGCCGCGGTCGTCGGTCATGTTGTGGACCCGGCTGGTCATCAGCCGGCTCTGTGCCTCGGCGGCCACGTTGGAGCGGAAGTCGGACAGCAGGTTGCCGCTGGCGACGATGTAGCCGGCGTTCCACGGCACGCCGGCCGCGTCCCGGGGCAGGGCGCCGCCGCCGGTGACGATGGCGTGCTGGAAGTTCATGCCGCCCATCACCGCGCCGAGCATCGGGTTGGCCGCCGCGGCCTTCTCCTGTGCCTCGTTCGGCGCGCCTTCGAGCAGCCGGGCGAGCATGGTGGTGAGCATCTCGACGTGACCGATCTCCTCGGTCGCGATGTCCATGATCATGTCTTTGTACTTGCCGGGCACCCGGCACGACCAGCCCTGCCACAGGTACTGCATCATCACGGTCATCTCACCGAACTGGCCACCGACGAGCTCCTGCATCTTCGCCGCGAGAACCGCGTCCGGCTTCTCCGGCTTGGCCTGGAACTGCAGGTAGTCGACGTGCTTGAACATCAACTTCTCCTCTCGTACGGGTGGAGTGGCGCATCGATCGGCTACCCGCTGCGCTGGCCCGCACAGGTCGTCCGGGGCCCGGCCGGGCCGCGTGGCCGGGGCACTCCGGCGGCCATGGTGATACTCGACGTCGCAGTGCCGTTGAAGAACCGGGTGGTCCGGCTGGCGCCGTGGTTCGGCCCGGCGTTCGTGGCCGCGATCGCGTACGCCGACCCGGGGAACTTCGCCACCAACTTCACCGCCGGCGCGACGTCCGGCTATCTGCTGGTGTGGGTGATCGTGGCGGCGAACCTGATGGCGATGCTGATCCAGTCGCTGTCGGCGAAGCTGGGCCTGGTCACCGGCCGGGACCTGCCCGAGCTGTGCCGCGAGCACCTGCCCCGCCCGGTCGCCCGTGGCCTGTGGGTGCAGGCCGAGCTGGTGGCGATGGCCACCGACCTGGCCGAGATCGTCGGCGGGGCGCTCGCGCTGTACCTGCTGTTCGGCATGCCCCTGCCACTCGGCGGGCTGGTCACCTGTGTGGCCGCGTTCGCGCTGCTGGAGCTGCACCGGCGCGGTGTCCGCCGGTTCGAGACGGTGATCGGCGCCCTGCTCGGGGTGATCCTGCTCGGCTTCCTCTACACCGGCCTGCGCTCCGGCGCCGATCCGGCCGCGTTCGCCGCCGGGCTGGTGCCGTCGTTCCAGGGCACCGACACGCTGCTGCTGGCCACCGGCATCCTCGGGGCCACCGTGATGCCGCACGTGATCTACCTGCATTCGGCGCTGACCAAGTCCCGGGCGGCGGCCGCCGCCGATCCGGTGGCCCGCCGGCGGGCGCTGCGCTGCCAGCGCGCCGACACCCTGGTCGCGCTGGGCGCGGCCGGGCTGGTGAACCTGGCGATGCTGGTGGTGGCCGCCCAGCTGTTCTTCGGGACCCCGATCGGCGGGACCGACTCCCTGGAGGGGATTCACGCCGGGCTCGCGACGGTGCTGGACGGGCATGCCGCGCTGGCGTTCGCGATCGCGCTGCTCGCCTCCGGCCTGGCGTCGTCGGGGGTGGGCACCTACGCCGGCCAGGTGGTGATGCAGGGGTTCATCGGCCGCAGCATCCCGTTGCTGCTGCGCCGGCTGGTCACGATGGCCCCGGCGATGGCGGTGCTGCTGATCGGCGCCGATCCGACGAGCGCGCTGGTCTGGTCGCAGGTCGTGCTGTCGTTCGGGGTGCCGTTCGCGCTGGTGCCGCTGATCTGGCTGACCCGGCGCCGGGACATCCTCGGCGACCAGGTCAATCGACCGGTGACGACGGCGGTCGCGTCGGCCGCCGCCGCCCTGATCATCGGCCTCAACGCGTTTCTGCTGGTCAGAATGCTGGGTTGAGCCGTTCCGGAGAGGGAAGCCGGTCGCGCATGGCGACCTACAGCAGACCGGCGCTGCCGGCCAGGGCGGCGGCCTCGGCCCGGGTGGAGACGTGCAGCCGGCGCAGCAGCGCCGCGGTCAGGCGTTTCACCGTCCGTTCGGACACGTGCATCCGCTCGGCGATCTCCACTGTCGAGGTGCCGGCCGCGATCAGCCGCAGCAGGTCCCGGTCGGCGTCGCTGAGCGCCGCGGTGGCCGCCGGTGAGACGTGGCGGCGTTTCTGCTCGATCAGCACACCGAGCAGGTGCCCCGGCAGCACCGCCCAGCCGTCGATCGCGGCGAGCAGCGGCTGCAGCAGGCTCGCCGGGTCGCTGCTCTTCGGCAGGAAGCCACCGGCGCCGGCGAGCAGCGCGCGGACCGCGACGTCCGGGTCGTCGTCGCCGGACATGGCCAGCACCCGGGCCCGGGGCGCGGCCCGGCGCACCTCCTCGATCGCCCGGATCCCGCCGGGCGGCGGCATGTGCAGGTCGACCAGCACGAGATCGGGCACCGCGTGGCGGACCACACCTGCCGCGTACGCCGCGTCACCGGTCGCGGCGACCACGGTGGCCCGGCCCCCGCTGACCTCGGGCAGCAACAGTTGCAGCCCTCGTACGAAGAGATGGTGATCGTCGATGACGACAATGCGGATCCCGGCGCTCATGGCGCCCCGATTCCCCGCCCGGAGCGAGTCATGCGCGTGAATCGGCGCCGCGCCCCGCACGATACGGATCTGCTGGTCCGTACCGTCTGTCATGAGCTGCGCCCGCCGATGGCGACGCTGGCCGGGCTGCTGCGGGCGCTGGAGCATCAGCCGCCGGAGCCGCGCCGTAGTGAGCTCACCCGGCTGGCCACCGAGCACGCCGTCCACGCCGAGGCGGTGCTGGCCCAGGTCGCGGCGACGGTCCGGGGCGAGCCGGGCCCGCCGGTCGAGGCCACCCCGCTCGGCGCGGTCCTGCCTGCCGTCGCGGCGACCGCGCCGCCCGGAACCCTGGAGATCACCGCCGGCCCGGACGCGCTGCGCTGGCCGGTGCACCCCGGGCACACCCGGCAGATCCTGATCAACCTGGTCAGCAACGCCGTCCGGCACGCGTCCGGGCCGGTCCGGCTCCACTCGCGGATCCGCGCCCGCCGGCTGCGGATCACCGTCGTCGACCGGGGCGGCCCCACTCCGGACCTGCGGACCGCGCTGCGCCGCCGCACTCCCCCGCCCGGCGAGAACGGTCTCGGCCTGTGGGTGGTCCGGCAGCGGCTCGCCGACCTCGGCGGCACGGTGCGGGCCCGGCGGCTGTTCCCGGCCGGGCTGGCGATGGAGACGGTCCTGCCGCGGTACGGGCGGTGACCCCGGGAGGACCGGGCGGGCCCGGGCAGGCCATCGGGTGCGGGCAATCGGCCGGCATGAGAACAGAGCACATCCTCCGTACGGCCATCCTGGCCGCCTGGCTGGTGGCGCTGCTCGTGCACGCCCCGCTGACCGCCCGTACCGCTCTGCTCGGTGTCGCCGTCGCGCTGATCGGAGCCGTGCCGCTGTTGCGGCAGCGGGTGACGCCGACGACTCGCCACAACGGATACGGCGAGTAACAATCGGAGGGTGGTGGAGTTCCAGTGCGACATCGAGCCGGTAGGCACCTCCCTCCTGGTCCGGGTCCAGGGTGAGCTGACCGTGGCGTCGGCGCCCACCGTGCGGGCGGCGCTGCTCAAATGCCTGGTCGAGCAGCCGGACGCGGTGGTCGTCGACCTGTCCGGCATCACCGCCGCCCGGCCCGCGGCGGTCACGGTGCTGCTGGCCGCGTCCCGGCAGGCGGCACTGTGGCCGGGCATTCCGCTGCTGCTGGCGGCGCCCGGCCCCGAGTTGGACGGCCTGGTCGGCCGGAGCTACGGCGGGCTCACCGTGCACGCGTCGGTGGACGAGGCGCTGGCCGCCCCGCCCCACCGCCGCAGCCCTTCGGTCCGGGACACCCTGCTGCCGGCGTCCGGGGCGGCCCGGCACGCCCGGGATCTGGCCACCGAGGCGTGCATCCGCTGGGATCTGCCGGATCTGATCGGCCCGGCGGCGCTGATCGCGGGCGAGCTGGTCACCAACGCTGTCGTGCACGCCCAGACCATGATCGACCTCCAGGTGACCCTGGGCCGCCGCTACCTGATCGTCGCTGTCCGTGACGGCAGCACGGAGGCCCCGGTTCTGCCGTCTGACGCCTCCCCCGACCCGGCGGCGCCGCGGGGCCTGCTGCTGGTGAACGCGGCAGCGTACCGTTGGGGGTTCCTCCCGGCGTACGGCGGCAAGGTCGTCTGGGCGACCCTGCGCCGTTCACCCGATGGGGAGGCTTGATCGGCCTCGAAGGGGGTAGCCAGCGTCGTCCGCAACGAAGGAGTCACGTGACGATGCTGGTCTGGCCTGGTTCGCCCTATCCGCTGGGGGCGACGTTCGACGGTGGTGGCACGAATTTCGCGCTCTACTCCGAGGTCGCCGAGCGGGTGGAGTTGTGCCTGTTCGGCGACGACGGCACGGAGACGTGCGTGGACCTGCCGGAACGGGAGGCGCTGGTCTGGCACGGCTATCTGCCGCGGGTGGTTCCGGGGCAGCGGTACGGCTATCGGGTGCACGGCCCGTACGACCCGGCGCGGGGGTTGCGGTGCAATCCGGCGAAGCTGCTGCTGGACCCGTACGCGAAGGCGATCGACGGCGACTACCGGTGGGAGCAGCCGCTGTTCTCGTACCAACTCGGCGACCCGGAGTCGTTCAACGGCGACGACTCGGCGCCGTTCACACCGCGCTCGGTCGTGGTCAACCCGTACTTCGACTGGGGCAACGACCGGCCGCTGAGGATCCCCTTCCATCAGACCGTCGTGTACGAGGCCCACGTCAAGGGCATGACCATCCAGCACCCGGACATTCCCGAGGACGTCCGCGGCACCTACTCCGGCCTGGCCCACCCGGTGATGATCAGGTACCTCAAGAGCCTCGGGGTGACCGCTGTCGAGTTGATGCCGGTGCACCAGTTCGTCCACGACAACGACACGGCGAACTACTGGGGCTACAACACGATCGGCTTCTTCGCCCCGCACAACGGGTACTCCTCGTTCGGCTGCCGGGGCGGGCAGGTGCAGGAGTTCAAGGCCATGGTGAAGGCCCTGCATCAGGCCGGGATCGAGGTGATCCTGGACGTGGTCTACAACCACACCGCCGA